>JAJFLY010000039.1 GCA_021772455.1 Chlamydiota bacterium
TTGAGGGTCGTCTTGTACGCCAAGGATTTTCAGCAGTTCTGAACTAACCACGTAAACTACAGTTGCATAAAGCTCCATACTATCCTCCATTTGGATTTGGTAGGGCACTATAACAACAAGTTTAGGTAGCAATCAGGGTCTCTGGTCAGAGCGCAATTGGATTGGGGACGATAAGGTTCGTAAACTTGACAGTAAATTTTTTATATCTGATACAGATAGGATGTCTCAGTTTACGAGAAATATCACGTATATCCTCCTGAGCACTCTAGCCCCTATGTTCGGTGCAGATTTCACAGTGCCTAGTGGGAGCATAGAAATAACTGCTCAAACCCTTACAGATGATGGTGATAAGGGGCTTGTTGAAGAGGGTGGCGTGATTGTAATCGGTGCGATTGCAGTCACAATGAGTGGTGATAACCAATTGATGCTCAATGAAGGCGTGATCTCAACGACAGAAAATTTTGCTCACGGCATTTTCAATAGCGTAGGGCAAAATTCGACCATTACCAATCGCAATCAGATCTTGACCACTGGCTTTTTGGCATTAGGAATATTCACGAGTGACGGTGACAACGTTGTAATAACCAACAGTGGGGTCATCTCGACAACAGGCGCTGCCGGTTTTGGAATTTTTAATAATCTCGGCAATAATGACGTGATTATAAATAGTGGGATCATCTCAACAATTGGCCCTACAAATTCTTGGGGCATTATCACTCAAAACAGCCTCAACACTAAAATCCTAAATAGTGGATGGATCACGACCACAGGTGGAAATGGCTGGGGCATTTACAACAACATAAGCACCAATGCCCAGATCATAAATACGGGGAGAATCACGACCACAGGGGCTACCAGCCATGCTATTTACAATAATGCTGCGAGCAATAACAGCGTTGTTCTCAATAGCGGCCTCCTATCAACCACCGAAGCTGACTCGTATGGCATTTTTAACCAAAATAGTAATGATATACGGATCACAAATAGTGGAAAAATCTTTACTCAAGGCGTTGATTCTTACGGAATTTATAATGACAGTGGAAATACGGTCATAGTCGTCAACTCTGGCACAATCAAAACCGACCTTGCTGATGCCATTCGCTTTGAAACAGGCACCGATCCCACCCTCATCCTACTCAGGGGCTCAAATTTGCAAGGCGCCGTATTTAGCGATAATGCTCTCGATCTTGCTGTTGAAACTGGTCTAAATCTCGCCTTAACCCTTGATTCTGCAGGTGCTAGCTTCGATAGTTTCGCAATTGAAGCGCCATTTATTCATCTAGGAGATACGGTTGGTGTGATCGATCCAACGGGACTTGCCATGCAGGCAGATGTCGTTGCCGACCTGTCCGATGCAATCTTGAATGGAATTTACCGCTACAGGACAGCCTTCCCCTGTAAATGCATTCCATGTCAAAGCGGAGTGTGGGCTCAAGGGATCGGAAGCTATCGAGAACGGAGCCATAAAAAAGGGAGGGTCGGCTACGATAACTGGCAAGGTGGCG
The DNA here is from genome assembly GCA_021772455.1 of Chlamydiota bacterium. GTDB lineage: Bacteria > Chlamydiota > Chlamydiia > Chlamydiales > JAAKFR01 > JAJACP01. Next base: position 1,506 of record JAJFLY010000039.1, read on the forward strand.
TATTGGTTGGGTATCAAAACAGTCAATTTGAAGGAAATCTCAGGCTGTTTGGTGGCGTTTCATTTGGGAGAGCGGAGGTAGATCAACACACCCAAAAAGCTGATACGATCAGCTATGTGGGCGGATTGGTATGCGAGAGAGCATTTTGGAACACATTCTTAGGTTTGGCCCTAACAGCTGGTTACACCAACTGGGATAATGAACGGTACGTAATGAATAATTTGGCTCCTGGTGGAGTGGAGAGTGCGCGAGCTAATACGGGAGGACTATTCATCTCCTCCGACGCGAGCATAGCTCACCGTTTCACTTCACTCTGGTGTTGCCCAGTTATGAGCTTTTCCCTCCGCTATGCCGGACTCATTTTTGATAACTTTTCTGAGACTGGGTCGTTATCCAATTTTTCTACTAATTTCCGTAAAGTTGATTTGTTAACGACACGTCTTGAGCTCAGCACCCCCTTCACAACATCTGAAAATGCTTGCCGCTTAAGCGTAGAACCCTACCTTGGTGTCGCGGGAAGGTATCAATTAGGAGGTAACCACGTGAGCGGAGAGCTTTTAGAGCAGCCCTTAAGCTTTGCTATTCCAAGTTCTCGCAATCTAGCCATCTTTCTTGGTGGTACCAGAGCCATCTACTCGTATAACCGCTGCAATCTCTTCTTCAACATCGAAGGGAGCCACGACACTTCCAGAAGCACGCGCATCCTAGGCGAGGGTGGAGTTGGCTTCAACTTCTGAATGTGCTAATTTCCAGTTCCATTGATTTGGTACCCATCGCGAAATAGAATTATCATTTCATGACAAAGAGACATATTATTTAAAATAAAGTGATTATACTTCTTGGGATTGTTGAAGAATAGCTCTATTCTCCCCTTTTGGCTGCTTTTTGCCCAATTTGGCGGACATCTGCCTGAACGTTGGCGGAGAGATCTCGGAATTCTCCATTTCAAGAATTTTTTGCTTAACCTCTTCGTCAGATAGACTGATACCTTTTTCAGCCGCTTCGATCACAATCTTTGAGCTCATCTCCATACGGCGCGCCCAATCATATGCAATTTCATGTGCAGTTCTTAATTTGAAGTTTCCCTCATTTTTAGGGATAAGGAGAAAGTCCAACACATGATCTTGTGGAATGTGCGGAAGGTCTTTTTCTGAAGTGATGATCTTTTGATCATCTAGCAACTTACATACATATCCCCTCTGCAATCCAAATTCTATAAGATCTTTAGGAGATTTACCAACTCGATGCAACCCTTCAGGATTGCACTCCACCACGATATGCTTAACAATTTTTGGATGGGCTAAATCCTCTAAAGTTTGCAAAACATGGTAATCAAACCCCTCAGTGTCTACTTTTAACAAGTCGCAGTGAGTCAAATTAAAAAAACTAAAAATATCTTTCAGGCTGACCGATGTCACAAAGCATCCAGATTTGACCGAATGTGGTCCACGATCCAACACATGATGGCCACCCTCGTTTGTCGAATGGTGAACCATCTCTAAAAATTCGCAATCTGATCCCCCAATAGCAGTAGATAAACTGATGATGTTAGAAAGACCGTTTAATTTCTGATTCCGAATCAATTTGGATTGATTCTCAGGATGTGGTTCAACAGCAAAAATTTTGGCCGCAGGCACTCTCTTAGCAAGGGGAAGTACGGTCGTTCCAATATTGGCACCAATGTCTATAACCACAGGGTCTGCTGTATTTGCAAGCAGAGAATATGCAAATGAGAGATAGGGATCAACGGTGTAGGGATGCCCTAAATACGCCCCGATTTTTTTCTTCAGATATTGCCGAAAGATTCCGCGCGCGACAGAAGGTGGAGAGACATAGTTACGATCAAACTTTCTGCGTAGACGTCCATACGCCAGCGAGAAAAGCTCCTGAAAAGGGGTTATATCTAGATCGAACACGCACTCTTCGTAGGGAATTTTCATAAAACACTCAAGATCGATACATGCTGGTAGGGGCTGGTTTTTGCGAACAGATTGGGCGCTTGCCACCAGCCGGAGCTTGGTTTAGATTTCCTTCATCGGCAAGAAGCGCAGTACGAGTAGTACGGGCTTCTTGCCGATGAAGGAAAGATGATCCAAGACACGGTTGGGGGCGGCTGGATTCGAACCAGCGTATCCATACGGAGTCGGATTTACAGTCCAATGCAATTGGCCACTATGCGACACCCCCAAAAAAGAATGCTGGAGAAAGGAATTGAACCCTCAACCGTCCGATTACAAGTCGGGTGCTCTACCAATTGAGCTACTCCAGCAAAATGAGTGCTTCGTTATACCATCGCTAACATTTTCTGAACAATTATTTTTTCGTGCGAAAGTCCTCTGATGTCGATTTAAACTCTCCGTCGGGATCGGGTAGATCACGCACACGTTCTTCAGGCTTCTCATCAGAGGGTTCGAATTTGATCGGCTCTTGAGCTTCTTTTTTCTGAAAATCTTCTTGAGTTTTGCGGAATTTTAACTTTTCCAGGGTTTCGCTTTGGGTAGGAATTTCTTGAACAGTGGCCGCTCTGCCAAACACGCCTAGGCTCTTATCCTGGGATGACAATACTGTAGCCTTAATTTTCCGCTTGCCCGATGGGGTATACTTGGCCGTAGCCTTCTCCTGCTCTTTCTTCATACAGCAATTTTTGTATTTCTTGCCTGAGCCACACGGACATGGAGCGTTTCTACCGACTTTTTCTGTCATTTTTCTCCGCACTTAAAAAAAGAGGCCATTTTATCGCATGTTCTTGATGTTGTCCAATTCTATTTACTGGTATACTCCTTGAATTATGTTAGACATTTCACTCCCAATTGCACAGCCCCCATGGAAAAAATTGGGGAAAAATCTTGAAAGCGCGATCCGAAAGGCGCTTTACGACTATCAAATGCTCGAGGGGGTTTCTAAACTTGCAATCGCACTGAGCGGTGGAAAAGATAGCCTCACACTCCTCTATATGCTTAAGGCCATCTCAGGACGGGGATTTCCTGATTTAGATCTCTATGCTATTCACGTCGGGGGTGAATTCTCCTGCGGGGCTGGTGTACAGGAAAATTTTTTACGCGCCATTTGTGACACACTCTCGGTTCCTTTGCTCACCTGTGTGTCGACGCAAAAGCGCGAAACGCTAAATTGTTACAGCTGTTCTCGCGAGCGTAGGCGCTTGATTTTTGAGGCGGCAAAAAGTGTGGGCGCTGATACGGTTGCTTTTGGTCACCACCGCGACGACAATGCCCAAACTCTTTTGATGAATCTCCTCCATAAGGGGGAATTTGTTGGAAATCTGCCGAAAATTCGCATGATCGATTATGAAACGACGATCATCCGCCCTCTGATTTTACTCTCTGAGGCCGATATCCGTAGATTTTCTGCTGAGCACGGTTTTGCACGTGTAACATGTCAGTGTCCTGTCGGGCAAAATTCGATGCGTAAAAAAGTCGACCATCTCCTCACTGAGCTTGAGGAGCTCTTCCCAAATACGCGCGCAAATGTGGCGCAAGCGGGATTATTATATGGGTCTGATAAAGCTCGCTATAATAGGAAAAAAGATGTCCGAACATGAAAGTCGTATTACTATTGATGGGGTCGAGATTGCACTTGGTTTTCCCGATGAGTTCCCCTTCCATTGGGTTGGTCAGCAAGATGTACTCGATCAACTGCTTGCCGCGTGGCTTGTTGTCGACCAAAACGATATTCCGCTCAATCCCCGTTTGATAGGAAAGCCTGGTGTGGGAAAAACTACGCTAGCATATGCCGCAGCCAAAAAAATAAATCAGCCTGTATTTATTTACCAATGTACGATGGATACGCGTCCTGAAGACCTTCTGATCACCCCTGTAATTAATGATAAGGGAGGAATCCGCTATGTTGCCTCTTCGCTTGTCACGGCGATGGTTCGAGGCGGGGTCTGTATCCTCGATGAAGGGAATCGGATGAGCGAGAAGTCGTGGGCTTCGCTTGCCCCTCTTTTAGACGCGCGCAGATATATCGAATCGATTGTTGCGGGTTTAAAAGTCTCCGCCCACCCCGATTTTCGTATTTGCATCACAATGAATGATGACGCTTCAACCTTTGAGGTCCCAGAATATATCCACAGCCGCCTCCAGCCACAAATTTATCTTGATTTCCCAGAGGCCAATGAAGAGATGCGGATCTTGAAAGAGAACCTTCCTTTCGTGAAAGAAGATATTCTCAATTATGTGGTTGCATTTTTGCAGCGCGCGCACATGAGCCAGGAGTCGTACACAGTACGAGATGGAATCAACATTGCACGCTACGCAGCCAAACGGTTAGAAGCGCTGAATGGAAAGGCCGATTGGGAAGCGATCTTGCGCCAGTCGATTGTCATGACATTGGGTGAAGAGGCGATCACCCATACGCTATGATACGGTCAGTGCCCATTCTCCACTACACAATGGAGATGGCGCAGTTTGTCAGGCGCGCTTTTGAGGAGTTTAAACCCGATGCTGTTGCAGTCGAACTTCCCGAGACGCTTGAAACGCATTTTATTCACGCAGCTATGCGCTTACCCGATATCAGCGTTGTTAAATCCGATGCACTCTATTTTATGTGTGAGCCGTGTGATGGAGCTTTTGAAGGCTTGCGCTCTGCTCTTGAAAATGGGCTGCCGGCCTATTGTATCGATCTCGATGTCGAGGATTATCCGCTCCATCACAACCCCCTTCCTGACCCTTATGCCACAACCCATATCGGACTCTCTGCTTACTATGAAGCGTATAGACAAGTCAAAATCAAAAAACACCCTCGCGATGAAAAAAGAGAGCTTTACATGGCGCGCCGCCTTAAAGAGCTCCTTTTACATCATGATCGTGTTTTGTATATCGGCGGCATGTCTCATATCGACTCTGTCTTGAAACGGATCGATCAGAAACGGTTTCCAGAGTTGACTCACGTAAAACGAGAAGAGATGCAACTTGTTACTCTTACAGAAGATGCGAGCCGTGAAGTGATGGCTGAGAGTGGCTGGATAACCCGCGCTTATGAGCAATGGCGGCAAGACCCGGAAGGCGGACTGCTCGATCGACAAAAACTGCTCTACCAACTCTATAAAGCTGCGGCCGTGCGCTACCGGGAGAATACGGGAAACCCTTTTCCAGGCTACTACTTGCGCAATACGATGAAATATGTGCGCAACTACTCGCTCCTCCACGGGCAGTTGATGCCCGATCTCTACAAAATCCTTACAGCTGCAAAAGGGTGCGTCGACCACAACTACGCTTATGAGACGTGGTATCTTGCAACCCTTTACCCCTACCGCAAAAACATCGATAATCTCCCTGAGCTCGACCTTTCTGTCGAAGATGTGTGGAAAAGCGCGAAACGCCTCGAATTTCATCTCAAACAAAAGCGAGAAAAAGGGCTGAACTTTCAAAGAAGAGCAAAAGATAAAACCGCCGTCCAATTTCGCCCTCCCGCCCCTTTTAGCATCTGTTCCTACCCCCCAGAAGATGTCATCATCGAAAATTTTGGCGAATTTCTGAAGAAAAAAGGGCAGGTTTTACTCAGCGAAGAAGGAGGACGCACCCTCCCTTTCTCATCGAGCTTGGAAGATGGTATCGACACGCGCGAGACGATACGCCACTTTTATGAACACAAACTCTATGTAAAGGTGAATGGACGGCCGCCCGGAGCCGCAAGTTCTGTCGTCGTTATTTTCAATGAAGATCTCGATCGCGAAGAGTTTCCTTGGACAACGACCTGGATCGGAGAGCACAATCAAGAATCCGATATGGCCTTTTATGCCACATCCACAAGTACCAATGTTGTCGGTCCAGGAATCAGCCGCTGTGAATATGGTGGTTTTTTGATGACAAATCCCCCTCGAAGACTCATGGACGTCTGGAGCGACCCCGATTATCGAGGAAGCTATAGCAAAGCAGAAGTGCTTCTCCTCGCCGCCATCGACTATGCCGTCAAACCGATCATTGTTTACGTGGCAGAAAAACCTCCGAGGAGTAAAATAAGAAGCTTTGCAACCCGTTTTGGGAAAAAAATTATTTATATCCCTATCGGAGGTCTCTCACCTATCTTGCTCAATAAAATTCGAACTTTTCATGTTTTGGATGGGCACAATAAACGAGAAATCGCCGGAGATTACATCTTTTAAAGGTCAATTATTATGAGTCGCCCACGCATTATTCTTACAAACGATGATGGAATCCTAGCACCTGGCATTAAAATGCTTTGGAAAGCACTTCACGAGGCAGATTTTGCAGACCTGTTTGTAATCGCCCCCTCGACAGAGCGCTCTGGAACAGGTGTTAGCATCACCTGGGACCGCCCGATGCTTATTCAAGAGAGCGATTGGCCGGGAGATACCCCTGCCTGGTCTGTTGATGGGACACCTGCCGACTGTATTAAAATGGGCGTGCGTGTCCTGCTTGATACTCCCCCTGATTTTATTATTTCCGGCATTAATGCCGGCTCCAATGCCGGGCGGAACCTCTTGCATTCTGGAACTGTTGGGGCTGTGATTGAAGGCATTTTACGTGATATCCCAGGAATGGCTTTTTCCTGCGAAGATGGGAAAGCACCTAATTTCCACGTCGCCGAAAAGTATGTAGTCCCGCTCACCCACTACTTGATGGAACACCCCCTTCCCAAAGGGAGTTTTTTGAATGTCAATGTCCCCCATGCAGCCAAGGATAAAGTAAAAGGATTTCGACTCACGCGCCAAGGAAGAGGACGGTGGACCGAGAATCCCCACCTCCACATCGAAACCGAGCACGGCCCGAGCTACTGGCTAGGAGGGAAGCCCGAAGAATTAACCGAAGATGCGGACTGCGACATCGCCCTTCTTAGAGAAGGTTATCTGACGGCAGTACCGATCCATATCCATGAGTTGACCGACCGGAAGGAACTTCGAGAGAGACAAGAAAATTTCGAAGATTTCTTCACAAAAGTCTTGTTCTAATTTGAGTTATCCAGTATGGTAGCTCCTTTTTCGGGCGTATAGCTCAGCTGGTAGAGCTCCTGTCTTACACACAGGCGGTCATAGGTTCAAATCCTGTTGCGCCCACCATTTTTTTTTGCTCTGCGGGAGTAGTTCAATTGGTTAGAGCACCGCCCTGTCACGGCGGAAGTTGCGAGTTCGAGTCTCGTCTCCCGCGAATCCCCTAAGGATCCGCACAACATGTCCAAAACGACACATTCCTCGTTCCGATTCGGAAAATATTATTTCAAAACCCTTTTTTGGTTTATCCTAGGTGCAGGGCTTGCAGCTGCAGGTGTCGAGGTTGTGCTAATCCCCAATCAATTGATCGATGGAGGGGTTGTCGGGATGTCGATGATGGCTGCCTTCCTTTTCGGTGATCAATTCCTCCCCTATTTCATGATCATCTTCAACTTACCCTTTGTCGTTCTGGCCTACAAACAGATTGGACGCCATTTTGTCATACAGATGCTCACTGCTGTAGTTCTCCTCTTTATTGGACTTTCGCTCTTTTATTGGGTGCCTCGATGGCTTAATATTGAACCTCTTGAATTTCATGGAGATACTTTAGAAGTAATCGTCCTTGGAGGCTTTATTATTGGCTGCGGGATCGGGTTGATTATCCGTCACGGGGGGTCAACAGATGGTACCGAGATTATGGGGATTATCATCAACCGTAAGAAAGGATTTACGGTTGGGCAGGTGATTCTCTTTGCCAATATCTTTATCTTTGCACTGGCAGGAGTTGTCTATCAAAACTGGCACACGGCGTTTATCTCACTGATGACCTATGTGGTTGCGACAAAAGTGATGGATATGGTGATTGTTGGATTCGAAGATACAAAGTCTGTAATGATTATCTCAGCTAAGCCACAAGATGTTGCAGATGTGCTTATGGAAGAGCTTGGCGTGGGACTAACTGTGATGTATGGTCGTGGTGGTTTTTCTGGTGATGCACGCGAAATTCTCTACATTGTCGTCGAGCGTCTGCAACTAGCAGAGCTTAAAGAGATCGTTCACCGCGAAGATCCGCAAGCTTTTATTGCGGTCGAAAACTTGCACGAAGTGATTAATGGACGCCAAGATGCTCTGGCTGCCCAGCAAGAGCCTCCTGCTCTAGACTAAGATTTCCACCTTGGATAGAGTTGATGTTCGATTTTCAGAGCATCAAGCACCTTGCCTACAATGAATTTTTCAACATCTTCAAGACTTTTTGGCTGCGTATACCAAGCGGGAATGGGTGGGATGATGGTCGCTCCGATTCGACTTAACTTCAGCATATTTTCAAGATGAATTTCACTAAAAGGGGTTTCTCTGGGAACGATAATCAAGGGGCGCTTCTCTTTGAGCGTCACATCGGCTGCTCTACGCAATGCATTATCTCCCAAACCAACTGACACGGCAGCGAGTGTGGTAACGCTACAAGGAATAATAATCATTCCGTCTGTCACAAAAGAGCCACTAGCAATCGCGCACCCAACATCTTGATTAGAATGCAGTGTGACCTGCTCTGTTTTTTCTATATGAGAGAGTAGCTTCTGTGCAGTTCCATACTCCTTTCCAAGTTCTAAAGAAGCAGTATACAAGGCGTATTGGCTGATGGTCAGCTCTACATGATGGCCAAGCTCGGTCAGAGCACGCAACGTGTGAAGAGCTAAAACAATCCCTGATGCGCCGCTTATACCAACTACATAACGTCCCATACAATACTCGCTAAAATAAATGCAAAGACCGACAAAGAGATCATGACGGTGCAGGAAAAAATAAGCGGCTCAACTACCTCTTCCTCTGCTTTTTTGTGGAATTTAAAAAATATCGCAGCCGCCAAAGGGATCAAGAGGTAATAAAAGATGGGAAGGTGAGCTGTAACTCCGACACAGAAGAGCAAGAGAAGAGAGAAAATGTGCGAGGCTCTGGCAACAGTTAGGCTCTTCTCAACTCCTAAGCGTGCGGGCAAGCTGAATAGGTTATTTGATCTATCAAATTCAACATCTTGAACCGCATAGGTGACATCAATTCCAATAATCAAGCAGGCAGCAGCAGCTCCTAAGAGAATCGGCGGCAAAAGAAGGGTGTTCGCGATTGCAGCAGAGGCCATTACGGGGCCTAAAAAATGGATGACACTCAAAACAAAATGGCAAGAGGCGGTCACGCGCTTTAAGTAGGAATAGATAAACAGCAAAAATGCGGCGAAAGGGGCGAGCAAGAAGCAGACTGTGTTGATCTGTAAACAGACGAGGAGAAAAAGAGCAAGGGCAGCCCAGGCTAAAATTTGGACCTGTTTTGCGCCAACTCTACCACTTGGAATGGCGCGATTTTCTGTACGCGGATTTTTTTTATCGATATGAGAGTCGATTAGCTGGTTAAAGGCCATGCCTGAAACTCTAGCAAGTAAAAATGCAGGAAAAATCCATAAGCAGCGAAAGCTAAAGCTTACATCGATTTGTGCAAAAGGCAGCAGCGCTCCTGCCAGAAGAAATGGAAGACCAAATAACGTTTGCTCGATTCGGGTGACATCCTTAAACGCAGAAAAATTCATTATTAACCCAAATTTCGTTTGTGGAATTGAATTTTATCCTGAAGTGATTTATTCCTCCAGTAAGATGAAAGATTCACACAAAAAATCACATCTCGACTCGTGGAAAATTTTCCGCATCCTTTCCGAATTCGTAGATGGATTTGAAACGATGACCGATTTGGGCCCTTCCGTTTCAATTTTCGGTTCCGCACGCACCCCTTCTGACTCCCCTTCCTACGATTTGGCAACGGTGGTGGCAGAAAAAATCGCCGATAAGGGTTTTGGCGTGATTACAGGAGGAGGGCCTGGAATCATGGAAGCTGCAAATAAAGGAGCTCAAAAGGGAAAAGGAGCCTCATGCGGTATCAGCATTAACCTCCCCTATGAAGAGAAGGAAAGTCCCTACATCGACCCCAAATACCACCTCTCCTTCCGCTACTTTTTTGTGCGCAAGGTGATGTTTATCCGCTACGCACAAGCCTTTGTCTTTTTGCCGGGAGGCTTTGGAACGCTAGATGAGCTGTTTGAAGCGATGACGCTGATTCAAACAAAAAAGATTCGACCATTCCCAATCTTTTTGGTTGGAACTGAGTACTGGCAAGGGATGATCGACTGGCTCAAGGCTTTTCCTCTTAAGGAGAAATGCATAAATGAGAGCGATTTCGATATGTTAACTCTAACCGACGACCCCGACTTCATTGCCGATGAGATTGAGAAGCACTACAAGGCTACCGGCAAATTTCACACATTCGCTCTTGGAAGAGAAGACGAGTCCTGAACATTTATCCATAACATCCATATAAATAAAAATCGGGCAAGGGCACAAGCACGCACTCGAGAAAGCTTAAGAGTCGAATTCGAAGCCTGAATCAATCAAGTCATCGATATATTTGATGTCATATTTAGACTCGAGGAAGTCAGGATTGTCCATCATATACTTATGAAAAGGGATCGTTGAGTGTACCCCTCCGATTAGAAATTCTCGAAGTGCACGTTTTGTCAAGGCTATCGCCTCTTTTCGATCTTTTCCTCTGACAATCAATTTAGCGATCATCGAGTCGTAGTAAGGTGGAATCTTATATCCAGCATAACAGGCACTATCAACGCGTACATGAGGGCCACCTGGTGGGAGGTAGTACTCCAGCTTTCCAGGAGATGGTGCGAAATTGTTTGCTGGGTTTTCAGCATTAATCCGACACTGGATCACATGCCCCTTGAATTGGATATCTTTCTGCTTCCACTTGAGCTCATGACCCATGGCAATACGTAGCTGTTCTTGGACAAGATCGATTCCGGTAAGCTCTTCAGTAACCGTGTGCTCCACCTGAATACGGGTGTTCATTTCCATAAAATAGAAATTGAGCTTTGAATCGAGAAGAAATTCAACAGTTCCTGCAGAAAAATATTTGGCGGCCTTTGCAATATTGACAGCTGCCTGCCCCATTTTTTTCCTAAGTTCAGGAGTGAGACTGGGGCTTGGTGCCTCTTCAATCAACTTCTGGCGTCGCCTTTGGATGGTGCAGTCGCGCTCTCCAAGGTGAACATAGTTGCCAAATTTATCCCCTAAAATCTGCACCTCGATGTGGCGAGGGCGCATAATCATCTTTTCGAGATAAACATCGGGATTGTTAAAGCTCACCTCCGCCTCAGTACGTGCAGCAGCAAATAATCGGCTAAACTCTTCCATATTATGAGCAATCCGAATCCCTTTTCCACCACCACCAGCTACTGCCTTAATGAAGATCGGAAATCCAATTTTTTTAGCCTCTTTCATTGCCTCTTCACTATCGCGTACAATGCCATCAGAACCAGGAATGACCGGGCATTTGGCACTTTTTGCAATGGCTTTAGCCTGCGCCTTGTCACCAAGAAGGGAGATAGATTCAGGGGAAGGTCCGATAAAATTCAATCCACAACTCTCGCAGATGGAGGCGAAATTTGCATTCTCACTAAAAAATCCATATCCCGGATGGATCGCATCAGCTCCGGTAATTTCACAAGCGGAAAGGATATTTGCGGCCTTCAGATAGGATTTTGAAGCGTGTGCCTCCCCGATACAGACAGCTTCATCTGCAAAAAGAACATGAAGCGCCTCAGCATCGGCTTGAGAATAGACGGCAACTGTATCGAGTCCTAAATCGTGACAAGCCCTGATGACCCTGACAGCGATTTCCCCTCTATTGGCAATTAAAACTTTCTTCATGACTCAATCCGGAACATGTGTGAACCAAATTCAACTGGATCACCGTTTTGGACAAGCACCTCGACGATTTTCCCTTTGATACCCGATTTAACCTCATTCATTACTTTCATGGCTTCAATAATACACAGAACACTCCCTTCATCCACAACATCTCCCACTTTTATAAATGGTGGATCCTCAGGTGAAGGTGAGGAGTAAAAAGTTCCAACCATCGGAGATTTAACAAAGTCTCCCGAAGGAGGCGCTTCTTGTTTCACCTCTTGATGGTTTTGTTGGGGGATGTCCTTAGGGAGGATTGGAGCAACAGGGCGGGGATGGGCAATCACGACATCTGAGGCGCACTCCCGTTCCAGCTCGATTTCAAATCCCTCTTGTTTTAGCGACACTCTTTTCATCGAAGTGCGTCCCATTGCTGCCATGAGTCTTTCTATTTGTTTTAGATCCACTATTTCACCTGGTTAAACTCGTTGAATATATTCTTGGGTGCGCGTATCGACTTTGATCACATCACCCGCTTCAATAAAGGGAGGCACTTCCAAACGAGCTCCCGTTTCCAAAACGGCCTCTTTCGTAGAATTTGAATGAGCTCCTTTTTCGGTGGGATCTCCCGTTTTAGAAACCATAAGCTCCAAAAATTGCGGAAGCTCCACAGAAAAGATTGTCTCTCCATAGAACGTTGCTTCTAGAGGAGTCCCCTCTTTAAGAAAATTCACATTATCGCCGATCACATCGGGTGGAACGAGAACCTGATCAAGATTTCCAATATCCAAAAAGAGGTAGTTTTTCCCTTCAAGGTAGAGGAACTCAATTTGCCGCTCTTCCAGCTGGACATCGGAAACTTCCAACCCAACTTTAAAATTCTTCTCTACCATCTTGTCGTTTGCAAGATTGCGCAAAGAGGTTTTGATGAACGGCTGTCCTTTGGCGACAGTGACTTTCACAACCGATTCGACTCTAAAGAGCTTTCCTTCTAATGAAAGGGTCATTCCTGGTACGATTTGTTGACTCGGAATCATCTAATTTTCTCCACATGCTCGCAGTTTTTCAATTCCTTCGCTCATCTCGCTCTCTTTGAAGAGATAGGTCCCCGCAACGAGCACATTAGCTCCCGCTTCGACACAAATACGCGCTGTTTCATCTGTAATTCCCCCATCGACCTGAATTGGAAACGGAGACTTTCCATCAGCTTGAATCCCAAGTTTATCGCATGCATCGCGCAAAAACCTAACTTTTTTGACGACATCCATGTCAAAAGACTGTCCACCAAAGCCAGGAGGGACGGTCATCATAAGCATAAGGTCGCATTTGTCGAGATATTTTAGTGCAAATTCTACTGAGGTTTCCGGGCAGAATGCCAGTCCAGCTTGGACACCAGAGCGCCGGATGTAAGCGAGAACTTCTTCGACATCCTCGGTCGCTTCAAAGTGAAAGGTGATCCTGTCTGCGCCAGACTCTACAAGGCGTTCCACATAGTCGTAGGGGTTGTAAATCATAATATGAACGTCGAGAAAAATGTCGGTTGCTCGGTTAATTGCAGCAAGAGCCTTCGGTCCAAGCGTCAGATTCGGAACAAAATGTCCATCCATAATATCGACGTGTATGCAGTCGGCTCCAGCATCTGCAATCCGTTTTGCTTCATCGGCAATGTGGCCGAAGTCGCCCGCCAAAATCGAAGGGGCTATCTGAATGTCTTTACGTTTCATAAGTAGAAATTTATACACCTTTTTGGACCGATAAGTCAAGGAGACTCTGATTTCAGATTCTCCTCAAATTTGCCCTGGAATTGAACAATTCTGTGTGGTAGTGTGTAACCTTTTATTCAACCACTTAAATAAATAGGTGTCAAAAAAACCAAAAGAATTCTTTACGTCGAGATGGGGATTTATTCTCTCGATCATTGGGATCGCAATCGGAGCGGGAAATATCTGGCGCTTCTCTCGCGTCGTGGCACAAAATGGGGGTGGTTCGTTTTTAATCCCCTGGCTCATCTTCCTCTTTATCTGGTCCATTCCTTTAATCTTCGCTGAGATTGGATTAGGAAAGTTGACGCGTAGAGCGCCCATTGGAGCAATAGCTGAAACAGCCGGCCCCAAGTTTGGCTGGATGGGCGCCTTCATCGCTCTTGTCACAACTGGTATCCTTTTTTACTACTCCGTTGTTGTCGGCTGGGGAATGCGCTATTTTTTTTACAGTATTTCCGGAACGCTCTCAACCACCACCGACCACCACGCCCTTTGGGAGGGATACACAAACAGTTTTCAACCCTTTTTCTTCCATTTAGCAGCGATCATTATCGGGTGCTTCATCATATATAAAGGGATTACGAAAGGGATCGAAAGGAGCAACAAGTTTCTCGTCCCCTCATTGATCGTTATTATTTTGATTATCTGCATTCGGGCCGTCACTCTTCCAGGCGCGTGGAATGGGATAGCCTTTTTTTTCACCCCGAAATTTGAAGACCTGCTCAATCACAAAATTTGGCTCGAAGCGCTCACTCAAAATGCCTGGGACACAGGCGCAGGATGGGGACTTTTGCTCGTCTACTCAGGCTATACTCATAAAAAAGAGAGTGTGACTGTTAACGGCTGTCTCGCAGCTTTTAGCAATAATGCCATCTCTTTGGTCATGGGAATCACTATCTTTGCAACCGCCTTTTCCCTTGAGCACGAGTGGGGAATCCAATCGCTAATCACCGGGGAAGGAAGTACAAATACAGGGCTAACTTTCATCTACTTACCCAAACTTTTTTACGCCCTTCCAGGTGGTGCTGGCGTCCACGCGACCTTCGCCTCGATCTTCTTCCTCGCCTTTTCATTTGCTGCCCTTAGCTCCATGATTTCAATGCTTCAACTCACAGCGCAAGTGTTTAGCGAGCTTGGGATTCCCCGCAATGGCGCGATTATTCTAACCGGATTTCTTGCTATTGTTCTTGGAGCACCCTCCGCGCTTAGCATGGCCTTTTTTGAAAATCAAGATTGGGTTTGGAGTGTGGGCTTGATTGTAAACGGTCTTTTTATCGCCTTTGCCGTGATCTGTTATGGGGTCAACCGCTTCCGAAAAGAGGTGGTTAATGCATGCCCTGAAGACTTTAAAATAGGGAAGTTCTATAACTTCATTATATGTTTTTTAGTCCCCGCACAAGGAATCATCCTAATCGGCTGGCTATTATATCAAGGATTTACACAAGCTGACACCACCTGGTGGAACCCCTTCCAAATATATAGCGTCGGAACCATCCTCTTCCAGTGGGGAATCGCCTTGCTGACCTTCTTAATATTAAACCGGTGGATTGTAAAAAGGAGCTTAGAGCCAAGAAGATGAATGAAAAACTTTCTTATTCCATAGACCAGAAAACGTTTATAGGCCACCTAGCCTACAAACCGGGGAAAGAAAAACGCCCTGCCGTTATTGTTATCCCAACCTGGATGGGATTAAACGCTTTTGCCCGCGCCAAAACAGAAGTGGTAGCAGAGCTCGGCTACATTGGCTATGCCATCGATCTTTTTGGCGATCAAATAGAAGCAAAAACCACAGACGAAGCGCGTGAACTCGTCGAACCCTTGCGCGCAGACAAACAAATCATCCTTGATCGTCTCCAAAAAGCTATAGAAAGTGTACGGAATCATCCTCTTGTCGATGAAAATAAAATTGCTCTGGTTGGTTTTTGCTTTGGAGGAATGTGCGCTCTAGAGCTTGCCAAGAGTGGATGCGCCCTTTCTGGCATTGTGACATTCCATGCGAGTCTAGGAAATCTTACGAAACCCGATATGGGTGGCTCGAAAATCCCCGCTCCAATCCTTATGCTCCACGGGTATAAAGATACGCTTGCCCCCAAATCAGATCTCGCCGCGCTAGAGGAAGAATTAGATGCAAGAGGAGCCGACTGGCAAGTACACACATACGGTGAGGCGATGCACGCGTTTACCAATCCCAAGGTCAACATGCCAGAGCGAAGCCTCCAATATCACGAAAAAACTGCAAACCGCGCCTGGCTATCCATGGAAAATTTCCTAACCGAAATTTTTAACAAAACTTCCATCCTTTGAGATAAGCTCACTGTCAACAGAGATCGTTCCTCCCTCTCGCAGATCACAAATCATGTCCCAGTGGAGCGCCGATTCATTCGTATTTCCTGTCTCTGGATACCCCATCCCAAGCGCTGCGTGAAAGGTGCCGCCGATTTTTTCATCGAACAAAATGTTCTGCGTGAAGTCCTTAATTTTATAATTCGTCCCAATTGCGATCTCTCCGAGTCTAGAAGCCCCCGCATCTTGCCCGATGATTGCCTTGAGAAATGGCTCATTGCTCTTGGCTTTTGCATTCACAACAACCCCTTTTTCAAACTCAAGAGTGATTTCTTCAACGAGTGTATTTTGCCAAATCGCCGGGAATGTATACTTCACAATCCCATTCACACCACCATCTGCACCATTTAAATTTGGACCTGTGAAAACTTCTCCATCGGGATAGTTCCGTTTTCCACACGAGTTTTTCCATTTCATCCCGTCGATATTCACCCGTAAATCTGTCCCTGCAGACGTTAGAAAATGGAGCTCTCTCTTCCCTTCCATATAATCAACAATCTTTTGTTGATCCGCCTCCACTTGACGCATATAGGCAACAGGATCCTCCTCATCTAGATGGGCTGCGGAAAAAACGAAATCGGCATACTCGTGCGTTCCCATATTCCCCTCCTGAGCTCCCGCCGCTGTCGGACAAAGGGTCACAACCCAATCGAGCTCATCTGCCGCAGATCGCGTCAACATTTTCGAGAGGATTGGCTGACGTGCTTTTGAAACATACGCCTGTTTTTGGGAATCAACGTGAGAGAGACTGCGCGTGTTAGACGACCCCAAAATCCGAATCCGCTTGTCGCATTGACAGGTCTCCTGCAAGTCAAATGGGCACGTATGCTTTAACTGCGCCTCAGAAGCGTGAGCATAGAAAATCTCATCCCAGCCAGGGGGAATTACGGTTGTCCTCACATGGGCTCCTGCAATCACAAGTTGTTCATAAACAGCTTCTAATAAAGGCATCCCCTCGGCCTCTCCCGACATCAAAACCAGATCACCAGGCTTAACGTTAAGTGAGTACTGGACAATGACCTCAGCCATTTTTTTTAATCTAGGATCGCGCATGTTTGCCCCTCAAGTAAAGAATAATAATACGTCAAAATAGACGATTGGATATAATTAAGAAAAGAGGAGTGATTAATTATGTCAGAGCCAAGAAATATCAATTGGATCCTAACCCTTCTAATGTCCCTATTTTTTGGCACCCTAGGTGTCGATCGCTTTATTATGGGACATATCTTCTTAGGGCTACTTAAGTTGCTTACAGTTGGTGGCTTAGGAATTTGGTGGTTGATTGATGTGATCTTAATTGCATCGCGCTACCCGTTTAAAGACATCAACTGGGTCGATTAGATGTACCCAAAAGAGTCCTTAGTGGATGCAATCAGCAATGGGACTGCACCACCTTTCCAATCTCGCAGGCAAAAAACAGATTCAAAGCCGACTGACTGGGAAAAAATCACGACTATTGCCGTTTTAATAATAGGGGGACTGATCGCCGGTCTCGCCTATTTCTCTATATCGGGGACATTTCCAATCGAGATATTTGGGGGAAGCACAGGCGCCCATATTGCTTTGGGTGTATTTGGACTCCCTGCCGCTTATGCTGGCTATGTCTTGTACAACAAATGGAAAGAGAGCGACTAACCTTCACGCCCCAATACTCTTGTGTGGATTTCATCGTGGCCCTCAAGAGGCTCTAAGTGAGTAATCAGCTCGGTCGGCTGGGCAAAAGCCTCCTCCACCTTGTGCTCGATTTGAGTTGCCAATTCATGCGCTTGATCAATAGGTAGGCCACACGAAAAGAGCAGGTGCACCTCGATCAATAAGCGATTCCCTGCGTTGCGATGGCGCAAGTGGTGAAAATGGACCCCTCTAACAGCCGTCTCCTCATCTAAAATCGTCCGAATTTCGGCATCAAGAGTCAAATCTGCCCGATCCATTAATCCATGAAAGGCGTTGTAGATCAACCTCCCCCCCGTCCACAAAATATTGCATCCAATCAAGAGCGCCAGGATTGGATCGAAGTAAAGCCACCCCGTTAGCCGTGTTAATACAAGGGCAATAATCACTCCAAAGCTCGTGACGCAATCGGTTAAAATATGCTTCCCATCAGCTTCTAATACAAGAGAGTGAAAGCGCTTTCCTAGCCGCATTAAATAGACGCCGAGCCCCCCGTTTAGGATCGTC
Source organism: Chlamydiota bacterium (assembly GCA_021772455.1). Taxonomy (GTDB): domain Bacteria; phylum Chlamydiota; class Chlamydiia; order Chlamydiales; family JAAKFR01; genus JAJACP01. Next base: position 19,439 of record JAJFLY010000039.1, read on the forward strand.
GCAATCGAAATAAAGAGCATCCCTTCATCGAGATTCTCCATCTCAAAACCGTGTATCATCTTCTGAGTCGCTTGATAAAGGATGAAAATGGCGGCGATCACGATCAAAGCCCCCTCAAAACCAGCTGAGAAGAAGGTTATCCGATCGTGCCCGTACGTATGATCCTCGTCAGCTGGTTTATGGGAAAGCCACATGCTGTAGGCGGCAAATCCCACCGCAAATACGTGGACGACCGATTCAGCAGCATCGGAAAGGATGGCTGTTGAGCCTGTCAAATAGTAGGCATATGTCTTGATCACCAGCATAAAAAAACCGATGGCAAGAGAGAGGCGCATCGCCTTGTTCATTTGAGTCCGTTCAGATTGGGAGTAGTGTTTTGCCATGAACCTATCCCACTATTTGAATGATTTGATTTTTGAAAAATTTTTTCATAGATTTCCGTCCCACTTCGCAGAACATACTTGTGGTTTATTTTGCTGATAAATCGCAAATCCTTTATACGCTTACAAAATTTTTACTGACAACTTAGGGAGGTTATGATGTCAGGAAGTATTCCATTAGTAAAAGATGGTGGCGTTGAGAATTATGGTTCCCCCGATGATACTGGAAAGACAGAAATGACCCTCGGTATCAAGTGGGATCCCCCTACTCCCAGTTGTCCAACAAGAACCTACCAACACTGTTGCAGGCATAAACTGGAGTGGGGAGGCCTTACGTGCGTTGTGGCAACTGTGGCAGTTGGACTATTTACTCTTCTGGCTTGGGCTCATTTTGAAAATAACTCTTAAATCAAACCCCTAATTCCCAACCACTTTTATTTTGTTAAACAGAAGAAAAACATCGACATTACCGAAAAATCATGAAAAAAGGTTGCCCTAAATTGAACTCTTAATATATTATTAACAATCACAATATATGCTAGGGACCACAATCATGAAAGTGATGAGGTCACTTGACAGCAAAGTTAGACTAGAGAAAAAATACAAAAAACCTCAGGAGGTTTATTATGGCAGCAGGCGTAACTGGACAAGCTCCAGAATCAAAAAGTTTATATGAGTCATGCAAAGGGTGCATCGGCGTTCCTTCACTATCATTGAAAAATGCCGCTAAAGCAGCAGCTCTTACAGCTTTGGCTGTAGCTGTAATCGGCGCCCTCATTTCTTTTGGCCCAGCAGCAATTGGAGCATCTTTAGGTGCAACTACATCAATGGGTCATTACATCAGCGCAGCAGGCCTTGCTGGTTTTGCTATGGTCGGCCTTGCTCAAGTGGCTGTTAAATGCAATCCTTGTGCAAAAGCAGCTGCTCCTGAAGGTACTGAAGGTACTAGTGCTCCTAAAGGCACTAAAGCTCCAGAAGGTGCTGAAAGTGAGCATATTGCATAGTACTCTTCAAACTTTTTGAGGAAGTATTTAAGGGCATAGTATTTATACTATGCCCTTTATCTTTTTTATGGCTTCTCCACTCGCTGATCAGATCCGCCCCCAAGAATTAGAAGCAGTCGTAGGACAAGACCACCTTGTCGGCCCCGCTGGATTTCTAACCCGTCAGATTGAGAGTAAAAAACCACTTTCATTGATTTTCTGGGGTCCACCCGGATGCGGAAAAACGACACTCGCTCGCCTCTATGCTAAAGCTTTTAATGCCCGTTTTGTCAGTATCAGCGCTGTTTTCAGTGGTGTCTCAGATCTAAAAAAAATTATTCAAGAAGCCGAATCCTCCCCTCTTTTTCATAAACAAACCATCCTCTTTGTCGACGAGATTCACCGCTTCAACAAAGCTCAGCAGGATGCCTTTCTCCCCTATCTAGAAAATGGGACGCTCACGCTTGTGGGCGCGACGACAGAGAACCCCTCATTTTCATTAAATAACGCCCTCCTCTCACGTCTACGGGTACTCACACTCAATGCGCTTGACCATGCAGCTCTTTTAAAGCTTATCGAAGCCTACGAGGCGAAATACAAACCTCTACCGCTCGAGCCAGAAGCAAAAGATTATTTAATCGAACAAGCTGCCGGCGATGGGCGCTATCTCTTTAATCTCATCGAAAACCTCGGTTCTGTTGAAAAAATTCTTTCACCTAAAGAATTACTTGGCGTTATACAACGCAGATCAGCTCTTTTCGATCGAAAGGGCGAGGGACACTATAACTTGATCTCAGCTCTTCATAAGGCTGTGAGGGGCTCTGACCCCGATGCCTCCCTCTATTGGTTTGCACGCATTCTAGAGGGTGGAGAGGATCCTCTTTTTTTAGCCCGCCGCCTTATTCGGATGGCAACAGAAGATATTGGTCTTTCCGATCCAGAGGCTCTTAAATTGGCGATTGCGGCTCGTGACGCGTATCAGATGCTAGGCTCTCCAGAAGGAGAGCTGGCGCTCGCTGAGGTTGTGATCTACCTAGCTCTCGCTCCCAAGAGCAACGCTCTCTACGTAGCCTTCAAAAAAGCCCGCGCGGCTGCACAAAAAACAACCCACCTCAATCCCCCAAAAATTATTTTAAATGCCCCGACCAAGATGATGAAGGAGCTGGGCTATGGAGAGGGGTACGCCTACGACCACGACACAGAAAAGGGGTTTTCGGGTCAAAATTACTTTCCTGAGGAGATGGAACGGGAGGGCTATTATGAGCCTGTGGAGAGGGGTTTTGAGAGAGATTTAAGGAGGCGTATCGATTATTTTAATAAGCTCAGAAAGTTGAAATAAATCTTTCTTATCGTCTATAATTTGCCTGTTTTTGGAATTATTTAGGTTAAAGTGGTATGTGCGGATGGGAAACGCGTTTCGCTTACTTTTTAACCTCTACCCGGGAGAGTGGAAAAAGGCTTCTTTTTTCATCATTCTAGGCCTCTTTTGGAGCATTGGAGGCTATGGAATATTTACTCTTTCTGAAGGGCTCTTTCTTGAGCATGTAGGGGCTAATTCTCTTCCGCAGGTCTATCTGGCAATAGCAGCCTCGATGTGCCTTTTCTCGTGCGTCCTAATTTTTGCCCTCAATCGCCTCTCAATCCGCACTCTTCTTTTTGCTCTCATTGGATTTTGGATCGCGGCAATTCTCTCTTTTTTCATTCTTCTTCCCACTGAATCGCAAACACTATGGTTTGTTTTTAAAATGGTTGGGTGGATCATTCCCATTTCGACCTACATCGTCTATTGGGCTTTTGTCGATCTCTACTTCGATCTGCAAGATGCCAAACGCTTCTTTTGCCTTCTCAATGCGATGACATTTCTTGGTGATGCCCTGGGCAGTGGGATGATTTCCTTTTTGCTTAAACCTGTCGGCATTCATGGATTATTCCTTCTCTTTGCGGGATGTATGGTCGCTTCCCTCCCCTTTATTATCCTCATTACCCGCCGCATGCGTCCACTGGAGGAAGATCACACACAGAGCGAAGGATCTAATTCAACCTTAAGTATAAATGGTTTAATAAAATTTATTCTCCGCTCAAAATTCACTCTCTACCTGCTTCTCTTTTATTTTGCGATGCAAGTCCTTGCGATTGTCACAGAGTTCAACTACATGGAGGCATTTGGGCGCGCCTTTCAAAACTCTCAGGAACACGCTCTGACAGAATTCATTGGAACGTGTGGAATGTGGATTTCGCTTGGAAATATGTTTTTTGGAATGTTTCTCTATAGCCGTTTAGTGAAAAAGATGGGGGTCAATAACCTAATCGTTGTCGCTCCTGCGTTTTTTCTGGCTATCTTCCTTGCCTGGAACTGCCGCGAGGTCCTTTCACTTGCTGTTTTAGGCTTGGTAGCGCGTGAGGGAATGGTCTATTCTCTCGATGACAACAACCTCCAATTATTGCTTTCAGGCGTCCCCTCAAGGATTAAAAACCAGATACGCATTACTGTCGAATCATTCTTTGAGCCTGTAGGAATGTTTTGCGGAGCTCTGCTTTTGCTTTTTTTCCAGAAACAAGCGCTCGGTCTAGGATTATTTCTATCGGTGGCTGCAATTAGTATTGTCCTTTTCCTGCGTACCCACTATCCACGGGCAATTTTCCGCAATCTTGTTGCAAGCGCGGTTAGGTTTGAGAAAAAAGCAACCGATTGGTTTGCTCAATTCTCTAAAACAGAGCGCAAAAAAGCTGAATTTCTTCTCCTTTCCAAGCTAAAAAATGCGAGTGAAAAGGAACAATTACTCGCCTATGAATACCTCCTTAAAATCGAGAATGCAAGAATCTTACCTCACTTACTCAATCACTTAGGAAAATTAAGCTTACTTAGCAAACTCAAAGCGATTGAGCTGTTTAGTAAAAGTAAATGGGCCCAAGAGCCCGTTGTACTGGAACGCTTAGAGCGGTGGAGACGTGTTCTTCCACACCCTGCTATCAAAAGTGCAATCCATTTCTATTTCGCAAAACATAGTCTTATACGCCCTGAAAAAGTAATGGAAGATCTTCATAGCGAACATCTTGGATTGCTATCGGTAGCTATTCTAACACTCAAAACCACCCCTCATGCCACCCAATTTCCCTCCTACTGCTCTCTTGCCTCCGAAAAACTTAGCCTTCTACTCGATTCAAAGATTGAAAATGAGATCTGCTCAGGCTTGCAAATTTTAGGTTTTGAGGGAAACCCGGCCCATATCAAGACACTCATGGCATATCTCGAGCACCCCTCACCCTATGTAATCAGATCAGCAGCTTCTGCTCTGGCCCATGCTTCCAATCCCAAACACAAAGAGTATGCCGGGCAAATCGTCTCTCGCCTTCCTCGAATTCGTGACTTTGAAGCGCGCCTGTCCTGTCTCGAAGCTCTGGAGAAATTTGCTGATCCAATTACAGTAAGACCTCTTATCCTAGCCTCCCATCATTTTCGTCCAAATGAACGAAAAGTGGTTGAACGGATTGTCCTTCAGATAGGAAAAACCCTCTCCGAAACACTTTTAAGTATTACACAGGCAAGTCAGGCCCCAGATAGATGTCGCCTGCTCGCAGGAAAAATTCTAGGAAAACTCGACAGAAAGCTGCTTCGTCGTCATCTACATTCTATCGTACGTAAAGAAATCGATCGGGCATATTTTTACTTTTATCACGCCCATGAGATTCAAAGGCAAGTCCCTGAGCACAATCTCTCCGCGCTCGAAAATGCGCTCGAAACTGGTTATCGCTCCATCATCGATTTTATTATCCAGATACTTGGCGTCGCGGGGTCGATTGAAGAGAGTGAAATTCTTTCACTCACACTAAGAAGCTCTAACCGAAAAATTCGGGCTCAAGCTGTAGAATCCCTTGAAAAGACTTGTGAAACCCAAATTTTCACCCTTTTAGAAACCCTAATCGATGAGGACCGTCCTGAGGTAAAAATCCAACACTATCTGAAAAACGGCGGAATCCCCTACACACTTACACAACTGCTAAACACTTTGCAGTATTCCTCTTCCATCGCCGACCAGATTATTTCGATCAGTTTACAAGCCCGTTTGAAGGCGCCAGGATGGCGCCAGGCACTACAAAGAAAATTAGAAGAAGGCGAAGAGATCTTCCAACGCTTTGCAACCGAATTACTAGAGGCCACCACATGAAACTCAATTTGATCGACAAGGCATTTTTATTGAAAAAGACATCCCTATTTGGATCGTTAGACCTTGATTTACTGCTTACGATTGCAGATCGCTTGGAACTGATCACCTATCGTAAATCTGAGAAGGTCTTTCAACTCGATGAAGATGCTCACCGCATGTATCTTATTGTTGAGGGGGTAGTATTAATTCAGGATAAGGAAGGAAACGCGCTTGCAGAGTTGATCGATAGCGATTTTTTTGGTGACGAATCGCTCTTTCATGAGCGCCCTCGAGCTTATGACGCAATTTGCGAAACCTCTCTTACTCTATTGGCTCTTTCTCGCTCTCATCTACTTAGTATTATCGCCGAGTGCCCAACGGTTGCAATTGCTTTGCTTGAATCCTACACGCGCGGCACCGAATTTAGAAAACGGTGACATACTTGCGAACTTAAGTTTTTGTGTGTCAATTTTTAATGCAAAGACACGAAGAGGAAAAAATTAGTACTCGAATCTACTCTGTGTCTTTGCATTTAATTTTCTGGGAATCGAAAATATCGATGCAAAAAAAAAGCAAGCATCCCGAAGGGCGCTTGCTTCAAAAGGCATTAGATACCTTTTATTTATCTTTTTTCTCATTGATATAGCTAATAACATTACCAACTGTCTTGAGTTTCTCAGCCTCCTCTTCGGAGATTTCAAAACCAAAACGCTCCTCAAATGTCATAATTAGCTCTGTTAAATCGAGACTGTCGGCGTTGAGATCTTCGACAAATGACTTCTCAGAAGTCACGTCCTGCTCGTCAACACCAAGCTGTTCGACAACGATATCAATAACTTCTTGTTCCAATGACATGGTTATTTCCTCTTTTGTCATAATTTTGGCTCCATAAAAAAATACGTAACAATCTTAAACAGGATACCTTTTTTCTACCTCTTTTGGCAAGGCTTTACGCCATTACCATTCCACCATCAACGGTTAAGACCTGACCTGTTACGTAATCAGCCAGAGGACTTGCTAAAAATAGCACGGCATTTGCAATATCTTGGGGTTTTCCGAGCTTTTGCATCGGAATCTGGTTCAAAATTGCCTCTTTTTGCTTCTCATTAAGGGCATCGGTCATGTCGGTCTCAATAAAGCCCGGCGCTACACAGTTTACACAAATATTTCGCCCCCCCATCTCCTTAGCTAAAGATTTGGTAAATCCGATCATCCCTGATTTTGATGCTGCATAATTCGTCTGCCCAGCATTTCCCATTAATCCCACAACAGATGTGATATTAATAATTTTTCCTCTGCGCGCTTTGATCATAGGTCGGATCACTCCGCGGCAGGTGTTGTATATCGACTTCAAATTAATATTAATTACCTGCTCCCAATCCTCTTCTGTCAGACGCATCAACAAGCTGTCGCGAGTAATACCGGCATTGTTCACCAAAACATCAACATGCCCAAAATCATTATAGACCTGCTCTAACGTACTAGCTACCTGCTTAGCATCTCCCACATCGACCTGGTAAAACGTAACTTTCTGTCCCTCAGGTGCAGACGCCTGAAGTTCTTTTGCTGCTTCATTACCACGTTCGGGATTGGTTCCAAAAATCGCAACCGATGCACCTTGTTCGATAAAACAGGCGGCAATTCCTTTACCAATTCCGCGCGTTCCTCCGGTCACAATTGCTACTTGATCTGCTAATAATTTCATGAGAGTTCCTTTGCAATTTTCTCTAAATCTTCAACCTTATTGACAGTGATCGTCGGCACGACTACACCCGTTTGTTTATTCATACCCGCTAAAGTGCGTCCTGGGCCAATCTCGATAAAACACTCGACATGCGGCATCATAGCTCGAATCCCCTGCTCCCAACGTACAGGAGAGGTGATTTGCTTGGTCAAGTAGAGGCGCATTTGATCGGCGTCAGAAACGTAACCACCAGGAACATTCATCACCAAATCAACAGGACTATCCTTAATTGCAATCTCTTGAATCTTTTCTCCCATTACCTCTTCTGCGGCGCGCATCAAGCCGCTGTGAAATGCGCCGTGCACTTTCAGTGGAAGGACACGCTTTGCGCCTCGCGCTTTGGCGGCCGTGCTCCCAGCTTCAACTCCCTTCTCTGTCCCTGAGATAACCGTTTGCCCTGGGCAGTTAAAATTGGCTGCCCAAAGATCGTTTGGCAAATTCAGCTCGCCCACCATCTGCTCAGTTTCTTCAGCCGAAAGACCTAAGATAACCGCCATCATCCCCTTGCTCGCCTCGCACGCCTCATTCATCGCATCTGCGCGCGCCTGAACAAGAGGTAAACACGTCTCAAAAGGTATCCGATCACTTGCAGTAAAAGCTGTATATTCGCCTAGACTAAGACCTGCACAGACGGAAGGTTTCAATTCAGGAAATTGGCTCTGAAGCACCCGTAAAACGGCCATACTCATGAGATAAATCCCAGTCTGGCTATTGGCCGTCTTAGTCAATAAGTCACCTGGCCCCTCAAAGATAACCTTAGATAGAGAGCGTGCTAAAAGCTCATCTCCCAGCTGGAAGATTTCACGCGCTTCGGTGTAATTGTCATAAAAATCTTTGCCCATTTCAATAGATTGGGCTCCCTGTCCGGGAAAGAGAAAAGCGAATTTTTTTGTCATAATTTAGTTAGAATTGTAGCTCCCCAAGTAAAACCCGCTCCAAAAGCGACAAGGAGCATGTTTTCTCCAGTTTTGATGTCTTTTTCTCGTATCAACTCGTCAAGCGCAATTGCAACTGCCGAAGCAGAGGTATTTCCATACTTATGAACCGTTTTGAAAACTTTGGAATCATCGATCCCAAATCGTTTTGCAATCGCGTCAATAATTCTTTCATTTGCTTGGTGTGGAACAAGCCAATCGATCTGATCTTCATTCATGTTTGCTTTTAGCAAACACTCTTTCGCAGCACTTTCCATCCGACGGACAGCGTGCTTAAAGACCTCTTTACCCTCCATTGAGATGTAGTGCTGGTTCGCTGCGACGGTTTGGGCTGAAGCTGGGTTGCGACAACCACCAGCAGGTAAAATCAATAACTCAGCGACCTCTCCATCTGCCCCCAAGCACGCTTCGCGAATCGCATACCCCTCTCCTGAATCGCTGATCACAGATGCACAGGCACCGTCGCCAAAAAGGATGCACGTGTTTCGGTCATCATAATTGATAAAAGAAGAGAGCTTCTCAGAGGCAATCAATAAAATATTTTTATACACCCCCGACTCGATAAACCCTTTTGCCATTAACAATCCGTAGAGAAAGCCTGTACAGGCGGCTTGAAAATCAAGAGCTGCTGCCTGAGGAGCCTTCAACTCCCTCTGGATGAGAGCTGCAGTACTTGGAAACATGTAATCGGGCGTGATTGTCGCAACCAGAATCAAGTCGATATCTTCAGGAGATTTTCCTGCAGCCGAAAGAGCCTCGCGTGCTGCATGCACCCCCATATCGGAGGTGAATTCATCTGCACGGGCAATCCGCCGTTCTTTTATCCCTGTTCGGGAGTATATCCACTCGTCGGAGGTTTCAACTAATTTTTCTAAATCAGCATTAGTAAGGACACGCTCAGGGAGGTAGGAGCCTGTTCCAATAATACGGGCAGAATCTTGTTTCACGATCATCCTTATAACTGCATAAGAAACAAACATTTTAGCACATCTTCCTTTAAATTAAAACTGGAAGTGCGCAAAATGCGGCCATGAGCCCATCTCGATTCCCAGAACACCTTTTGAAGCTGATCTCCGTTTTAAAAAAATTTCCTGGCGTAGGAACTAGAACAGCAGAACGTTTTGCCTTCCACCTCCTTGATTGGCCCGAAGAAAAGCTCTCTGAAATGGGGATAACCATTAAAGACATTAAGAAAAATTTGAAAAGTTGCTCAGATTGTGGCGCATTAATCGAGCAAAGCTGTGGAATCTGCAGCGACAAAGGGCGAAATCAAGAAATTCTTTGTATCACAGCAACAGCAAAAGATATTTTTTCAATTGAGGAGACACGGGAATATCGTGGACTTTACCACGTTCTGGGCGCCCTTTTTTCCCCAATCCACGGTCAGGCACCACACGCCAAGACAATTGAGAAACTAAAATCCCGCATTTCTTGCCTTGCGGTCAAAGAAATCATCATCGCCCTCGATTCAACATTAGAGGGTGATGCGACAGCCCTTTATATAAAGAAGGAGCTTGAAGGTTTCCCCGTTTCGATTTCGCGCTTGGCCCTTGGACTTCCAATGGGAAGCTCTCTTGATTTTATCGATGGTGGTACTTTAGGCCGTGCCCTCAGCGGTAGGCATACATATTAGCTTGCATAAATAGCCACCCTTCTCTTACGATTTCACCCTTTTACCCCATACGTGTGCATATGAAATACTGGCTTTTGACACTTCTTCTTTTTGCAACTTCATTTTCAGCTTTTTCTCAGGAGTATGAATCCATGAGAATTGCAAAAATCGACCTTGTCCCGGAAAACCTTCCTATTGAATCCTCATTTAATCCGAATGCGATACGAGCGCGGCTTCAATCGAAGTCAGGAAACTTTTTTTCCCAATCCGACTTTGATAGCGACTTGAAAATGCTCTCCGAAGAGTACGACCAGGTCCTCCCGACTATTGAAGTGATCAATGACGAAATCTACATCACTTTAAACATTTGGTTTAAGCCTACAATCCAAGAAATCAACTTTTGCGGAAATGAGTATTTCAAATCCAAGACGCTTCTTAAAACAATGGAGATCGAACCAGGATCGGTTTTTGAGCGCGACACATTCATTCAAGCCTTTAACAAACTCAGACAGTACTACATCAAGAAGGGGTATTTTGAGGCTGAGCTAGACTTTGATATTATTCCTACCGATGATGGATGTGGAGTTGATATCCAAATCAATATTTGCGAAGGCAGAGCTGGTAAAATCAAGGGAATCCGTTTCTGCGGTCTCGATCCTAAAGAAGAAAGCGCTGTCTTACAGGAGATCCTCTCCAAGCCCTACAACATCCTTTTAAGCTGGTATACCGGAAAAGGGACCTACCATCCTGAGATGATTGAGCACGATCGCATGCAAATCATCAATTATTTCCAGAACATGGGCTACGCTGATGCTTTGGTCGATATCTGCGTCGAAGAGGTCCCAAATTCGAGCAAAATCGATGTCGTCATTTCGATCGACAAAGGGAGCTGCTACCAGATCGGGAATATCACCATGTGTGGAAATTCCCTCCTCTCAACCGAAGAGATCTATAACCAATTTACTTTCGGAATGGGAAGTCCCTACTCCCCTGAAAAGATCCGCACGACAATCAAAGCGATTCATGATCTCTATGGAGTTAGAGGATATATTGATACGAGTGTCGATGTGCAGCTTGCCATTCGGGATGATTGCCAAGTTTACGATATTTCCATCGTGGTTGAAGAGGGCCTTCAGTATTACGTCGGATTGATCAAAGTTTTTGGAAATTACTGTACCCAAACAAATGTAATCCTCCACGAAATTCTCCTTTGCCCTGGTGAGGTATTCGATAACCGAAAACTCGAAGGAACTGAAATTCGCCTAGGGAACACCGGCTTCTTCAGCTGCGTAAACGTCTATGCCGTCCGCTCTCAAGTTGAAGATCCTTGTGGAAACCGCCTCTACCGCGATATCTATATTGAAGTGGAAGAGACCGATACAGGGAATGTAGGTCTCTTTGCCGGATTCAGCTCCCTAGACCGTATCTTTGGAGGGGTCGAAATCACTGAGCGCAACTTTAATATTGCCGGATTGACCCATATGATCGAAAGAGGTCCAGGAGCCTTGCGCGGTGGTGGTGAATACGCGAATGCTAAGGTCAACATTGGGGATCGCCAAACAACCTACATCTTGCAATGGACCAAGCCCTACTTCCTCGATACCCCGTGGATTTTTGGAGTCGAGTTAGAAAAAAGCAATAACCGCGCCCTCTCGCGAGATTACGAAATTAAAACCTATGGCGGGAATGTTCACGGAACCTACATCCTCAACCCCTTCATGAAGTATAGCATCTACTACCGCGCCCGTCACACAAATGTAGTTGTGGACGGAAGTTCGACACAACTTACCCAAGAGGAAGGAAACCAGACCGGATTTATCTCCGCTATTGGAAACGCGCTGATCTACGACTCTACAGATCATCCTAGACGCGCTTCATGTGGATTCCGTTCACGCCTCGGCTATGAGATAGCCGGTTTGGGTGGGAACTACCAATTTATGAAGTTCTCCTACTTAAACACCTATTATTACCCCTTTTCCCGAAGAGGGACGCTCAAAATGCGAGGTGATCTGCAGTTTATTAAAACGTACGGATCAACCGATACACCAGATCTACCGTTAAGTGAGCGCCTCTTTTTGGGGGGTGAAACAACTGTCCGCGGCTTCCGCCCCTTTATTATCGGTCCTAAATTCGGTCCTAACAACCCACGCGGAGGGGTCTCATCACTCCTACTATCAGAGGAATACCAACACAACATCCTTGCAGCCCCTTGCCTAGACGGCTTTGTCTTTGTCGATGCAGGTTACGTTTCGTTTAGCGAGTTCACGCTCGGCCAGTGGGCGGCAAGTGCCGGCTTTGGTGTACGGATAGAGGTGATGCGTAACATGCCTCTGATGTTTGGACTTGGCTGGCCAATTCACCCTATGGATAGGGTCAATGGGGAGGAAGTAGACTTAGCGCAGCGCTTCTTCTTCGCGATAGGAGGAAGCTTTTAGGAGCTGCTCGAATCAATCAGAACATATTCTTAAGGAGAAATTACATGAAGAAATTCGGAACCATTTTGGCCGTTGCAGTTTTAGCTCTTAGCATCGGGAAGCTCTCAGCAGAAGAGCTAAATATTGGGTTTGTAAACTTTAAAACTGCCGTTGAGAAGTCCAAGCAGGGAGTGCAAGAGCGCAACGCCTTTGAAGCGATGAAAAATCAAATGACAGAGACGCTTGAAAAAACCGACAAAGAGCTTGGGGATATCGCAAAAAAACTGGAAGATCAAGACTACATGGATAGCCTCTCTCCTGCAGCAGAGCAAGAGTTAAAGCAAAAATTCCAAGTTTTAAGCCAAGACTTTGGTCGCTACCAAAACCAGTACTATCAGTTACTTAACCAAGCCAACTACAAAATGCTGCAAACCATGCATGATGAAGTAAGCTTTGCAGCTGAGCATGTGCGAAAAGGAAAGAAACTCTCTTTGCTTTTCAATGAAGAGTCTATTTTTGCTTACGATAAATCTCTTGATTACACAGATGAGGTTATCAAAGAGATGGACAAGCAGTTTAAAGCAGAAAACAAATAAAGGAAATCATGGCAGCATACACACTTGAAGAGCTTGCAAAATTAACTAATTCCGAACTTGTCGGCCCTGCAGCGCACCAAATCACGGGTGTCGACTATTTGGATACTGCTACTCAAAGTGATGCTTCTTTCCTTGAAAACCCCCGCTATGAGAAGCAGATGCGCGCCTCTCAAGCAGGGGTAATCATAACTTCACCCCATTTTCGCCAAGAGCCTGGCAAAACGTACCTACTCAATGAAAACCCCTCTCTTACTTTTCAGGCGATCATCGAGCTTTTTATTCAATCACCCTCATCTGGTTTTTCTGGAATCCACCCGACAGCTGTCATTCACGATGCTGCACATTTGGGTGAATCGGTTATCGTTGGCCCCAATACAGTGATCGACCGCGGGGCTAAAATTGGTGCGAATAGTGTTATCGGGGCGAACGTCTCGATCGGCGCAGAAGCCCTTATTGGCTCAAACTGCTTTTTACATCCCAATTCAGTTGTGCGGGAAGGGTGTGAAATTGGCAACCGCGTCATTCTCCAGCCCGGCGCTGTCATCGGCTGCTGTGGATTTGGTTTTTTCACCGATAAACAAGGCAATAACCACAAACTCAACCAGCTTGGCAAGGTCATAATAGAAGACGATGTCGAAATCGGAGCGAATACAACAATCGACCGAGCCCGTTTTAAGACAACTCGAATCGGTAAAGGCTCAAAGCTCGATAACCTCGTTCAAATCGCCCACCAGGTGGAGCTTGGAAACAATAACTTGATGGCCTCGCAAGTGGGCATTGCCGGCTCTACAAAGACCGGAAGCAATGTGGTGATGGGAGGCCAGGTTGGTGTTGCAGGGCATATCTCAATCGCAAGTGGAGCGATCTTTGCAGCTAGGGCTGCGATCAGTAAATCGATCGAAAAGGGTGGGATTTATAGTGGAATTCCAGCTATGCCGATCAGAGAGTTCAACCTCCATTTTGTTCAACTGAAGAGTATCGGTAAACTCATCAAGCGCATCAAAGCCCTCGAATCCGAAGTAAAAGAACTTACTCGATAAAACTCTCGCGATTACTTAAAATAAAGCGCTTTGATGATGAGGACCTTCATGATGCGACGATCTAGCTCCTCTTCCCGTATCTTCCCGCTGCGTACAAGCTTGCAAAGGATGCGAATCACATCAGGGAGATTGTCCTGAGCTAAGAAAACGTCATAAGAGCTCTCAAAAGCAGCCAAAACCTTATCCTCAAGTGAGCCTTCTACCTTCGCTGTATCAAAGAAGGTCAAATTTTTAAACCCAATTGTCTCTTGGACCTGCATATGGGAACGTTGAAGAATTGGAAATCCCCCTTTGGCTGAATGGGATTTTTCAAATTTATTCTCCATCTGCTCACCCTTCTCCCTCGCAACAATTCCTTGTGCCTCACGGATGCCGCGACGAAATCCTTGCAACTGTTTGGGTGTCATCGGAAACTTTGAGAGAGCTCTTTCCTGGTCAAACTGAACATGAACTCCCAAACTTCGATTTTGAACCATGACAGCCTTTCCTAAATCCGAATAGCGCTGTTCTGGAAGCTCAAGCCCTGGAAGCTGGTCCCCTTGTAGATAAAACGAAAGGCCGTGAAGAAAATCATTTGCGATTAAGAGCGCTGTTTTTGAGATCTCTTGATATCGCTCAATTAAATAGGACTGCCGCTTATAATTCCCCTTCCTAAAAAGGACCCCGCCCATCTGCCAGGTCTGAATCATTAACTCCACTGCATGCTGCTGAGCCGCGTCATAAACAGCATCTGTCTCAAGGATACACAGCTGCGCCACTTTCTCTTCAAGCATTGCCATCTGACATAAAAGTGCCTGAGCCCTCTCAAACAAGACCCGGTCAGCATAGACCCCTGCTGATCCTCTCGACTTGACCAAAGGGGGTGAGGAGGGTGTCTGGGGCTGAACATGCAGCTCATCCTCCCTCTCTGCCCACGCTCTACCCTGATAAAGCACTTGGCGACGCTTACGCTCATCTGGTTGATCATCAGTATGTTCTTGGTCAACAGGCTGTATAGGAGGGATCTCTTGGCTATACTGCGGGCCGCTAATCATTGTCTTCCTTTTCAATCTTTTTCTATATTGTAGCAGATGAAAATTAAGGATGCATTAAGATTTGAAAGACTTGTTTTTAGGCTCAGAGTTGGTTAAGATGGCATATATGAGCAAAAAAGATGATGTTCCCGAAATGATTTCCCACATCGGCAAAGAGAAGGTTTTAGAGGCCTTGAGCTCAATGCTGCAAATTCGCCATTTTGAGATCCGAGGTGAGGCAGCCTACAGCCACGGGCAAGTGGGGGGGTTTTACCACTCTTATTCTGGCCAAGAAGCGATTCAAACATCCTTTATACAGGTTTTTGGGAAGAAAAATTGGTTTGTTGCCTCTTACCGTTGTCATGCACTTGCTCTTCTTTTAGGCGCTACGCCCAATGAACTCATGGCAGAGCTCTACGGACGCTCAACAGGAAATGCCAAGGGGCGTGGCGGTTCGATGCATCTCTATACCGACAGGATGCTTGGAGGTTTTGCGATCGTAGGTGGACACCTCCCTATTGCAACTGGCGCTGCTTTTTCCATCAAATATCTTAAAAAGAAGGATGAAGTTGCGGTCTGTTTTTTGGGCGAAGGAGCTGTCGCACAAGGTGCTTTTCACGAAGCTTTAAACTTAGCCTCGCTTTGGGATCTGCCCGTTATTTTCGTGATCGAAAACAACCAATGGGGCATGGGAACACACGCCTCTCGAGCTCTCTGTTTTTCTGAGGCTATTGCCGAAAAACAAGCCTCCAGCTACAACATGAAGAGCTACACTTTAGACGGAATGGATTATTTCAAATGTTATAGTGGCTTTGAGACCATTCGCAAGGATGTCTTAAGCACCAGTCGTCCCGTTTTAGTTGAGTGCATCTGTGAACGCTTTAAAGGGCACTCGATCTCCGATCCAGCCCTCTACCGGTCAAAAGATGAGCTTCGCTCGATCATGGAAAAGGACCCTATTACCCGTCTGACATATCATTTACAGCAAAACAAAGTACTCACCGAGGAAGAGTTTAAAAAAATGGACAAAGAGGCAAAGCAAACGGTTATCGAAGCGATGGCGTATGCCGAGAAGAGCCCCTGGCCCTCTCCAGCAACTTTGGAGGAGGATGTCTATGCCCCATAACATGCAAACAATCGACATGCGCGAAGCGCTTCGCCAAGCTCTTGATGAAGAGATGGGGCGCGATGAAACAGTCGTTATTATGGGCGAAGAGGTCGCAGAGTATAATGGTGCCTACAAAGTGACAAAAGGGCTCCTCGATAAATGGGGCAAGGAGCGCGTTTTGGACACCCCAATCGCTGAGCTCGGCTTTGCCGGCCTTGGAATTGGCGCTGCTATGACGGGCATGCGTCCTATTGTCGAATTTATGAGCTGGAATTTTGCCTTTGTTGGCTGCGATCAAATCATCTCTAATGCTGCCAAAATGCACTATATGTCTGGAGGGCGCTTTAGCGTCCCTATCGTCTTCCGTGGACCCAACGGAGCGGCAGCCCAGGTCTCAAGTCAACACTCCCACTGCGTCGAATCATTTTACAGCAACCTACCCGGACTAATCGTTGTCGCTCCCAGCAACCCGTACGATGCCAAAGGGCTTTTAAAATCGGCCATTCGTAACAACAATCCCGTCCTCTTTCTCGAGAGCGAACTCGATTACGGTGTGAAGATGGAGATTCCAACAAAAGAGTATCTCGTTCCAATCGGAAAAGCTCAGGTTGTCCAAGAGGGAAGCGATCTAACAATACTCTCATATAGCCACGTTCTGAGCACATGTGTAGAAGCTGCAAAAAAAGTGCATGCGAACATCGAAATTATCGACCTGCGCACGATTAAACCCCTCGACATCTCAACGATCATAAAATCTGTTCAAAAAACTAATCGATGTGTCATTGTCGAAGAGGGCCATTACTTTGCGGGCATCGCAGCCGAAGTTGGGTTCGAGATTATGGAATTTTGTTTCGACTATCTCGATGCACCTATTGCACGTGTCTGCCAGCGTGAAACGCCGATGCCGTATTCCAAAGTTTTGGAAGCCCAGACATTACCAACCGTAGACCGCATCGTAGATGCGATCGAAAGAACCCTACAGTAAGAATTATGCCATTCACCGTAACGATGCCAAAACTCTCTCCAACAATGGAGGAGGGAACGATTGCCAAGTGGCACAAAAAAGAGGGCGAATATGTTCAAGCAGACGAGCTCCTTTTAGAAATCACCACCGATAAAGCCACTGTGGAACACAACGCACTCGATGAGGGATGGCTACGCAAAATTGTCCTTCCAGAAGGCGCTTCCGCCTCCGTAAACGACACCCTTGCGATCTTTACCGAAGAAGAGGGGCAAAGCATCGAGGGATTCGAAACGATCAAGCCTGTGGCTCCAGAAGCCCCCCCTACTGAGATGCCAGTTGCTGCCCGGAAGGCAGAAGCTCCCGCTCTCACCGCAACACTTCAGCAGCCAGCATTTGTTCCCGAACCTCCACTGGAGGGTGTCGAAACAAAAGCATCGGGTGGTAAAGTGCACGCCTCCCCTCTTGCAAAACGTTTGGCAAAAAAACGGGGTCTTGACATCACAACTGTTCAGGGATCGGGCCCAGGAGGGCGTGTGACAAGCCGCGACCTTGAAAAGGCACAACCAGCAGGACTTGTGACATTCGGACGACATGAAACGCCCGCAATTCCCGCAGGAAGTTACGAAGAGATTCCACTCACTCCGATGCGCAAAATCATCGCCCGCCGTCTGCAAGAATCAAAAAGTTTTATTCCCCATTTTTATGTGAAACAAACCATCGATGCTGAACCGATGGTTGCGATGCGTGAGCAACTTAAAACGCTCGGATTAAAAGCGACATTCAACGACATGATTGTTCGTGCCTGCGCTTTAGCTTTGCGTGAACATCCAGGTTTAAATACAGGCTTTAACACCGTCAACCAAACCCTTATCCAGTTCAAAACGGTCGACATCTCCATTGCCGTGACGTTTGAAGGAGGACTGATTACCCCCATTCTACGCCATGCCGACTATAAAAATCTCGGCCAACTCTCTCTTGAGATGCGTGAATTAGCTGAGCGCGCCCGCAAGGGTAAGCTTAAAGAGCACGAGTACAAAGGGGGTTCCTTTTGCATTTCGAATCTAGGAATGTTTGGGATCTCCGAATTTACGGCTGTGATTAATCCCCCACAATCAGCAATTTTGGCAATTGGTGGGATTGAAGAGAAACCTAGAGTAAAAGAGGGCGCTGTTGTAGCAGGAAAGGAGCTCGTCTTAACCCTATCTGTTGATCATCGCGTGATCGATGGGGCTCTAGCGGCTCAGTTTCTGAAAACTATGCAACGTCTGCTAGAGAATCCGGTCTCTCTAACTCTCTAACGAGGTCGTTGTGTTTCTTTCTTAGGGTATCGACCGTTGTAAAAGTATAGACCTTCCCTCTTTCTGGATGAAGGTACCTGGTCATACTCTCTCCAGAAACGATCCGGGAATTTTCAAAGTGGACGACACCCATCGGTGTCCAGCAACCAGCTAAATAGAAGCCATTTTTTCCAAGCTTATTAGGCCCCCCTCCTCCCTCAGGCCGCCAATACTTGCTTTGCGCCCCTCGAACAGACCAAACTCCATCGGAACGATCGATGTCGTTGTTCCACTCTTTTTCAATTATAGAACCGAGTTTGCGTCCATTTAGAGGGCTAACATACGAGTAGAGGGCTGCAAAGATTTGGGCAGTCCCATAGAAGGGAGCTTTTACGATTTGCTTGATGGAAAAAACCCACTGCTTAGGGATATCTCCCAAATGAAAGTGACGTTGATCTCGAAACAGAGGACGACCGATGCAAGCTTCGACACTCATACATCCCAAAATATAGAAAGGAATCACAACGGCGCGTGCAACATGATAGGCGACCGCTCCAGCGGCATGTGGAAGAGTTAACATTGGCACAAATGTACTGACTACAAAGTGGTCACCAAACGTCTTATATCCATAATAGAATGCCTCACCTGTGCCATCCACTAATGTTGAAGTATCGATATGTCCAGGTATTCCTTCATCGCGAAAGGTCGCTTGCCAATGAGCTCCTCCGGAGAATTTTCCATGTGCATCATTGGCAATAATACGTCGAATCACCACACCAGCCCCGGCAGAGAAAACTGCACTGGAGGCTACTAAGAGAACAGTAAAACCTGCTGCCAATGGTTTCAAGCAAGTCCAATTAAAGCTTTTAAGCCAAACAAAAGCCTTTTGCGAAAAAAATGTCAGCGGACCATTTAAGACTAGCACCACTATGCTAAGCACCATCACCACAACAACGAGATCAACGAGTTCTTTGACAGCTTGAAAAAAGCTGTATTCGGGTGTTAGCTTGGATAAATCCTCACGAATCTCGATAATGCGTTTGTCGCCTAAAAACTGATCAGGGACAGGATTAAACCCATCAGGATAGAGGCGTGGAGCTGCAAAACAAAACATAGGTCACCTTATTATTAATGATCTAAGTATAGTGAATTTAAATTAAATTTTCATTAAGAAATAATTATTTGACACACCTCTTCCCCTCTCTGTAGAGTGAGTCCCCAAGGGGAAAATCATGACCGAACTTGCCGTCACCAAGCTAGAGCATCTCAAAGGGGATGCCGAATCTCTAAAAGAACTTATAATAGACCACTTACGCTATACGCTTGCCAAAGACCGCTACTCGGCCACAAAACGAGACCTCTTCCACGCAATCGCCTACACAATTAAAGACCACATGGTGGGCAAATGGATTCAAACGCAACAACAGTATTACGATGCCGATGCCAAGAGGGTCTACTACCTCTCTATGGAGTTTTTGATCGGCCGCACCCTGGAAAACAGCCTTGTCAACCTCGGGCTCCTAGAGAACTGCCGCAAAGCGATTCACGACTTGGGATTTGATCTCGATTTACTGATGGAGATGGAAGCTGATGCAGGCCTTGGAAATGGGGGCTTAGGGCGACTGGCTGCTTGCTTCCTTGATTCGATGGCAACACTTGGCATTCCAGGGTATGGGTATGGAATCCGTTACGATTATGGGATTTTTACGCAGACACTTCACGATGGCTACCAACAGGAAACCCCCGACAACTGGCTCCGCTACGGAAATCCTTGGGAGATCTGCCGGAGTCAATATCTCTATCCAATCAAGTTCTACGGACGGGTTACCGAATACACCGATGCGCGTGGAAATACCCACGCCAAGTGGGTCGATGCCCAAGAGGTTATGGCTATGGCCTACGATACCCCGGTCCCTGGGTATAACAACGAAACCGTCAATACTTTGCGCCTCTGGCAAGCTAAATCGTCGCGTGGTTTTGATTTAAACTACTTCAATCATGGTGACTACATCCGCGCCGTAGAAGATATAGCCCTCAATGAGAACATCTCAAAGGTCCTCTATCCCAACGACAATATTTTTGAAGGAAAGGAGCTAAGGCTTAAGCAAGAGTATTTTCTAGTCTCTGCAACAATCCAAGACATTATTCGTCGCTATAATAAGGGACACATCCATCTCGATTCCCTTCCAGACAAGGTTGCGATTCAATTAAATGACACCCACCCCGCTCTCGCGATAGCCGAACTTATGCACATATTAATCGATCGTGAAGAGTTGAATTGGGAAAAAGCGTGGCATTTAACGCGCGAGACATTTGCCTATACTAACCATACACTCTTACCTGAGGCAATGGAGCGATGGCCTGTCCACCTTCTCGAAAAAGTCCTTCCTCGCCACCTACAAATCATCTATGAGATCAATGAATGGTGGCTGGCCCAAGTCGCAAGCCATTTCCCTGGAAGTGTCGAGATGCAGCGCAAATTGTCTATTATTGAAGAAGATAATGAGAAGCGGATCAATATGGCCCACCTCGCAATTGTTGGCGCACATAAAGTCAATGGTGTCTCAGCTCTCCACTCAGAACTTCTGAAACACCAAGTGTTTAAGCCCTTCTGTGAGATTAACCCCGATAAGTTTACCAACAAAACAAATGGAATCACCCCACGCCGCTGGTTAAAACTGTGCAACCCTTCTCTTGCTCAGCTGATCACCTCTCGCATCGGAGAGGATTGGGTCGTCAACCTCGACGATCTTAGACGACTCATCCCCTACCAAGATGACGCCGATTTTTGCAGTGAGTGGCAAAAGATCAAGCATCAAAACAAAGAACACCTCTCCAACTTGATCCTATCCGAGGAGAAAATCCAAGTTGATCCCCACTCGATGTTCGACTGTCAAATCAAGCGCATGCATGAATATAAGCGTCAGCTTCTCAATATTATGCGCGTAATCCACGACTACCGTTACCTCAAAGACAATCCAAACGCCCCCTTCGTTCCACGCACGGTACTTTTTAGTGGAAAAGCTGCTCCTGGTTACCTCTTAGCTAAGTTGATTATCAAACTCATCACCTCAGTTGCAGATGTCGTGAATCATGACAGAGCCATTTCCGATAAGCTCAAAGTCGCTTTTTTAGAGAACTACCGAGTTACACTGGCCCAAAGG
Source organism: Chlamydiota bacterium (assembly GCA_021772455.1). Classification (GTDB taxonomy): domain Bacteria; phylum Chlamydiota; class Chlamydiia; order Chlamydiales; family JAAKFR01; genus JAJACP01. The sequence continues at coordinate 40,814 of JAJFLY010000039.1, forward strand.
ATCGTTCCAGCAGCCGACCTCTCAGAACAGATCTCGACAGCAGGAACAGAAGCCTCTGGAACAGGAAATATGAAATTTGCCCTTAATGGAGCGTTAACGATTGGTACGCTTGACGGGGCAAATATTGAGATTTTAGAAGAGGTAGGACCCGAGAATATCTTTATTTTCGGACTCAAGACCGAAGAGGTACATGCACTGAAACAAAAAGGTTATCAGCCGCGTGATATCTACCAGCAGAATCAAGAACTACGCCAAGTCATCGACATGATTCAGAACGGTTTTGGAAACGATGAGCTTTTCCACCCACTCGTACACAGCTTGCTAGATGAGGGTGATCAGTATTGTTTGCTTGCCGATTTTGCGAGTTACTTAGATTGCCAGAAGAAGGTAAGTGCTCTCTATACGAATCAAGCCGAGTGGACCAAAAAATCGATCCACAATGTAGCAAAAGTAGGGAAATTCTCAAGCGATCGCACCATCAAAGAGTACGCCGAAGAGATCTGGCGACTCGACTAAGCTATTGGACCAATATGCGACTTGACGTTGTAAATACCACCAGCTAATGTGCCCCAATAGGTCGCTTCCAAGACCTCTTCCATCGTCTTGTACTCTTTTGTATAGGCAACTGAAATTTTCATCCCTCGTGCGTCTCGCGCTTCTAAAGCGGCAGTTTTTCCTTGAACTAGCGTTTTGATTTTAAAGTAACTCACCTGATCGGGATCATCGATTAGGCGCACTTCAATCAATTGTTCATGAACCACCTCAAAACCTGGTCCATGGGCATTTAGTGCGCTATATTTTCTCTTCGCGTTTACGGCATGGGTGGAAATAAACTCGCCCTCAATTTCCTGGCTAAGCCCTTTGGCGATAGTAACTTTTTTTAGAACCTCTCCCCCCAAATTCTGCTGGAATAAATCAACCGCCTTATGGGCTAAAGAAGCTGATCCAACGGCCTGTGCGATACCATCAAAAACGTCCTCAGTTGACCCCGGTTTTCCACCATCATATATAACCACCCTATTCACTTCGAGCATCCCTAGACGTGTGAGATCGACAATAGTCTTTTCTGAGATAGGAATTGCTCCTTTGAATTCTGCGCTTTCAATATTCATTTTCTCTTTCTCAGAAGGATCTAATTGATAATCTAAAATCTCGTTATTTGGAAACAAGCTTCCAGAACCTCTAATAATGGCTGCCATAATTAATACATTAGTTATTAAATTATAAATAATTATATCACATTTAAAATAAAAAACATACAAAATAAGAGTCAATTGTATTTATAAAGAGAGAGTCTTAACAAGAATTTAATCAAACGGATTGAGTTTGAGGTTATTGCATAACCCCAATTGAGTGGCGAGCTGTTGCGTAGCTTCGGCGAGACACGCCTATTTGCGAGGATACGCGATAGCGTTGCCAAGCGAATCAGGGTGATAGCTGGTCAATCATTTTGTTGATCATTATCGACTTAAGATGAACCTCGATTTCCCTGCACTTATCACAAATACTTTTTAGACTACCCCCAAACAGCTGTTTCCACCTCGACATCATACTTTCTACTATCACTTGCCTACTATAGCCTACAAGTTTACCCCACAATGATTTAGCAGATTTATCACCGCCCAGAGCTTGAATAATCTTGATAGCGTCATTTCTGTCTGCAAACACATCTTCGCCCTGGAGCACAGCTCCTTTCTTAGGAGGAGTTAAGAGTCGTTTGTTGTACTTCTGAGCAGTCTCGTAACAACGTTTACTGTCTGCAATGCCATCAAATAATACTTGCCCATGCCATCGATTTGTTCGTTGCAACACATCTTCAATATACTTATTATCATGCACATATTCATTTGTCATCTTCGCAAATACCAGCTTTCCGCTTTTAGGCTCCATAAACTTTTAATCCAGTTGTATCTATTACAACATCAGTAACCTGTCTTCTGTCCAGGAGATGTTTTGACAGCGAAAGAAGCCCTCAGTTTCACGTAGACTTAGATGGAATTTGAAGCGAATGAAGCATATGACTTTGATCAATTCATCTCCGTAAACGAGGGGATGGCCATTTTTTTTCTCTTTCTTAGCTGCCTAATTTTCAAGGGCTTGTGGAGTGACCCACAAATTGATGTTGACCATTACTGTAGAAAATGTAGACCAGTGATGTATCGCTTTTTTTGATAACCAAAATACTTTGCTACACAATGTTTCTATGCCACTTACCGAACATATGGATATCATTGAAGCAATTGAGGCAGGAGAGATTATGGATATCTTTCTTAAAATTATTCCTCTCATAGATAATAACGAAATTGCTCATGAGGACCGAGCCCAATTCGAGCCGGAAGTGATAAAGCTGGAGTCAATAACCATGGATTCGTCTTCTGAATCTCATTCAAACCATTACGAAGAGATCCCTACAAATGAGGGAGTGCTGACCTTCGGAGAAGTTGACGATACTCCCTTGTATCCTATCTAGAAGCGAAATCCTGAGAAAAAAAAGTAATCAATAGCTCGGCTTTCTTCCTCAAGAGCTCCCAAAAATCCAAGCGCTCTATCTCCGATAGCAAGACAAGGTTTTGTTGTTAACCCTCTAGCTTTTAGATCTAAAAGCACTTCCTTCCAAGAGAATGTGCTTTCTCTACCTCCATCGTGAATGGCCAGTAATTCCTTCTTGCCATCGAGCCTGCTCCAATTAAGACAAGGAGACAAGGTCTCTCATCAGTCAAACTTCTGAAATGCATTTCCTCTTGTAGGTAATTTTATTATGAGCGTAAGCTGTTATTGTTTCTTTTAAAATCTCATAAGGATAACAGAATGTCTAGGTCTTTATCATTTTCAAGGCAACCTGCAGTTCACCAATATTTTAAGGGTGCAAATACCTTGCAATCCGGTCATCAAGTGAAGCAAGCCTCTAAGCTCTATTCAGCTTCATGCGAAAATTTAACTAATCGGGTATCAACCCTAGGGCAAACTTCTTTAGTTCCTTTTAGAAGGCATGGTTGTGCTTATCCTCTGCCAAACAGGAAGCCACTAATTCCTCTATCTTTGAGGTTGGGGACTCCATGTAGAGCAACTCATATCAACATAAAAGAATCCATAGTAAAGCAAAAACCTGGACCATTCGGAACGGCTGTTATTGGAAACGTTTGGAAAATTGGTGGAGGAACTGCGCTTGTATTTGCAGCAGCATTTGGTGGCACATACATGTATTGTGAGAATCACACAGAAGGGGAATTTTGTTCACAATTTAGAGGGTATTTGGGACTAAAAAAAAACTAATTAAGCTTCCATCTCAAGCAGACTTTTTTGTTCCCAGACTTGTACCTCAACAAAGAATTCAGAAACTCTTTGAAGACGAATCTAATAAAAAATCCATCGTAGCAATCGTTGGGGATTCAGGAAGAGGTAAAACTGAACTTGCAAAGCTGTACGCCCGCTCTAAACGCAATGATTACCGTCATATCTGGTTTGTCGATGCAAATAACTGGGAACAAGAATATAGAGATATCGCTTTTGAACGAGGGCTTATTACCGCTGAGGAGCATGGTCAAGTTGATGGAGAGGATAAAGGTCCAGATCCTCTAGCATTAAAAATAGATTTTATTGTTCCAAAAGTACATGGAGAATTAGAAAAGCAAACTCTTTTGAGCAGAAAACGTTCCTTGGTCATTTTTGACAATGCACCCCAAACATTTCTAGAAAAAAACCTTAAAGGGCCACTTCCAGGCAACACAAATATTCTCATAACCTCCAAAGAAAGAGGATTTGAGTACCAGATAGATCTCTCAATGGATGGGTCCTGTGCACTTTCAGAAAAAGAAGCGATTGCCATATTCCAAAAGAGATTACCTAAGCTAAGTGACCAAGAGCTTATAGAGGTGAAGAATATTGTCCGAAGATTTAAGAATCTACCTGTTGTAATAGCTCAAGTTGCCAACTACTACCTCTCGCCAAGCCCTATTCCACTCAAAGAATTTCTTTCAAGATTTGATGAGAATAAGAAAGTGATTCTCAGCCAAGGAAAACTAAAAAACACAACTGGTAGAAGAAAACTTACAGTTGGAGAGTCCCAGGGATTATCGTATGCACAAATAGAAAAACTTCAAGATGAGTGGTTAGATTTATATACATCGGTTTTCTTGAATTTGAATGTTATTCGTTATAGATCTCCGGAGGCTTTAGGGCTCCTTCTTCATTGCGCATACTTGCCGAACCAAAATATTCCAATGAAGCTTCTGGAAAGACTGACAGTAAATTCAGATGCACTGAACGATCAATTGCCTAAATTGCAAACTTTAATCTCTTTTGATCAAGGTACAGTGTCTTTGCATGAGGCTATTCAAGAGGTAATCCTAGATATTGGAGATCCATTATCTCACAATAGCGAGATCGACCAAAGGACCATTTTATCAAACATAGGAGAAATGGCCTTAGATTTTAAACCGTTTATCGATAAAAATCCCCTCAAAGCTAAAATGATTTATCAACGCGCGATCGATGACATCAAGCTACCAAGGTTAACAGCAGCCCTTAACTGCATTGGAGAATCGTTAGGAGATGCTGCGCAGTATGTTTCTTCATGGGTCTATGCGAACAACCCATCCTCAATAGTTACTTTAGAAGTGCCAAATAGCACAGAGTTTACCAAACAGAAAAAGCTCGCAGATTTACATCTTGCTTTAGGAGGTGTGTTGGAAGAGCTTTTTGAGTGGACTGGAGCAGTAGAGTCAAAAAAAGAGGCCTTAAATCTTTATAAAGATCTTCATGGAGAAAAGCACCCTGATGTAGCGATGAGTTACGGCAATGTAGGAAACACGCTTGGAGCATTAGGAAGGCATGAGGAGGCTTTGGAGTATCAAATCCAAGCCTTGGAGCTTAGAAAAGAAATTCTCGGAGAGAAGCACTCTGATGTTGCAGCTAGCTACAACAATGTAGGAAACACGCTTGGCGAATTAGGAAAGTATGAGGAGGCTTTGGAGTATTTGACCCAGGCCTTGAAGCTTAGAAAAGAGCTTTTTGGAGAGAAACACCCGGATATTGCTGAGAGTGAAAACGATCTAGGAATAACTTTTGGAGACTTAGGAAAGCATGAACAGGCTTTGAAACTGAAAAAAAACGCCTTAAGTCTATACAAAGAAATTTATGGTGAGAGGCACCCCCTAGTAGCCCTAGGTTATAATAATGTAGGAACTACACAAGGCGAATTAGGAAATCAAATAGAGGCTTTGGAATTGAAAATCAAAGCTTTGAATCTATATATAGAAATTTATGGTGAGAAGCACTACGTCGTGGCGATGGGTTACAACAATGTAGGATGTACCCTCATAAAATTTCGAAGGTATCAAGAGGCTTCGGAATATCTATATAAATCCCTAAATCTATACGGAATAATCTTTAATGAGTACCATCCTGAGTGGATAACAAGTTGCAACAATTATGGATATACGCTTAGTAAGCTAGGAAGGCATAAAGAAGCTTTGGAGTATTTGAGAAAAGCATTGGAACTTAGAAATAAGAATTTAGGTGAGAAACACCATCTTGTGGCCCAAAGTTACGGAAATATAGGATCTACACTTAGAGAATTAGAAAAGTATAAAGAAGCTCTTGAGTACACGCTGAAATCCTTTAGGTTGGTTTGTGAATGTTTTGAAGAATATCACCCGGATCAAAAAAATGCTTTTGAGAAATGTCTTGCTTGCTTAACTGAAATCTCAGATTCAAAACTCAAAGAAAAAACTAAGCAAGAGCTCATTGCAATCTGTACAGGAAAATTTGGGTCAGATCACGAGCTTACCCTTAAAGCCAAATCCATTGCAGTCTGATCTTATAAGTCACTTAAAGTTAAGTGATAACACAACATAAGTTAGATTATCAGACTCTGATTACTTTCTTGAACAGATCAAATACATGGGAGTTGAGGAGAGTTTCGGTCTCGTGCGTCAGCCCCAAACCAATGGTGTTGTTGAGCGCTTCAATAGGACCTTAAAGGAGCAGGTGATCAAGGGCAGAATATTCCATACGATTGAAGAGGTAAGAGAGGTTGTTGGTTGTTTTGTGGAGCAATACAACTCTCAGTGGTTGTTAGGAAAACTTGGCTACCTCAGCCCTTTGGAGGCTCGTCAGGAACACTATAAGCTCCAAGGAGTGGCTTAATGGAAAGGAAGAATAGTGAAGACATCGCGAGCGAGCCCTTACAGCTCGTGGAGACGATGCGAACGATATTAGAAATTTAACGCAAAATTGTGTTCAATTAATTGGTGGCGATACTATTTTCTTTACCTAAAGTTAATTTTTCTTCAAAATGACGAATCATTCTTGTAAAAAGGTTTAAAAATGGGTCCATTATCAGGGGAGTTGCATCAGGGGTCTTACGCAAGCCAGGGTGATCCTGGATTCGTGCACTATGACGAATATTTTCAAAGCGATAGCTCAGTAAACCACTATGAGCAAGGAAATCGGTTGTATGAAGCCGAGGACGGCTCCATACGTCTAGCTCCCAAATCGATTGGGTATGTGGTTGGAGAGCAGGTTTTGCTTCCAATCATTAATTGTGTAACCTCGATTTTCGAATATATCGGAAGTGTCCAAATACTTCCTGGGGCCGCAGCCCAAGAGATTTCTCGAGAAGCCTCAGATCTCACAACATATGATCTTACGGAGGAATTTCCCTTCAAGGTCATTGAGGCAGCACGACCTGTCTTTGACGGTGCTGGTGCAGGTCCATTTTTAATTTCAGCAAGTGGGTTACCACCCGGTGTAAACTTAGTCAATAACCCCCTGCAGTTCTCTAGTCCAGCTACGCGAATACCTTCCTATGCAACTATTTCTTTTATTAGAAACGGAAAACTTGTTGAAATAGCTGGAAGTTCGATGAGACTTGTCAATCTAGCGAATCTGCCTGCAGTAAGCCTAGAAAGGTCTGCAGAACTTTCTTTCTACGACTCTCGTAGCTTCCTATTTCGGAACGGGACCCATGTATTTGCCCTAGTTTCAAATGATGAGGTAGCTGTTATCGATATCTCAGGGGTATTAGTTGATGATCCGAATCAATTTGTTCCTCCGCATACCTATACGCCATATCAAATTTCTTTTACCTTTGTAAACGCACTAACAGTAAGGGATTTAGCTGTCTTAAATGATTTGGGTTATGTACTTAGTAGGGACGGGCTGTCTTATAACCTCCATACGTTTGACCTAACCAATCCAAATAACATAGAAGAAGTAGGGCAGGTGACCTGCACATTATGTGATTTTACCGCATCCTCTACTCTTAGTCGAAACCGCCTGGTTTATACAGGAAAAAATTCAACGGCGCCTTCCGGATTTCAGGCCCTAGCTCTACTATTTGATTTAAGCAGCAATGCCACGCATCCTGTTTTGAGCAATACAATAAATGGTTTCACTAAGATACGTGAAATTCAATTCCATAATGATCTTTTGTTCGTATCCACAGCTTCAAAACTGCATCTATATGATTTATCCAATCAATTTAACCCTGCCCTCCTAAGTAGCTACCCTATTGCTAATGCTCAGCACTTGGTTTTTAACACTGAGTCCGATGGCAAACTCCGAGTATATTGTGACACAAGTTTACAATACTGGGTGCTAGATTACAGCATACTATTTGATCCTAAGTTGATAACGACAATTACAACACCAGGTGGCATTTACAAATCTTCAATATTCGAAGGATATATTTTAGCACCTATAGGGGGGCATTTAGAAATCAGCAAAACCGGACAAGACTATGAATTATCCGGTACCCCCGAGGGAGGAACCGCTGGACTATATAGAGTGAATATTACAGCTTTTGGAAGCGGTGTGAATGCGAGTAAAGCGAGCACATCGGTCGATCTCAATGTGCGCCCCGTCATCAGTGTTGCATCCCTTTCACCCAAATATGCAGTTCGCGGCCACCCGCTTGAAGTGGTTGCAAGTAGTGCCTTCACTCATCTTGGAGGGGGAGCTCTTACGTTTCAGCTGCTATCCCCACCGCCTGGCTTTACCATCGATTCTTCAACAGGAGTTGTCACTAACAACGCTCCAAATAACCTAGGTCCTGCAAACCTCACAGTCCGGGCTAGCGATGCATTTGGTGCTTCTAGAGGGACAATTATTCCTGTGGTGATCATTCGTGGTCCTGAGCTTAAGCCTTCTTTAGCTGCTACCGGGGTTCCTAAAATGTTTGCACGCGTCGGGCTTCCCTATGCAAGGGATCTTACAAATGTATTCAACGCCTCTGATGGCAACCCTTTGAGCTTGGAAGTGCGAGGGCTTCCCTTTTCAGGCTGGTTAGCATTCAACCACTCACGCCTTGCAGGAATGCCTTCTCTTACCGATACCGAAACCTTGAAACTCACATTTGTTGCAACAGATACACTCACAAGCGCCGAGCAATCTATCGATTTGACGATCGATGTGGTCAATAATTTGCCTCCTTTTGTGAAAAACCCTTCTGTTAGTATGGATGCCACTCTCGATGAGGAGACGAAAAAACAATTGGCAAGCGACCTCGCTGTCGATGCGTTTGGAGATACGACACAAGAAGCTGGCTACACCTACTCCCTTGAAGATGGTGACATCGATCAAGTTCCTGAGTGGTTAAAGCTTACAGGAAGCCAAGAACGCTACCTAGTAGCTAACCCACAGGCTTGGCTCGATGTGCTTCCCTTTTTCCCTTCTCCCGTTAAGGTGAATTTGGTTGTCCGTTCTGGTAACCTAGAGACAAAACTCGAGGTTGAGGTAGATATTCGCGTTGGAAAATGGGGTC
>JAJFLY010000040.1 GCA_021772455.1 Chlamydiota bacterium
AATACTGGGATTGTTGAAGAATAGCTCTATTCTCCCCTTTTGGCTGCTTTTTGCCCAATTTGAACAATCGCTCGCCCGCCGTATGGGAAATACTGTCTTCGCTCGCGATTGTCCAACTCGAACAAAAATCACCAAAAGCTCTTATTTGCATCTATAAGTTCTTTTTTTAGTTGATTTTGTGTAAAATCTCCTCCTAGACTGGAGGTTTCCCATGGCACAAAATACATTTCGTCAAACATCTTTCACCAACGTTCTTGTAAGACTAAAGAGCAGCTTCATCAAAAGAATTGATTTTAGAAGGCTGGATTCATAAGATGCGGAATTATGCGTTATATCATTTATTCAATTCTTATTTTGTGTGCGGGGTGCCAAAAAGAAGAGGCGCCTCCAATTATCCGTCCCGTTCGGGCAATGCAACTCGAGTCAAAAGAGCTTGTCCGCCTCAGTTCCTTTCCTGGGCGTACGCGCGCTGTTGACCGGACAAATCTCTCCTTCCGCGTTGAAGGGCAGCTTGTTGAGCGTCCCGTTTTTGTCGGCGATAAGGTCCTAAAGGGAGAGCTGCTTGCGCGTCTAGATCCCAAAGATTTCGAAGTAAATGTCCAAAATGCACTCGGTTCTTTGGAAAGGGCGCAGGCTCAATTACGGTTTGCTGAGAATGATTACGAGCGGGTGCAAAAAATTTGGAAAGAGGATCCAGGAGCGATCAGCGAAAGTATGCTCGATCAAAAAAAAGAGGAGGCCAATCAGCTTAAAGGGCAAGTACGCTCCTTAGAGGCCGAGTTGGAGCATGCGGTTGATCAACTCGGGTACACCAAGCTTCTAGCTCCCTATAATGGTGTAGTGGTGGCGACCTATGTTGAAAATCATGAGTATGTGCGTGCCAAGCAATCGATCATTCGCGTCCTCGATACTTCGCAAGTTGAGATGGTGATCGATGTGCCGGAGAGTATGATCGCGAGTATACCTTCGGTCGAGGGTGCGGTCGCTGAGTTTGATGCGATTCCTCATAAGGAGTTTCAGGCTGAGGTCAAAGAGATTGGGGCTGAAGCCTCAGCGTCGACGCGCACCTATCCGGTCACTTTATTGATCGAGCAGCCAGATGAAGAGGTGATCTACCCGGGGATGGCTGGATACGCCTATCTTTATAGTTCTATGCCGGGTGAATTTAGTGGGGTTGGTTTTATCATTCCACCTGCAGCCCTTGTGACCGATAGTAATTTGAGTACGACCTATGTGTGGATTGTCGATACCGATTCGATGACAGTCTATAAGCGCGAGGTGGAAAAGGGGCGCTTGACAAGTGAGGGGATGATTATTTTAGGAGGAGTTGAGGAGGGGGAGTGGATCGTCACAGCGGGTGTCCAATACTTAGAAAAGGGGCAGAAGGTGCGCTTGGCGCCCGTACAAGTGGACGAAGGTACTGAATGAAAGGGCTGATTCAGTATGCGCTTGAGCATCGAACGGTCGTCTATTTTGTTGCGCTCCTTCTTTTTTTAGGGGGGAGCGTTAGTTTCTTTACCCTGCCGCAATTGGAAGATCCCAACTTTTCTGTTAGGAATGCGGTGATCATCACACGCTATCCGGGGGCTTCTCCTGAAGAGGTGGAGCAAGAGGTGACCGATCGTCTTGAGACAGCGATCCAGCAGATGACTCAGGTCAAAAATATCTATTCGATCTCCCGAGCGGGTGAATCGTATATCAAAGTGAAAATCAAGTCGCAGTATTGGTCTGACCGCCTCCCTCAGGTTTGGGATGAGCTTAGAAAAAAAATCCACGATGTGACGCCACGCCTTCCCCCTGGAGCGAAAACGCCGATTATCGGCGATGACTTTGGGTTTGTGTATGGTTTTTTGCTTGGAATTACGGGCGATGGCTTTTCCTATAAGGAACTTGAGGAGTATTCCAAGACGATCAAAAAGGAGTTGAGCCTTGTCAAAGGGGTGACGCGGGTTGAGCTTTGGGGTGTTCAGCAAAAAGTTGTCTATCTTGAAATATCTGAAAAGCAGTTAGCAGCGCTTAATCTGACAGCTGAAACAGTTCAGCACACCTTCCAAAAGCAAAACATGGTGGTCGATGCAGGATTTGTGGATGAGGGGGGGATCCGTTTTCGCATTGCGCCGACAGGTGAGTTTTCTACCCCCGAGGAGATCGGCGAGCTGATTTTGCGTCCCGCCTCGCAGGATGTGATCAGCAATGCAATGAACGAGGTTAGAGAAGGGGAATCGCTCTTTGAACTTAGCAAGGAATTTGACCGAGAGAGCACAAATGTCATTCGCGTAAAGGATGTGGCACGTGTGGAGATGGGGTATCTCGAACCGCCGATTACGATGATGCGTTTTAATGGGAAAGATGCGCTGGGGATTCAGATCGCAGGCTCTGAAGATGCGAATATTGTCGATGTTGGAGAGAGGCTTGAAGAAGCTGTTCGGGGAATTACTGAATATTTACCGATTGGAATCGAGCTGAATAAAATAGCCTGGCAGTCAGACCTTGTCGATGAGTCGATCAACGGCTTTTTTATTAACTTGCTCGAAGCTGTGATCATCGTCTTGGTTGTCCTCATGATTCCAAGTGGTTTGCGCATGGGCTTGATTATTGGAAGCAATCTCGTCTTAACGATTTTAGGGACCTTCATTTTCATGGCAATCATGGGGATCTCTTTGCAAAGAATGTCACTTGGTGCCTTGATCATCGCCCTTGGGATGATGGTTGATAACTCGATTGTGGTGGCCGATGGTGTTGCTGTTTATCTAAGGCAAAACAAAGGGCGGATGGAATCGGCTCTGCTAGCTGCGCGCCAAAATGCTTTTCCTCTTTTGGCGGCTACAATTATTGCGATTATGGCTTTCTATCCGATTTTTGCCTCGACCGAGGATGCTGGTGAATATTGCCGCTCGCTCTTTCAGGTCGTCGCAATTTCCTTGGGCTTAAGTTGGTTTGTGGCGATGTTTATTACACCCCTCCAATGTGTCGATTTTTTACCAGAGCCAAAGGGGGATAAAGAGGATGAATTTCAACGTCCTCTCTACCGAGCTTTTCGCCGTTTGGTGCAGTGGGTGATCAAAAGACGCTTTTTAACATTAACGGTCATGGTTGCATTGTTAATCGCGAGTATCGGGGGATTTGGGCTTGTCTCTCAAATGTTTTTTCCCGACTCAAGTCGCCCACAAATGATGATCGATTTTTGGACGGGGGCGGGGACACAAATCCAAGAGGTTTCAGAAGATTTGCGCTCCTTTGAAAAAGCGATCATGGATAATCCACACTCAACTGACATCTCAACATTTATCGGTGCTGGCCCGCCTCGCTTCTATCTTCCGGTTGAGCCCGAGAAAAACTACTCCAACTACGCCCAGATCATTGTCAATTTTGATTCTTATCAAGAGATCGATACTTTTATCGAAGAGATGCAGCCGTGGGCGCAAAATTATTTGCCTCAAGCGATGGTGCGTTTTCGTAAATTTAGCGTCGGTCCGGGAGATGCGTGGAAATTTGAAGCGCGTATCAGTGGGCCGGGCAATGCAAGCATGTCGGAGTTACGTAATCTCGGTAAAGAGGTGAAAGAGATTGCCATGACCTCCCCTTACGGCGAGGATTGGCGCACTGATATGATGAACCCCATTTTGAAGGTTGTTCCTGAATACGATCAAAAGCGGGGAAGGTGGTCAGGTGTGACGCGTCTTGATTTAGCTAATGCGACAAAGCGGTCGTTTGATGGGATTAGTGTAGGAATCTATCGTGAGATGGATGATTTGCTTCCCATTATCTTGCGCAATGTCGAGCGAGAGCGACGCCACATGCTCACCAATATTGAGACGATTCAGATCAGACCAACTCTTTCAACAACGACGATTCCTCTTTCTCAGGTAGCCTCTTCCGTGGTGACAGAGTGGGAGGATCCATATGTTGTCCGTTGGAATAGAAGGCGCGCAGTGACCGTTCAAGGGGGACCGGTGCTAGGAGCTACATTTTCAGAGCTCTACGATAGTGTGGAAAAAGAAATTCACGATATTCCGATGCCGCCCGGGTATGAGATTTTTTGGGATGGAGAGGCGGAGAGTTCCAAAGATGCAAAAACATCACTTATTCCCGGCATAATACCCGCTTTCATCGTGATTTTATTGTTCCTCGTTCTTGTCTTTAATGCTTTTCGTCCAATCGTCATCATTTTACTCACAATCCCTTTTGCTATGATTGGGATTACAGCTGGGCTCCTAGTTTTTGATATGCCGTTTGGGTTTATGGCTTTGCTCGGGGGAATGAGCTTAGCTGGTATGATGAACAAAAATATCGTTGTCCTTCTCGATGCGGCAAATATCAATCTCAAAGAGGGAATGTCCCATTTCGATGCGATTGTAGAAGCCGCTATTTCGCGTATGCGCCCCGTCCTCTTAGCAGCTGGCACAACGATACTTGGAGTGATTCCTCTTCTCCAAGATGTCTTCTGGGAATCGATGGCCGTAACAATTATGGCCGGATTGGCATTCGGTTCGCTTCTGACGTTGATTGCTGTACCTGTATTTTATGCAATCTTCAACAGAATTAAGTAGTCGAGTCGATGAGATATATTTGCCTTCTCTTTCTTATGACCGGGTGTCTAGTTGGTCCGAATTTTAAACAACCCGATATGTCTGTCCAATGCGAATGGATGGAGTGTGAAAATGAGCGGATCGTGTGCGAGGCTCCCTTTCGCGAGGCGTGGTGGTCGTATTTTGAAGATCCTATGCTCAATTGCTTAATTGAAATGGCTACCGGTCAAAATCTTACTCTAAAGCAAGCGGGAATGCGCGTTTTAGAGGCGCGGGCTGAGATGGGGATTGCTGTTGGTCAATTTTTTCCTCAGCTTCAGCAACTTGTAGGGTCGGCCCAAAGGGTGAAGGTAAGCGAAAATGCACCGAATGCCGCTTTTATCGATCACAACTACTGGGATTTTATCTCGGGACTTCAAGTTGCCTGGGAGCTCGATTTTTGGGGAAGATTTAGAAGGGGGATTGAGGCTGCAGATGAAAACTTGCTCGCTACCGAAGCGAATTTTCAAGATGTCTTGCTTATTCTGATCTCCGATGTCGCCTCCGCCTATGTTCAGATGCGCACATTCGAATCGCAAGTGGAGATTTTAGAGCGCAACATCAAGCTGCAGACCAGGAGTTTGGAGATTAGTGAGGCGCGATGGCGTGGTGGTATGGTGACAGATCTCGACGTTCAGCAGGCAAAGACCCTTCTTTATCTCACAAAAGCGCGCCTTCCCGACGTTACAAACAACCTAAGACAAACAAAAAATGCCCTTGCTGTTTTACTCGGTATGCTCCCCGATCAAATGGATGGTTTGATCACCCCTTCGACCTATATTCCTGTCGCTCCACCAGAAATTGCTGTTGGGATTCCCGCAGAACTCATCTGCCGCCGTCCCGATGTACGACGTGCGATGCACGTTGCGGCCTCTCAAAGTGCGCAGGTAGGGATAGCGGTTTCAGAACTATTGCCGCGGATTTCCCTTACAGGTTTTATTGGATTTGAGTATGCTGCTGCGACCGGATCGAGGGTGACAGGCACTGAGGGAGGTTTTTTTGATATTAAGAGCCTAACCTACTCTGTCGGTCCTCAATTTGCTTGGCCCATATTGAATTATGGCCGGTTAACGAATAATGTGCGGGCCGAGAAAACCCGTTTTTACCAGGCGTTACTCTCGTATGAAAATAGCGTTCTGAGAGCCTTTCAAGAGGCTGAAGATGGACTATCTGCCTTTATCCAGGCTCACATCGAGGTCGCAGATCTCGAATTGAGCGTGAAGGCAGCAGAAAGATCAGCGCAAATCGCCCAAACACAATATGTGGAGGGGATTGCCGATTATACGCGTGTTTTGCAGGCCGACCGCTCTCAGGTAGAGAATGAGAATTTCCTCGCGATTTCGCGTGGAAAAATAGCCTTGAGCCTCATTCAAACCTACAAGTCCCTTGGAGGAGGTTGGCAACCCTTTGTTTGTGAAAGTGATTAAATGGCGACTCAAAGAACAGTTAGCATAAGTGGAAAGAAATTATGGACCGAGTCGCTCGGTGATGCTGCAAACCCCACTGTATTACTTATCTGTGGTGCAGGAGCACACGCTCATTTTTGGACAGACACCTTTTGTCAACCCCTCGTAGATGCCGGTTTTTTCCTCATTCGCTACGACCATCGCGACAGCGGCCTCTCTGACTCAAGTGATGCCGATTACGAGCTTCAAGCTCTAGTTGATGATGCCATAGGTGTTCTAAATGACTATAATATCTCAAAAGCCCATATCGTCGGTCATTCGATGGGAGGCTATATAGGTCAATTAATGGCTCTCTCCCACCCTAATCGCATGCTCTCTCTTACCTGCATTGCTTCTGGCCCCGCTGGGGAGACCGAAGCTTTGGTCGCTCCCCAAACCGATGCTGAAAAAATGGTCATGCATCAGACGTGGCTTGCAATCTTACGCAATCGTCCCTCTGATAATTTTGATGAGAGCTATGAGGGTTTTTTAGGTGTGTGGGAGCGGCTTAATGGGAAAGTTCCCCTAGATGATACGATGACCCGGACCTACACCCAAGAGATGTATACCCGTTCAAACTATCCCATCGGAGCCCCTGCGCGTCACATACAGGTCATGCAGAAGATGGCAGAGACGCTTAAAAGTCGCAAAGAGATCTTCTCGCAGATAACACTGCCGACATTGCTAGTTCATGGGGAAGAAGATTATCTGATCCCTATTCAAAGAGGGGGAAGCGCGCTTGCAGAAAAACTTCCGCAAGCCAAACTCGAAGTGATTCCCGAAATGGGGCACATGCTCTTCGATCACTCTTTAGAAACAGCTGTTTCAGAAAAAATCGTTTCCTTTTTGCAGTCTAACTCGGAGTAGAAAAACGACAGCAAGTCCCGCCCAAAGGTCACTTCCTGTTCGCGTGAATCACTCCCTCCATGGCCACACGACTCTTCCAAGCGCAGGAGAATGGGACTTATGCCTCCATTCGCCTCTTCCAGCGCTGCAAAGAATTTAAAACTGTGCATCGGGACAACCCGGTCGTCATGGTCAGCCGTGTTGATAAGCGTCGGAGGGTAATCGACTCCCTTTCTCACATTATGATAAGGGGAATAGCTTAAGAGATAGTCGTGATCTTCAGGAATTTCAGGATTACCGTAATCGCAGATCCAAAAACGGCCGATCGAAAAGAGGTGAAAGCGAAGCATATCGAGTACACCCTTATTAACGACAGCGGCATCAAAAAGCTCGGGGCGTTGGGTGAGGACAGCTCCCGTTAGAAGGCCCCCATTACTTGTACCAAAAATCCCGATAGGCCCCATTTTTTTCTCTCGTAGCCATTCAGCAGCTGCGATAAAATCGTCGAACACATTTTGTTTGTTATGGAGTTTACCATCGTCATACCAAGCTATTCCATACTCTTTTCCTCCGCGGATATTCGGCACAGCGAACACCCCACCCCCTTGAATCCATCTCAGCTGATATGAGTGGAAAAACGGCGTGATTGCATATCCAAAACCTCCATATCCAAAAAGCATGACAGGTGTGTTCTCATCAAGAGGGAGATCTTTTCTGTGGGTCAAAAACATCGGAATACGCGTTCCATCTTTGCTCGTATACCAAACCTGCTCTGTCACGATCTCAGGAGTATTTAAGAATGGGGTGTGAAGGGGCTCGGTCTTACGCGTATTTACGTCGTGGCGGTAGATTTGAGTCGGTGTATAAAAATCGGTGTAGCTATAAAATAACGTCTCGCCAGAGCTATCAATCGCAACCGTCCCTTTGTTCGGTAGTCGGAGGGAGTAGAGGTATTGACCGCTTAAATCGAAGATTTTAAGAGCTGCACACGCATTGGACAGATAACTACAAACAAGTTTATCTCCAACGATCTCGACCTCCTGTAGAAGATCGCCCGTCTCCTCGATTAGCGTACGTTGATTTTTCTGTGTATCGAGTGCGATGAGCTTGCCCATGCAGCAGTTTTCGTCTGTAATCAGAATAATTTCATCTTCCAAACTCCCAATAGGAAAGATATCAAACTCACCCGGTGCAATCAATTCCACTGACTGCAAATTAGTTAAATCAATAAGGCGGATTCCAACCTGCATTGCTACCTGGCGTCGCTCTTCTACAAGGAGATAACGCCCATTACTTATTAATTGTGGACGGTAGACAACAATATCTTCGTTAGGTTGGTATAGAAGAGTGTCTGTAGAGTTAGGGGTACCCATTTTATGTGCCATCACCTGCGCGCAATTCTTCACGTAGTAAACTGTTTCACACGATTCATCCCAAAGGATGTCAGAAAATTGAATTTCGGTTAACTGATCGAGAAGCTTACACCCGGTTTGCAAATCGAGAAAGTTCCACTCCAGCTGATCTGAGCCAGCAATTGAGAATCCATAGCTAATATAGCGTCCATTTGGGCTGATTGAAAACCCGATCAGCGTCACCTCGCGCGCCAGGCGGTTCGGATCGACTAAAACCTCGGTTGTCTCTCCTGATTTACGAACCAAAACCGCTTTATTTTCGTCCCCATTCCGTTTGCAAAAGTAGAGAATACCCTCGTGTTCTTTCGGGAGTCCCCAACGGTCTATATTGGTAATCATCCGGAGCTCTTCTTCGATCTCCTTTGAATCTAATTGCGAGAAATAGGCTTCGCTTAAGCCCCGCTTTTCACCTACCCAGGCTTGCGTTGCGGCTGAATCTTCTTCCAACCACCGGTAAGGGTCAGCAAATGCGGTAGTTGAGGCTACTAGTAATAGTAGATTCAAAAAAAGTCTATTCATAATATGCTGAGGGTTTACGATTAAGAGAAAAAAACAGACTACTAAAGTCCTCAAAAAAAAGGAATGTATTTGTGTTGCTCTATAACTCAAAAGCTTCGATTTGAATGCGTGGTCTCAGCGCTCAGATACGCATGAGTAACTGGTGGAGAAAAACGCCGATGGCCATGCTTAGGAGAATGTTGCGGAAGAAAATTTGGGCGCCAATCACAGCCAGAAGCCCCACTATTTCAGCGACACCACACGCAGAGTGCTCCAAGTTATGTGCGACGAGTAAGATCAAAATACATACTGGGAGCATCGCCGAAAGCTTCTCTAAAAGGGTCAACTTCTTCAGCCATTTGGATAGCACAAAAGGGGCATACCGAAAGCTAAAAGCAATCGCTGTCATTAGGATTAGGGGGATGACCATCATGCTACGCTCCTCTCCTTGCTGGGAATTGCCATAATCGCGACAGCTGCAATCCCCATGCCCGCTAAAAATAGGTGGCTTGGAGCTATGAGCAGCGCGATTGCGATCGAGGCTAATGCGATTAAAATGGGCTTAAGTTCCTTTTTTTTGCGGATTTGTTCGATGGCGGACGCGGCGAAGAAAGCTGTCAGCGAAAATTCTAAGCCTGCGGGGAGTGTGCATATGCTATCGATAAACGTTCCAAGAAAGGTACCGACGATCCACGAGGCGTGGATGAGCACGGTAAGCGTGGTGATGTAGCGAATATCTTTTTTCTCATCCTCGTATTGCGGGTTGGTGAGGAGAATGGAGTAGGTCGCATCGACAAGGCCGTGAGCTAAGTAGATTCTTAGGAGGGGGTGGCAGTTTTTGAATCGCTCTAAAAAGGACATTCCATAGAAAATATTGCGCATTGCCAAAGGGATTAGGGCAAGCGAAAGGGTTAAGAGCGAACCGCCAGCTGCGAGGATCATCAAGGCAAGAAATTGCATCGCGCCGGCATAGATAAACGCGCTGTATAGGGGAGCGTAATACCAGGGGAATCCGTGCTGAGTGAAGATAAGTCCATAAACGATCCCTAAGGGCAAGTAGCAACAGATCGCTGGTAGTGAATGCTTAAGGGCCATTTTCATGCATAAATTTTACTCTATAAAACAATTTTAGACCACCATGTTTCATAGATTTCTGACTCGATTTCGCAAACTTTTTCTTTGAAAGGGTTGTGTTCAAGCGTTTTTTCCATTTCTTCGAGATGTCCCTCCTCCTCTTTGATGATCGACATCACCGTAATATTCGATTTCATCTCCCTTAGTGCCTTGTGGTAGAGTGGGTAGAGTTTTTCGGCTCTTTTTTCGATCGCATAGGTGACCAGGGGGTAGACCATCTCGTTTGTGAGGCGGCAGACAGCCAGCTCCAAGCGATCGAGGTAGCGGCGTGTGTGGTGGCCGCCGAGAATGTCTTGGTAATCTGCGGGAGGTTCTGGCGTCAATTTTTTCATTTGCTCTTTGAGGTGGTGGGCGTGGCGAAACTCTTCTGCGGCGTGTTTGAGCATTTCCCGCCGTACAAGGGTTGGGTGCTCGGCCTCAGCAATTTTGCGCGCGCCGCAATTTTCGAGGTAGGAGAGGGTATTAAGCCATTGAATATGGCGCTGATTGTCAAGAATTAAGTAGCGTAGATATAGTTCCATAAATCGTCTTAAGCTCCGTGTTAGTTATACAATAGGGGGGCATCACATAGAGAACATTTCCGAGAGGTCTGAGCAAAATTTTATGGTCGAAAAAATGACTCAGGAGGTGTTTTCTTTGTGCGCTGTAGTAGCCATCTTTGCCATGAAACTCCAAAACAAGGATTGTTCCGAGGCATTCTAAGCGTTTTAGTTTGTGGTGATTTGCCCATGTGCTGCAAAATTGCTGATGGTGCATTTCGATGCGCGTGCGATCGGCAGCATTAAATAGGGTGAGGCTCGCGTTTGCAGCTGCGCATGCGATGGGGTTTGCGGTGTAGGAGTGGCCATGCAAGAAGGCGCGCTCTCTTTTAGGAGAGAGGAAGGCCTCATAGATCTCTTCGGTCGCAACCGTTACTCCAAGGGGAAGGGTGCCACCTGTAATCCCTTTTGAGAGGCAGATAATATCGGGCGAGAGGGTTTGAGAGCTCGCAAAGAGGGGGCCTATCCGTCCAAATCCTGTCATCACCTCGTCAGCGATCAGAAGTGCTCCAGATTCGCGGCATATTTTCAGCAGTTCATCGAGCTCGTCTTGTGGATAGATCCGCATGCCGCCAGCCCCTTGAATGCGCGGTTCATACAATAAGCAGGCGCACTCGTTATCGATGAGCCGTCGTGCATTTTGTCCAAAAGGAGGCGGAATCGTAACGACTTCAAAAAGATAGGGCCAGAAAGGTTTATTAAAGCCATTTTTTCCAGATGCGCTCATCGCGCCAAACGTATCACCGTGATAGCCTCCCTCCAAAGAGAGGATGCGCCGCTTTTTAATCCCACGATTATCCCAATACTGCATCGCCATTTTGAGCGCTGCTTCTACTGCTGTCGATCCATTATCGGAGAAAAAAACGCGCGCGAGGCCATTGGGAAGGAGATCAATCAGCTTTTCGCTTAAATCGATTGCCGGTGGGTGGGTGAAATCGGTGAAGAGAACTTGATCCATCTCTCTCGCCTGTTTGGCAATCGCCTCGGCAATCACTGGATGGGCGTGACCGTGGACATTCACCCACCACGACGAGATCGCATCGAGATATGCCTCTCCTTCGGGCGTGTAGAGATAACTGCCGCTCCCTCTTACAAAAGGTAGGGGGCTGGGGTCGGTTTCTCTTTGGGTGAAAGGGTGCCAAACGGTTTTAAGGTCTCTTTCCACTGTTGGGCATAGCATGCGATTTTCCTTTTGGTGAGTTTTTTTTCGGGTAAAAGATGGCCAAGGCAGGGTAGAGAGCTATAAGATAAAATGAAGTCGTTCGGCTCTCCATTAAAAATCAGTCCTAGAACACGTTGACGATGCGTTTTGAGCCAATGGAGGGTGAGTAGGGTGTGGTTAATGCTGCCCAGATAATTATTGGAGACAACCACCCACGGCATATTCCATTTTGCAAAAAGCGTGCCCAGGAGATCTTCTCCGTAGGGAACCATCACCCCACCGCACCCCTCAATCACAAGGCGCTCGGCCTTTGGAAGGATAATCCGTTTGGGATCGAGCATAGAGTAATGAGGGGATCTGGGATGTTTGAGCACATATGCAGAGGGGTGACAGAAAGCGCCCGATAACGCCTCGACGGTTTTGGAGTCGCACCCTCCAGCTTCGATCGGTTTCCAATAGTCGGCCTTGAGCGCTTTGGCTAAAATGGCTGAAACGACCGTCTTACCCACATCTGTACTAATTCCCGTCACAATCAATCCATTCATAAAGCTTTTTTACCTCTTCTTGTGTGTTAAAAGTATGGAAGCAGATACGCAAACACTCCTCGCCGCGTCTAACCGTTGGGTAGCGCAAAGGGCGTACATCAAAATCTTTAGGGACATCACGGATTGGAATGGTCATAATTGGTGTTGGAAAAGGGAAGGGCTTCTGCTCGAGTAAGAGTTCATAGGCAGAGTCGATGAGAGCGAGTTGTGGGCGTGCAAGCGCTGTAGAATAGATAAAAGGGCGCGCCGTTGTGATGAGAAAATCGCGTAGCTGTTTGCTGCCTAAAACGATCCCTCCATGCGCTCCGAGCGCTTTGCTAAACGTGTGGACGCGCGCAAGCACCGGCATCGTCACAAGGCCAGGGCCGTAGGTACCTGTTGCATGTGCCTCGTCGACAATCAGGCGCTCTGTCAGTTTGGCAATTTCGTCAAGCGGCGCGCGCGTACCATCTGTTGAATAGATTGATTCGACGACCACAAAAGGGGGGCGAGAACATCTTTTTAACAGCTTTTCGAGATGGTTCGCATCATTGTGGCGGAACGAGAAGTTGCGTGCACGTGAAAGGGTGATCCCATCGCGGATTGAAGCGTGGACATTTTCATCATAGAGGATTGTGTCATCGCGCCCTGCAATCGCTGAGAGTAGCCCCACATTCGCCGCATAACCTGATGAGAAAATCAACCCCGCCTCCTCGCCATGATAGGCGGCGATTTTCGATTCGAGTTCTTCACAGTAGGGCGAATTGCCGGTTAGGAGGCGCGATCCGGTCGAGCCGAGCTGTGAGATTCTTTGGATTTTCTCACAAAAGAGCACATGTAAAAGGGGGCTGCTTGCAAATCCCAAATAGTCATTAGAGGCAAAATCAATTTTGGGGCGATTGACCGGCAGCGTCCGCCTCTCGCTTGGCCTTAAACGGCGCTCTTTTTTTAAGTCCAAAAAGTTCAAACATCTTTTCGTCATCATTAAATGTTGGGTTTGTGATGGTTAATAATTTCTCTCCGATAAACAGAGAATTGGCCCCGGCCATAAAACAAAGAGCCTGCTCTTCTAAGCTCCGTTCGATCCGTCCTGCTGAAAGGCGGATGAGCGCTTTTGGCATGATGATCCGCGCGGTTGCGATCATCCGGAGCATTTCCCAGATCGGCAATGGAGGTTGTTTTTCAAGGGGCGTCCCTTCGACAGCTCCAAGGAAATTAATTGGAATCGACTCAGGTTTGATTTGAGAAAGCGTGTGTAAAAGAGCGATGCGATCCTCACGGCTCTCGCCGAGACCAATAATCCCTCCGCAACACATGCTGATTCCCGCTTTTTTAACCCGCTTCAACGTCTGCAGTCGATCGTCATAGGTGCGGGTCGAAATGATCGAGCGATAAAACGTGCGCGACGTGTCGAGATTGTGGTTATAGGCGTATAAGCCCGCTTCCCGAAGCTGAAGAGCTTGGTGCTTTTCTAGCATCCCCAGTGTGCAACACACCTCGACCCCATTTTCTGTCAGCTCCCTCACGACCTCCAAAATCGTGTCGAACGCCTTTCCGTCCCGCACCCCGCGCCACGCTGCCCCAATGCATATCCGACTCGCCCCCACCTCAATTGCTGCGCGCGCTTGGGTAAAAAGCGCATCCTTTTGCATTAATGGGAGAGGAGCTACTTCGGTTTGATAGCGCGCCGACTGGGCGCAATAGCTGCAATCTTCGGTGCAGCCTCCCGTTTTGTAGGAAATAAGATGGCACAATTGGACCTCGCCCACCACATGGTGTTGGCGGTGGACGTGATTCGCTTGCGAAAGCAATTCCATTAGCGAAGTTTGGTAAATCTTGCGAATTTCATTCATAATCGAGTATTTCAGCATCATATTCATCGGATTTCAACGCATTTTTTATTCGATTAACCTACTTTGTGGTTGAATTAAGCCCTTAAAGTAGGTTATACCTCTCCCATGTCCTAAATCGGATCGATCTATAAAAGAGGTAGATTTTGCTAAGCGGTTTATTTGGAAGTAAGAGTGTTGAGCGGATTTTGCTCTTTATGCTCGTCAACGAGCGGGCGTACGCGACCCAGTTGCACCGCATGCTCAACACACCTCTGACGCCCATTCAAAAAGCCCTTTCGCGCCTCGAACGAGATGGAATTTTGCAAAGTGCGTATGAGGGTAAGACACGTCTGTATACATTCAATCCATCCTATCCAATTCTTATTGAGTTAGAAGCGCTCCTAAAAAAAGCGTACACCAAGCTCGCCCCTGCCGATAAAAAGGACTACTATTATGTGCGCCACACACTGAAGCCAAATAAAACGCTTATCGAGGAGATGTGGAAGAAGCTTCAGCAGACAGCTCACGTGGACTTTCGATTTCGTTCACGCAAGTCTAAGGGGGAGGGCGCAGGCAAAGTAGAGACAACCTACGACGGGCGCTCACGCTGTGTTTTTCAAGAGCGGGGCTGTTGGCGAGGGGATGATGATCAGGAGTTTAACTTTCGGAATGTTTTTCGTTGGACGTTGAATCGGATTGATGGGATGTTAACGCTTGAGCACCTGCGCTTTGGTGAACGCAATCCTGTATTTCTATTCCATCTTGTTCCGGTAAATGAGAAGACATTGGAGTCGTTGCATGCCCATCTTTGTGGGGAGGACACTTATTTTGGGCAGTTAGTATTGGGGCCCAAGACTCTCGAGCTTACGTGGAGAATCCTAGGCCCCAAAAAGAATGATGAGGTGCGCTACACCTATCGATGAAGATGGTCTAGGGTTTGGGCGCTCTGCTGCCGCCGCCCTCACCACCACCACTATCACCACGATCAGCAGCATTAAAATTCATTTGTGACTCATTCCACGCCTGTCGATGCCCCTCAGCCTTTCCTTTCCTCATCCCATTCTGAAACCCCATATTATATCCCGCAATCTTTCCTTCCTTAAACTGTTCTGCCGGAGTTTTTCTTTTACTATTGGGGGCTTTGCTCAGTGCAGTTCTTATGTTGCCAACTAAATTCATTGCTCCCATCAGTACGAGGGCTCCTCCGCCCCCAATTAGAGTGTAAGCGGCTGCTGGAGGGAGGGAGAAATATCCTATTGCCCCTAGAATCCCGACGGCAAGTAGTGAGAGCTCAACCAGTCTATCGATAATGGGTGCCACACTTGAGGCATATCGTAGGGGGGTACTTTCATTTCTTGACTGTGGGGAAAAGCATATTTTAAGTGCTAATGATGCCATAATATCTCTCCTGTTGTTGTTTTTATGGGTAAAACAAAGATTATAGCATAATTAGATTAAGGTTTAATTAAGATAAAAAAAATCTCTAGCTCGATAGTTAAAGATTAACCTTTATATGCTTTCTCAATGTGAGATAAGTAGCTTTCTAAACCTTCAACACTGATCTCCTCTGAAAGAGGATAGTTGCGATTTCCTGGGTAAATCACATGTAGGTGGTCAATAGGTAAATCCTGTAGAACGTGATGCATCGATTTGGTTATTTTAGGGGCATCGGAAAATTTAAATTCAAACGCAATAAACTTACCCTGCTGGTGAATCAGCAGATCAACTTCCGCCCCCGAATACGTTGACCAAAAATAGCAATCTTGATGGCGGACTTGGTGGGCACGGATAACCTCTTCTAGTGCAAAACCCTCCCATGAGGCACCAAGCTTGGGATAGCGCAATAATTCATCACGTGTGCGTAAGTTCAAGATGGAATGTAATATCCCACTATCGCGTACATAAATTTTAGGAGCTTTGACTTGACGCTTTTTAATATTCTCGTACCAGGGTTGTAGCTGCCGCACCATGAAGGTTCCTGTCAGCAAGTCTAGATATCTTCGAATGGTTGTGTCGGAAGTTCCAAATGAACGCCCTAGTTCTGAGGCGTTAAAAATATTTCCATGGTAATGGGCTAACATTGTCCAAAATCGTCGTAATGCTTCAGGTGCTATTTTAAAGCCTAAGTTAGGAATATCTTGCTCTAAAAAGGTGCGGATATAAAAGGCGCGCCAATCAAAACTGTCTTGTTCGGTCTCGGCTAGATAGGAGAGTGGAAACCCGCCTCTTTCCCAAAGTTTTTTTATCGTATGCGTCTCTCCATAAGAAAAAGGGGTCAACTCGATGTACGCGATTCTTCCGGCCAAGCTTTCGGATGATTGTTTGATGAGTTCTCGAGAAGCACTCCCAAGGATCAAGTACCGCTGATTGACCTGGGGATCATCAATTAATACTCGTAAAATGGGGAAGAGTTCAGGCTTTCGTTGGATCTCATCTATCACTATCAGCCCTGATAAGGGGCGAAGGGCAAGCATTGCATTGTCCAGCCTTTGCATATCAATGGGGTCTTCAAGATCCTCTACCGAGACATCCTCGGAGTCGTTATTATCCTTTGTTGTTGGAAATCAGCCCAGCATGTACGCTTTTCTCTCTTAAATGGAGGTAATTTATGGTTTTATCATCTGATCTTTCGTGGATTGTGGTTTCTGATCTTAATAAAGCAAAAGATTTTTTTACTGAGGTCGTTGGGTTGAAGGTGCTTAATGTTTCAGAAGGGTTTGGCTGGGCTGAGCTCGGTGGCGAAAACGGAGGAGCCGTGGTCGGCCTTGCTGAGGAGAGCCCCATGATGGAGGGGATTGTGGCGGGAGGGAATGCGGTGATTACCCTTACGGTTAATGATGCCGATAAAATGGCTGAAGATTTAGAAAAAAAAGGGGTCGAGCTTGTTGGCGAGATGATGGAAGTCCCGGGTCATGTTAAGCTTCAAATGTTTAAAGATCAGGACGGAAATCTTTTACAAATCGTTGAGAAGTTAGATTAATTCTTGTTACACTAAACAAATACATCAATCAAATGGGAGTGTTTCATGTCCGCAAAAAAAGGCGACAAGGTTAAGGTTCATTTTACTGGAAAGACTGTTGACGGAAACGTATTCGCGTCTTCAACTGAACAAGAGCCTTTAGAATTTGAATTGGGTGGGGGCGCTCTTTTACCTGGTGTAGAGCAAGCTGTAGAAGGGATGGAAAAAGGGGATAAAAAGGATGTTACCTTACCTCCAGAAGAGAGTTTTGGCGAACGTCATGACGAGCTTGTGATTATGGTAGAACGTTCTCAATTTCCTGAGGATTTCCAACCTGAGATTGGTCTTGAGTTTGAAGTTCCACAACCCGATGGCTCTTCTGCCTATTTTAAGGTGTTAGAAGTGGGTGAGGATAAAGTTAAGCTGGATGGGAATCATCCCTTAGCTGGACAAACGCTTACATTCGAGCTTGAGCTTCTAGAGATCACAGCCTAGACCAAAAAAAATACACTCCTTGAAAAAGGAGTGTATTATCTAAAAAAGAAACAATTCGCTTAAAAACGCTTATCGACGGCCTCTGTTGCCATTACCGAAAGAGCGGTTGTTATCACGAGGCTCACGAGGACGCGCTTCATTTACAATGACAGCACGGCCGCTGAAGTCTTTCCCGTTAAGTTCTTCAATCGCATTGGCTGCTTCATCGTCGTCGCTAAGCTCAACGAATCCGAAACCTTTGGATCTGCCTGTTTCACGGTCAATAATCAGTTGAACACTTGTCACTGAACCATATTCTGAAAAAAGTTCTTTTAAATCTTCTTCTTGCACTGAAAAAGGCAAGTTACCTACATAAAGTTTCATTCTAATCTTCCTAATTTAACGTAATCTTAACCCGAAGATCGGGTTTTGTAGGAATTATCGCATAGGGCCTCTCTTTATGCAAGAACTACCTATAATCGAGCTAAAAGGTAGACCTTTCGTCGAGGCCTACAGAGATCTTAGGGAATTTTTTAATTGTTATAATCTCAGGAAGATCTGTAGAAGTTTAGAATATGTATGCAAATAAAGCGACAGTTGCGGGCGGGTGTTTCTGGTGTATCGAGTGGGCTTTTCGCGAGGAGATTGGAATCGAGTCGGTACAAAGCGGCTATACGGGCGGCTCCAGCCCCAATCCCACCTATGAAGAGGTGTGTGAGGGGAATACGGGGCACTTTGAGGCCGTTGAGATCTTGTTTGATCCTGAAAAGATCTCCTTCTTACAGGTTTTAGATATTTTTTGGCGCCGCATCGACCCGCTTGATCCTGGGGGGCAGTTTCATGACCGTGGATCGCAGTATCAAACAGCCATTTTCTATCATGACGCGTTTCAAAAAGTTCAAGCCGAGGAGTCGAAAGCAGGCGTTCAGCAGCTCTTTAGTGAACCGATTGCGACCCAAATTCTTCCGGCAAGCACATTTTTTCCAGCAGAAATTTATCATCAGGGGTATTGCCACAAAAAGCCCGACCATTTTAGGAGCTACAACCAAAGCCATGAACCGCGCCTAAAAGAGATTTGGAGTGAGCGTAGGCCTATTGGTGGCGATCTCAAAGAGCGCCTCACACAGGTCCAATACCACGTCACGCAAGAGGAAGGGACCGAGCCCCCCTTTCAAAATGCCTATTGGGATAATCATGCATGTGGAATTTATGTCGATGTGGTGTCGGGCAAGCCGCTCTTTGTCTCGTCAGATAAATTCGATTCGGGGTGTGGGTGGCCCAGCTTTTCTCGCCCGATTGATGATGCCGCTCTGATTGAAAGATCGGATTTTAAACTGGGAGTAGAGAGAATAGAAGTGCGCAGTCAGGAGAGTGATAGCCATTTGGGGCACGTCTTTCCCGATGGGCCTGGCCCAAGTGGCTTGCGTTATTGCATTAACTCGGCGGCATTGCGCTTTATTCCTAAGGAAAAGATGGAGGAGGAGGGGTATGGGGAGTATCTCTCTTTTTGCGAATAGCGCTGCGGAAAAAAGCGTGAATGACCTGTGTTCTTTCTGGTTCGGGTAGGCCAAAAAACATGCCGCAGAAGTCGATCTCCGATAAAAAAGCCCCTTCATCAGTAATCAGCCAGTCGATACAGAGATAGCCATCGGTCAGGTACTTGGAAAGGTTGACCGAATGGGCTTCAAGAGATGGGTCGAGCTTACCAGCTTCCCCCTTTCCTCTTTGGGATACATTGGCTAAATATCCATCAGCTGGTGGCGTGCGCTTTTGGCAGGCGATCACCTCATGGTTTTCTAAATAAACACGACAGTCGATTGCTTCTTTTATGAAGGGTTGGATCAGATAGGCCCTGGGCGATTGGGCGCAGTAATCGAGCATGGAGCAAAGTGTATCGCGATTATCGACTTTCATCGTCCCCATGCCAGCTAACATCGATGTCGGTTTGATGATGTAAGGGTAGGGGCCGAGCTGTTTTTCGATTAAACCGATCTGCATGCGGCTCGTCGTGCGGTGGGGAATAAGCCAGCTGGGAATGGTTTGGGCTCCAATATGTGAAGCGAGCTGAAAGGCGCGCTCTTTGTCACAATCGAGCTGGTAAGGGGGAGCGATTTCCGTCCACGTTTTCGAGGTATTTATGATGCGGGAAAGAGAGTGAAGAAGACGTTCTGTTTGGGGATGAGGATTCGTATAGGGGATATGTACAAAGGCTTCGTTTTGTAAAATCTCTTCTCCTTTGTGGAAAACTTGCGGTGTTTTGGAGTACCCAAAAAAAAGATCAGCTATATTGATGGGGGTAAATTGTAGGCCGTATTCTTTGCCGATTGGCTCGACAATCTCGGTAAATTTGCCGAGTCCACCTTTGAACATCTCTCGATCATATTCATGAGAGCCCTCAATCCAATACAGGGGGGTCATAATTTAACCTTTTAATATACAGAAGAACAAGGAGTGTAACACCCTTCTTAATTATGTGTCAGTAGTGTTTGTTTGAGCTTATCGGGTCTGTCGGTGATAATCCCATCCACCCCCCACTCGATTAACTTCAGAATTTGCTTCTCGTTGAATTCGGTCCCTTCTTTCTCGGGGTATCCCCAGGGAACGACTTTGATGCCTTTCGCCTGGGCTTGTCTGATCGTAGCTTCTGTCACATCCATCTCAAAGGGTGTCCAGCAAGTGACTTGATTTGTTAGAGATATGACCCCTTCCGTCACATAGGATGTCTGAGTTTCAGGTGGTAGGGCTGCCAAGTAGTTAAAATCGAATGCTTGCACCTCACACCGGTCGATGACATCGCTTTCTAAAAGTGTTTGATGGACGATTTTTGCAAACACCTTGGGAGGTGGTGTATCTGGGCATTCTGTTTTAAGCTCGATTTGGAACTTGATTCGATAGGGCGCCTGCTCCTTGACGTAGCGAAGCGCTTCTTGCAAAGAGGGGATTGTGGCGTGCTCGGAGGTAACTTGGTCGGGGAAGTAGGTGGCATATTTCGATTTTGGGTCGATTTTTCCTACGTTATAGCGCTTCAGCTGTTCGAAAGTGAGAGAGTATATGGGGATTTTCGTCTTAATGTACTCTCCCTTCTCATCGCGGGTAATGTCGGGATTTAGGGTGATATCGTGTGTGACGACAAGGATATGATCTTTTGTGAGGGCGACATCAAAGTCGATATAGTCGACCCCAAGCTCGATGCAGGTATTGCATCCAGCAAGAGTATTTTCGGCGGCAAGTCCGCGCGCAGTTCTGTGAGCGTAGATAAGAATAGGGATCACTCCATCTCAAATAGCGAAATAGGTTCGTCGAATCCTTTGAGCATCATGGGCTCAACGGGTTTAAATGAGAAGCTTTTGAGATGGATGAGCGCAGAGATTGTTTCCTGGGTGACAAGAATTTGCATCGGTTTGGCTGCCGCGCACATCCGTGCCGCTAAGTTGACGTTCGCGCCGATTGCGGTATAGTTCAGCCTGTTTTCAGCTCCCATATTTCCTGTGCAGACCGATCCGGTGTGGACGCCGATTCCGATCTCGAGGGGCTTTTTTCCTTGCTCGATTTGGTCTGCATTCCACTCTTTTAGGTCTTTGATCATCTTTGCAGCTGCTAGAAGGGCTTGATCAGCTTGATCTTCCATATCGAGAGGCGCTCCGTAGAGGGCCATGATCTCATCGCCGACAAATTTGTCGACAACACCGTGGGTTTGGTCGATGATGTGGCACATATGGGTCATATATTTGTTGAGCATTTCGATGAGCGCTTTGGGATCAAAGCTGTTTGACATGTGGGTGAAGTTGCGGATATCGCTAAAGAGCAGGGTGACGACGCGATCCTCACCTCCAAGCTCGACGTCGCTTTTTAGAATTTGCGTGGCGACTTCCTTCGAAACGACTTTATTAAGAGCGCCACGAATCTTTTCTCGCTCTTTAAGGGCGTCTACCATTTGTTTGAATGAGTGGGTTAAAATGGCTACCTCATCGTCTCTTTTGTCGACTTTAGGCAGGGATAGGTGTTCGTAGTGCCCCTTTCCAATCTCTTCGGAGGCCAGGGCAAGTTCTGCAATGGGCTTGGCCAGGGTTTTTGAAATGCGTGCCAAAAGAAAGAGACCGGCTATGAATACAAGCAGCGTGATGAGCAGCAGATTCCAGGAAATTTTTTGGACAAGGTCGTTGCTTAAACGTGTCATCATCTTGCTCATGGAATTGAGTTGATCGGTAGGGGTAAGAGCTGAAATGGTTAGCTCTCCAACATGATGGGGGTTAACAGTATAGGCGACTCCATTGTGTGAGATCTCGTCTAGGTTGTATGTGCCTGCTTTCAAAATCGATTGGGAGCCATCTGGAAAAAAGAGGAGTCCTTCTGATTTTGGTGAGGAGAGAAGAAGGGGCCTTTGTAGAATTTCGGTCACCTGCTTTGCAGCTCTGGATAATGAAAAACCCAAGAGGATTTTTAGATCGGAAAGGTAGAGATCGTGAACAAGATCAAGGTAAAAGGTATTTCCATCTTCTCGCAGTAGCAGCGAGGGAATTTTTTGAAGGGGGAGTTGTTCGATTTCAGGCTTTTTTAAATAGACCTCCTTGTCTAACAGCGCATAACCTTCTTCAAAGGTTGCATCGGCTATGAGAATCCCGACAGCCTCTTTTGGCTTAGTTGCAAGCATGCGAATCATCTCTGCCTTGTCAACGAGTTGATTTTGTTGCCAGGCCATATATTTATAGAGCTCATTGGGGCTCTCTTTAGGGGAAAAGGATGGAGAATTGTCTTGAAATGGCTTGAAATCTAGATGTTTTGGGTCTGCTGGATAGAGGAAGTAGTAGGCTTGGTTGGGTTGGGTTTCAAATGGATGTAACTGGGCAGTGTACTGCTCGCCGCTTGGCATTTTGATCACAACTTGGTTTTCATCAATCAGCGTCCACTCTGGGATTGTGAGGTGGGCGTTTTCTGGAGCTATAATGACCGTGTCTTTCGCATTGGAAACTTGAATATAGGCAAGCTCAATCTCAAATTGTAAAATCTCAGCTGCTTGCTCGCGGAGCGTTTTTTTTTGTTCAATGGTCACTGCTTGTGCAGCGAGTAGTCGCGTTAATCCTTCGAGTTGGGTGTCTTGGGAGATGAATTGTGCTGTGACGAGGGTCGTGAAGGCGAGCGCAACTTTTTTCTCGCTCTTCGTAAACTTATCCGAGAGGGTAGATCCAGCAGTATCAATATTATCTTTAATGAAAAATCTGGGGACAAAGAAACTCAATAGCGCCACAACAAATAGAATGGCTCCCATGCTCATGAATAATTTTGCGCGAATGGTACTCATGTATTCTTTTATTGATTTTTTCAGAAAAGAATGCGATGGAAAAAGTATGAAGCATTTTATTTTATTAGTTTGTTGCTTGAGTTTTCTACTATCTGGCTGTGAGTCAAAAAAGAGGGAGACAGCTCCTGTTAAGGTGACAGCTTTTTGTGTCGAGCCCGAAACGATTCCGGCTGATTTTCAATTTGTGGGGGTTGCAAAGAGCTCCCATCCTGTTGAAATTCGCGCGCGTGTCGAAGGGTATTTGCAGAGTATCGATTACATCGAAGGGGGGATGATCGGCCCTGGGGAACTCCTCTTTCGTCTCGATCCAAGCCAATTTGTAGCCAGTTTAGATGAGGCAAAAGGGGAACTTGCGCGCCAAGAGGCCATTTTATGGAGAGCTGAGAGGAGCTTAGAGCGGCTCGAACCACTTTATGAACAAAATGCTGCGAGTCAAAAAGATCGCGATAATGCGCTTGCTCAAGTATTAGCTGGAGAAGCAGCTGTTATGGTTGCAAAAGCCAACGTAACACAAGCCGAATTGAATTTAAGCTACACTTACATTCGCTCACCCATAATGGGGATGACGGGACGTGCCAAACATCGTGAGGGAGCGCTTATTACGCCGACGACCAACAGCTTGTTAACCCTTGTTTCAGTGATCGATCCCATATGGGTCCTCTTTTCAATCTCCGATGACGAGCTTTTGCAGGCGCGCGCGGAGGGGAAGGCGAATCGACTTATTCTCCCCGAAGAGGGTAATTACACAGTCACATTAACCCTAGCTGACGGCTCAATTTTTCCATACGTTGGGTACCTGAACTTTGAGTCGCCAACTCTAGATCCCCAAACAGGAGCGCAGGTTGTGCGGGCTCAATTCAAAAATCCTGATGCGCTCGTCCTTCCTGGTCAGTTTGTGAGCGCAACGATATCAGGGGCGAAATGGAATCAGGTCCTTTTTGTTCCACAAGCCTCTGTCTCTAAGGGAAGAAAAGGGATGTTTGTCTTTGTCATTGATTCTGAGAATAAGGCTACGCGCCGTGATGTGAAGGTTGGGGCGTGGTACAAAGATTACTGGATTATTGAAGAGGGGCTTGAGGTTGGTGATGTGGTTGTTATTGAGGGAACAAATAAACTGCAAGAAGGATCTATTGTTGAGTACAAGTAACTTATGATTTCTAAGTTTTTTCTTGGCCGCCCTGTTTTTGCATGTGTCCTTTCGATCTTAATCGTCTTGATCGGGCTCGTCTCCCTCTATGTCCTTCCTATCGAGCAGTATCCCAATATCGTCCCCCCTCAAGTACAAGTCACCATCAATTATCCTGGTGCAAGTGGCGAGGTGATCGCTGAATCGGTCGCAGCTCCATTGGAAGAGCAGATCAATGGTGTCGAGCACATGATCTACATGTATTCACAAAGTTCGTCGGCGGGTAGCTACGTGCTGAACGTCTTTTTCGAAGTGGGGGCTGATATCGATCAGGCGTTGAATAATGTTCAAGATCGGGTCGATACGGCGATCTCTCTGCTCCCCGATGTTGTTCAAAGAGAGGGAATTCTTGTCAGAAAACAGACTCCCACAATCCTATTGGCAATCGCGGTAGAGTCTCCAGATGGGCGCTATGACGATCTCTTTGTCAATAACTACACAGCGATCAATATCACCGAGACGATTCAACGTTTGGAGGGGGTGAGCAACGCTGATGTGGTCAATGCTGAAAATTATGCAATGCGAGTATGGCTCCGACCCGATCGGATGGCGCAGCTTGGCATTTCGACAAGCGATGTAATTAATTCGATTTCCGAACAGAATAAAGATTATACCCTTGGCCAACTCGGAATGCCTCCGGTTGTGGGCAAAGTTCCATTAACCCTCCCCGTCACCTCACTGGGGCGCCTCAGTACGTCCAGGCAGTACGAAGATATTATTCTGCGTGCTAACTCGGACGGTTCGACAGTTACGATTGGGAATGTGGGAAAGGCCGAGCTTGGGTCGCAAAGTTATATGGTGACCGGTCAGATGAACGATCGTTCCGCAGCCGTTATCGCCGTTTACCAAGACTATGGTTCAAACGCCTTGGATATTGCAGCTGCTGTGAAAAAAACGATGGAAGAGCTCTCTGAACGCTTTCCTCCTGGGTTGGTTTATTCCATCCCTTACGACACAACGCTCTATATTCACGCTTCCATCACCGAAGTGGAGCGCACTCTTTTTGAGGCGGCCATCCTTGTTGCCCTTGTGGTCTTTATCTTTTTGCAGAGCTTAAGGGCAATGTTGATTCCGGTAATTGCAATGGTCGTCTCAATCATCGGAACCTTTACAGGGCTTCATCTGCTTGGATTTTCTCTCAATACGCTCACTCTTTTTGGGCTCGTTTTGTCGATTGGAATTGTAGTAGATGATGCGATTGTTGTTGTTGAGAATGTCGAGAGGAATATGCGCGTCAAAAAGCTTAAAGCGCAGGAAGCGGCACTCACAGCCATGCGCGAGGTCTCCGCGCCGATTATTGCGATTGTCTTTGTTTTGTGTGCGGTTTTCGTTCCCGTCGCCTTTATCGGCGGAGTTGCGGGCGAATTGTACAAGCAATTTGCGATTACTATCTCGATCTCTGTCATCTTCTCAGGGCTCGTTGCACTCACCCTTAGCCCTGTTTTAGCCGCCTATTTTTTCAAAAAGGAGCGAAAACAGACGAAGATTGGAGCCTATTTCAATCGTTTTATGGATTTTTTGACCAATGTCTATGTTAAAGGAGCGGAATGGCTGCTACGCCATTGGGTGATCGGTTTAATTGGCTTCGCCCTCACTTTATGCGCGATTGTCTTTTGTGTACGCATCATTCCAACTGACTTTGTCCCGCAGGAAGATCAGGGGTACTTGTTTGCATTTGCAAATTTGCCAGATCCAGCCAGCTTACAACGCACAGAAGAGGTAACCCAACTTATTGAACCGATTGTGAAGGAAAACCCGGCTGTTGAAACGTTTCTCGGCTTTTCTGGGTTTAGCTTAATCAATAACATCCCACAAACACAGGTGGGAACGTATTTTATCAACCTTAAGAACTGGAAGTATCGAAAAAAATCTGCGCTCAAGGCTGATGGGGTTCTGGAAGAGCTCAACGAGAAGTTTAGCGCGATTCCTCAGGCCAAAATCATGACGATCAACCCTCCTGCGATCCCCGGGATGGGAACAGTTGGAGGGTACGAATTTTGGATTGTAAACCAAGGGGAGGGGAGTGTTGATGACCTCCTTGAGGTAACAGAAAAATTTGTTGAAAAAACAAAGGAGCGCAAAGAGCTTGCAAACGTCATCTCCTTTCTTAAGACAGACGATATGCAGATTTATGCCGATGTCGATCGCGTCAAAGCGCGCGCGCTAAATGTTTCGATTAAGGCGATTTATGAGACGCTAGAAGCCCTTTTAGGCTCTGTTTATGTAAACAATTTTAATAAATATGGACAAGTCTTTCAAGTGATGGTCCAGGCCGATCCAGCTTTTCGCTCCAACCTCGAAGAGATGGGAAATATCTATGTCAAATCAAGCGGGGAGGTGATGGTTCCGTTAAAATCGCTTGTTACCTTCCAATTTTCCCAAGGGCAAAATTTGGTCAGCCGCTTCAATAACTTTCCTGCGACCAAACTGATCGGTGGACCTGCCCCTGGATATAGCTCGGGTGATGGGGTGAAAGCATTGCAAGAAGTTGCTGAGGAGGTATTGCCCCTCGATATGACTTTTGCTTGGAGTGGGATGGTCTACGAGGCAAAAACAACAGGGGGGTCAGGCCCTCTTGTTCTTGGGGCGGCCCTTATTTTGGTTTTCCTTATCCTTGCAGCTCTTTATGAGCGGTGGTCGCTCCCCTTAGCGATCCTTTTGGGTGTTCCATTTGGAATTTTGGGAGCCTTTCTTGCGATTTTGATTCGAGGCATCGACAACGACATCTACTTTCAAATCGGTCTTGTCACCCTTATTGCCCTTGCCGCAAAAAATGCGATTTTGATTGTCGAATTTGCCATCGATGCACGTAAAGAAGAAGGATTGTCGGTCATAGAGGCGGCTCTTCAAGGTGCGCGTCAACGTTTTCGCGCGATTTTGATGACCTCGCTCACCTTTATTTTCGGGGTGATGCCACTCGTGTTTAGTGGAGGAGCGGGCGCTGCAAGCCGCCATTCCGTCGGAACAGGCGTCATGGGCGGGATGCTTTTTGCAACCCTATTTGGAATCTTCTTTATCCCCTTGTTTTATTCTCTTTTAGATAGAAGGAAAGATGAGAAGCGTTAAATATTTACTTGTTTGTGTTTTGCTCACCGGCTGCAATTTTGCCCCCCGCTACCAGCGTCCCTGCATGGAGGAAACGCCTCCTTGCTGGCGCTTTGAAAATGACGGCGGCTCGACATGCGACAATGTGCGTTTTTGGGAGGAGCTAGGAGATCCAGTTCTCGATGCTCTGATCGTCCAAGCCCTCGAAAACAACAAAGACTTGAAAACAGCAATGTGGAGAGTGTGTGAGTATTATGGGCGCTTTGAGATTGCCAACTCAGCTCGTTTTCCACAAATTAATTCACAAGGCTCAGTATTGAAAGAGCGGTTTCCTGAGTCGAGTTTTTTTCCTCCCGGCTTTGATCCGATTACCCCTAACTACCAATATCTCTTTTCTCTCGCCTACGAAATCGATTTTTGGGGGCGCGTGCGCAATACATCTAAGGCGGCATTCGAGGAGCTCCTGGCACAAGTTGAAAATCGCAGAACGGTCGTCCTTACCCTTGTTTCCGAGGTTGCTAATTCATACCTCAGGCTGCGTGAGCTCGATCGAGAGCTCGAAATATCCTATGCGACCGAACGCGATCGGGAAGAGTATGTAAAAATTGCCCGCATGCGTTTTCTAGGTGGGCTCACCTCAGAAATCGAGCTTGAGCAAGCGATTTCCGTACTCGAAGAGACGCGCGCCGACATCGTAGCGCTGCAAACCAAAATTCCCCTCGAAGAGAACCTGCTTAGCCTCCTGCTCGGCGAGAGTCCAACATGTATCGTGCGAGGATGTGCGATCAACCAATTTTGTTTGCCCCCATGCATACCAGCTGGGCTTCCCTCAGACCTACTTGAGCGGCGCCCCGATATTATGGCGGCCGAGAACGAGTTAATCGCCGCCAATGCCCGCATCGGCGTGGCGCGGGCCGAGTTTTTTCCAAAAATCTCCCTCGTCGGAACCTTTGGAGGGGAAAGCTTCAAATTCAATCAGCTTTTTAACAAACCCGCCCGTGCCTGGTCACTTGGTGCTGAGTATATGCAAGCGATCTTTACAGGTGGGCGCTTGACCGGCCAGGTCAAAACAGCCGTTGCCGTCCGTCAGGAGCTCCTCTATACCTACGAGCAGACGATTCTTACCGCCTTTAAAGAGGTGAGTGATGCGCTCATTTCCCATACCAATTCCTTAGAGCTTGTCGAAGTGGAGAAGAAACGCGTCGCGGCTGTGGCTGAGTATTTAAAACTCGCATGGCTAAGGTATTACGACGGGCAAACTGATTACTTGACGGTGTTAGATGCAGAGCGACAGCTTTTTCGTGCTGAGATCGCACTTGCAAGGGCGCAAGCCGACATCTTTTTATCCCTTGTGGATATCTATAAGTCGGTTGGTGGCGGCTGGGTCTGGGAAGCCGATGGTTGTCTCACGCCTAGTGCTGCCTGTCCGTAAAGTTTTGAATATTTTAACGCAAAGATGCCAAGGCGCAAAGAGGGGGTTGTAGTGGATTCCTTTGCGTTAAAAAGGATTACCTTGAGGCATTTTGCTTTCAACATATCTCTCTTTCCACTATAATCTTACGTATGAAATTTCTGCTTGTTTTGCTTGCTGTTTTAAATATGGGAGTAGGTGTTGGCTCGGATGAGGTTGTCGTGTGTGTCCACGGATTTATGCGCAATGAGAGCAGCATGTCAACCGTTGTGCGCGCCTTTGAGAAGGAAGGGTGCACGGTTGTCAATTGGAGCTATTCGAGCCGCAAAAAAACCATTGAAGGGCATGCAGCAGATCTAGTGGTGAGCTTAAATGAGCTCTCTTGTCAGGGAAAGCCAATCAACTTTGTCACCCATTCAATGGGGGGCTTAATCGTAAGAAGCGCCCTCAATCACCCTGACTGCCCCCAAGGAGCTAAAAAGGGAAAGGCTGTCTTGCTTGCCCCGCCAAACCGCGGTTCGGCTTTTGGCCGTAGGCTCAATCGAAATTCTGTTGTGCGTGAGATAGTCGGGGAGTATTCAGGTAAGCAATTACTTACCACACCGCTCGATGGCTTCGACTACTTGGGAGCATTTCCTGAGCAGGTCGATGTGCTTGTGATTGCAGGGAAATACGATAGGAAGGTTTCTGTAAAAGAAACGTATCTACCAACATCTCACCATCATGAAGTTGTCCGCGCTCCCCACTGGTGGATCGCACATTGCTCAACTGCAATCAAAAAAGCTAAGCTGTTTGTGCTGGCTCGCAGCAAGTAGCCGTTTTTTCTTTCTTTTCCCAGAGAAGTTGATTTTTGGTTCGGAAACGGAGACTACAAAGCCAAAACCAGAAATTCACGCCGATCATTAGGATACTCATTAATCCCATTGTCCCAATTACGATTTTCAAATCTCTTAGGAAGGGTACGGGCATTCCTGCCGGCATGCTAGTGGATTGAGCGATTATAGATTCAGGAATAAAGAGAAAGATAATCATATAAATGATGGGAATAATTCTCGATACGATGTTCATCGGAAGGGTAAAGAGTAGAAACGTTAACCACGCCGTCCCCACTCTTCGATAAGCGCAGTGATAGGTGATCCACGCAAAAAGTGCCATAATGATCCCGCTCACGGCGACAGCCGAAAACAATAGAGTCACAACAAAGAGAGCCGCGGGTTCATCTGATAATTTCATCTCCATTAATGAAAGAAGTAGAGTGGCTTTTCTAGTGAAGGAAATCAGGAAAAACAGAAAAGTCCCCAAGACCCTGATTGCTACCTAAACCTCGTCTAGGAATCGTTTGAGTGCGACAGATACAACTGCGGAGCTGAAGGCAAGGGTTCCTCCCTTGCCGAGGCGACGCAGGCAGTAG
>JAJFLY010000005.1 GCA_021772455.1 Chlamydiota bacterium
AACGAAGTCTTTTTTCGTGTCTGGGTTGACCGGTGCGGGCGCCTACTGCAAAACGTATGACCCCCCCACCGTTCACCCAAGACACGAAAAAATACAGGCGTTTAACAGAGTTTCCTTGTATTTAGGAAGGGCGCCTACTGGACAAAGTATGTCACCCTCTCCGTTCATCCAACACACGAAAAAATACAGGCGTTTAACAGAGTTTCCTTGTATTTAGGAAGAACGCCTATTGGACAAAGTATGTCACCCTCTCCGTTCATCCAAGACACGAAAAAATACAGGCGTTTAACATACTATGAATAAGTCAGATTGTAGCATATTTTCGGGGACATCTCATCCGGATTTCACGGAAGAATTAGCACGTTGTCTCGGTATTCCTGTCGGAAAGGTGGCATTTGAGCCGTTTCCTGATGGGGAAATTTATGTCCAAATTCAAGATAATGTGCGTGGGCGAGATGTTTTTGTCGTCCAGTCTGTTGCGCGCGATCCTAATTACTACTTGATGGAACTGCTGATCATGATCGATGCTCTGAAAAGAGCTTCGGCCAATAGCATCGTTGCGGTCATCCCTTATTTTGGCTATGCAAGGCAAGATCGGAAGGACAAGCCACGTGTTCCGATTACAGCCAAACTGGTCGCCGATCTGCTGGCGACGGCTGGCGCGACAAGGGTTTTGACAATGGACCTGCATGCTGGTCAAATTCAAGGTTTCTTCGACGTTCCTGTTGATAATCTCTATGGACGCCCGATGTTGGCGGATGCGGTGCAGAAAGAAAATATAAATAATTTAATTGTTATGGCGCCTGACTTAGGGGCGATTAAGATCGCCCGGGCCTATGCAAACCATCTTAAAGCCGATTTTGGGGTGCTCGATAAGCGTCGAGTGAGCTCGGAAGAGGTGGCAATTACATCGGTTATTGGAAATTTGGAGGGGCGTGATGTTCTCTTGACCGATGATATGTGTTCGACAGGGGGAACGCTTGTTCAGGCGGCCCACGCGTGTAGGGAATCTGGCGCAAAGCGGATTTTTGCAGCTTTTTCTCACGGCCTTCTCGTGGGAGAGGCGATGAGTCACTTAGTAAATAGTCCGATTGAAAAAATCTTTACCACCAACTCTGTACCTCCAATGGAAGCTAATGCTCATGAAAAAATTGAGGTGGTTTCGGTGGCTAATCTTTTCGGTGAGGCGATCCGTTGCATCATTTCCTCCGAGTCACTCTCTTCGATCTTTAACTAAAAGCCCTCTTAATTTATACTCCTCTTCTTAATTAGATGTTGGGAGAAAACCATGGAACTTAATGTTACCGGCCGTGTGACCGGAAAAAAATCAGAGATTAAGAATATTCGCCGAGAAGGGAATATTCCTGCTGTCTTCTATTCCAAAGGGGAAAAGGGGAAGGAAATCATTGTCGACGGGACCGAATTTCAAAAAGTTATCAATAAAACTGAAAAAGGGACGCTCTCGTCCACAGTTTTTAATCTGAAGCTTGATGGAAAGAGTATCAAAGCGATCGTCAAAGATATTCAGTATGCTGTGACAACATACAATGTGTTGCATATCGATTTTGCAGAGCTGCATGACGATGTACCTGTCACCCTGAACATCCCTATTAAGTTTTTGAATGCCGTCGAATGTGCAGGAGTTAAGCTTGGTGGTGTCCTTCGTCAAGTTGTTCGTTACGTGAAAGTGTGCTGCTTACCTAAAGATATTCCAGACCGTTTTAACTTAGATGTACGCGACCTTGTGATGGGACAATCGCTTAAGTTGAGCACTGTGAAAATGCCAAGTGGCGTGACACCGATTACAAACATGAATGAAATTGCCGTCATTGTGGCGAAGAAGTAATGCTAAAACAGGACTTTCTGATCGTTGGCCTGGGAAATCCCGGCGCGAAATATGAAAAAACCCGTCACAACCTGGGATTTATGGTTGTACAAGCCCTTGCTAACAAGCAGGGCTTTCCCTTTAAGCGGGGAGTGCGCGTAAGCGGAAAGCTTGCCGGCGGGGTTATTGAGGAAAGGAAAGTCCACTTATTAATGCCCACCACTTACATGAATCTAAGTGGAGGAGCGGTGCGCAAGTGCCTGGATTATTACCAGATCCCTCTTCAAAACGTTCTTGTGATTGTAGACGATGTCTACCTCAAGATAGGAACGATGCGGATAAGGGAGAAGGGGAGTGCTGGGGGCCACAATGGGCTCAAAAGCATCGAAGAGCACGTGCGTACACAAGATTATCCTCGCCTTCGTATGGGGGTGGGGGGAGAAGCGCTTTCAGAGAGTGTTTTGGAAGCGTATGTCTTGGGAAATTTTAACGCTGAGGAGCGGAAAATCTTGCCTGAAGTGATTGAGGCGGGAGTTGATGTGACGATGCGTTGGTTAACCCAGGGAATCGAATCTGCCAAGCAATTGGCAGGTGAATTAAAAGGTAGTCAATGAAAGAAAAAACTCATCTTTATGAGGGGATGTATATCCTCAATTCAACATTAAGCGAAGATGCCCGTGCAAAGGCATTAGAGCGTATTACTTCAGAGATTACAAGCCGCGGTGGCGAGGTCCACAAGGTGCACGAACAAGGGCGAAAAAAACTCGCCTACGAAATTCGTGGCTCACGAGAAGGGTACTATTACCTTCTCTTCTTCTCAGCTCCGACATCCCAGTTGGCCGAGCTTTGGAAAGAGTACCACCTTAATGAGGATCTCTTGCGGTTTATGACTCTGAATGCTGACGAAGTGAAAGAATCACTCGAATTTAAAACATTACCAGAATAAGGAAAATAAACTATGGCTAGAATGTCGTCAGACTTTGGAGAGTCTCGTAGAAGACGCGCATCTGTAAAGCGCTGTCCGTTCACGGCGGCAGGTTGGAAGGAAATCGACTATAAAGATGTCGATACTCTTAGACGCTTTATTACAGAGCGTGGTAAGATCCTTCCCCGTCGCATCACCGGTGTCTCCGCACGCTATCAGCGTCTGTTAAATACAGCGATTAAACGGGCTCGTTACATCGGGCTATTACCATTTGTCGCGGAGGAATAATCATGAAACAACAACTCTTACTACTAGATGATGTAGACGGTCTGGGCAGAAGCGGCGATATTGTCACCGCAAAGCCTGGTTTTATCCGAAACTTCCTTCTCCCTCAGAAAAAGGCACTCATTGCTGACAAGAATACCTTGAAGATGCAAACACGCCTTAAAGAGGAACGTGAAAAGCGCGCTGCTGTCGATCGTAAAGAATCGGAAGCATTGGCACTTAAGCTCAATGAGATTGTTATCTCAACAGAGGTGAATATCGATTCAGTTGGCAAAATGTATGGTTCGGTGACGAGCCTTGATATTGCCCGCTTGTTGCAGGCTGAAGGTCATCCGATCGAGCGCAAGCAGATCGTTATGCCTCACCCGATCAAAAACCTTGGTGAGCACACAATCGAGCTTAAGCTTAAAGAGGGTGTCCCTGCCTCCTTCAAGCTAACAATCACTCCAGAAGGTGGTGTTTTGCCTACTGCTGCAGAAGAGGTTGTCGCTCCAATTGAAGAGGAAGAGCAAGTAAAAGAAGAAGAGGCTGCACAGGAATGAGCCATTTGACCTTATCCTCACCGGCTAAGGTCAATCTTTTCTTACGCATACTAGGCAAGCGCCGTGATGGTTATCATGCGCTTGCCTCTTTGTTTCATACGATTGATCTTTCAGATACCCTCACCTTCTCCCTTTCCAAAGAAGATAGCCTCACCTGTTCAGATGCTTCTATCGGCCCTAATCTCGTGACCACAGCTATCGATCTCTTTCGCCGTAAAACCGGACTGAATTTCCATATTTCCATCGATCTAGAGAAGAAGATTCCCACTCAAGCAGGGCTAGGAGGTGGAAGTAGCAACGCAGCAACCACTCTTAAAGGGCTAAACCAACTGCTTGGTTTTCCAGTTTCAAACCAAGAGCTGCAAGAGTGGTCTGCTGAGATTGGTTCTGATGTTCCCTTCTTTTTTTCATCGGGAACCGCGTATTGCACTGGACGCGGCGAAATTGTGCGTGAGGTGCCACGCTTTGAGGGAAAAGTGGAAATATATAAACCGCAAGAGGGGTTGTCGACACCCGCTGTCTACAAAACTCTCGATTTGTCTGAATGTTCCAAAACAGACCCCGAGGAACTTCTCGAAGGTTTTTTGAGTGGAAAGCCAACTTTTGTCAACGATTTGGAGCGCCCCGCCTTCAAGCTGATCCCTTCTCTCGCTTACCTTAAGCAGAAGTTGGGTGGTACTATGAGCGGTTCAGGGACCGCTTTTTTCTATTTTCCATCGGCATCATAAAGGCGTAATGGTTTACTCTTGGCAAGAGCGGCTTGAGTGCCTGGATCTGCACTTTTAAAAGAAGCTTGATAGGCTGCGCATAGAGGACGGCTTTTCAACAATTTTGCAAGCCTGATTTCCTTATCGCTCAGATCAGTTGCCTTTTCATCTCTAGCCTTAGTACTTTTTTTTAAGTTCGTAAGAACACTTGTCCAACTCGCTAGAAGGTCTCGCTTTGTTTCTAAAAGTCCTTGCCATGAGGTAAATGGAATTCCATTATCAGTTCTAGCCTTTTGCTCAGTACTTAGCTGCTCGAGAGTACTGTATTCTTTTCTTAATTGTTCAACTTCTGTTTTTTTTGTAGTTAGGTCCCCTTCATATTGAGTGATTTGATTGCTAATAGTTGAGGGAATAGCATTACTCTCTTTAAGAAGTTCCAAATCTTCGGGTGAGAGTTCTTGGACAAGCATTTTATACTCGGCATCAGGGATAAATGTAATTGGCTTAGAGGGGACTCCACCTTGAAGAGAGGTGTAGAGGGTGAAAGGTTGATTTTGTTCATTAGCCTCATGCATCTCCTGAAGGCGATTTTCTAAAACCTTAACCTCACCTTCAGCATCACGCAGTTGAACTTGTAGTCCGTCTTTTTGATTCACGACTGCTGCATGGTCACGCAACTCTGCTTCGATTCTTGCAAGTGAATGTTCAAGGCCATCATCTGCTCTTTTTATTTCAGTAGACATTCTCAACCCTTTTTTAACTTCGACAGTTGAGGGTGTCCCAAAAATATATTTGTCGATTGCTGCAGCATATTTTTTACGATCTTCTTCCGGCATATCTTTAGGTTTCCCTAAATCGTGCCCCTCTTGTATTTGGGGATGTTCGGGTTCCCCTTTAAATTGTGGAGTTTCCTTGGTGAGCTTTCTATGCGTGCTTGTCATCTTGGGTTTTCCAGCTCCCATCGGTGGGGGTGGAGGAGGGGGCGCTCCTGTCGGGGATCCAGCTCGAGACTCGGCTCGTGACGTGCTTGAAGACCCAGCTGGAGATTTTTCAGCACTGATATCTCCAGGTTTTCGTGGAGCAGCTTTCGGTTGAGGACCTGGACGCTGCTGTGGACCTTCAGAAGATGGGGGGACGTTGGTTGGTATTGCTCCTTGAGCGGCTTTAGAAGCCGCTAGAATTACCTTTATGACCTCATCAGCAATTGCTCTTAGCCCTTGAACTGCTTCTTTACGTTTACTCCCAGGAATCAATACTAATCGACCAGCAAGTTTATCCGCTCTTCTGTTTACGGCCTTCCAAATAACCTCTGCTTGAATAGGATCGCATGTTTTCACAAACTCGGAAATATAGCCTTTTAGCTCGACCAAGTCGGTGGCGTATCTCTCTTTGGATAAGTTTTGTGCTTCTTTGGAAGAAGTTATATCCTTAAATACTCTTTCCTCCTTATCGTAGACAATATGGTGCTTGTCTTGATTGAGAGCATGTAAAATTGTTTGGTATTGAGTTGGACTTACTCTCATAACTAAACCTAATTAAATAATTCTTATATTATTTATTATAATACAGATTAGTTATAATTTAATTAAGTTTCTTAAGCGACTGAAAATGAGTAACCCAAGCCTAGAATGGGCTTGGGTTTATAAACACTTAACGTTAAAAGCCTAAAACACCACGCGCAAAAGTAGATATCCCTCTAGGATCAGATCCTTGGGTTGCATTTGGCGTTGGGCCTGTTGACCTTTTGAGCATAGTTGGGCTTTGTGGGTCTGGTCGGACCGTTACCTTTCCCTGAAGAGACTGTTTAGCTCCTCCCGAC
Organism: Chlamydiota bacterium; assembly: GCA_021772455.1. Lineage (GTDB taxonomy): Bacteria > Chlamydiota > Chlamydiia > Chlamydiales > JAAKFR01 > JAJACP01. The sequence continues at coordinate 6,104 of JAJFLY010000005.1, forward strand.
AAGCCATATTGGCCCTGTATAGTTTGATTACCATTGATTTTCATAAATCACCTCCGTTCAAATCTTGTTTATAGAAGTTGAGGTTTTTTGTCGAATTTTTATCGTTCTTTTTGTTATTGTTCTGTCTTTATGAAGCTTTTCAAAGATAAATACATTGTGGTAACAGGCGGGGCTGGTTTTATCGGCTCTGGTGTTATTCGTGTTCTTAACGACCAGGGATTTAAGAACATCATTGTAGTCGATGATTTGGGGTGCGATGAGAAGTGGAAAAACTTGGTCGGAAAAAAGTTTTTAGATGTTCTCCATAAAGACCATCTTTTCGATTGGCTAGAGGGAAAAGAGCGCGACATCGAAGCGTTTATCCATCTTGGCGCCTGCTCAAGCACTGTCGAAACTGATGCGAATTACCTGCTCGAAAACAACTACCGTTACTCTGTAAGGCTTGCCGAATATGCCCTTGCAAATGAGCACCGCTTTATCTACGCCTCGTCGGCAGCAACTTATGGCGATGGCATTTTAGGCTTTTCAGATGAGCACGAGGTGATCGAGCGCTACGAGCCACTTAATATGTATGGCTTTTCGAAGCATCTCTTTGATTTGTGGCTATACGAGCAAAATCTTCTCGATAAGGTAGTCGGCCTTAAGTATTTCAATGTCTTTGGTCCAAATGAGTATCACAAGGGACGGATGATGTCAGCGATTCCCAAAATGCTTAAGGATGCGCACTCAAAAGGGAAAATCTCTCTTTTTCAATCGTCTGAGCCTGAAAAATATGGGGATGGCGGGCAAATGCGTGATTTCATCTACGTAAAAGACGCGGCTAAGATGACGATCCAATTCTTGACCAATGAGCGCACGGGCATTTTCAACATTGGAACAGGAAAGCCGCAAACGTGGAATGCCCTTGCGAACGCTGTTGTGCCTGATAAGATCGAGTATATTCCGATGCCAGAAGATTTGGTTGGCAAATATCAAAATTACACGTGCGCTGACATGGAAAAATCCGAGCAGCTTCTGATGCCCGAATTTACTTTGGAAGAAGCTGTTAAAGACTACGTAGACAACTATTTACTTACGAAAAATTACTGGTGAACTTAAATCCAAAAAAAATTCTTGTTGCGGGCGATTTTATGCTCGACGTCTATACGATCGGAGATGTCCAAAGGATCTCGCCCGAAGCGCCGGTCCCTGTTTTGCGTGTTTCTGATGAGAGTCGCCGTGCTGGGGGCGCTGGCAATGCGATTCTCAATCTCGTCTCGCTTGGGATGGAGGTTGTCGCTCTGGGACGAGTCGGTGTCGATGAGGGGGGCGACCATTTTGTTCAGGCACTTGCTGATGAGGGGGTTGATGTCTCTTCCGTCATGCGCGATCCCTCTTTCCAGACGCCCATAAAAAATCGAATGATCGCAGCTGGGCAGCAGCTAGTGCGTATCGATTATGAAACCCCATCGACACTTTCTTCCACGCTTGAAAACGAGATATCCGCTGCGTTGCCTACCCTTTTGAAAGGGGTGGATATGGTGGCGATTTCAGACTATGCGAAAGGTTTTTTATCTCCTCCACTCCTATGCACTTTAATTGAGCAGGCGCGTAGCTATCAAATTCCTGTAGTCGTCGATCCAAAGGGGCGTGACTTCACCCGCTACCGTGGCTCTACTCTCATTAAACCCAATCTTTCTGAAGCGCTCACAGCTGCCGGCTTGGGCTTTGAAGCGACTTTGGATGAAGTGGCCCACCACATTTTACAAGAGGTGGGAATCGAGACGTTGATGGTGACACGTTCTCAAGAGGGGATTTCGCTCTTTAATGGTGAGACTCGGCAAGATTTTCCTGCGCAGGTGCATGATCTCAAAGATGTAACTGGTGCTGGCGATACTGTTCTGGCAGTTGTAACAGCCGCTCTTGCCAACCATATGACGCTTGCTGAGGCGGCAGAGCTTGCAAATATTGCTGCTGGTATTGCCATTGAGCGTATTGGGTGCGCCCGCGTCTCAAAAAGTGATCTCTACACAAGAAGTAGTGTACTTAATCCTAAATAGATCGTGATTGTGAGGATGTCTGACATCATCAAGACGACCGGTCCGGCCGCAACTTTTGGGTCGAGGTGAAGAGCGTGGAGGATGATCGGAAATGTGGCGCCAAATAGAGCTGCTACGACCATCGACGTTACGACAGAGGTACCGATTGCAATAATCGGCATGATCTCCAAGCTCCATGCGAAATAGAAGAAACTAATAATAATTGCACTTGTCAGTCCAAGAAGAAAACTCGATTTTCCTTCGACGTAAACACGCCTCCACACTTGGCGCCAGTTGATTTTTCGGATGTGTAAGAAGCGCAAACTCAAAGTCATCGACTGAATCCCAATCGATTCGCCCAACCCCAGAACGAGGGGAATAAAAAATGCGAGCAGCACTACTTCAACAAGTGGGCCTTGAAGAAACTCAGAGATGACCGCGCAGATCAGGCCACCCACCAAATTACACAAAAGCCAGGGCATGCGCAGGCGGTACTCATGCCATGGGGAGGCATATTTTCTCTGCTCGATTGAAAACCCAATAAATTGGAAAATGTCCTCTTTGAGGTTTTTGTAATGGATCTTTTTTGGATCGGAACTGTGTGGGAAGATTTCTAAAACCCCAACAAATTGGTTTTCAGCATTCACAACAGGGATGATGAGAATTTGGTTTGTCGCAAGCAACTTTAATCCCTTTTCAAGTCGATCCTCTTCGCACACATAAAAAACATCGGTATCGATCAGGTCGATCAGAGGCGTTTTAGGAGGGCTGTAGAGAATATCTGTGAGGTCCAAAACTCCTTGGAGCTTATTTTCCTTGTCTGTCACATAGAGATACTCGACCTTCTTCTCCGTCTTGACAGATTGCAACGTGCTCAAAACCTCTTCGACAGTTTGATGGATGGTAAAGAGGTGGGGGAATGAGTCTATGAAATCGCGAATAGGCGATTCTAGATCGCGTTGGCTGATGCGTTTTGTCGTATCAATTTTCACATTCCCACTTTTATACATTTTTCTTTTAATAAAAAAGAGTTTATCTAGTTAGGGATGCGGCTCATTTACCTTTTCAGCGTCTGTCTGATCACGGGGATGGTAACATCTCAGCTTATTGATTTAAGTGTATGGTATCACGAGTTAACGTTTCTCACCGATATCATGTTGGCCTACATCATGATGGAAGTTGGGCTTGAGTTTTATCTCGATAAAGCCAACTGGCGCGCGTACATCAAAGATTACTTTATCGCTGCTATGGCAGCAGGACTTCCGTGGATTTTTTGTTTCCTCTATTTTCTTTATTATTTTAAAGACTCCACCTGGCAAGAGATCTTGTTAATCGCACGGTTTGCTGCGCCCACCTCATCAGGTATCCTCTTCTCCATGCTCGCTGCCGCTGGACTTGCCATGACCTGGCTTTTTCGCAAAGTGGAGATTCTCGCAATTTTGGACGATGTTGATACTATTTTGATCCTTATCCCCCTCCAATTTCTCCTAGGGGGCGCGCAATATATCCTTTTTAGTGTCGTGTTTGTGGTCATCATTCTTTTGATTTTAGCTTGGAAGTACCTACACAGCATTCGTCTCCCCTCAGGTCGCCTATGGCTCTTTGGATATAGTATTTTAATGACCATGCTTTTGCGTTGGCTCAACCTCAAATTGGGAATCGAGATTGAAATTTTGCTTCCAGCATTTGTACTTGGCTGTGTGCTTGTTAACCCCCACGACAGACGCCTTGTCAAAGGGCATATACACGAGCACGCCTTTATCGAGGCCGAAGAGCGTCCCCTCATGTATTTTGACCGCGCTGTCAAGGTTGCTTTTATGCTTCTCGTCGGAATGGTTCTTCCCAAACTTCCACTTAAAACGCTCGATCCCTGGATAACAAGCCTCCACGTCCTAGCAATCACCCTCCTCTCCAATTTAGGAAAGTGCTTTCCCATTTTCTGTTATAAAAACGAGGCTGTTTTGCGTGAGCGTATAGCCGTTAGTATCGGCATGTTTCCAAGAGGGGAGGTGGGGGCTGGAATCTTATTGCTCGCGATCGAACATGGCGTGACAGGTTATGCGATTACGGTGGCAGGTATTAGTTTAGCCCTCAACCTGATTTTGACCGGTGTATTTGTCACGATAGTAATTAAGTTGATAAGGAAACCGGCATGAATTTTCAGATTACCTCAACCGTCATTTTCTTCTTGGCAATTATCCATACTTTTCTGACGCCTCAGCTTCGTGTCTATTCAGAAAAACTCTCTCGGCTCGTAAAATCCCATCCTGAAAAAAAGGAGCGCTACTATTTTTTCTCTGAGGTTATCCATCTCTTAAGCGAAGTGGAGGTTGTGCTTGGTATTTGGTTAATTCCCCTGCTGATTGCATTTACATACCTTAGAGGATGGAACGAGACCATTGCTTATCTCAATTCTCGCCAATACACCCAAGCTATTTACATCACCGTCATCCTCGTTGTAATCGGATCACGCCCGATTATCACATTTGCCGAAAAAACGCTCGAATGGGTCGCCCGCTTGGGTGGCGATTCCCCCGGAGCGTGGTGGTTGACTATTTTGATAGCAGGCCCCTTGCTAGGTGCAATCATTAAAGAGCCCGCAGCGATGGCCCTTTCGGCTATTCTGCTCAGTAAAAAATTTTATCCCTTCAACCCCAGCCGTAAGTTTCAATACGCCACGCTTGGGCTTCTGTTTGCTAATATCTCCGTTGGGGGGATGTTCACGACCTTCTCTTCGCGTGCCCTATTTATTGTCGCTGATAAATGGGAGTGGGATTGGATTTATATGCTCTCCAAATTTGGATGGAAGGTTGTGATTGGACTCACCCTTTCAACCGGAGTTTACTACCTAATCTTTCACAAGGAGTTTAAAAATAAAAAATTTCCTGCAACATTATCCGCTCTTGAGAAAGACGAGGCCGAGCATCCCACACCTTTTTGGATCACTCTCGTCCACCTCGCTTTTGTGGCTCTTATTGTAATCACAAGTGAAACAGCTCCCCTTTTTATTGGAATCTTCCTAATCTTTTTAGCCTTTTGGAGAGCCACATCATTTTATCAAACACCCCTCCATCTACGATCAGCTATCCTGATCGGATTTTTCTTTGGTAGTTTGATTATACACGGGGAGCTTCAAGGATGGTGGATCATACCTCTCATGCAAGATTTACATTACTTTCAGGTTATGATTGTTAGCTTTGCCTTATCTGCTTTTGTTGATAACGCGATTGTGAGTTACATCACGATTGATATTCCCTACTATGACGATCTTAAACACTACTTCGTCATTGCTGGAGCTATGTCAGCGGGAGCGCTAACGGTGATTGCTAACGCTCCTAACCTAATCGGACATGCGATCCTGCGCTCCTCTTTCAAGGGGAAGATCTCTTTTCTTGCCCTCTTTCTCGGCGCGCTCATCCCTTCCCTGACTTACCTCACCCTCTTCTGGGTTTTTCAGTAGCTTAAGACGATGTAGAAGGGCTAGAACTACTTCTTATTTCCGCAACCTCGGATTCACATGCCTTAAGGGAACGTGCAATATCTTTAACTTGTGCAACAATTTGGGCTACTTCTAACTCGAGTTTTTGATTAGGAGTTCCTGTCACTTGTTGTCTGATTTGAGTTATTCGGAGAAGTTTTTGGGTTAATAACCCATCTAGATGAGTGACTTGCTTTTCGACTGCCTTGCAGCTCTGCGCGGAAGAATGAGAATTGGTAGGTGAAACTCCTGAAATAGACATAATGTAGATCCTTCTAATTTGATGTTGTCCTTAACTGTCTTTAATATACAGAAAGTTAATTACTTAGTCTATTTTTAAAAAAAATATCTACCATACATGTAATAAAAAACCCAAACCCCCGAGGGGCTTGGGTTCAATTTTAAGGGAAAATTAGAGGGTTTTCAGCCTATTTTCCGCTTCCTCTTTTTCTGAGTTCTCCTCTTCCTGCAGATCCAGGAGTTCTCGGACTATGATTTTCGCCTCCTTTTTCTGGAGAAGAGGTTGGAGATTTGATGTCAAATTTGCCTGTTTTTCCGGGAGCTGGGGCTGCACCTTCCTGATTACCTTTAAGACTTTCTATTACACCATGCTGGACTTTCACTCTCTTTTCCAGCAGAACCTCGCTTGCACGTGCCTCCTCGAGCTCTGCTCTCAGTTCAGCCAAGGCGTTTTCATTAAACGCCTTAAGCTTAGCTAGTTCTTTTTCCTTCTCTTCTAAATGGCGTTGAGTGCGAGCTACTTGAGATTGCAGGTCTAATATATTCGTTTCATTCTTTGTTATCTCAGCACTTAGTGTACTGACTTTTGGAGTAGTGGTTAATTGTTCCTTCAAAGAAGCTATTGTCGCTTCACTTTTAGCTAGTTGTGCTTGAATAGAAACGTAACCTTCATCTGATGTTTGAAGGCGCTCTTGCAGCTGGATGATTTGCTGTTTGAGCTTTTCCACCTTTGCTGCATCAGGGGCAGGAGCTGCTCCTGCTACATCTGCTGCTTCAGCTTGTTGTTGCTTAAGAGTTTCTAGTTCTCTGTTTAGTTCGTCAATTTGTGTTCGAAGAGTAGCATTCTCTTGAGCATCTGTATTCAGTCTTTTTTTCAGGTCGGCTACTTCCCGTCTTTCTGTAGCTATCAATTGTGCTGTCCCAGGAGGAATTTCATCAGATGGTTGGGCGTTAGTTTTTCCAATCTCTTCGGCAAGCCCAGCGATGTGAGAATCCTCTTTCACAATTATGCATACAAGGTCGATAATTGTGATGCCAGCGGCGGCCGCAATCGTGAGGGCGACAGACATCTTACTAAACGATCCTAGGTGCGAAAGCTGGCTTAAATGTTCTCCGACAAAACCGAAGCTTGAAAGTTGGCTTAGGTCTGCCAAGCCGTATATTTGGGTGATAGCCACAGTTGATGCTATTAGGGCAATAGCTACGATTGTAACGTCGACTGTCAATGCCACTATGTCGCTTGTTTGAAAGACTTTTTCTGGATGTTGCATGTCTACTGTGTTGCTGCTGCAACCAAAAGATAAAGTGAAGGCCATGGTTGAGACTCCTTAGTTTGGATTTTTTAAAAATTACATCAGAATGTTTATCAATATTTTAAGAATAGGTCAAGAAGATAGGGGGTTAAATTTTTTTATTTAATCAAAGCAATCAAATAATTTATTGAATTAACCTGCCAAAGCTTCTTTAAGTTTTCTCTCAAGGCGTTCAATACGTCTACGATGTTTTGTTTGTAAGCTAGCAGGTGAGCCCACTGCTGTTCTTCCTTTGTGTCGACGATGTTTTGTTTGTAAGCTAGCAGGTGAGCCCACTGCTGTTCTTCTTTTGTGTCGACGCTTTATTGGCTTTCTGCTTGTTTTACGAGGGATATTTGCTATCAACTCATCGAACTCTTTTTGTAGTTCTGTGGGATCCGAGGCTTTCATAAGTTCAGCTTGACCCGCTGCAAGTTCACACCTGAATTGCCGTTCATGAGATAACTGTGCTAGAGCTTCTTTGAGTTGATTTTCTATCCTAATTGTATACTCTAACGGAGCTGATTTTGTAGGCGTTAGTAGAGAATGCGATCGTTCGCGCTTTGCTTGCAGAGCATTTGTCTGAATCGTTATGGACTTCTCTGTCAGCTTACCTTTTAAACATTCAATCCGTGTTTGTGTTTGCTTTTGTATGGTAGACTTGCCTTTAGTCAGTCGATTGATGTGGAAGTGTTGTTGGAAAACCAATTTCGTAACGTTGACAGCCATCACCAAAAGGCTTCCGCCTAGCATCCAATGTGCTGTCTTTGTTTCGATTATATTGAAGACGAAATGTCCACTGAAATTTGTAAGACAGTAACTCGCAATCAGTATGGTGAGCGCAACATCAACAATTAGTGCTGATTTTTCAGCTTTTGAATGCAACTGGGGGGTATTTACGGTGGGGGTTGGTCTGCAGCAAATATTTGCTAGATAAAACATGATAGGTATTCCTCAATTCAATTATTCTGGTTGTGATGAAAAACCCTATTAAAAAAATTAATACCTAAAAAGGTTCTAGTGGTTTTCCGAAATAGTCGATTTTTTTTTACGATATATCAAATGTTTTACCTAAATCTTAAGATTAGGTCAAGGAAATATAGATTGAAATTTGATTATTTTATTGAATAATTTTTTTGATACAATCAATTAATAATTTTTTTTATTCAATATGAAAGCCTATTCGGCCCTTGGACCCTGATTGCAACCTAAACCTCGTCTAGAAACCGTTTTGCAGAGCCAAAGGCAGTAGATGGCATGTCAGCATGTAGGGGATTTTGTGAAGACGACGGTTGAGTCGACTGTTCCTAGAGCAGCTTTTAGTTGAGTTTGAAAGCGAGCTATTATGCCTTTCTGTTTCGTGATCTTTGCGTCTCTCCGCTCTATTTTAGCCAGTAGTTGTTTTTTTAATTTTTGATTGGAATTGAACGCATTTAGTTGAGCTTTCAGTTCGTCGATTGCTGCTGAAGTTTTAGCTCTCTCTTTTGTAAGTTGTCTTGTATAGCGCGCTTGTTGGATGACGAATTTCACAAGGTTGAGAGCGATGAGACAAACGCCTGCACCTAATGTGATGAAGGCTCCTTTATTACCGAGAATCGCGAGGTTAGAAAGGGAGCCAAGGTTGGCATGGCCGTTTATTTGGACGAGTGCTAAACCTGCTACAGCTATGGCAAGTGTGGCAACCACAATGTCGACAATAAGCCCCGCAATCTCTTTTTTTTGGAGAAACTCTTGTGGGGGTGTCTGTTTCCACGTGCAGCAACAGCTTATTATAGATGCCATAATTAATTCTCTAAATGTTTGTTGTGTGATTGATTATACATGAGTTAAATATTTTGTCAACTAAACAAAACTATATAGTTTGTTTTTCTTTTGAGAGTGTTAGCTCAGAAATGGCAAAGCCTCCAAATGCACAAGCAAGTGTGAGCAGCTCTTTTGGGAGGGGGGGTGTCCAGACTTTGCAGAGGGCAAAGCTTGCCAGGCCAAGTATCATCGCAACAGCCGCCGAGCGTTTGTTGGGTTTTTTTGTCCAAACGGCCATCGTTACGGGGACAAGCAAGAGGCTAACTGCGAGCTCATAGGAGAACATGAGCATCATCACGACGTTATCAAAGAGAAATGAGAGGGCGAGTGTGCTCATTCCCACGAGGAAGGTGGTCGCTTGTGAGATGAAAACAGATTTTCTGGTTAGGGTGAAATCGCATGCGATGTTTGAGCTGATCGAGCAGAGAAGCGAGTCGGCAGTCGAGACGATTGCCATGAGGATTGCGCAGATTACGAAGGTTGCCACTGTTGGATTGGTGAGGGCGCGGATGGCTGTGATCAAGACGCTCGAACCTTCAGGAATTGCGATGCCGAGTGCTCCGGCTTTACGTCCAAAATAGATGGGCACAAGGGAGACAATTAAAAGGGCGCAGGCGGCTGTGATGGCGGCAATGGTGACGGTGCGCGGTTTTTTGGCTGCAAAGCACCGCTGCCCCATATCTTGTTCAATTAACATGTAAAGGAGGGGGAGGGCAAGCCATGTAAACCAAGGGGTTCGGGTGCTTGAGGTAAACGGTACGCTTGGCTCACTTATTGGCCCGGCGGTGAAGCTTGCAAAAACGGCGATTCCGAAGGCTATTAGAATAAAGAATGTCTGCATGATGTCGGTGGTGACAACAGCTTTTAGGCCGCCCATAACAGTATAAAGGACAAGCACCAACCAAAATCCGATAAAGAGGAGGTTGCCATCGAAGCCGATCGATATGAAAAATTTGCGGGCGGCAATTGCCTGCCCAATCAAAATTAAGTAGAGCGAGGCGATCGATAAGAGGGCGGCCGCTTGGCGTAGGGAACGGGATCTATAGATTTTTTCGAAAATCTCGGGGACGGTGGTGAGGTTGAGCTTGCGCAATTTAGCGCCGTAGCCAAGTCCCAGAACGAGAAGCCCAAGCACCATCCCTAAAGGGTAGAATAGAACGCCCCATCCTTGGGCGTAGGCTTCCTCAGAAGCGCCCATTAGCGCCCCTCCGCCAATTTGTGTGGCAAGAAGGGTCATGATGAGGGCGAACAACCCAAGTTTGCGCCCCATTAAAAAATAATCGTCGTTGCTCTTTTGGCCTTTTGAAGCACGCCGTCCAAGCCAAATCGATGTGGCGCCTAAGAAAATTAGAAGTCCAAAAAAGAGTGTAGTATTCATAGCAAAAGATGTTAACGTTCAGGCGGATAAGTCACAACCTTTTTTGAAAGGACGTTTGTTAATCCTTAACAATCAAGTATTTAATTTAATTTTAAGCAATATTATGAGATAATTAGGGGTAGAAGGGATTTAATTGCCCTTATACAAGGAGGATGGGTATGGGGACAGTTAGAGATAGAGAGATCCAACAGTCTGACATTCTCCGCCTCGAGGCAGAGATCAATAACCTTTGGGGAGAGCTCAATACCAGCAATATTCCGCACGCAACGCGAATGGAGTTGGAGGGGACTCTTTCTGGATGTGAAGAAGAGTTTAAAGCAGTTCTAGGGGGTCAGGCTTCGTTTGAGGAATTGGAGAGAAATCTCTCCAACGTTGACATGACGCTCGCCTTAGCAGCCATTCAACAAGCGGAAAACGAGATTCCTAAAGCTGAGCGCACAGCCAGTGTTTTTCAAGCTTTAGAGAATATCCGTCGCGAGTTGATGGACGGGCATTTAACGCCAATTAGAGCACGTCATGAGGTGAAGGATATTATGCGCCATCATTACGCATAATCTCTTTCAACAAAATCACTCCGCCTCTCTTGGGTTTCGACCTGAGAGGGGCTTTTTATTATAGGATAACAATACTGGGATTGTTGAAGAATAGCTCTATTCTCCCCTTTTGGCTGCTTTTTGCCCAATTTGAACAATCGCTCGCCCGCCGTATGGGAAATACTGTCTTCGCTCGCGATTGTCCAACTCGAACAAAAATCACCAAAAGCTC
>JAJFLY010000006.1 GCA_021772455.1 Chlamydiota bacterium
GTCGTCTTGTACGCCAAGGATTTTCAGCAGTTCTGAACTAACCACGTAAACTACAGTTGCATAAAGCTCCATACTATCCTCCATTTGGATTTGGTAGGGCACTATAACAACAAGTTTAGGTAGCAATCAGGGTCAGAGGACGCAGAGATGCTTCGCGACGGAGCTACAAATATTTTAATTGAGAATGATGTTGCCAAGGGTCGTTTCGATGTCGAGAGTTAAGACAACGGGAGCCGTGTCAACAAGCTCGTTGTGGTACGTTTTTTTCCATACCTTCATCCACCCCTGCTTCTTTAAACCCTCTTTCGCAAATACTTTCCCGGCAGGAGCGGTCTTAGTTTTGACAATCAGCCCGACACCCTCAGGGAGGATGAGTGTGACATCTTCTTTCACTCCACGAATATTGAGCTGACAACTACGCTCCCATTCACCGGTGAGATCGAGCTGCATCGCACAACTTGTGCAAAAAATATTCACTAGAGTCAGGCAGGGATACTTACCCGTTAAATCCCCTTTTAAATGACCGAAGCTCCCTTCATAATTGACAACAGTAAGTAGAGGATACTCACCGCTTAGGTCAAATTCGACGTTCTTTTTTTTCCGCGCGTCGATATCAATGTCTGCTAGGTTAGGGAACTCTCCAGAAAAATCAAAGCGCTCGACATACCTCTTCTGTTTGCGCATCTGAAAACTACTGGCCGAACGGTCGATTGGAGCAGCTAAAAGAGATGTTGTACAGAGAAGAAAGAGTAGAATTAAAAATCTCATGATGCCCCTTAAAAAGGTTTGCGAAAGGGGGGACTTGAACCCCCAAGGAGTTTCCTCCACTACCACCTCAAGGTAGCGCGTATACCAATTCCGCCACTTCCGCATGAATGGAAGGACATACTAGCAAGCTTAGGAATAATGTGCTATACTTTCGGGTGTGAAAAAACTATTTATCCTGTTAATCCGCCTCTACCAGCTTTGTATCAGTCCTTTTTTGGGACAGTGTTGCCGCTTTGCCCCAAGCTGCTCCGAATACGCACAGGAAGCTTTGGAAATACACGGTTTTTTTAAAGGAAGCTGGCTCACTCTCAAGCGCCTTGTAAAATGTGGCCCATGGAACAGAGGTGGATACGATCCAGTTCCTACTTCTTCGGAAGAGTGCGAGTAAAGTTAAGCCCCATCTCGATCCATTTGCTAAGATCTACTTCCTCTGACGCGACATAGACCATCCCTTTAAGTGGCCTACCGGTGAAATCCATTTCGTGGGCGTGCTGCATTTTCAAAGCGGCTTCATATTGCTTTGGGCCGACGCGCACCATCAACTTTTTTTTATTGTCGATGCCGCACAACATATTGCCGCGGTGTAAGAAACAAATGCCGCCAAACATCTTTTTTTCTGTAATTCCATTCTCTGAGGCCAAAAGGGCTCGAATTTTTTCTTCCATAGTAAATGCTAGTTTATTTTTAAGGTTTTTCCCGATTGTATCACAGTTGACTGCAGATGATTTACCTCCATCAAATGCTCAATGGAGACGTTGTATTTTTTGGCAATGATCCAAAGCGACTCACCTGGCTGGACAAGATGTGTCGAGGGATTTGGTGCAGCGGGAGGAGATTCACGAAAGGCTGGGCGTAGTTCCCCAATCGATGGACGGGGAACGTATCTACCTACCACCTCATCTCCACAATACTCGGCGAGGCGTTGAAAAGCACGCTTATGAACGGCATCGCCTCGCGGCGAGTCTACCAGCTGGCGGACAAAGTGGTCGGCCTCTTCTGTTTTCACATCTAACAAATCGAGCATCAGCTCGATACGAGAATCTTCCAAGTGGCTAAGCGCATACTCGGAATCTGAAATCAGGAGCAAGTAAGCGGCTGTTTTGGAGCCACCTTCCATATAATTAATGAGGAGTTGTTGACGAGCGGGGGCGGAAAAATCGCAAATTTGCTCTTGGTCTGCATAGAAATCTTCAAAACGCTGAGCCCCACCCTCACGTACCATTCCTAAAAGAGTTCCTTTAGTGATAGGCAGTTCTGTACGAGCAAATAAGCGCTCCAAAAGAATGAACTCTTTTGAGTGGCAAAAATAGCTCAACAATTGAGCATCGCGCTCATTAGCTTCGATCTTCTGCAATAAACCTTTGTTCGTAAAAGGGTAGATCTCGGTTCTAGCAAAGGTAATCAATGTATCAAAATCGCCCTCATTTAAGCCTGGATAGAGAGTGAAGGTTGTCTCATCAAATTCCCATTTCCGCATCGGCAATTGCCGCTTTCCAAGAGCTCTTTGGATATCGAAATCATAAAATGTTGCTAAGGCCGCTGCGGCAAAATCACAAACACGATACCCCTGCTCTACAATACGCTGATCGGTGAGGATTTCTACAAGATGATCGAAAGAGAGAGCTTGGAGACCACCTAAAAATGCCTCGCTTAAAGGAGTTTTTTCTATTCTCACATCTTCTTTGGGTTGAAAGCAAAAATGGAGAGGATTTCCGAGAATCAGAAAATAAAAAAAGAGCCCCACCAACACGACGTTAAGGGTCGCACTTAAAATTACGGTTTGAAGGAGCCATCTGTATTTTTTTGGAGTCATAAACCTATCCTGGTAATCGAAAAGTTTGATTTAGGCCAAGAAGCGATTCTGAAAGGTGTGGAAAAAGACACGAAAAGCGGCTTTTTCGAGTATCTGGATAGGTTCAAGTTCATGCTTGTAACTATAAGCTCTCTCTCGTAAAATCTCCCAGTAAAAAAAGACGCTATTACGCTATGAAAATCCCACTATCTTGGTTGAAAGAATTTCTTCCCACAAAGTTAACTCCTGAGCAAATCTCTGATTCTCTCACTGTTATCGGCTTAGAGGTCGATGCCATGGAACCTAAAAAGCTCTCTTTTCAGGGGGTGGTAATAGGAGAGGTGGTCGAGAAAAATCCTCATCCAAGTGGTGACAAGCTTTGTGTAGCAACAGTGTCGGACGGCACGCAAACCTACCAGGTCGTGTGTGGAGCGCCAAACTGCCGAGTCGGTTTAAAAACTCCCTTTGCAAAGATCGGGGCAAAAATTGGGGGAAGCCGCATTAAAAAAACTAAACTGCGTGGTGTTGAGTCGGAAGGAATGCTCTGTTCACATGAGGAGCTAGAACTCCCCGATGGCACTTTAGATGGCATCATGGAGCTCTCTCAAGAGCTAGAAGCTGGGGTAGATCTTGCCACCCTTTACGGCGATCTCATTTTTGAAATTGCGCTGACTCCTAACCTGGCTCATTGCGCAAGTGTCCGCGGTGTTGCCCGTGAACTTTCGGCTGTCACCCAAGAATCGCTCCACCATCCGAAATACGCTCGTGTAGAAAAGAGCAAGGAAAAGATCGAAGCGCACACATCGGTGACCATGGAAAACAAAGCAGCGTGCCCCCGTTACGCGTGCAAAGTGATTACAGGTGTTAAAGTCGCCCCCTCGCCAAGCTGGTTAAAAGAGCGTGTGGAAAGTTGTAATATGCGCAGCGTCAATAACGTTGTCGATATCACTAACCTCGTCTTACTCGAGTTCGGCCAACCCCTACACGCCTTTGATTTTGACACTCTCGCTGAGAAGCGCATCGTGGTGCGCAATGCGCGAAAAGGAGAAAAACTCACCACTCTTGATGGTAATGAGCACTATCCAACAGATGAGATGCTCATGATTTGTGATGCGCAAGGGCCCGTTGCTGTTGCAGGCGTGATGGGAACAGAACACACTGAGGTCACCGAAAACACAACCTCGATTTTATTGGAATCGGCCTATTTTGAACCCTCTCAAGTGCGCGCAGCAAGTAGACATCTGGGCATCCAAACAGAGGCCTCCTACCGTTTTGAGCGCGGAACCGATCCTAATGGTGTTCTCGAAGCCCTTGAGCGCGCCACCACATGGATTTGCGAGATCGCAAATGGAACGGCACTTCATGGGGTCCTCGATGTGAAAGAAAAAGAGTTCCCTACATCGATGGTGAGCTGCCGCGTCTCACGTGTCAACCAGATATTGGGCACACAACTTGCAAGCAGCGAGATCGAAACAATTTTTGAGCGCCTTGGCCTACGCGTCCTTTCGGGGAAGCAGGACCTGATTGAGGTTGAAATCCCCACCTACCGCCACGACATCCACCATGAGATTGAATTAGTCGAAGAGGTCGCGCGCCTATATGGTTTTGACAATATCCATAAGCGGGAGAGGGCAACATTTCGAACAGGAACCCTCCCTCACTCTCCCGCCTATCTTTTCGAAAAAGAAATACGCACACGCTTAATCGCAGAAGGGCTGCAGGAACTTCTCACCTGCGATTTGATTAGCCCCGAAGCTGCCGACCTGGTCTTACCCGACTGCATGCCGTCGCGCTCGGTGATCAAACTTCTCAACCCCCATTCGGTTCACCAATCGGTCCTCCGCCCCTCTTTACTTCCCGGTCTGCTAAACGTAGTAAAAACCAACACCCATCACGGGATCCATTCCATTTTGGGCTTCGAAGTGGGTCGCCTCCATTTTAAAACAAAAGATTCCTACACAGAGCCGACCGTTGCCTCCCTCGTTTTAACCGGACAAAAGGAAGAGCAACACTGGGAAAACAAAGACAATTCTCTAGATTTTTATGACTTAAAAGGGATTATCGAAAACCTTTTTAAAAGCCTGAAAAGCGCCCCCCCCTCTTTTTCTCCAACCAGCTTCAAAAACTTCCACCCTGGAAGACAGGCAAGTGTGCGCGTTGGAGATATCGAGGTCGGCATTATGGGCGAAGTGCACCCCGAAACCTTGAAAAAAGTGGATTTGTCTCATCCGGTATATTTTGCTGAGCTCAATCTCGAAGATTTACACGCTCTTAGCCAACCCAAAGTGAAGATGACCCCTTTGCCGCAATACCCCTCATCGACACGAGACTGGACAGTAACTGTTTCCGATGACGTGGCAGTCGGCGCGCTTCTCGATAAAATTAAAGCGCTTCCATCAAAGAAGCTTGAATCTGTCTTGCTACTTGACGTATACCGTAGCGAAACCTTAGGATCTGACAGAAAAAATGTGACAATTCGTTTCATCTACCGCGACCAGGGCAAAACACTTTCAGTAGAAGCGGTTGAAAACGAACACAGCAGAATTATCCAAAAATTGATTGAAAGCGAGGAATTATCATGAAAAAAAGCCACAGCCTAGCAGCTGCCTCTCTCCTATTATTACTGACTGCGACCGGTTGCCAACAAAGCAACCAAAACAGTGATGTTGTCAAGGAGACCTATATACACAACTACGGTGTTCCCGTTGCAAAAACAAGTTGGGACGAGCAGGGCCAAGATGGCAAAGTCATCAAACTTAAAAAGAATGGTGTCACCCTTACACAGTCCTTCTCAAATGGTGTTCTCGATGGAGAATCTACCTACACCTTCCCCAATTCTTCTACCACCCACCGCATTGAGCTCTTTGAGAATGGCGTGCTCGTCACAAAACAGGAAAACTACCCAAGTGGCGTTCCAATGCGCCAAGAGATCTACGAAGATGACGTTCTTGTCCAATCTACCCGGTGGTATGAAGATGGCCTTCCAGCTGCTACCGAAGCCTATCAGGGTGAGTATCTAGTTCAGTGCGAGTACCACTCGCCATCCAATGCTGTTGAAGCGCAAGTCCGAAATGGACACGGCACCCGCATCTGCCGCACAAGAGAGGGCGACCTTCTTTCTAAAGACTCCATTGAAAACGGAGAAATGGTCGAGCGCATCACCTACTTTGCGAACGGCGATCCTGCCACGATTACCCCTTATATAGGTGGAAATGCTCACGGCACCCGCCTCACCTATTTACAAGGTGGACTTCCTAACACTACCGAGCAGTGGATTCAAGGGAAACAAACAGGAGTGACAATTGTCTACCTAAACGCCCAAAAATATGCTGAAGTTCCTTACATAAATGGAAAAAAATGCGGCGTTGAATTGCGCTACCGCGATGGCTCTGTTCTTGTCGAAGAGCTCTCATGGAAAGATAATACTCAGCACGGACTGCACAAAATCCATGTCGATGGCGATATCAAAGCAGAGTGGTTTAATCAAGGTGAGCTTGTTAGCCGCGCGGTATATGAGCGGATGAATATTCCTCGCTAGGCGACCTGTTCTCATCGATTAGATCGATAAACTCCCCTCTGTCAAACGTGCGGTACTGCTGCACCAAGACAGGGAGGGAGTGACTATCAAACAAAACCACGCGCGCTTTATGCTCATCAAACTCATAGCGGCAAATAAGTATCCCGTGTAGAGAGTAAACCGCACACCCCGATTCCGAGTATTTTTCCCTTAAAATCAGCCGATCATCTTCGTTATAAATCCACGATTCCCTATCATCAATCGCCTCTTTACGCCACGCCAGTTGCACGGCAGGCTTAAGCTTGCGAAAATCCAATAAATGAGAGTCATAAATAAGCGCAGCAAATTGCCCCTCCCTATACATCTCGATTGAGAGCCACTTATGATAAGGGTCAGAAACAATCCTAAAACAGCGAGGAGCTTCCCTAGAGGTTTTGCCAATTCCGACCGGTTTTCCTTCTTTCCAACGATAATTGCGGTAATATTTCATATTAAATAGTATGCTTTTTGCCTTATGAAAAGACAACCCCCGAATATCTTAGTCTCGATTTGGACAACAGAGAGAGCTGTTGAGCGTGTAACCCTCTCCAAATCGAACACCTTTTCCTATCAAATTAAAGGTCCTCATCTAGATTTAAACACTTTTTTTGAATCCTACAGAAATGGGCACGAAGCCCCCTTGCCACCCCTAAATTTCGACCCACTCACCCCTTTTACAAAAAGAGTTTTGGAAGCGCTCACAACCATCCCTTTTGGCAAAACGCTTACCTATGGGGAGCTTGCCACCCAAATAGGCTCTCCTAATGGTGCCCGTGCCGTGGGGGGCGCACTTGGCCGCAACCCCTTCCCCCTTCTGCTCCCTTGCCACAGAATTCTTGCCAGCAATGGAATCGGCGGCTTTTCAGCTGGAGAGGGTCTTAAACCCCTGTTACTAAAGCATGAATTTTTATTTTAACCTAAAACTAAACTGTCGACTTTGTTATTATTAAACTTTAATTAGTGGATCTTCATGAACTATTTAGGACCTATTGAGAACAACCCAACCCCTCAAGCCTCAACCTATGGGATGGCCGCATCAGCACTCGTGATGACAATCTCAGCAGTTGCCTTGTCAATTATTCTCATAACCAACCCTTATGCAGCTGGAAGCATGACCCAACTTGCCACATTTGGCACTGTTGGAGGGGTCTCACTGATCATGTTTGTCCTCTCCACCGTGCTCAGATGTCGCACCAAAGAACACATCTACGAAGCGGAAGAGGTGGATCCAGAAACTCTCACTCGACCCATCCCTCAACCGGTAACAGAACAGCAGAGTGAGATAATCCCCGCTCTAATAAACGCTTTGTTCAAAACTGGACCTGAGTTCATCCACGTCTCTAATAACTTACCTAGCACAACGCAACCAATTCAAGAACCTATCCATACAATTTTTAAGCAAATATATGAACTCATGGCAAAAAATTTAGGAAAACCCGAACTTTGCCTCTACGAGTTGCTCTCTTGTTATGGGCCTGGAAAGGTCGGCGAAGACCTCGCCTTGCGTCGCTTAATTGCCGCTCATAACAGCGGCAACGCCGAAAAATTTACCCAAACCCTACGTGAATACGAAGCCATCCAGCGCGGAAACACTCTCTGCGAGAGTCTCACCCAATTGTTAAATCCAAATCTATCCAACGCAGAGATTTTAGCCCAGCTTCCTCAAATCATGAAAAATCACTTCTGTATCGTCAATGAAGAGCTAGAGGGAATCGGCAGTAAGCTTTTAGACGAAATTTTTAAATCTTTAAATCCCAAGGACGATGCCGTCGAACAATCGCTAACTGCTCTTATACGCAATGATGGGAACGATAGTACCGAAAAATTTAAAGTCTTCATGAGGGAGGCCTTTGCCAGTGCCAAGCCGAACATCCCACATGACGTATTTACTGGGTTGAGCGAGCAACTTATCGAGCCAATGATTGCCCACCAGTTAGCATATAGTACGAAAATGCATCTTCCGAAAATTACTACTGCAATCCACCTCCTCAATACGCTCTCTCTAAATTCTTCCTCAATGGAGGAGCTCTTCCCCTATATCGACCAGACCTCACTCCTCTACGAGAGCAGCGATTGCTTAGGGGAGACAAGAAAGATGCAAAAAGAACTCTTTGCTATCCAATCAGCTTGCAAAGCCCTCTTTGTTTGCGACCCAAATACTGATATCGTGAATATATTCGGTCAATTAGAAGAAGAAAAAGAAAATCCACAAGTTCTGGCGTTGGCACAAAAGTATGGCAAACGCATTTTCGTTGTCCCTGCCGCGATCCCGAACCACCCCTTTAAGAATATCATTACAAACATAAGGGATTCATCACTCGCGTCTGCTGCTAGTAAAGTTCTCAGTAATACGTGGACCGATTTAGGAAAAGCTACAATCCGTGATAAGGTTAGAGCTGAGATAAACACGGCGAAAAACGAACTGAACATCCCCGGCACAATAAAAACCGTGCTTTCTAGAATACTCCCCCCTGTAGACCCCCTAGATCAAGAAAATTTTGAGAATTTAATCATTAATATAATCAATTTGATGATAGAGCCGATCGTTTTTGGAATCATTCTTGACCAAAACAAGCCCTTTGAAGGAGTGCTCACCGGCTCAGGGCATGAGCTTGCAGACGCCCTTGAGGCACTTACTAATCAGCAAGAGCCTCTCGATTTAGAGCAGGTTCGTAAAGAAGTTTCTAAACTTGGCACGCCATTTGCATCTCTATCGACGTCCTAACTTATGGAGGTCATGATGCAAAACACACTAGAACAAAAAATAGCTTACCTTGAATTCGTAAACGATCAGCTACACAGCGAAATCCACTACGTAGATCGTCTACTCAAACTTATCGGCTTCCCTGATGGGCTCGAGACCATCAAAAGCGCCGCCCAAGAAGTGATCGAAGAAGAAGGTGTTGAATAACCCCTATATCGGGTATATTCACTCCCATGTTCTGGGATAAACACGAGTCGTGGGAAGAAGCGGAAACCGCCTGGGATCGAGGGGCTAAAGAGGCTGAGGCCAAGCAGCCTGTAAAAAAGCTGAAAAAACTCCCTATGATTCCAGGGGTAACTCCTGACACTGCCAAAAATTTGAAGTGGAAGAGCTTGAAATACATGCTCGCCCACGACACCAAACGGGCGATTTTGCGCCACTTCCTCAAACACCCTTTCCACTATGCCATCCGTTTCATAAGCTCCTATATTAAGAAGGAGTCTTACAAGCGGGATGGCGATTTCTTCCTCTATGGCATCCCTTCGGTTGAGGCTTTTGAAAAAAAACTACACAACTCTTTAATCGTCGTGGGATTTTCCTACTGCCAAAAACCTCTTGAATGCCCCTCGGGTCGTTTCACCGACGGATGCATCCGCGACCCCGATCACTCTGTCTGCCGCCAATGTCCCATCGGTAAGGTCCTCCACTCTCTACCTGAAAAAAGAGTTAAGCCCCTCATTATTCCGACAGTCCATTATATTGGGGAGCGTATTTTTGAAATCGTCCACGCAAACCCCAAACAAGAAGTGGTCTTCTTAATTACAGCGTGCGAGATGACGCTTAAAATGTTTGGCGACTATGGAAATATGGCCGGTGTGAAAGGAATTGGCGTGCGCCTTGATGGACGAATTTGCAACACTATGCGCGCCTTTGAGCTCTCCGAGCGAGGAATTAAACCGGGACTGACACTTTTTACACCCGAGACAGAGGAGCGCGTGCTAAATCTTACACGTACACTCAGAACAAGTCGCCTGTGAATCAACAAGGTGCTTCTTTCTAAATGGTTTATTGCCGCCGAGTCGTTCGTAGGGGCGTAACCGAGGCGCCTCAGTACACGGGTGATCGCAGCACCCTTTATATACCTCTGTGCAGGATGGGCAGCTGATGAAGAGATTATTACAATCCATATTGGCGCAGTTGTAATAGGTGTCGCACGGCAGCTTACAGTGGCAACAGGTAGCAATCGGCTCACTCTCTTCGCCATCAATATCTACAGCAAGTCGATCATCAAAGACAAAGAGCTTCCCTCTCCAGTGCTTGTTTCCCTCTTTTTGGCCGTAGTTAATCACCCCACCATCGAGTTGATAAACAGATTCGAATCCCCTTTTTTTGAGCATCGCTGAGTAGAGCTCGCAGCGGATCCCGCCCGTGCAATACATCATGACTTTTGTCTTAGAAGGGTCAACCTCTTCAGAGAGTTTCTGAGCATACTCGGGAAATTCGCGGAAATTTTTAAGCGGCGGCAAAGTAGCTCCCTCAAAGTGGCCAATCTCCCACTCATAATCGTTGCGCACATCGAGCAGGAGATACTCCCCACTCTCGATCATCTCCTTCCACTCCCCTGGAGAGACGTGTTGACCTCCCTCTGTAGGATCGGCTTTTTCATTGAGCGCGACGAGCTGCGGGCGGTATTTTACTGTCACACGCGGGAATACATTCTCTGGAACCTCATGAATTTTGAACACCATATCCGCAAAACGAGGATCCTCCTTCATCCAGGCCATATAACTTTCCACATCGGCCATTTGGCCGCTCATCTGGCCGTTAATTCCCTCTTCTGAAAGGTAAATGCGCGTCGTGACATCGCGGCCTTCAAAAAAAATCTTATGTTTACGCACCTCGATTTTAGGATCTTCAATCGGTGTGAATTTGTAATAGGCTAGAGCAAAATATTTCATGTCCAAGGAGTGTAGCACAAGCCCGAAAATTATTCCATTGTAGAAAATAGGAGAGCGCGGTATGATATCCCCTCTGACAATTAATGCTATTTGCTAGGAGTAAGAATGGCACGATACCGAGGACCTAAAAATCGAGTTGCACGCCGCTTTGGAGCCAATATTTTCGGCCGTGCTCGCAGCCCCCTGCTAAGCAAAGCCAATCCACCGGGCCAACATGGCGCACGTCGTCGCAAAAAATCGGATTACGGCCTACAGCTCGATGAGAAACAGAAGCTCAAAGCGTGCTACGGCATGCTCATGGAAAAGCAGATGGTGAAGATGTTCAAAGAAGCCGTTACTCAAAAAGGAAATACAGCTCAACAATTTGTCGAGCGCCTCGAGTGCCGTTTGGATAACGTTGTCTATCGCCTGCGGTTTGCACGCACAATCTTCGGAGCCCAGCAGCTTGTTTCGCATGGTCACATCATGGTTAACGGAAAGAAGGTTGACCGTCGCGCGTTTCGTGTCCGTCCAGGGATGGAAATTTCGATTCGCGAAAAATCGCGCAAGATAAAAGCTGTTGTAGAGGCTATGGAAACATCAGCACACACAACTCCTGAATACCTGGAACTCGACAAAGACAACTTTAAGGGTAAACTTTTAGTAGCTCCTGAGCTTGACCAAATAGAGTCGGTCCTTCCGATTCCGGTTAATATTCCAGTCGTTTGTGAGTTTTTAGCCCACCGTACCTAAACACTCAGACCCTCCAATTATGAAAAAGCCTAAGATTTTACGATCTTGGGCTTTTTTTTATGTAGAACATATTTAAACTCTCCTCCATACTCTTTTCTTTTTATCAGGGAGGATTTAGTGAATACCAAGGCGAAAAAAGCCCTCGATCGCAACGAAGCAAAGCTCCAACTATTATATGGGAGGAGATTTTCCCAGAGAAAATACAGAACATTAAAATTCATGAAGCAAGCTCCTAAAGGCAAAATCATCAACCGCTCTTTATACTCTCAATTTGTTGGCATGACTATCGGAGGAACTGTTGGCGGTGTAATTGGACTCATCGGCGGACCAAAGGGAGCTGCTGTAGGAGCAGGGTCTGGAGTGGGAATGGGTTTCATCGCAGGCACAGCGCGCGCTGGTTATCAGACTCGCAAAGAGTACAAAAGCTGGAAAAAGCAATATTGTAGTGATGAGATCTTCATTGAGTTCTTAGACCTTTTTGAAAGTCACCCCAATTTAAGTGAATATAAATGCCCCATTACAAAAGAGCTCATGCATTACCCTTTTGTGGATCCTTGGGGATTTTCCTACGAAAAAGAGGCGATCCAGAAGTGGGTTAAGGAGAAAAAAAGTTCTCCTATTTCTAAGTTTCCACTAAAAAAGAGTGATCTGCGTCCAAATTATTTTCTCATGGGCAAACAAGCTAAAGTTTACCGCGACCTGCTCGCCGAGGCTACTTCAGAGATTTATCTAAGCCCCATCCAAGCTCAAGGGATAGGCTCTCTTCTCAAGGACTTAGACCAGCAGATTAAAACCTGCTTTTCTGCTGAAAATGGAATTTTACTAGAGCTCCTAGAGACCGGTTTCATTTCGCGAAAGGCCTTTATCAAACAGCTCACGATTCTCGCCGAGTACCTCGACAGCGAATCCTATAAGTAGCCATAACATTCATAAAACCAGAGTCTTGCAAACTGCAATATTCGCTGTTAAGCGCGAATAGTGAGTAAATGTTGACGCTACAGCCATATCAAGTTATTGTGATTGCAGCAAAAGGTCGAGGGGCATCGTAACCAGTATCTTAACGCTTTAGAACAGGCGAGCAGCGAAGGTAATATCATCCCGTTTGTGAATTTCTTGCGCAGCGAACTTGAGCACTCGACTTAATGCTAAAATCAAAGCGAAATTTTCATTTTTTTGGGAAGAAAATCGAGGATATCGTGAACGCGAAATGCGTAGGCCGACAACAAAAGGGTAACTCCGAAGCAAAGGGCAAGCGTTGTGAAAATCAAGAGTTGCTGTGGGACAGCGTGGGCAAAGGGTGCCAATGGGAGCCCCTGCAAAAGAGCCCAAGTTTGATCCTGGAATAGGCTATTGCCAAGAAATGCTGTCGTAATTGCAGCGAGAACTGAACAACTAAGAACTTTAAGCAGAGTTATCCCTATCCCATCGAGATCGAGCTCCCCCTCTTTTTGTAAAAAAGCTGCAAGCAACGCGCCATTCATGCAGGCCGTTAGTGTCGTTGCAACCGCAACGCTGATCGCTCCCATATGAAATACAAACACGAAGAGCGCATTGAGCCCTATGTTTAAGCCAACGGTGATGAGAGAAACCGTTGTGGGAATACGGTAGTTTTTTTGTGCATAAAACGCCGATGCAAATACAAGAACAATTGTCATGGGAAAGAGCCCTGCCCCATACGCCCACAGACAGAGCGTTGTCTCCTTAATCGCAGGAGAACTAAAAGCGCCATGTCCATAAACGAGATTCACGCTACAAAATCCGAGCACTAAAATCGCTGCTGAGATGGGAAGCATTAAAGCAAGCGTCTT
Source organism: Chlamydiota bacterium (assembly GCA_021772455.1). Classification (GTDB taxonomy): domain Bacteria; phylum Chlamydiota; class Chlamydiia; order Chlamydiales; family JAAKFR01; genus JAJACP01. The sequence continues at coordinate 13,319 of JAJFLY010000006.1, forward strand.
CTTCAGAGAAAAATTCAAAAAATGGCGGTAACGTTCACGATTTTGATTCCGAATCGCACGACTAATTGGGGGCAAAAGGGCGCTTGTTAACCCCACGCCAAAAAGGGCGAGCGGAAGTTGCTGAAGACGAATGGCATACCAAAGAAAGGCTGGCCCTTCTACATCAGCAACACGTGCAAAAATGGCGTCTAGCGCGCTATTGATTTGGCTCGCGGCAACTCCAATCATTCCAAGTGCAAAAGGGCGGAGAATCAAGAGAATCTCACGACCCGAAAAGCCTTTTTCCTGCCACCAATTTTTTCCCAAACCCTCCGAGAGATAACGGAGAACACGTGGAAGGGTAACGGCCCACTGGAGGGCAAAGGCAAAAACAATGATCATCGCAAGATATTTTAGGGACTGACTGGGTACTTTTTGCCATAAAAAGGCGAGCGCAACGATCCACACAAGATTGAGAACCGCCGGGGCGACGCTGGGTAAAAAATAGGAGCGCTCACAATTTAGCAGAGAGGCGTTAAGGGCATAGAGCGAGATAAAAACCAGCGCAGGAAGCATCACCATTGTCAAAGTGATCACGTAACTTGACCCCTTTAACAAGAGATAGCCCCCCAAAATCCCTTCTATAAGCAAAATGAGCAAAAGAAGGGTGAGGGTAAGACCGGTTGTGAGATCGTAAAAAAACCGCGCACCTTTTTGGGGATTCTCTTTTCTCAAACCTTCGAAATGAGGAATAAAGGCGGCATTGAGAGCCCCTTCACCAAAGAGCCTGCGGAGCAAATAGGCAAACCGAAAAGCCATCCAAAATGCTGCAACAGCGGGGGTAGTCCCAAACACAGCTGCCATCGCAATTTCCCGAAATAGCCCGGTTGTTCGGCTAATCATGGTCCCTGAAAAAAAACGTTTAGCAGAGCTTGTAATAGTCTTTGAAGAGTCTTGAATCATCCTGGATAATGGTGTAAGCTTGCCTGGATTTAGGAGGAATTTACTATGCCACGTTCAACACCAGCTGATCAACTGCTAATTGGAGCGCACACCTCTGCTGCTGGAGGCGCGCATAACGCTTTGCTTGAAGGAAAATCGATCGGAGCCACCACCATCCAACTCTTTACAGCCAACCAAAAGCAGTGGAAAGGAAAGCCTCTCACAGAGGAGGGAATTGAGCTTTTCAAAAAAACACTCATCGAGACTGGACTACGTGAGATCATGAGCCACGCAAGCTATCTGATCAACCTCGGCTCCCCAAAAGAAGAGAATCAAATAAAAAGCAAACGCGCCTTTTGTGAAGAGGTGGAGCGTTGCTGCGCCCTTGGCATCTCCTATATGAATTTTCATCCAGGTGCTGCCCTAGACAGTCCACGCGAGGAGTGTCTCGATAAAATTATCGAGGGGATGCTTGTGGCTCAAGACCTACTTGAAGGGGAAGAGACCCGCCTTCTTTTAGAAACAACAGCCGGGCAGGGCTCTACTATTGGTTGGACATTTGAGGAGCTCGCCTACATCATTGAGGGAACAAAAGATAAATTACCCGTTGGCGTCTGCATCGACACCTGCCATATTTTCGCTGCCGGGTATGATATCCGCACTGAAAAAGGGTGCCGCGAGACGCTTGCAGCTTTTGATAAAATCATCGGGCTTAAGCATCTATACGCCTTTCACCTAAATGACTCGATGAAAGAATTCGGCTCAAAACGGGATCGGCACGCCCCTTTGGGCGAAGGAGAAATTGGCATAGAGTGCTTTAAATTTTTGATGACATCTGAGTTGACCCGCGAGCTTCCCAAGTACCTAGAGACGCCGGGAGGTTGCCCTCTTTGGGATAAGGAGATTTCGATGTTACGTGAATATGCAAGAGGAAAGTAATGCGCACAAAAATTCGAAAAATCAAAGAAGATGCAGCGTTTGTCGGTCAAGAAGTTGTCGTAAAAGGGTGGGTGCGCACCGTGCGTACACAAAAAACGTTTACCTTTATAGAAGTCAACGACGGCTCGACCCTTTCTAATTTACAGGTAATCGCCGATACACTTCCCCCTCATGTCACAACAGGAGCCTCCCTTGCAGTCACTGGCAAGGTTGTGAAGAGCCCGGGAGGCAAACAGAATGTAGAAATTCATGCCTCAGAAATTGAGGTTGTGGGCCGTTGCGATGCCGAAACATTCCCCCTTCAAAAAAAGCGTCACTCCTTAGAATTTTTGCGCTCAATCGCCCACCTCCGCCCGCGCACCAACACCATCGGTGCTGTCACAAGGGTTCGCAACACCCTAGCCTACGCCACCCACCGCTTTTTCCAAGACCTAGGCTTCCTCTATCTACACACACCAGTTATCACCCTCTCTGACTGCGAAGGGGCGGGCCAACTTTTCCAAGTGACAACCCTCGATAAAGCCAATCCTCCCCGTACTGAACAGGGCGAGGTCGACCACTCCCGCGATTTTTTCGGCAAGGAGGCCTACCTGACCGTCTCCGGACAACTCAACGCCGAAATTTACGCGAGTGCCCTCTCCGACGTCTATACTTTTGGCCCCACCTTTCGCGCAGAAAATTCCAACACCTCGCGCCACCTCGCTGAGTTTTGGATGATCGAGCCAGAGATGGCATTTGCCGATATCCACGACGATATGGAGCTTGCCGAAAAATTCCTAAAAGCCATTTTCAAAGAGGTGCTTGAGAAGAACACCGAAGATATGGAGCTCTTTGACAAGTTCGTCTGTAAGGGAGCGATCGAGCGGCTGCAAAACATCGTCGAAAATCCATTTGAGCGGATCACCTATACTGAGGCGATCGATATCTTGCAAAAAAGTGGCAAAACCTTCGAATTCCCCATCACGTGGGGATGCGATATGCAATCGGAGCACGAGCGCTACTTGTGCGAACAACATTTCAAAAAACCGATTATTGTGCGTGACTATCCAGAGGCGATCAAGTCATTCTATATGCGCTTGAATGACGATGGAAAAACGGTCGCTGCGATGGATGTACTTGTCCCTGGCGTTGGCGAGATTATCGGCGGCAGTCAGCGTGAAGATCGCCTCGATGTGCTCGAAGCCAAAATGGCAGCGAACGATCTCGATAAAAAGGATTACTGGTGGTACTTGGAGCTGCGTAAGTATGGTTCTGTGCCACACGCTGGATTTGGAGCTGGCTTTGAGCGGCTGGTACAGTTTGTCACCGGCATGGAGAATATCCGCGACGTAATCGCCTTCCCTAGATACCCCGGCCACGCTGATTTCTAAGCAATATGACCTACGAGATTGAAAATATATTATGGATCAAATTGTTGATAACCACTGCGATTATCAGATTCTTTACAAATAATACAACTAGCAAAAACAGCTGCCACACAGCATGTCAAACCCGCAACTGCAGCCAGAGCACAACCGGTAAAATCGGAAGAATCGGAAGAATCGGAAGAATCGGAATAATTAGTACCTGTTAGACAGGTACCCACGTAAACAAAAGCCAGATAAGCACACAAACTTGTAACAGCAGCAACCTTTCTTGCACCACTTGCATTCCTCCACGCCCTTCCCGTGTATTGAAAGCCTCTTTCCATAGCTCTTCTGTCCTCTGCATTCTGAATAAACACCTGTCTCGATTCATAAGGAATCTGCATATAGGGCATAGACACCTCCAATATATTGAAAATAAAATTACCACAGAATTAAGTTTAAATCAAGAAAACTTAGACTAACTGCCTTCATGCCTAAGCTATAAAGATTTGAGAATGCCGCTGTAGCTCCTTGAGTTTGAAGACGGAAACCTGACGCTTGACGGCATCAGCGATGACGTGCGTTTCAAGACGCCCAATTTCAGCCGCTTTAATGCGCCGTTTGCGATCGATCACTCGATTGAGCTGATCGATGTTCAAAAGAGTGATCTTTTTTTGCCGCCCCAGCAGTGGATCAACGTTCCTCGGCACGCTTAGATCGATCACAAGTTTCGGCCTATCTATTTCTGATGCCTTAGAAACGAGAAAATCGGGGCATTTGGTCCCAAAAATCACAAGATCATAAGTCGACCACTTCTCAAACTCTTCCCACGCAAGTAGTTTCACACCTTCCTGCTCAGCCATTTTCTCGACTTTCGCATCGGTGCGGTTACAAAACGTAATATCACCGAATTTCTTTTGCTTAAATCGGTTAAAGATTTTGTAATTGATTTCTGAAAGGCCTACAAAAAGGATTTTTTGATACTTTAGATCGCCGAGCAAATTTTCGCCCGCCTGGAAGATCGCCTCTTCCAGAGTAGGCAATCCACGACTTAAGACCTCTTGAGTGCGGACATTTTTCCCGATTTTCAAACATTTTTGGAAAAGAAAGTGTAATTCTTTCGAAAGGGAGCGAAAGGCTGTCGACCCTTCATAGGCGCGCTTCACCTGCCCCTGAATTTCAGTTTCACCAATCAATGCGCTGTCGAACCCCGCGGTGACGCAAGCTAAATGAAAAAAACAATCGCCCCCAAAATACGAATAGACGCGATGCTCAAACTCTTCTTCTACCTCATGGCGCAAAATCGCCAAAAGCTCGGTATGTGTTTTCGCCAGGTCGGACGAACTGAAATAGATCTCGGTTCGATTGCACGTAGAGAGGAGGACAAAGGTATAACGGGCATGAAGGGAGTTTTCCGAGCCAAAACGGCGCTCGCACGCTTTGGCAAGTTTCTCTCGCAGCCCAAGGTCAGCCGACTTATGGTTGATTCCAAGAATTCCTATTAACATAGATCACACGTATATACCCTATAGACGAGATTTTTCTCGATAAGTATGATGTCCAAATATGGCAAAGAAAAAGAATTATGACGAGAGTGCGATTCAAACCGTTGATGCTCTTGCCCATATCCGTTTACGCTCTGGAATGTATATCGGAAGGTTGGGAGACGGCTCACACATCGACGATGGAATTTACATCCTTCTAAAAGAAGTTATCGATAACAGCATCGATGAATTCATTATGGAACATGGAGATCGCGTTCTTATTTCTTATGACGCTGATACCTCCTGCATTTCGATCCGCGATTATGGAAGAGGCATTCCAATTGGCAAAGTGATCGACTGCGTGAGTCAGATCAATACGGGCGCAAAGTATAACGATGATGTCTTTCAATTTTCCGTTGGGCTTAATGGAGTGGGATTAAAGGCTGTGAATGCCCTCTCGAGCCATTTTGTCGTGAGAAGTTTTCGCGATGGCAAATCGATTGAGGCGACATTTAGTAAAGGTGTGCTTCTCAAAGAGAAGCAGTCCAAGACAACCGAAGAGAACGGGACGTACATCGAGTTTACTCCCGATGAGGAGATCTTTAAAAAGTATGCCTACATCGAAGACTTTGTACGTAAACGCCTTTGGCATTACGCCTACTTAAATACAGGACTCACTCTTTTTTATAATGGTGAGGCGATCCAATCTGAGCACGGCCTGCTCGACCTGCTCAACAGCGAAGTGACCCACGACAGGTATTATGAACCTCTCCATTATAGAGGGGAAAGGTTAGAATTTGCTTTTCTACATACTCAAAGCTACGGCGAGAACTACTACTCCTTCGTAAATGGACAGTATACTGCCGATGGAGGAACCCATCTTTCCGCTTTTCGAGAAGGAATCTTAAAAGGGGTTAACGAATATGCAAAAAAGAATTTCCAGGGAGTCGACGTGCGCGAAGGGATTGTTGGCTGCATCCTCGTCAAAGTCCAGGACCCTATTTTTGAATCCCAAACAAAGAATAAACTGAGCAACACGGAAATCCGTACCCCGCTCATGCAAGAGGTTAAAGAGGCTGTTCTTCAACTCCTCCATACCAACCAAGAGATTGCAAACCAGATCACCGAAAGGATCGCCTACAACGAAAAGTTACGCAAAGAGCTCTCCGCGGTCCGGAAAGAGGCGAAAGAGAAACAGAAAAAAATCTCCTTCAAGATTCCCAAACTGCGCGACTGCAAATTCCATTACAATGAAGAGTCATTGTATAGCGATGAGACGATGATTTTTCTCACCGAAGGAGAATCTGCCAGCGCCTCAATCGTTTCATCGCGCGATCCACTTCGCCAAGCGATCTTCTCGCTTAGGGGAAAACCGCTGAACGTCTTTGGCATGAAGATGGACCAGCTCTACAAAAACGAAGAGATGTTCAACTTGATGAGCGCGCTGAATATCGAGGAAGACCTTGCGGGACTGCGTTATAATAAAGTGATTTTAGCAACCGATGCCGATGTCGATGGAATGCATATCCGCAACCTGCTTATCACCTTCTTTTTAACCTATTTCGAAGGACTTGTGATCGCTGGCCATCTTTACATCTTAGAAACTCCCCTTTTCAAAGTGCGTAACAAAGAAAAAACGCTTTACTGCTTTTCAGAAGAAGAGAAGAAAAAGGCTGAAAAAGAGCTAAAGAAAAACATAGAAATCACACGTTTTAAAGGACTGGGAGAAATTTCTCCCAAGGAATTTAAACAGTTTATCGGCCAGGAAATGCGCCTAAAGCCGGTAGAAGTGCACGCTTTTTCAGACATCAAGCCAACACTTGAGTTTTATATGGGCAAAAACACCCCTAAGCGCAGACAGTTTATTATGGAAAACCTTATTCACGAAGAGTTGTAAGCAATTTTGGACGATATCAAACACGTATACAAGGACAATTATCTTCGCTATGCCTCCTATGTCATTTTGGACAGGGCGATCCCCCATGTGATTGACGGGTTGAAGCCCGTGCAGCGTCGCATTTTGTGGATGCTTTTCAAGATGGATGACGGGAAGCTGCATAAAGTAGCAAACGTCGCCGGACAAACGATGGCCCTCCACCCACATGGCGATGCACCAATCATCGATGCTCTTGTCAATCTCGCAAATAAGGGCTATCTCCTCGATATGCAAGGGAATTTCGGTAATCCCCATACTGGTGATCCTGCAGCTGCTGCGAGATATATCGAAACGCGTCTGGGCGAGATGGCAAGAGAAACACTCTTTAACCCTGCGCTTACCGAATTTACCCCCTCCTACGATGGACGGGCCCAAGAGCCTGTTACCCTGCCAGCAAAAATCCCTCTCTTGCTCATGCAAGGAGCTGAAGGGATTGCTGTTGGGATGTCCACAAAGATCCTACCCCACAACTTCCAAGAACTCCTAAAAGCTGAAATTGCCATTCTGGAAAACAAACCTTTTAAGGTTTACCCCGACTTCCCCTCGGGTGGGACGATGGACCCAACAGAATACGATCAGGGACGAGGCAAGGTTAAGCTCCGAGCTAAAATGACATCTCCTGACGAAAAAACGCTCGTGATCACTGAAATTTGTCACGGAACCACAACAGAATCGGTGATCCGCTCCATTGACGAGGCGGCCAAAAGGGGAAAAATCAAAATCGATTCGATCAACGATTACACCGCAGAAAAGATTGAGATCGAGATCAAACTCCCCCGCGGACAGTATGCAGACAAAATCATTGATCAGCTCTATGCTTTCACCGATTGTGAAGTTTCAATCAGCACACAGCTGCTAAGTATCCGAGACCAAATGCCTTGGGAAGGAACCGTTGATGGGATTTTAAAACTCCATGTTGAACTTCTACAAGGCTATCTGAAAAAAGAGCTCGAAATTGAGCGCGATCGACTCCTTGAAAAAATCTTCGAGAAAACTCTCGAACAGATCTTTATCGAAAACCGTCTCTACAAACAAATCGAGAATGTAGCAAGCTTCGACAAACTCCACTCCACCATTGAAACGAGTTTAAAGCCATACCATAAGCAACTTGCGCGTATCCCTAACCGTGAGGATCAAGATAGGCTTCTTGCCATTCCAATCCGCCGCATTTCACGCTTTGACATCGAGAAAAACCAGGACGATATCTCTGCGCTCGACAAGAAATTGATGGAGGCCGAAAAAGATCTCAAAAACATCAAAAAATTCACAATCAACTACCTCCAAAGTCTTCTCAAAAAATACGGCGATCTTTTTCCACGCCGCACAAAAATTAAAGAGATCGAGGTGATCGACAAGCGAGAAATTGCAAAGAAAATTGTGAAAGTTGGCTACGACTCTGAATCGGGGTATATTGGGACAAAAGTTTCTAGCCCTCAAACTGTTGAGTGCAGCTCCCTCGACAAACTTTTGATCCTTTTCAAAGATGGCTCCTATCAGGTCATGAATATCCCCGATAAGCAATATATCCACACAAAAAAAGTGCCAGCCATCTGGATAGGACCTGCCGATAAAGAGACGATTTTCCGAGTCCTTTACAAGGATAAGAAGACAAATTATCCCTACGTGAAACGCTTTATCGTGAAACAGTTTATCCTTGAAAAAGAGTACTCCTTTTTGGATGATGAGAGCAAACTTGAGTTTATCAGCACCCACAAGGGCCTCGTTTTGCTCCTGACATTCAAGCCCAAGGCACGGCAGAAAGTGAATAAGCTGGAATGTACCCTAGATGAAGTGGCGATCAAAGGAGTGAGTGCCAAGGGAGTGCGCATTGCAAATAGGGAACTGAAAACAATTAAGATTTACAAAAGTGAGGGATAGATGGGGGAATCAAGCGGTATTGGTGGCGGCGGGAGCTTGCCGATTAAACCTAATGAGCCTGAAAAGCTTGGTGATGTCACCGGCCAACCTAGTGGTGGCTCCATCGAAAATGCCCTGCACACACCGGTCAAGAACTTAAACCAGCTCAAACAAGTTTTGATCGAAAACCTCGGCAAAAAAGAAGGAACCAAAATGTACAATGGCTTTGTCAAATCATTTGCCATGCAGATGCTCAGCCAAATGCAGCAATCGGCAGCTCAAGCAAAAAAAGCCGCGCAACAAATGCGGCAAGGCCCTCAAGGTTAATTATGTACGATTTAAAGCTCTTTTTAGGCATTGCTGCTGACGTTGAACTTGAAAAGGCTCTTTCCAAAATTAATCCTCACTTGCTCTCCCTTTATATGAGCGGAGGAAATTACCTAAGTGCTGTTTCCCTCAAGGAGCAACGTTATTTCGGGAAGCCTGCCCCCCTCTCATCATCTGTAAATCAGCTCGAAAACCTCGAAACACATCTTCTTAGCCTTTTAAGAAAGCTCGTTCCTGAATATCCTCTCTCTAAACCTGTCTTAGTGACGCATATCGATGACCATCAACGTTAGTGAGGAGGAGGCAGAGCTCAGGCTCGATAAGTTACTTGCGCTGCGTTTCCCAGAATATTCACGCCAATACTTTCAGTCTCTTATCCGAGACAAGCTTGTCCTTGTTAATGGAAGCCTTGTCAAAAAAGCGGCTAAACTCGAAATAGGCGACGAGATCGAGATCGAGTTTGCTGTCACTCCCGAAATCTCACTTGAACCTGAAAACATTGAACTCGATATCCTCTTTGAAGATGACGATTTAATTGCCGTCAATAAACCTGCTGGGATGGTCGTCCACCCAGCTGTTGGAAATTGGTCGGGCACATTTGTCAATGCCCTCATCTACCACTGTAAAAACCTTCCCACAGCTGGAACACTCCGCCCCGGCATTGTACACCGCCTTGACAAGGAGACCTCAGGAGTTCTTATTGCAGCTAAAAATAAGCGTGCTCAACAACTTATGGTCGAAAAATTCGCAAATCGTCAAATTGAAAAAGTCTATCTCGCCATTTGCATCGGCAACCCCGGAAATAGAGTAATCGAAGGGAATATCGGCCGTCACCCAGTTCGTCGCAAGGAGATGGCTATACTGGAAGGTAAGGGGCGCGCAGCACGCACGCGGTGTGAAAGCCTGGGACACACAGATATTTTAAGCCTCGTCCGTCTCTTTCCCGAAACAGGGCGCACCCACCAGCTGCGCGTCCACTTAAAAGGTGCCGGCACCCCTATTTTAGGCGATCGCATTTATGGAAGCTCTCCTATCAACACAAAACTAGGTGCGAATCGACAAATGCTCCACGCCTACTCTTTGCGATTTGAGCACCCTTTACGCAAAGAAGAGATTGAGCTTAAAGCCCCTATCCCTCAAGATATGGAAAAATTTATTAAACAAGTCACGAATCATGCGCCTTTTAGTTCAGAGAGTTAAAGAAGCCCACGTCTCGGTGAATGAAAAAGTCTGCGGAAAAATCAACCACGGACTTCTTCTCTACTTGGGCATCCATAAAGACGACACCCCTACAAAAACCGACTGGTTGATCAACAAACTTATCGGTTTACGTATCTTTTGCGATGAAGAAGGTCAAATGAACCACGATATTCAGCAAGCACAAGGCGATGTCTTACTGATCAGCCAATTTACCCTTTATGGTGACGTCCAGAGTGGAAGGCGCCCTGGATTTACCGAAGCTGCCCTCCCGGAGCCCGCCTTTCTACTCTATGAACAGTTTATCAGTGAACTGAAAGAGGCGCTGGGACGCCCAGTGCAAACTGGTGTCTTCGGCGCACTTATGGAAGTCTCCTCAATAAATGATGGCCCTGTTACATTTCTCTTAGAGCGTTAGATTTATTAAAAAAATATTATGACGTTTCTGTAGCCTAATAAAATACCCTTATAGTAATATCACAATTACGAACGGAAATATCGAATTGTATTTATAGGTCCAGAAACATGAAAGACTTTGTAGCTTATATTGTTAAGAATTTGGTTGATAATCCAGACCAGGTCAAGATTACTGAAATTGGCGGCACCCACACTGTGATTTTAGAGCTGTCTGTCGAAAAATCTGATATTGGAAAGATTATTGGGAAGCGCGGAAAAACAATTAACGCCATCCGAACACTTTTGATGTCAGTCGCAAGCCGCAACGGCCTGCGGGTCAATCTAGAGATCCTAGAAGAAGAGGAAGCGGCAGAAGCAGAAGAGAAGTAATCTGCTTTTTTCGTGAATTTTACTTTGAGATCCGCTACTATCGTCCCCCTTGGACCGATAGCTCAGCGGATAGAGCCCCCGCCTTCTAAGCGGGTGGTCGCAGGTTCGAATCCTGCTCGGTCCGTACTTATGACAGAATGCTATATTGGAATTGGGGGCAACTTCCCCCAAACTCTCACGGCCATGCGCGATGCCGTTCAAAAAATTAAGTGCATAGAGGGAATCTCACACCTTAAATCCTCCTCTCTCTATCGCACAACACCCGTCTCAGATATTCCACAGCCCCCCTTTTTAAACGCCGTCTGTCGGTTTGCCTGCCACCTCCCCTTGGAAGATCTTTGGAAAAAAATGCAGGAAATAGAGTCGGAGCTGGAAAAAGTGCCGAAATCTAAAAATGCCCCCCGCCTAATCGATCTCGATCTTCTTTTTTTTGGCGATACAGTGTATGATTCTCCTGAGTTGATTCTCCCACATCCTAAATGGCATGAAAGGCTTTTTGTCCTTGTACCATTAGCAGATGTGACCGATACTCTCCCTCTGGGGATCGACATGGGCGAGTTGCTTAAAAAATTTTTAAATCCTCATAATGAACAGGTTATAAAATGCGGAACCTTAACTTAAAAAATTTTTTCGTAGTTTCTGGTCCTTGTGTAATCGAGAGCGAGGCGCACGCAATGCAGTGCGCAGAATTTTTGGTCCCCCTTTTTGAAAAGAAGGGTGTTCCATTCATTTTCAAGGCGAGCTACGACAAAGCCAACCGCTCCTCGCTTAACTCTTTTAGAGGTCCAGGCATCGAAGAGGGATTGAAAATTCTAGAGAAAATCCGCGATACATTCTCCATTCCTGTCTTTACCGATATCCACTCTCCTGAAGAGGCACGCCAGGCCGCCGATGTATGTGATGTGATTCAAATTCCTGCATTTTTGTGTCGCCAAACCGATCTTCTCATCGCTGCTGGAAATACAGGGGCAATTGTCAACGTGAAAAAAGGGCAATTTATGGCCCCTTGGGACATGAAAAACGTGATCGACAAGCTTGAATCGACTGGAAACAATAATATCGTCATCACAGAGCGCGGTACGAGTTTTGGGTACAACAATCTGGTGAGCGACATGCGCGCCATTCCGATCATGGAAAAGCTTGGTCACCCCATCCTTTATGATGCTACCCACTCGGTCCAGCTGCCGGGCGGTAACGGAGAGTACTCCGGTGGACAGCGCGAATTTATTCCAGCCCTATCGCGCGCGGCCCTCGCTGCAGGAGCGACAGGAATTTACGCGGAGGCCCACCCCGACCCGGACAATGCAATGAGCGACGCAGCCTCGGTAATCCCCTTTAGCGAGCTTCCCGATCTTATCGACAGCTGGCTGCGCATCGCACATGTATAAACTCACGCTTCTATTTGTTTTAGCAGCTTTTTTTGTTGGGTTTTCGATAGGGCGCGTGACAGATCGCGATTACAAAACCTACCAAGAGCTGCTTGTAAGTAGCGCTCCGATCAAAAATCCTCTCGTCTCCAAGCAGGCGCGCGAGGGAGTGCTTAAAGAGATCTGGACTCAAAATCACCATATCCGTATCGAAAGCGCCACCTCCGAGCTCCATTTTTCTCAAAAAGATGGACAAATGAAAGTGAGTGAGCAGCTTGGAATCGCCTCCTTAAAAATGGAAGATGGAAGCCAGCTCGAATGCGATAAGGCTTTGCTCGACTACGCCAATATGACGAGCCATTTTACGGGCGCACCTCAAGTCTCCTACTGTGATGAGCGGGGGGAAGTATGGGCCGATGAGGCCTATGTCGACTACACGCAAACCGAAGGGTCGATCAAGCCCTCCAAAATCCGTCTTATCGACAATGTCCAACTGATCTACCTAGAGAGCGATCAATATGCCCTGGCAGATCTTGTCACTTACTACCCCGAAGAAAAGCTCACAATTCTCGAAGCCAAGGAGGGCAACCGCGTCCTTTTCTTCGACAAAGGGCGTAATATGCAACTGTCGGCCCCCTGTGTACATGCAACCCGCAAGAAGATCCAAGGGATTGGCGATGTGCGCTTTGTCTTTGGCCAAGACGAACTCTCTAAACTAAAAGGACATTTCAAATGGTAATGAAGCCGCCGATTTTAGAGGTTCAAAATCTAGAAAAAAGTTATGGAGATCGCAAGGTAGTTTCGGGCCTTTCATTTACCATCCAAGAGGGTGAAATTGTAGGCCTGCTAGGTCCAAATGGCGCTGGAAAAACAACAGCTTTTTATATGACAATGGGGCTAATCCGCCCCGATAAAGGGACGATTCTTTTCAAACAAACCGATGTCACAAAAATGCCGATCGACAAACGGGCAAAAATGGGAATGGGCTATCTTGCTCAAGAGCCCTCTATCTTCCGTAGTTTGACTGTCGAAGAAAACATTCTATGCATTCTAGAAACGCTGCCCATCACCAAAAAAGAGCGGCTCCACCGTCTGGAGAAACTGCTACATGAGTTGAACCTCGAAAAGCTCGCGAAAAAAAGAGCAGCAGGTCTTTCCGGTGGGGAAAGGCGTCGTTTAGAAATTACTCGCGCACTTGTTACAAATCCCTCGTTCCTCTTGCTTGATGAGCCCTTTGCTAACATCGATCCAATCGCAATCAACGATGTGCAACACATGATCCGCCTGCTTGCCAAAAAGAAAATCAGCGTCCTCATTACCGACCACAATGCGCGCGAAATTTTCTCGATTGTAGACCGGAGCTACTTAATTCGTGATGGAAAAGTCTTTCTTTCTGGTACTGTTGATGCATTAATTCACAACGAAGAAGCGCGCCACACATACCTCGGCGCAGATTTTAAGATATAAGGAAATTCAGCTATGACGAACGTATTAATTGTTTATGCCTCTCAGTATGGAAGCACCAAAAAAATGGCCAAGACAATCGCCTTAGGTGCAAAAGAAGAAGGAGCAGAGGTCACACTCAAAATGGCTCCTGAAACGACCACCGAAGATCTTATCAAAGCTGATGGCATCATCTTTGGAAGTCCCGTCCATATGGGAAGCATGGATTGGCAGATGAAAAAATTCATCGATGAGGTGTGTAGCAAATTGTGGATGGAGAACAAGCTCAACGGCAAGGTGGGCGCTGTTTTTGCAACAGGGAGCGGATTTGGGAATGCTGGTGGAGGGTGTGAGCTCACTATGCTCTCGATGCTAAATAACCTTGTCGAGCTTGGCCTTTTGTTCATTCCCCTCCCAAAAAACACCCCTGGCTATGCCGATGCAGGCCTTCAATGGGGACCTTATGGGAGAAGCATGGGACCTAACATGGAACAGACTGGATTAACTGACGAGCAACTCGAAGCGGCGCGCCACCACGGCAAACATGTTGCCAGAGCTGCCAAGCTTATAAAAGGGCAGCCCCTCTTCTCATGAAGGAAAAGATGCGTTCCTTTGCCCACGGCACCATTTACATGGTGCTGTCTGCGGCAAGCTTGTCACTCGCCTATCTCTTTGTAAAGATCAGCACCGCTGAGGTTCCCTACTTCCTACTCGTCTTTTTACGTTTCATCATCCCCTTCCTCTTTCTCGCCACTGTTTTTGCAATCGGGCGAAGATCGATTAAAACCCAGTCGCTGCGGGCCCATATGCTCCGCATCCTGTTTGTCTTAATCGCCCAATACAGCATCTTCTATTACATCTCAAAAGACTCGCTCCTAAACGCAACCGTATTGCTCAATACCTCCCCCCTCTTTATCCCTCTGATCGAGTGGTTTTTCTTAAAATACCGCATCCCCAAATCGACCTGGATCAGCATGGTGATTTCGGCCGTGGGGGTTGTCTGTATTCTACAACCAGGCACAGGCCTTTTCTCTAAATTAAGCCTTATCGGCCTCCTTGCAGGAATTTGCCAAGCCGGCTCACAGGTCGTTTTTGGCCTGAGCGCAAAAAAAGAAGCCCCAGAGATTTCTCTCTTCTACCTCTTTGGCTTTGGGAGTATCCTCTCGTTTTTTCCGTTAATTGGGCAAAGGACTGCGCTCGAGGTTTCGTGGACACCCAGTCTTATCGTTTTTATCTTGCTTCTTTCATCTGCAGGCCTGATGAACCAGTACTTTCGAGGAAAAGCCTATGCTCACCGCAAACCCTCAACACTCTCAACCTTTCTCTATCTTTCGGTCCCGATTTCAGGTTTTTTTGACTGGTTTGTCTTTTATGATGTTCCAAATACCCTTTCGATTATCGGGGCTATTCTAGTAATTGTGGGGGGTGGTTCAAAGATTGCGCTCAGGTACTACTTCCTCAAGCGCAAGCAGACTTTATAAGAATTGCTTTTCGACAAAGCGCATGAAAATCCCCTCTTGTTTCGCAAGATCGCGAAATTTTCCAGAAGCAATTATCTTCTTATCATCCATCACGAAGATTTGATCGGCCATCTCCAAAACATTTAGGCGATGGCTCGTTAAGATAATTGTTTTGCCAAGCGCTTTCATGTTGTTCAGCACCCTCTCCTGGGTCTGATTATCCAAGGTATTTAACCCCTCATCGATAATCAAGATCGAAGGATCGGCAAGTAAAGCTCTGGCAAGTAAGATTTTCTGCTTTTGCCCCCCCGACAAGAGCCCTCCAATACTCGAAAGCATGGTGTCAAGTCCCATAGGAAGCTCAGGGAGGATCTCATCAAATGTAGTAGCCGCGAGCGCCTCCTCAATCATCTCAGAAGAGCATCTACGCCCACATGTCAGATTATCATAGATATTTCCGTTAAAAATCTTGTTCTCTTGGTGGACAAAACCTATTTGCTTTCGCAACTTAAAGACATCTATCTCAGTCATATCTTGGTCATCAAAGAAGAGTGTATTGGGCTCGCACGCTTCGAAGCCAAAGAGGATGCGGCAAAGGGTAGACTTCCCACACCCTGTTTTTCCAACAAGCCCCACAAACTCCCCTTGGCGAATGCTTAAGTTTAAGTCCTTCAAAATAAGAGGTGTTTCGGATCCATAGCGAAAATGAAGATTTCTTACGGTAATCTGCCCCTTGAGCCTTCCGGGATCGGCTTTTTCTTCTGTTTTCTCCGGAGGGGTCGTAAGCAGAGGCCCTACCCTTTTCCAAAATGGATAGAGCTCTGTTATGGAGGAGAGTGTTCCAATTAACCCTAGCAATGACTGAGAGAAAGGGGTAAATGCTGCCAAAAATCCTAGAAAAGTACCGATTGAGATCGCTGTAATGGAAGGATCGGTCTGCCCTTGGCTTTTTTTATAAATCACAAAGCCATAGATCGAAAGTGGCAGCAATACCTTCATAAAGGCGGCTGTTGCCTTCACGACATTTTCAAGATTGATAATTTTAAATGTCAGAGACTGGTTATAAGAAAAGGAGCGCGCCCACTTGGAAAAAATGCGCTTTTCTAATGCGGCTGAACGCACCTTGTTAATGCCGTTAATCACTTGAACAAGAAAAGATTGAATCTCAGCTGTCGAAGCTAAAAGTTTCTTTTCTAGACGAATTTTGTAGATTGCAATGGCAATTACAAACACGCTCCAAATGAGGGCCAAGCTAAGTCCAAGTAGGGTTAATTGCCAGCTAAAGTAAAATGTCAACACCAGGTAGAAGAGGCCAAAAAAGCTGTTTAATAAGACAGTCAATGTACCAGAGGAAATAATATCTTTGATTTGCTCGAAAATCATCGTCCGCTCTAATAAATCACCACTCGTGATGGTGCGAAAAAAATTGAGGGGTAAGCGGAGAAGACGATCCCAAAGGGTGATTTGGATCTTATTTGTTAGAAGTCCCCTGATACGCAAAGTGATGACGGCGCGGAAAAATGAAAAGACAGCACTACTTAAAAGAATGACAAAAAGACCAATAAATAGCTGCGTGTAGACAGTGAAGTTATAGTTCGGGATCACATAGTCAAATAAGACTTTGTTCACAAAAGGCAAAGCAAAGCCCAGCACAAGCGCTGCGAGCCCTATTAAGAAAAGGGAGGTGTATTCCCACTGCATTTTTGAGACAACAGCCGAAAAAATCCCTCGAAATTTCCCCACATCCTTGGGAAGAGATGGGTAGAGCATGATGGCTTCATCTACAAGAAGGTGGGCCGTCTTTTCATCAACAACTGTGTGCTCTTGTGTTTCAGGATCAACAAAGTGATACTCTTTGTGGTCATAAAAAATGACCGAAACGGGTCTTTTCTCTTTCTTGTAAAAACCAACAAAGTGGCCATGGTCTTCCTTCCACCACTCAGCCTGAAGAGTGATCTCGCGGTGACGGAGGACCCCTGGACTGCAAATCTCCTCAATATCTGTACTCTCCTGCACCGAAATAAGAAGAGAGACCCCTATTTTATCCGCGACGCAAGCGCACGCTTTAAATAGTAAGCTCCCCTCTCCTGCAGGAACCGTTTCCAATTCACGAGTCGCGATCACCTTCTTCAAATGCTTTAACGACTGCTCGACGAGATTATCATCACTTTCCATATGTTTTTCTTTAATCCATCGAGGAAATATTGCCAATCATTGAAAAAAACATTAGTGTCGGTTTGGGAGGGATATTCTTATGCGAGCAATGATTGCTCTTGCTGCTGTAACTTTGCTAAATTTGTCTGTTTTTGCCGAATTCTCTTCAACAAAGGAAGAGGAGCTGGAAGAAGCGCGCACTCTTTTAGAAGGTACACCTACTCAGCCTCCGGAAGAGATCTTACAATGGCTTAGGTCGAAGAAAATCTTAGAAGAGACACCCATTGAAGAGTTTGGAAGCAAAGAGATTCCCCCTTCAGAAATCTCTTTATCCAATGCAATCTCAACGACATTACGCAACCAGTGGAAAATTGAGATCAGTGAAAGTGAGGTCGTCCGCAGGTATGGGGAGTGGCAAGAGTCTGCAGGTCCGTTTGATCCTGTTTTAACCTCTACGTTTGGAAATACATGGCTGCTTGACCCCCAACAACTTGGAAACAAAACCAATGAAACAGGTTCTATCACAACCCTAGAAGTTGCTGTAGAAAAGCTGACCCGTCCTGGAACGCAGTTTAGTCTTGGATCTAGAGTTAAACGCACTCACAACCCCTCACTGATTGTCACAGTTCCAGACTTCACCCGTTTTAACGGCTCTTCTCTTGTGTTTGAGGTCGTTCAACCTCTTTTGCGTGGATTTCTCTACAATGAAGCTGCTGTAGAAGAAAGAATCTCCTCTATGGAATTTGATGCTTCCAAGTATCTTCTTGTCCAAACAATGTCTGAAGAGGTCTTGAATTCCATTACAGCGTATTGGGAGCTTGTCGCTGCCGAAAAAATCGTTGAAATCAATGTAGATGCACAACACATTTTAGACGGCTTAACTCAAGCAACCTACAGACTCGTTGAAAAAGAGCAGTTGGCAGCCTCCGAGTTAAATGAACAAATCGCTGAAATTGCTAGAAACCGGCGCGACCTTGTCGCATCGAGACAAGCTGTCTATGAGGCCTATAACGCCTTCCTTTTTCAGATCGGAGAGAGGAAATGCACATTTAGCGAAAATTTACCCCATTTAATCTTGGATAATTTCATCTTGCCCCATGGCGATAAAAGAGAGTGGGATCTCGACTGCCTGCTCAATCAAGCCTATGACCACAGAGGAGACTTGATCGCAGCGCGCATTGCCGTGCAAGAGGCCGATTTACTCTACCGCTTGGCATGCAAAAATGTCCTCCCATCTCTCGATGCATCTTTTGAGGTTGAGCTCCTAAATAGCTCCATTGAAAGACCTTCGCAGAGGTTGTTCGCCTCTTATTATCCAAAACAAATGGAGAAGGATATTTCAGCCGAAATCAGGCTCTCCATCCCTTTTTGGAACGATCGTGCACGGGGCGCCCGGACGCAGAGGCGAGAAGAGCGGATGCAAGCCTTTCTAGAAGAGAATGAACTTTGGTCGAGTATCTACTCCGACATTGCCACAATTTTACGCGAGCAAATTGAGCTCGTTGACGAGATATATTATGCCACCAAAGCTGCCGAGTGGTACGAGATTGCGCTCAGAGATGAAATCATGCGAACCAAAGAGGGGTATGGCTCCTTGTTTGTTGTCATCGACTTTGAGAACAGATTTCGCAGAACATTGCTGGAACGGGTCGACGTCCAAAAGCGCTATTCTCAAAATATTGCGCAGCTCCTTTTTCTAACAGGGACGCTTGTGCTTGTTGATACGGTTACCCAAGAAATAGAAATAGACCCTTTTAATTACGATCATTTATTGGTGAGTCATGAGTAAAACAGATCAAGAAACGATAGATAGGCTAAGTCAGAGTGAAGCCACTCGCCAACCTCTGACAATTGAATTCCCCAAAAATTGGCCTATTATGGCTGTATTAATTGTACTCGCTTCCCTCTTAGTTATATGGGCATTTTGGGGGCGCATCCCCACTCAGATTAATGGACAAGGTGTTTCACTCAACCCTTCAGGAACCTTTTTGGTGGAGGCCAATACCGCTGGAAAAATGATCGAATTTTTTGTTCACGAGGGGGAAGAGGTCGAAAAAAGCGCCCCTTTGGGTGTGATTTATAACCCTGATCTTAAATCCCTTTTAGTTCAAATTGAAACGACAGAGTACAAGATCATCCACCTAAAATCCGAACTTGCTCTTTTAGACAAAGCCCTCGAAATTAATGAAGAGCTGTTTGAGGAAGGGCTCGTTGCAAAACTGATAGTCGATGGAGCAAAGGCTAAAGTCTATGACAAACAAATTTCGATCGAAGAGGCAAAATCCGAACTTAAGACGTTATTTTCGAAACTAGAAAATTCCTCTCCCGCATCAGGAGAAATTGTCCAGTGGGCTAAGGGTCAGCTACTTGACAGCAAACCCACTCTCGACCTTCAAAGTATTGAAGATGAACTTTCAATTATTCGCTCGCCAGAGAAAGGAACAGTGCTTGAAATTCTCGTCGGTGAAGGAGATCACATCGACCGGAAAGAGCCGATCATCTGGGTTGAGCATCCCTTAGACGCTGATGAACAAGAGGTTTTCTACAGCACGGTAAATGCAAATGTGATTGGACGGGTCGAGCCCGGTATGCGCGTGTTGATCGAACCACTGATTGTCAACCCACGCGAATATGGAGCCATTATTGGAGAGGTGAAAGACGTTTATCCCTATCCAGTTTCACAAGAAGAGCTCGTTCAAACGATTGGAAACAAGCAAATCGTCAAATTTCTGCTCGGCGAATCGCCCGTTGTCACCCTTCTAGTGGTGAATCCCAAATCCGACCCAGAAACGGTGAGCGGTTTTGAGTGGACCTCTGAGCAAGGTCCTCCATTTACGATCCCAACAGGAACCGTGTGCAACCTAAAGCTCGTCATCGAAGAGCAACCACCCATTTCGTATCTGATTCCTCTTTGGAGAATTAAAGAGCCATTCACCAACCAGGAGCCTGAAAAGTGATCCGAACGCCGCGTCTTATTCAAATGGAAGCCGTGGAGTGTGGGGCTGCTGCCCTCGGAATCGTGCTGGGGTATTACAAACGGTTCGTTTCTCTTGAGGAGCTCCGCCTCACGTGTGGAGTTTCGCGCGACGGAGTAAACGCCTTTGGAATGATTCAAGCCGCAAGATATTATGGTTTAGAAGGAGATGGCTACCACGCAACAGCTGAAGATTTAGCTAAAGTAGACACGCCGGCCATTCTACATTGGGGGAAAAATCACTTCGTTGTTCTAGAAGGGATTCGCGGCACGTCCGTTTCGATCAACGACCCCGCAACAGGCCCCCGAAAGGTCCACATCGAGGAGCTTCAGCAACAATTCTCAGGAATTGTGATCGTTTTAAAGCCGTCAGAATCCTTTGAAAAAAAAGGGAAAGATATCTCCTTGGCTTCCCAGCTAAAAGAGCGGTTTTTCGCCTTTACTCCTGAAATTGCCTATCTGTTTGCATTCGCGGTTGTCGCCCTCGTCTTCTCGCTTGCCCTGCCAGCCATCTCTAAAATCTTTGTCGACACCTTCTTGCAAGGCACTCTCCCCTCCTGGAAAAAGGAATATTTGTTGTTTATGGGCTTCATCATGGTTGCTGTTACCACCATCGCATGGTTTCAAGGCCTCTTTACAAATCGTATGTTGGTGGGACTCACGATACGATTTAATACCCAATTTCTTCGCCACCTTCTCTCTCTGCCCATCTCATTTTTCTCTCAACGTTTTCCTGGAGAGATTTTGGATCGTATCGAGTTAAATACCAGACTAGCCTCTGTCTTTATTGGGGGAATTGTCAGCAGCGTTTTAAGTCTTATTTTGGTCTGCGTCTACGGCTTTATCCTCTTTTACTACAACAGGCTCATTGCCCTGATCGGCATCTCTGCTGGTTTCTTTAATATCTTTTTGCTCTGGTGGATCAACAGAACACGGGTCCACGCCTACGCGCGCTTGCAACAAGAAGAGGCAAAAACCGTTGGGATCTCCTACGACATCCTCGACAACATCGACACGATGAAGAGCGTCTCGGGCGACTCCTTCTTCTTCTCAAGAATTGCCGGCCACTACACCAGTGCAATCAATGCCATGCAAGCAATTGGACGAAAAGATGTCTTTTTAGGGGCTTTTTCTTCCCTCTCAATCGGAGTGACAAACCTCCTCTTATTAGCTGTAGGAGCGTGGCTTGTGATGAAAGGAGAAATGACAATCGGGATGCTTTTTGCCTTCCAAATGATCATGGGAAGCTTCCTTGCCCCTTTCAGCAAACTCCTTCAGTTTGGAGCCGCTCTTCAGACGCTCAAGGTTGATATTGCGCGGGTCGATGATGTTCTACAACACAAAATCGATGTCTTATTAGAGCCCAAAGAGAATGAAGAGGAGACCACTAAACTTGAAGGGAGGGTGGAATTTCATCAGATCAGTTTTGGGTACGCCCTCTTAGAAGAGCCCTTTATTTCAGATTTAAGCCTGACCATTCCAAAAGGGGAAATGGTAGGCGTTGTCGGTCCTATTGGCTCGGGCAAAACAACCCTCATCAAATTAGGCTCAGGGCTTTATCAACCCTGGAAGGGATCGATCTTGCTCGATGACAAGTCCCTCCTCGAACACTCAAGAGAGACGCTCAAATACTCACTTGCAAGCGTCGATCAAGAAATCAAGTTATTTGCTGCCACCATCTATGAAAATATCGCCCTTTGGGATAGTAGCGTGACCGAAAAAATGGTTGAAGAGGCTGCCAAAAAAGCGCTGTTGCACGATGAGATCATGCGCCTTCCCTTTGGCTACCATACCAAGCTGCAAGAGAGAGGGGCAAATATTAGCCAAGGGCAAAAACAACGCTTAGAGCTCGCCCGGGCGCTCTTGTATGACCCTTCCATTCTGATCTTAGATGAGTCTCTCAACTCGGTTGATTCCGAAACAGAGTCCAAAATTTTAGCCCAGCTTCAAGAGCTTGGATGTACAACCCTCCTTGTCTCTCACCGTTTAAGCACGGTCAGACACTGCAATCGGATTCTGGTGATGGAAAAAGGAAAGATCGTGGCCGCTGGAAAGCATGAGGAGCTCATGAAGAGCTCAGAGCTTTACCAAAATTTATGCACATTTGAATTGAATCGCTAAAAAAATAAAGCCCTCCGCTGGGAGGGCTTACCTCAACTCTAAAGAACCTTGAACCACAGGCAATGCTACAGCAAAATAACAGGTACTTGTGGCTGTGGGTTGCTGGGATTAAGCGGTGGTAGTGTAGTGTTATCGTCTATAACACCCCCATCATCACCCCCACCATCTGGAATGGTACCGTTTCCGCCCCCATCAACTGGGCCAGGTACTGGCTCTGGTTCAGGTGTAGGCTCAGGTTCACTATGGTGACCGAAGATTCTTGCTAGCCAGCCCATAATAAGACTGCGCAATCTCATTCTGAAACCACTGTATCTACGGAACCCAAAGCCCCCTCGCACCTCTCTTAGAGTCTCTTCCGAGGCTTTTTTAAGTTCAATGCCCATAAAAAATCTCCTCTCTCATATAAGAGAATAGGGGGATTTATTGTCCCCCTCGTTAACTCTATTGTACACAATATTTTATAAAAAATCAAACCTTAAGGAAGTTGTTAAGAAGCACTAAGCCATCTGCCGTCGCCACAGACTCAGGATGGAATTGAACACCGAAAATCGGCTTAGTTTTATGGCGCAACCCCATTACCTCTCCTTGATCAGTCCAGGCAGTCACTTCAAGCACATCGGGTAAATTTTCTAGGATAAGAGAGTGGTAGCGGGTCGCCTCAAAAGGGAGAGGAAGACCTTTAAAAAGCCCCTCAGAGCGATGATGGATCAAAGAGGTCTTACCATGCATCACGCGCAGTGCGTGGCTCAAAATGGCTCCAAACACCTCTCCTATCGCTTGGTGCCCGAGGCAAATTCCAAGAATGGGAACGCTTGCCTTCTCGATTAACTCTTTGGAAATCCCCGCTCCTGATGGATTGCCCGGACCTGGCCCGATAACCAAAAGGGAGGGGTCTTTATCTAATATCTCTTGGGCAGAAAGTGCATCATTACGCACAACTTCCACCTTCTGCCCAAGAATTTGAAACGCCTGCACAATGTTGTACGTAAACGAATCGTAGTTATCTACCAAAATCAACGGCTGAAGATCTCATCAGGCTTAAAGAAAAAGGCGATTTCATCGCGCGCTGTCTCAGGAGCGTCAGAACCGTGAACAGCGTTGTGGTCGATCGAATCGGCAAAGTCTGCGCGAATCGTACCAGGAGCTGCATCTTTAGGGTTAGTTGCCCCCATGATCTCACGGTTTTTCAGAATAGCGTTATCCCCTTCCAGAACAGAAACAACAACAGGACCTGAACTGATGAACTCAACAAGGTCGTTGTAAAAAGGGCGCTCTTTATGCACCGCGTAAAACTCTTGCCCCTGCGCTTTGCTCATATGAAGCATGCGCGCGGTCGCTACTTTCAGACCAGCTTTCTCAAATCTAGATAGGATTTCTCCAACCAGATTCTTGCTCACAGCGTCCGGCTTGATAATCGATAAGGTTTGTTCTTGTGTCATCGGTTTTCTCCAAATGGGTTGTAAAAGCGGAAATTTTAAATTTTTTAAAAATTAAGTTCAATTGATTTCTTTTTTGTTAATTACTTATAATTAATTCATTAAAACATTATTTAAATTAAAAAATAAACAACCCAATTTAATTCGATTTAAAAATTTATGCATACTATCACAAACTCACCCTCTCCCCACAAATCTTGGCGGGTTTGGCAAAGCCCAGGACAAACCATCCATGTAGCGCCTCCCACTCCTATTAAACAAGGCATCCGAGGAGATGTAATTTACTGCATTAAACATGAAGAAACTGGACGTCGTTACATTGGGAGCGTGAAAGAAACAAAGACAAATACACTTTGCAAACGATTTGGTAGGTACAAAGCAAAGATTAATCATCCTGAAGGTAAGCGTCTTCAACCGATCGAGAGAGCTATTCTCCGCTCACCAGAGAAATTTAAAGCAAAAATCGTTGCCCATTGCCCCGGTATCTCAGAGCGCAAGCTACATATACTAGAAGAGCGTGTACAAGACCTATACGATACACGCAATCCTCTTCATGGGTATAACAAGACCCAGCCTACTAAAGAACCTCTTCGCACTAAACAACAACAACAAAAACCTTTAAGGCTCTATCGCCCTAAACCGGTGACATTGATCGATATCTACAAGGGGCGGGTAAAACCCGAGCGCATCCGTTTGAAGCTTGCAGTGGATGTCGAAGCATTACAAAAACAATTAGAGGACTTTTCAATAGATCGTGAAAACGTCAATCCAAACGCGCGTCGACTTGCTCCGAAAAAATTATTTGCATAGCCCCCCAAACTGAATTTTTTAATTCCGTTTAAAAATTAAGTTAAATTGATTTATTTCCAGAATAAAAAGTAAAATATTCTCGATAAAAAAATAATTTAATTTACCACAAAACAATACAAACTAAAAAATTAAATGTCCTCTTTCCAAGCTCCACAAATTCCTCCAAATAAACTTCCTGATGAAACTCAAAAAAACAAGGAATCCAAGAGAGCATTATCTATAGATTTGAGAATGAAATATCAGGCCGCACCACACAAATCAGTTAATAAAAATCTTAAAATTTAAAAAAACTTAACCAACAAGAAGAATTACCATGAGTAGTAGTAGTATAAATTCCGATTCCCCTATGACCCCAATACCATCTCCACCCAGTTTGAAACGTGTAGGTTTGGGACGTCAATTTACGCATCAACAAACCCCGCGCTTGGATATAGCTGGAGTACTCACTCCTGAAGCACCCCAAGCAGTTTCCATTGCAGATAGAGACGAACGGAGGCAATTCCGCCAGGAAATGAGAGAGAGAATGAACCCGGGTGCCGCTGGAAGAAAACCGCTACCGCCTAGAAAATTATTCTAGCGAAATTTTAGCGCTGCCGAGATAAGGGTTGAAAGGTCGGTTTCCGCTGAAAGGGAATCGGCCGCTTTCTTTACAGCCTTTTCAGCAGCTGTTTGTGAATACCCAAGCTGCATCAACGCCTGAAGCGCATCGCCAAGTTGGGTGGGGTGTTTTGTCTCTTGCGGAGCCGCCTGAATTTTAATGCGTCCCTGCAATTCAATCAGCAATCGCTCGGCTGTTTTCTTCCCAATCCCTGGAACCTTTGCCAAACCAGCTATATCATGTCTTCTCACAGCCTCTTGAAGCTCTTCAACTGAGAGATGCCCAATAATTCCAAGCCCCGTTTTCGGTCCAATTCCGGTCACACCAATGAGATCCTCAAAAAGCTCCCGCGCCTCTTTTGTTGAAAAACCGTATAGGGTTTGAGAGAGCTCCCGCACGACAAATGAGGTGTAGAGCAAGAGTGACTCCCCGATTTGTGGGAGCTTGGCAAAATCTCTTACAGAAATCAGAATCCGGTAGCCAACGCCCTGGACATCGAGTGTCGCCTCAGAAGGGGTCGCTTCAACAAGGGTTCCGTTTAGATAGGCATACATTTTTCACTTCCAGAGGTTTGTCCGTGGCAAATTGCGAGCGCAAGGGCGTCAGCGGCATCTTCGGGCTCGGGTGGCTTTGATAAACTGAGCAAACGCTGGACCATGCCCTGAACTTGCTCTTTACTCGCCCTTCCTGTTCCGACAACTGCGCGCTTGGCTCGGGAAGGAGCATATTCGAAAATGGGTATTTCACGCAAAGAGGCTGCGAGCACAATAACCCCGCGCGCCATCCCTAATTTTATCCCACTTTGAGGATTTTTGGATATATATTGGGTTTCAACAGACAAAGCTTCAGGACTATACTTTTTGAGCAGCTCATCCACTGCTTGATAAATAATACGATAACGTTCTGAAAGGGGCTTGGAGGCAGGGGGACGAATACATCCATAATCGACGACGGAAAAACGGCGCCCTTCTTGGACTTCAATGAGCCCAAAACCTGTTACGCATGTCCCAGGATCTATTCCAAGGATAATGCTACGCTTCTTCACCTTTTCCCAATATATTCTTTAAGCTGGAAACAGTTGCAGCCATTTGGTCGTAATTTTCCTGTGTTTTTTGAAGCTCTTGGAGCTGCATTTTTTTCTCCTGCCAGTCGTGCTGCAAGGCTAAGTACTTTTCCTGCCACTCTTTGTCAAGCGTTTGCAGCTCGGCGATCTGTTCTGTTTGCTGCTCGGTTAAATCGCGAAGTATAGTCGCTTCTCTCACTTTCTTTGCTAAATGTTGCTGCGCTTTGCGAATTTCAGATTCGCGCTCATCATTTTCCAACTGCGCATTTTGCACGCTATTTTGCGCCAAACCAAATTCCTTTTCAAGGCGGATAAATTGATGTTTTTTCTCTTCCAGCTGCCCTGAGAGTTTTTCCATCTCTTCGACCATTTCGCCATGTCTAGAAGAGAGCTCGCGCATTTTTGTATAAGATTTTTCGAGAAGTTTCTCTTTCTCTTCGAGTGTTTGATGAAACTGCTCGGTGAGCGCCGCGTACTCACTCTTTGAATGATCTCTCTCAGCGCGTGCCTCGGCAATGTGGGCATTTAGATGGGCAATCAAAGACTCTGTCTCTTTGCTGTGAGCGCTCATGGCTGATTCATGAGCGGCTCCCATCTCATCAAGGGCTTTTTGTGCACGCTTTTCATGCTCGAGCAACTTACCCTCATACTCTTCGCGAACAGATGCCAAGTCAGTCTCCTGCAACTGCGCCCGCACCTCTTTAAGTTCGCGGCTCATTTCCTGGGCCTGTTTGCTCTGCACCTCCCATTCCTGAGCCTGAAGGGAAAATGCTTTCCGCTCGCGCTCAAACTCCTCTTCAGAATTTGCAAGCTTCCTTTTTAACTCACTATTTTCACTTGAAACCTCGAGAAGAGCATGTTGCTTCTCTTTAAGATCTAAGATTTTATGCTCGTATGCTTTGAGCTTATCTTCTCCCCCTTCATATTCACGGTGAAGCGCGCTATTTTCTTCGCGCAAATCTTTAATCATTTCGGTCAGTCTCTGAACCTGACTTAAGCCCTCAGCTAGCCGCTCAACAAGTCGGCTACGTTCAGCTTCAAAGCGGTGCGACTCTTTTTGTTCATTTGCGCGCGCCTGCTCTAATGCCCCTCCTCTTTCCACTAATGCTTTCTTAAGCTCCTCAATAGAGGAGTCAAACGTATGCTTCTCTTTTTCAAGTGCGCTGCGTAGCTCTCTTTCAGAATTTAATTCTTCTTCTAACTTAAGAATTTGCTCACGAACAACATGCAACTCCCCCACTTCTTTCTCGACAAGTCTCTGCTTCTCATCCTCGAGCGCACCTATTTGAGCCCGCGCCACTTCGAGCTCCTTTTGAAGCTCTTCATCGTGAGAAACCTTTTCCTCTGTTTTTAGAATTTCAATCTCTGCTCGCGCAGACTTTAGGTCCTCAACGAGTTTTTTTAAAGCCGGACGCACCTTTTCAAACTTCTCTTTCAGCTCTCTAAAAGCATGCTCTTTTGTAACATAAGCCGTTTTCAAAGCTGCATGCTCGTCAGCAATTGAGTGGTGATGAATATTCGTGAGTTTCGACTGAAATTTTTTCTGGAGGTCTTTTACGCGCTTTTTCTCCGCAAAAAGCGTCTTAAGCACCTTTTTGAACTCTTCTTCCGTATACGTATTGGATCCCAAACCCCTCTCCTCCTCACACAAATCGGTGTATTCTCTGTATAAATCAAATGCGAATAAAGGAAAATGATCATAAACTATGGGCATGCAAACCGATTTTCAAAATATTTTGATTCGCATGCCAAATTGGCTTGGGGATGCCGTGATGGCAACACCCATTCTTGCCGATGTGCGCAACAAGTGGCCAGATGCAAAGATCACGGCGATGTGTCAGGGAAGCGTCTGTTCTCTTCTGATTGGCAACCCCTACATCGATGAAATTTTTTCCTTCACCTGCCCCAATGAATTCTTACGCCGCCAAAAAAAACGCGATCTAATCGAACGTATCCGCCAAGGGAGGTACGACTTGGGAATTTTGCTACCCAACTCATTTTCGTCAGCCTGGTGGTTGTGGCGCGGGCGGGTAAAGAGGCGGATTGGATTTGCCGCCGACGGGCGTAGCTTACTCCTAACTAAAGCGATCCCCTTCCCTAAAAAACGTGGGCAAGAACATCTAGTTAAAACCTACAAACGCCTCCTCGATCCCCTTGGAATTCCAATTTCTGAGACTATGCCCAAGCTCTTCAGTACAGAAGAAGAAAAACTTGCAGCAGAGCAACTCCTCACACAGTTCGATGTCCCAAAGAATGGCAAGGTTGTGGGAATCAACCCCGGAGCGGCTTTCGGATCGGCGAAATGTTGGTTACCAGACCGTTTTCGCGGGGTGATCGAAAAGCTGCTTAAGGACCCTAACGTGTATGTCGTTTGCTTCGGAGACCAAGCAGGCGCTTCTCTTGTCCATGAGATTTGCGAAGGGCTTCCGCCACGCGCAATCAATTTAGCTGCAGCCACCTCACTGCGTGAACTTATTGCACTGATTGCGCGCTGCAATGTCTTTTTAACCAATGACAGCGGGCCAATGCATATTGCAGCCGCCCTTAAAACGCCTCTTGTTGCTCTGTTTGGTTCGACAAATGATATTGCAACGGGGCCTTATAAACATGGCGATGTGATTCATAAGCATGTGAGCTGCTCACCCTGTTATAAGCGGACGTGTCCTATCGACTTTAAGTGCATGACCCGTATCGAGACAGATGAGGTCTACGAGGCCCTTCTTCGCCACCTATAGCGTGAGTCGACACTCAAGCGAAAATGGAATATGTAAAAACGAGATATTTTTGTAAGCGCCTCGGATTGTTTCTAGACGAGGTTTAGGAAGCAATCAGGGTCTCTGCGTTAAAAATGAATAGTAAAGACCTTAACGTAGCTACTCTGAGGGTTTGGCAGCAATCGTTGCGAACTTATCAGTAAGGCTGAGCTGTTTGGTTTTTTGCGCTAGCTGATCAGCAAGGTGGACCGTTGTAGTTGGAAAGGCCACCTCAGCACCGTACGAATCGATGATTTGATAGATTTTTAGGAGCACATCTTCTTTGACCTGATGAAAGGTTGCCCAATCGGTTGTTTTAGTGAATGTATAGATGAAAAAATTCAAAGATGAGGGACCAAATTCATCCAAATGGACCATCAATATTTGCGTGGTATCGATATCGTGATGGGTTTTGAGCATCTCTCGAAGCTTTTCTAAAATTGGAGAAATTTGAGCGACATCATCATAACGGACGCCAATCGTCTCTTTGATCCGTCTGTTTCGCATGCGAGAGGGATTTTCAATGGAAATCGTTGTGAACATGTGGTTAGGAACATAAAGGGGACGCTTATCAAACGTTCGAATTCGTGTAAGGCGCCAGCCGATTTGTTCGACTGTCCCCTCGATCTCTCGGTCGGGAGAGCGGATCCAATCGCCAACAGAAAAGGGACGATCCATGTAGAGCATGAAACCGCCAAAAAAGTTTGCCAGCAAGTCTTTGGATGCAAAACCGATTGCAATACCACCGATCCCTCCAAAGGCCAAGATTCCGGAAATGCTTACTCCCAAAGTTTGCAACATGACAAGCGTTGTTGTAATCAGGATCGAACCACGTAGAATCTTGCCTATCGCATCGGCAGTTGTTGGGTCGACCTTCGTATTCTTAGCGAGAATGTTCTCTTCAACACGCTTAACAAAGCGGATCAAAAACCAGGCAAGAAGTGAGATGACCCCAATAAAACGGATGGGACCGATTATAGAAAAAATTGCTGCACTCGTCTTGCTTTCAACGATTTGAGCTGCAAGTGTAATACCAAGCAACCAGATAAGCACATGGAGAGGAAGATTGAGCGCCTCGATTAAGCTCTCCGCCTGAGGCAAACGGCGATGAATCCGGTTCATCACAAACTTTTGAATACAAGCGATTAAAAGGGTAGCAAAGACTACTGAAAAAACCTGAACAACCCAGTGAGAGAAATAATCGAGCACTATGAGACCTTTGAATAATTTAAGCTACTTAGATTTAGCTGTATTTGAGTTTCAGTTTTCGAACCCCTGAAAGGGGGGACCGGAAGTGAGCGGGGCAGACTCGCTCTACCTCCGAGCGATCGGCTCGGGAAATGGAGCCCAAAGAAAACTGAAGATGAGTTGCTTAAACTTTTCAATAGTCCCATCATTTATTCCTTTTTCTATCCATTTCCTTCAGATGTCTCTTACGTATGCGGACAAATTTGGGAGTAACTTCCATTAGTTCGTCAGCCTCAAGAAAGTCGATGGACTCTTCTAGGCTAAGCTTTTTAGCAGGTGTCACCATAACAGCATCATCCGTTCCTGAGGCACGTACATTTGTAAGCTGTTTTCCTTTCGTAACATTGACCCCCATATCATTATCACGGCTATTTTCTCCAACAACCATCCCTTCATAGACCTCATCGCCAGGACTGACAAAAAGCGTTCCACGCTTTTGAATTTGCCCAATAGAGTAGGCTGTTGAAGATCCTTGGTTGATCGAAAACAGAGCACCCTTAGCGCGCTTTGGAATTTCCCCTTTCCAAGGTAGAAAACACTCAAATAGAGAGGTTAAAATCCCAAGTCCACGCGTAACTGAGAGAAACTCGTTGCGGTACCCCATGATACCGCGGGTTGGAACTAGAAATTCGATGTGTGTGATTTTGTGCT
This sequence comes from Chlamydiota bacterium, assembly GCA_021772455.1. Taxonomy (GTDB): domain Bacteria; phylum Chlamydiota; class Chlamydiia; order Chlamydiales; family JAAKFR01; genus JAJACP01. Next base: position 44,190 of record JAJFLY010000006.1, read on the forward strand.
CGTCGGTACTCAACTGCTGCATCTCCCCTTTTCTTTTGGAGAGCTCTTCGATCACGGCTCCCGAGTAAGCTTCAGGAGTTTCGATATAGACGCGCTCAATCGGTTCGCACTTGGCTCCATCAATCTCTTTAATGAGCACTTTAGGCTGGGAAACGGTCATTTCAATCCCCTCGCGACGCATCGACTCAAGAAGGACCGAAAGCTGCAATTCCCCACGACCACAAACAGTCATCTCTTCTGTACCCTCTTCGATACGCAGCGCAATATTCGAGCGTTTTTCCTTGAGCAGGCGCTCTTTAATCTTAGAAAATGTGACGTTTTTTCCGTCTCTACCAGCAAAGGGGCCGTTATTAATCATGATATTGATCGACATAGTCGGCTCATCAATAGCAATTGGAGGAAGTTGTGTTGGGCGTACAGGATCGCAAAGTGTATCACCAAGCATCACATCGGGAATTCCCGATAAACTCACAATATCACCGGCTATCGCCTCTTCAAACTCGACCTTCTTCACACCGCTATATCCTTCAATGCGTGTAATCGCAGCAGGAGCTCCGTTCCAAAGAACTTTTTGCCCCTTCACAACTTTTCCACCCAAAATACGCCCTGTCGCCTGACGACCAACAAACTGATCGTAGTCAATTGTCATCGCTTGCATCAAAAAGGGCGCTTGAGGATCGTCATGAGGAGGTTCAACAGCTTCGATGATGAGATCGAAAAGAGGTGCCATATCTTTTTTCTCATCCCCTATGTGCGCCATTGCATATCCCTCGATCGCTGAGGCGTAGCAATAGCGGAATTCAAGCTGCTTATCGTTAGCTCCAAGCTCAACAAAAAGATCGAAGGTGAGGTCTAAGGCACGGTCAGGATTGGCATTTGGGCGGTCGATTTTGTTGATCACGACAATCGGGCATAAGCCCATCTTAAGAGCCTTTGAAAGAACAAAGCGCGTTTGGGGCATCGGCCCGTCCTGAGCGTCAATCAGCAAGAGAACCGAGCTTACCATTCCAAGTACCCGCTCTACCTCACCAGAGAAATCTGAGTGTCCCGGAGTATCGATAAAGTTAATAGTATAATCTTGATAGACAAGGCTTGTATGTTTGGCATAAATAGTGATGCCTCGCTCCTTCTCCTGATCGTGCGAATCCATCATTCGCTCCTGTACCGTCTCATTATCACGAAAGAGATTCGACTGTTTAAGAAGGGCGTCTAAAAGGGTAGTTTTCCCGTGGTCAATGTGCGCGATAATCGCGAGATTTCGAAAGTGTGAGCTCATTATTTTTTACTTAAAGTTAAATGTTGGAAGTAAACTATACTGTATAGGGAATAAAAAAGCCTCTCTTTTTTTTAGGAAAAGAGGGGCTTTGTGTCTATATTAGATTTGAATTTAAAATTTAGCCCCTAGGTGGAGATAGAATCCTTGAAGGGTGAAATTCATTAACTCGTCTAAACTCGAGCCGTCATTCAAATTATCGACATAATAGATGCGATCCAAACCGTTGAAATACGAGATGATCTCATAACCGACCTCAAGATCTACGGTCAAGCAGTCGCAAAAACATCTGGCATAACTTAGACCAAAGCGCAGGTCTGTTGTCGGAATCATCGACCAGTACGAATCATTGCTTGTAGAGGCTTCAATCATCACCCCATCTTGATCAAAGTAGGAGGCTTTTCGCTCACTGACAAGGAGTGTCACATTTCCACGTCCAGTGAGGGTCAGACCACCCCACAGACAATATGAGAAATCGTATCCGATTTCAGGCCCAATCCCCCAAAGTTCAGATTCGATCTCTACAAGTCTTGGTACGGGAACGCTCGCACCCGAATCATCAAAAAGGCACCGCTCATACCAATCAAGATAGCCGTACTGAACACCACCTAAAAGACTCATCTGAAATGGACCGCAGGCAAAAACCTGCTGCGAAAACAGGGCATCGAGAAAATGAAAGTCAAACTCATCACGCAATTCCATGGTTCCTGTTTCGCTATTTAGCGGTACGACAGGAACATTGAGAATTCCAAACAAATCTTCCCCAGAAACACTCTTAGATTCTGAAAAAGAGGGAAAGTGTGTCCATCGCAGCCGAACGTCATTGCTCGGACGGCAGCAGAAGGCATACACACCTTCAAGACGGTATCCTGAGTGCCACTCTTGGTTATTAGAAACGCGTGGACCGATCGGATCGCCCATGGAATTTGAATCGATCACAAAAAAGGGTTGATCATAAAAGGAGAGCATGTAGAGCCACTCAGCTGATACTCCTATTTCTCCAGGACAAGGGGCTGTATAGGCGGATAAAGTCGGTATCAAGAATGTGAAAAAAGCTGCGAGTAATCTACGCATTATCAACTCCTCTAAAGTAAGCGTTAGAAGGCTATGTAGCAAATCGCAGCTATTTAGACAACAAAAGACCGTGAGGTAATGAATCCCCAAAACATTTCTCTTGCTCGTGTAGCGTCAACTCTCTTTCTTGGGTTAGAAGTGAGAAATCACCCTCGCCCAGATATTTTTTAACGCCATCAAGCGTGGAAGCGGAAAGATTGACCTCTCGGCACTCAGTTTTTCGTGCAAGCAGCATCAGTAAAAAGCTAAGTTGAGAATCAGAGACCTTTGTTAGTTTGGCGATCCATTCTTCACAAACACCTGGTGCTACAACATTTGCAACAGTGCCATACAAAAGCTCCCGCGCACCAAGACGCCCGAGCGACCAAAAATCGCAAGGCTCTCCATGTCCACTAACTATCCGCTCTACAAGAGCCTCACCAAGTCTGACTTTATGCGGAGTGTCAATAAGCTCCAGTGCGGCAAGTGCACGCATCTGCTCAGCATAAAGATATCCCCCCTTTCTCTTGACAATGAGGCGCCGTTTTTTCTTGTCGTAGACAAGAGGGAAAAGCTCGCTATATATCTGCATCTGCTGCCCTTTAGAGAGGCCCGCAGCGATCCGTCGATAACAGATCCACTTTTGGATTTGCACCTCTTCGGCATCGGCTTTTTTTGAGTCAGATAGCACGAGCTTCCACAGCTGTTTGATGCGGAAGTCATCGAGAGGATACCCTTTACCGGGGCGGAGTAAGAAGCCCGCTAGATTCCAAAATTTGGCTTCATAAATTTGAGAAAGACTTCTTTTGTCTTGTTGAGCGAGAAGGGGTTCGAACAAGCCACGCAAAATACTCGGCGACCACTCGCTGCGAGGACGCTCAATCACATTTTCAAGACTAGGCATCAACACTTTCAGCTTTGCGTGTCCACCGATGGCAAAGGCATCTATAAGCGTTTGTTTTGCAGGCTCAAGAAAGGAGGCATCGAACGTCTCATCTTGAAGCCTCTCCTCTTTCTGGTAGCCATTCATTTGAAACTCAAGTTTCCAGCGATGTTCACTGATCTGAGAAAAAAGCCATAGCTCCAGCGTTCCAATTTCCGTAAGCTGAATGGTGAGTTTGACCGGAATCCGCCCGTCTTGATTTTTCCCAAACCGTAAAACTGTTTGAATGGGTGGCAGTGGGGTCATCTCCTCTTCAACACAGGGCAAAATAGAGCCTGGCTCATCTCCCAATCGCGTGTGCGAGTGATAGAGTTGAAATAGGGCGGGTGTGTTAGGAAGCAGGGAAAAGGTGTGCTCAGATGTCACATTCTCTGAGCCCCGTGGAAGAAGGGTGACGACCCGCTCCTCATCAATCTCTAAATAATACCCTCTTGGAATCCCCCCTCCAATACGAATCCCCTCACCACGACGCGCCTTTCCATAATAAGCAGCTCCGCGTGCCACAGCTAAATCGAGACTGCTTGAAGGAAGTATTTGGACAGGTTTGCCATCAGGAAACCACTTATCTAGGGAGTTTATAATGCGTTCCTGGAACGCCCTCGGTTTCATCGCTCCACCGTTGAATAGAAGGTGGGTTGGTTTAGAGCTATGACTTAAAAAAGCTGCGAGGTGTTTTGTGATGGAGGGCTCTCGCTCATAGGGAAGTCCTACATTACGTATTCCACTCCCTTGTGTTAGACAGCGCGCTTCCTCTAGATCATAAAAGCCAAAAAATCCCTCAAGTAAAATCGCATCAACTTCCTCAGCACTCAGTTCCACCCCTCTACCCCCACCAACGACCTGCGACCCTTTTCCAGGAATCCAGATCGAAAACTCTCTTTCTCCCGCTAAAATAGCCTCTTTAGCTGCTCGCGCTTGGTGGCGCAGCGCTAACCACTGAGTGGTATCGAGCTCATCATCGATTTTTGTTTCGAGATAGTGGCAAAGAGCACCATCCATATTATCACCCCCAAGGAGTAGATGCTTGCCGACAGCCATCCTTTGAAACTCCCTCTCGGCTGTCACTTCTATTAAGCTGAAATCGGTCGTGCCCCCTCCAACATCACAGACTAAGATCGTCGCCCCCGCCTGAAGGAGGTCTAATTGACCTTCGTTCTCACCAAGCCAGTTGTAAAAGGCAGCTTGTGGCTCTTCGAGGAGGGTTAAATGTGGGATACCTGCAAGATGGGCAGCCTCCACCGTAAGCGCACGGGCCACTTCATCAAACGAGGCTGGCACCGTTAGAATAACCTCCTGTTCTTCAAGCGACTCTTTGAATTTTGCATTCCACGCCTCACGTATGTGGCGCAAGTAGCTCGCCGTTGCCTCAACAGGAGAGAGGCGGCGATTTTCTTCGGCAGCTTCAAAGGGGAGGATTTTCTCTTTACGATCGGCAGCAGCTGTAGAAAGCCAACTTTTTGCCGACTGGATGAGGCGGGTTGGAGTTTTTGCCCCCTGCTCACGCGCCCACATTCCTACAGCAAAATCTGAATTGGGAAGTTCTGCGGGCTCAGCTAAATAATGAAACGAAGGGAGAGTTGTGCGGTTTTCAATGACCCCGTTTGCATTGAGTTGAGGGATATGAAAGAGTTTAACCAAGCCCCTCTCATCGACATATGAGAGGGCGCTATTTGTTGTCCCGAGATCGATCCCTATACAATACATTCTGTTGCAGGATGGTATTCATAGCCGCAATCGTGGGCTACATGTTCGTTCGTTACAAGTCCATGACAGACATTCATCCCTTCAAGAAGTCCTGGATCATCTTGCATCGCCTGCTTATACCCCTTGTTGCTAATTTCTAGAACATAAGGGGCGATCGCATTTGTCAGCGCCTGCGTTGAGGTGCGCGCACACGCACCTGGCATATTGGCAACGCAATAATGGACGACGTTATGTACTTCATAAGTCGGATCTGAGTGGGTTGTTGCGCGCGATGTTTCAGAACACCCTCCTTGATCGATCGCGACGTCCACAAAAACACTCCCAGGAGACATCGATTTAATCATCTCCTCCGAAACCAGCTTGGGCGCTTTTTTCCCAGGAATTAAGACCGCACCGACCACTAAATCGGCCGCAGTGACAGCCTCTTCTATAGAAACCGGTGTCGAATAAATCGTTTTAAGTTGAGGGCCATAAAGATCATCTAGTTCGCGTAAACGATTGAGGCGCCGCTCCAAAATTGTCACATCGGCACCAAAACCCATCGCCATACGGGCAACCTGTGTGCCGACAATACCGCCACCGATAACAACAACCTTAGCTGGAGGAACACCTGGAACGCCGCCGAGCAAGAGTCCTTTTCCACCGTTTGCCATCTGTAGTGAGGTGGCTCCTGCTTGAATTGCAATACGGCCGGCGACCTCACTCATAGGAGTTAAAAGAGGGAGACGCCCATCTGGGTCGGTTACGGTTTCAAAGGCGACACCCACCACTTTCCGTTCAATCAAATGCTTCAGCTGCTCAGGATCGGGAGCAAGGTGGAGGAAACAAAAGAGAATTTGTCCCTCCCTAAGAAGAGGGAATTCACTTTTTTGAGGCTCTTTTACCTTCACAATCATCTCGGACTGTCCGTACACAACCTCTGCTGTTTGGACAATCGTCGCCCCAACATGCGTATACATTTCGTCGGTAAAACCGATCCGATGGCCCGCCATCGTTTGGATTAAAACTGTATGTCCTGCTTGGGTTAAAAGGCTAACGAGACCTGGAGTCGCCCCAATGCGGTATTCATGATTTTTTACTTCTTTAGGAATTCCGATGATCATTAGTTGACTCCAGCTGTTATATCAGATTTTTCGAATGCCAAGGAAATTAACTTAGAAACCCCTTTTTCTTCCATAGAAACCCCTAGAAGTAGATCTGCTATCGACATCGTTTTTTTGTTGTGGGTCACAACGATAAACTGCGTTTTTTCGATATACTGTTTTAAAACGGCTGTGAAACGCTCGATATTTGAATCATCAAGAGGTGCATCAACCTCGTCGAGAATACAAAATGGAGCTGGACGCACTTCAAAAATCGAAAAGAGAAGAGCAAGAGCGGTTAAACATTTCTCCCCACCTGAAAGAAGAGAGATCGAACGCATCTGTTTGCCAGGCGGCTTGGCAATAATCTCAATTCCCGCCTCCAAAATATCGGAGCTTTCGGTGAACGTCAGGTTCGCCTCCCCCCCGTTAAATAAAATGACAAAATTCTTCCTGAAATTTTCTCGAACCTGCTCAAACGTCTCTTTAAATATCTTGCGACATTCGATGTCGAGCTTACCAATGATTTTCTCCAAGTCGTTTTTTGACTCATCTAAGTCGACAAGCTGACGGTCGATCTCCATAAAACGCTCGGCTTGAACTTGATACTCTTCAATCGCTGTCATATTCACAGATCCGGCACGATCAAGGGTGACACGTAGGCTACGCACCTGTTTTTCGGCCTCTTGCAAATCACCCTCTAAAGCAATTCCACATGACGCAAGCTTCTCCTTAGGCAGTTGATGACGCTCAAGCAGTTCTTGTTCTATTCCACTTCTCTGCGCTGTATCTTCGGCAAGCACTACTTCTAAATGGTGGCGCTTCTTTTCGAGCGCTCCAAGGCTCTTACGTTTCTCAGCAACAGTTTTATCCAACTCTTCGCGCTTAGCTCGACTACTTTCAAGCTCTTCATCCTCTTTCCCAGCCGTTTTTTCCAATAAGGCGAGGCGACTTGAATACTCAACACTCTCTTGCTGACGTTTTTTCAAAGAGGTTTGTAAACCTTCAAGCGAGGAGAAAACCTCCTCAGATTCGCGCCCGATTTTCTCAATAAGATCTACACTTTGCGCCTCATTTGCAACTAAAAGTGCGACCTCTTGATCACACTTCTGCCACACGCTTAAAGCTGTTTGATACTTCCCTTGCGCCTCTTGCCACTGTTTTAGTGCCAACTGCCTATTTCCCTCTTTCGCCTCGACAGATGCTTCATGCAGCCTCAGCGTTTTTAGAAATTCCGCGCACCTCTTTTGATGCTCTACCAACTCTTTCAAAAGAGTATCGAGGGCTGCTTGCTCGATTTTTGAGCTCTCAAGCTTTTTCAGCTCATTTTCTAAAGTCCCAAGCTCTCGTGTACATTTTTCATGATCTGAAAGAGTGCGCTGCAAAGAAAAATTCTCTTGAACATGGGTCATTTCAAGTTTACGCCGCTTCTCCAAGACGCCCCGCTGCTTTTCCTCACACGTTTTTCGCTGATCTGCGAGAGTTTCAAGCGTTTCTCGGAGTTTCTCGTGCACCTTCTTCTCTTTAGCAAGCTCTAATGCAAGAGCTTCAAGCTCAGCTTCTCGTAAAAAAGGATTCCCCTCTTTATGAGAAGGATTAAAGTGAAAAACGACCCCTTTTTGATCGATATAGAAGCCCTCTTTTGTCACACTCTCATCCTTCAGCTTGGAAAAAGAGCTCTCCTTAAAGAGGACAACAGAAAAATCATAAAGGGTGTTCTTTTTAGCAAAATCAATGACCTGATCGAGATCTTTTTTCGTCGAAACAACAAGCGTTTGCGCATACTTTTGAAAAGCAGGCAACATCTCTTCTGTCGGCTTAAGCACCTCAAAAAGGCCTTTCACCTTCCCTTGAAACGTTTTCATCAATACTTTGGCGCTATTAGAAAAACCCTCACACGCTTGCTTGAGCCTAGTTAAAGCGTGGATACGCGCCGTAATCTCGGTCACCTTTTTACTCGCAGCCAACTCCGCTTCATCCGTTTTCGCAAAAGCTTTTTTGATCATCTGCAGCTCATCTTCAAACGACTCTAAACCCTCGATCATCTCTGAGAGTTTTTCGACCTCTTCTCTCTTCGATACGCCCTCTTTTTCCAGAACTAGAAGCGCGCTTTTTTTCTCCTCTATCCGCTCCTTAAGAGCTTCTAGACGTTGCTTAGCAGCTTGATTCGCAAGTTTCATCTCTTGCAGCTTCCGCTCAAGCCGGCTCTCCTCGTGCATCGCATTTAAATGAGCCTCTCGCGCCGCTTTCAGCTCCTTTCTTAAGTGAGCCATCTGCTGCTCCGCACTCTCGTACGCTGCGCTCTCCTCTTTCAAACGCGTTTCTAAAACGGATTTCTCACCACTCGACTCTAGCAAAGCGTGCTTTTTCTCTTCGATTTGCTTGCCTAAAGCCACCTGTTTTGCCTCGGTAGCCTCTTTTTCAACTTTGAGCGCTTCGCATTTTTTCTCTAGCTCGGAGATACGCTGTTTTTGCTGGCGGAGCTCGGATTCTTGCACATGCGCTTCGGTTTCAGCTTTATGAAGCCGCATCTGCTCTAATTTAGCCCGCCCCTCTTTCTCTTTAAGCTCTAACTTAGTTTGTTCAACACTCTGTTCTACGGCTGCAAGTCTGTGGTGCTCTTCTTTCACCTCTTCGCCGACGACATGAAGCGTTTTTTCCAGATCGGCGTACTTCTCAAAAAGAGAGCGCCATCGCGTCACTAAAAGGGCTCTTTCTAGCTCTTCTAAGCGCTCTTTATTCTCCTGGAAATTCTTAGCTAAAGTCGCCTGCTTTTTCAGTTGTTTTGTCTGTTTTTCTACCTCTTGGTGGACGTCGTTTACCCGATTATAATTCTCAGTAACTTGGACCAGCTTCCGCACTGTCTCTTTTTTCCGTTGTAAAAATCTACCAATGCCAGCAGCCTCATCAAAAATTCCACGCCTATCCATTGGGGTTAAATTGATCACCTGATCGAGTTTACCCTGCTCAAAAACAGAGAACGTATTTTTTCCAATCCCCGATCCTAAGAAGAGATTCTGTACATCTTTCAAGCGGACCGCCTGGCGATTAATCAAATACTCCGAATCGCCGTTACGGTAGAGGCGTCGTGTGATCGTCACCTCATCATACGCAATCGGAAGCTCTTCATTGACATCGGTCAAAGTAACCGAGACCTCGGCCATATTAAGGGGTTTACGACTCTCGCTCCCAGCAAATAGGACGTCGTGCATCTTGTCGCCACGCAATGACTTTGCCGACTGCTCCCCAAGTACCCAACGAAACGCATCCACAATATTCGATTTCCCACATCCATTGGGACCAACAACACCCACAACCTCGCAATCGAAGTCGAGCGAGACCTTATCCGCAAAGGATTTAAAACCAAGAATTGTGAGTTTTTTTAGCTTCATAAATTTTTTAAAAGATTGACCATTTCAATAGCCGAAAGAGCGCCGGAGTACCCGTTATTTGCCTCTTTAGCTCCCGCGCGCTCTTGAGCTTGACTCAAGTTTTCCGTTGTCAAAACCGAAAACAACACCGGCACATCGGTCGCAAGAGAGGCTTGAAGAATCCCTGAAGCAGCTTCCGCCGCCACGAAATCGAAATGCGCGGTTTCCCCGCGAATGACCGCTCCCAGACAAATCACCGCATCAAAATTCTTCGATTCAGCCAGTTTTTTTGCGACAAGAGGCAACTCAAAAGCTCCCGGAACCCAAGAGACATGAATCGATTCGTCTTTCACACCACACTCCTTGAGTCCATCGAGAGCCCCATCCAATAATTTTTGGGTAATGTGGTCGTTAAAACGCGCGACAACCACAGCATAACAATGCCCTTCCGTGTTTAAATCGATTGTTTCATAACATTTCTCAACGCCCTGCATCGACAATCTCCTCGATAGCGTAGTGATGTCCCATTTTTTCCTGCTTTGTCTGCAAATAACGCAAATTTTCTTTTGTAGGACATGGCAAGAGGGAGACACGCTCGGTAATGGTCAATCCATACCCCGCAAGCCCCCCGTATTTTGCCGGATTATTTGTGAGCAAACGGATCGTAGAAAGACCTAAGTCAGCCAAAATCTGCGCGCCAATTCCATACTCGCGCGAATCGACCGGAAGTCCGAGCTCCTCATTCGCCTCCACCGTGTCCAACCCTTCATCCTGAAGCGTATAAGCGCGGAGTTTATGACCCAATCCAATCCCACGCCCCTCTTGACCGCGCAAATAGACCACAACTCCACACCCCTCATCGGCAACGCGGGCAAGCGCTTGATTCAGCTGTCCCCCACAATCACACCTAGCCGAGCTAAAAATATCTCCCGTTAAACACTCCGAGTGTACACGCACAAGAACATCCTTCTCGCCCGCAACATCCCCCTTCACAAGGGCCAAATGTTGGACCCCATCAACTGTCGATTCGTACGCACACGCTGTAAACTCCCCAAAAGGCGTCGGCAAACGCGCTGTAGAAACACACGTCACAAGTTTTTCCCGGGTACGACGATAACGGATCAACTGCTCAATCGAAATCATAGGAATGGCATGCTCTTTTGCAAAAACCTCCAGATCAGGCACCCGCGCCATCGAATAATCAGACTTAACTACCTCGCATAGCACACCGACAGGCTCCAAACCCGCTAACAGAGCCAAATCGACAGCCGCTTCAGTATGCCCTGCCCGTTTCAAGACACCACCCTCTCTTGCGCGCAGAGGAAAAATATGGCCAGGACGGCGAAAATCACTCGCTTTTAACTCCAGACTGGCAAGACCACGAATTGTATGAGTTCGATCTTCGGCTGAAATACCTGTTGTTGTGTGCGATGCCAAATCGACAGAAACCGTGAAGGCTGTTCTGTGAGATTCCGTATTGTGGCTAACCATTGGAGGCAGCTGCAACTGGTCGAGCCTCTCCCCCTTTAGAGCAACACAAACAACTCCGCTTGTGTGTCTTAAAAGGAACGCCATCTTTTCAGGCGTCATCTTTTCAGCAGCAAGAATCAAGTCCCCTTCATTCTCTCTGTCGGCATCATCGGTCACAATGACAAATTCGCCTTTTGCAAGTGCCTCTAGGGCTGTTTCAATTTGGTCTAGCATAAGATAGCGATAATAGTCTAAATCCTAGAATTTCTCAAAGAAAAAGAGATTAAGCCTGAATAGTATATATTCTTTACAAAACAATTAAATTAATTCAGCATATTCCTCCATTATAGTTGCTGAATTGATTAGCCCTTTTCTTCTTAAACAATTTAGATATTCTTCGGGTGAATAAGCGGGATTACCCAATCTTTGACGAGATTTTTTGATAGCCGAAAGAACCTTTCCAGGAGAAAGGTCCATCTGTAATGTGAGAAATGTGTCCGGATTAATGGCTTCAAGGTCGTAATGATTTAATACTTCTTTTGGAAAATCTTTCAAGTTATTGGTAACAATAGCTTGGGCATTGCACCTTATCGCGGCGCCAAGCACATGAGCGTCACCAGGATCAGGCAGATTCAAGTTAGGAATCAAAGAGTGATAATCTTGCACTAGACAATCAGTCACCGAACCATTCAACAAACCCTTAAGCCTTTCCAGTTTAGGCTTGCTTACCGAAGGATTATTCTTTAAAAAAGAACCGATCCACTCCTTGTGAATATCTTCAGTCCATTTAGCTTGAAAAAGCTCTGTCCCCGCTAACTCAACAAAAATATTTCGTAGTGTGAATGAATACAGAATACAAGAATCATAGATCACAACATATTTCGACATCAATCATCCATGTCCAACTCTTGTCCTAATTGAGCCAGTTCATCACGAGCTTTTTCGCTCTCGGCCGCCATTTTCTCTTTAAAAGCCATCAAATCTTTGAATTCGACACGCCTATGCGTCCCAACTTTTATATAGGGAATCTTTCTTTCATTCAACAATTTGATCACGAATGGGCGTGAAACATTGAGTAAGTCGGCAGCCTCTTGGGTGGTTAATTGAGCGTGTAGAGGGATCAAGGTGACACTGTTCCCCAAAGCCATCTGCTCCATTATTTTGACCAAAAGATGGAAGGCTCTGATGGGAAATGCAAGCTCTACCTCTTCGCTTCCCTTACGAAAGACAAGTTTTAGCTCATGACCTTTTTGCATTTGCTGAAGCTCGGAAAGTGCTGGTCCAATGGTTTTGGCAAGCTCAACTTCCATGGGATCTGGCAACGAGAACTCAGATGCTGCGCTCATTTTAACCTCCTATTTTCCTTATCTCGACTATACGAAATAAACGAAATAAACGCAACAATCGATTTAAACGAACTAAATGATTGTCTATAACCCCACCCAACTTTTTTGGTAATGTTGTTATAAAGACGGGTGGCAAGCAACAAAAGCACGAGAGACCTTGGATAACATCCAATTGGGAAAAGAAAATCGCCGCTAAAGCTGATAATCTAAGCGAATAGAGCTGCCAAAGCGGTGGACCCCTTCGAGATTCCAGCGAGGCGCCTCTTCCATCGTTGCAATTGGCAGGTCTGGAATCAAAGGCTTCCCCTCCGGGCCCAGCACGCAATCTCCGATGTAGAGGCAAAAACGTTGGGCACGCTTCTCTTTGAGAAAAGCAGCATGGAGCATCGCTCCTCCCTCGACAAGCAGCTGCATCACATCGCGCCTTCCAAGCTCCTCAAGAACGGCTTGTAGGGTCACTTTCGGTAAGCGAATCACCTCTATCCCTTCTTTTTTCCACGTTTGGCTCGTTGTAAAGACGAGGGTGGGAGCGAGCGTTGGATCAAAGAGCGGTCCTTCAGGGGCAACTTTTCCCTCGGAGTCAATGACGACACGCAAAGGTTGTTTGGTCTCAAAAGCGCGGACGGTTAATTGAGGTTTATCGAGACGGGCTGTTTCGGAGCCGACGAGGATCGCTTGAGACTGGGCACGCAGCAGCTGAACATCTTGACGCGCCTCTTCGGAGGTGATCCATTTGGAAGTGCCATCAACAGCTGCGGTTCTGCCATCAATACTCATTGCCGATTTGAGAACGCAGTAGGGAAAGTTTGTACGGCGGTGGTGGAGGTAGGGCAAAAGCGAGTGTTCAGCCTCGGCCTCGGCGATGCCGGTAACCACTTCGATGCCTGCTTTTTGAAGGGCTTCGATTCCAATTCCGGAGACGCGTGGATCAGGGTCGGGAAAGGGTATAACAACTTTTTTGATGCCGGCTTCGATTAAAATTTGTGTGCAAGGGGGTGTTCTTCCTTGGTGAGCGCACGGCTCTAAACTGACGTAGGCGGTTGCTCCCTTAGCAAGTGGGCCTGCCTGTTTTAAGGCAACAGCTTCTGCGTGGGGATGCCCCGGGGCGATATGATACCCTTCGCCTAGTATTTCGCCGTCTTTCACAAGGACACACCCAACCCAAGGATTTGGGGGCGCGGTTAACCGCCCCTTTTCACCCAATTGGATCGCCCACCTCATAAAAAACAGTTGTTGCTCTTTGGTCTCTGTCATATACTCCCAGGAAAATATTAAGGTGATAAATGCTCGATATCAAGTTAATTCGAAAAGACAAAGAAAATATAGAAGCTAAACTCAAGAAAAAAGAGCCCTCTGTTGAGCTGGGACCGGTTCTTGAGCTCGATGACCACTTACGCCATACCATCACCGAATCTGAACACCTCAAGGCTGAGCGGAATGAAAAATCGAAGCTGATCGGGGAAAAGAAGAAAAAAGGGGAATCTGCCGATGCCTTGATGGAAGAAGTGCGCAAAATCGGAGAGAAGGCGTCTGCTCTCGATCACAAACGTACTGAGCTGGAGAGGGCGTTTACCCATGCTTTGTCACAAATTCCAAATATCCCTATGGATGACGTGAGGGATTCTCAAGATAAGGAAGAGAATGAGGTGATCAAAATGGTGGGGGAAAAGCCCGAGTTTGGGTTTGAGCCTAAAAACCATTTAGAACTCAACGACACGCTTAAGCTTTTTGAATTCCAACGGACAGCAAAGACAAGTGGCTCAGGATGGCCTGCCTACCGGGGAAATGGAGCACGTCTCGAATGGTCTTTGCTCAACTATATGATCGATATGCAACAGATCAATGGTTTTGAGTTTTGGCTCCCTCCTATCATGGTGCGCCCCCCGATGATGTTTGGCTCAGGCCAACTCCCCAAATTCGAAGGGCAATTTTACGAGGTGTCGGACAAAGAAGATCCTCTCTACTTGGTTCCAACGGCCGAGGTCTTCCTCAACGGACTCCATTATGATGAAATTATTTCAGAAGAGGACCTTCCGATTCAGTATGCGGCCTATACTCCTTGTTTCCGACGTGAAGCGGGTGCCGCTGGGTCTCAAGAGCGGGGTTTGATCCGAGTCCACCAGTTCAATAAGGTCGAAATGTTCTGTTTTACCAAACCTGAGCAGAGTGAAGAGATGATGGAGAAGATGGTTACTGTTGCTGAAGAAATTTTGCAGGGACTAGGGCTTCATTACCGCATCACGAAACTGGTGACAGGTGACATGGCCTTTACTGCCGCAAAAACACTCGATATCGAGGTGTGGCTCCCGGGGCAAAATCGCTATTATGAGGTCTCCTCAATCTCCAATTGTACCGATTATCAAGCGCGTAGATCACAAATTCGCTACCGTCCGAAGGGAGAAAAACCTGAACTTGTCCACACCTTAAATGGATCGGGCCTAGCCACGTCACGCTTAATGGTGGCCCTGCTTGAAAATAACCAAAACGCAGATGGAACTGTCTCGATCCCACCTGTGCTAGCCGAGAAGCTCGGCATGCATGTCTTGGGTTGATGTACGAAGCCCGGGTGAATATGCCCACGCGCATATCCCCGGCGCCTCCAACCTCCCCTTGCTCTCCGATTCCGAGAGAGCCGAGGTGGGAACTCTTTACAAACAAGTCTCCCCCGAAAAAGCCTATGAAACAGCCTTTAAATTTGTTAAGCCGAAACTAGCAGAATTTGTTTCGCAAGCTGCCAGGTTTGAGCAGCCGCTGACGCTCTATTGTTGGCGAGGAGGGATGCGCAGCCAGTCGCTCAACAAACTTTTTCAAGAGGCCGGCATCGAATCGAGAATTCTACAGGGAGGCTATAAAGCGTACCGCCGATCGGTTCTAGATTTTCTCGAAACCCCTTTTCCCTTTCATGTGCTAACAGGGCTAACAGGCTCTGGAAAAACAGAACAACTCCACACACTCAAAAGAGAGGGCAAAAATGTTTTGGATTTAGAGGAGCTTGCAAATCACCGTGGGAGCGTTTTTGGGGCGCTCGGCGCTCAGCCTTCTAACGAACACTTTGAAAATACTATCGCAGCCGTCTTAAAAACATTTCCCCTTGAATGCCCTATATGGGTAGAAGATGAAAGCCGTTTGATCGGTTCATGCAAAATCCCTGACACTATTTATACGCGCATGCGCCACGCCCCTCTAACGGAAGTGCGTTGCAGCGAAGAAGAGAGGCAGGAGCGGCTACTTCGTGAATATGGTGCTATTCCCCAGGATGATCTGATCGCAGCAATTGAGAAACTGCAAAAACGGTTGGGGAAAGAGCGCACCAAAAAGGCAATTGAGGCGATTGAGCAAGGGGATCGAGTCCAGGCAATGAAGTCCCTTCTCTCCTACTACGATCGTGCTTACACCTTCAAAAACTTGCATTGATCTTTGCAAATCTTTAACTTAAAATAAGCTTAATTTAAATTTTGGAGAAAAGATGGCCCTAACACAAGCAGGAATTAAAAAAACTAATGATTCGATTGATATAAAATGCTTAACAACTTGCAGTTTATGGTACGCGGCCAAAATAACGCTTTTTGCCGTTGCCCTTCTTGGGATTACCGGATTGGCTCCCGACTTTGTTATTGCATTGAGCGTAGTCGGTTTAGCAGTGGGTGGGATTGCTCTTTCCTGCTGCTCAAGTAACTTAAAAGGCCGTGGTGTTCAATTATTTATGGGCACCTTAACAGCCTTTATGTTAGTAGGTATAGGTGCCTTAGGCGGTGTTGGACTCCTATCAGGAACCTCTATCGGATTAGGTGTTTTGGGCACTTTAACCCTAAGTAGTGCTTTACATTGTGCAGAACGCGAAAAATCCTGTTTCAATCAAACATTTCTATAATCTTAAGCAGCCTTGCGCCACCTCTGCCCTTGCATCTCCAAACGCAAAAGAGTAATATTTGAATGTGGATACACATTTTCAAAATAAAGATCCCCTTTCACATGTGATGGAGAAGAGAGCTGAAGGGATGCTCTCTATTTCAGAAAGTCATGGTACAGAGATGCCGGGACATCTTGCAGCAGCTGCAGATGCCGCGCGCGAAATGGCTATGGTCCTCCTGCTTGTCTGGCTTTTTTCTCCCTCAGCTTCGGTATTAATCTCTATAGGTTTTGCGTGGTTTGCCTGGAAAACAGGGAGAAGCGGGTGGCTTGGCTGGGCAAGGCTAGAACGCCTTCACAGCGTCATCGAACAAGAAAAATACGAAATCGAACACCACCGCCCTCAAGAGCGAGAAGAGCTTGTTGCTCTCTATCAAGCTAAAGGGTTTGAAGGAAAACTTCTCGATGATGTCGTTGATGTGCTGATGGCCGATCAAGACCGCCTATTGAAAGTGATGTTGGAAGAGGAAATGGGGCTCACCCTGCAAGCTTACGAGCACCCTCTCAAGCAATCCCTTGGGGCCGCAATCGGCTCTTTTATTTCTTTTGTTATCATGGCGCTTTTCTTTTTCCTTTCCCCCTCTTATGGCATGATACTTGCATTCTTTTTACTGCTAGCCACAAGTGCAACCGTTTCAGCTCTCCAAGAAAAAAATCGGGTTATCCCCGCTGTGATCTGGAATGTGAGCATCGGGGCACTTGGATTTGGTGTGGCCTACTTTTTATTTCAAATACTTGCATGACGATGAATGTGCGTAATTTATTTCCTTCGGCGACAGGTGGCGTAGAACTCTTCGATGAGTTCTTCGAATCAGGTTTGGAGGAGAGTGTCAGCCCTTTTTTGACGCCCGAATCACGCGGGTGGGGGAAAAATATTGGGCTCAAAAGCTCATTAGTTTCAGCATTCCTACTACTTTTCGCCTTTGTCTTCTCCTTTGTTCCCGGTCAAGAATCTCTTTCAAACCTCTTACTCTTATTAACCTATTTTCTTGCAGGCATTCCGGCATTAATCTCTTCGATTGAAGATATTTTCGATTTAGAGATCAATATCGATGTATTGATGACCTTGGCAGCTTTTCTCTCGGTTTTGATCGGAAGCGGAAAGGAGGGGGCTTTATTACTTGTCCTCTTTTCTTTTTCGGGTGCCATGGAAACGGCGGTGCGGACCAAAGCAAAGGGGGCGATCAGTTCACTGAAAAAACTCGCTCCACAAAAGGCATATGTCGTTCAACCCGATGGCACTCTGGTTCCCCGTTCGGTTAAAGATATTGCGGCGGGCACACAGATTCATGTGAAAGCGGGTGAAGTTGTCCCTCTCGATGGCACCGTGACTGCAGGAGCCTCGTCGGTCAATTTGGTTCATCTAACAGGAGAAAACCTTCCTCTTACGCGTGATGTGGGAGATACGGTTCCAGCTGGTGGGCGTAATTTGGAAGGAGCTTTGACTCTCACCGTCACCCACACAAGCTCTGATTCGACACTGGCGCGCATTATCCAGTTGGTGACACAAGCGCAAGAGTCTAAGCCCAAGCTGCAAAGATGGTTTGATACGCTCAGCAATCGCTACGCCATGACCATTATTGGACTCGCCTGCCTTTTTGCCCTTGCACTCCCCTGGTTTTTTAATATTTCCTATTTAGGCAATGAGGGCTCGATCTACCGCTCTCTCGCTTTTTTGATCGCCGCCTCTCCCTGCGCTCTGATTATTGCAATCCCCATCGCCTACTTAAGCGCGGTCAGCTGCTGCGCAAAGCAGGGCATCTTGCTTAAAGGGGGGATGATTTTAGACTCTCTGGCCAAATGTCAAACGATTGCGATGGATAAAACGGGAACATTAACAACCGGCGAGCTCACCTGTTTGGAAATGCTTACTGAAGGTAATCAAGAGACCTTTCTCTCCATCGCCTATGCCTTAGAGCGTTCGGCTGTCCATCCTATTGCCCAAGCGATTACAAATTTTGCACAAACAAAAGGGATTCTCCCTGCCTCCATCACCGATTTTCACTCCATTCCAGGTTATGGACTAGAAGGGAAGTTTGAGGGTAAGGAAGTGCGTATCGGCAATGCCGACTGGCTCTTACCCGACACAGATCAGGTGAGAGAGATTAAAGAGCGCGGCGAGATCGTCACCGTGCTGCGAGTGGGTGAGGAATACGCCCTTTTTCGTTTTCGCGATCTACTACGAGCTAACATTGTCCCAACTCTTGAGAAACTCAAAAATAAGTGGGGCATGCGCCTTTTGATGTTAACGGGCGACCACGAGGCGAGCGCTCGGAGAATTGCCGAAGAAGCGGGATTAACCGAATATTATGCAGATTTGCGCCCTGAGAACAAGCTCGCGTATATCTCCAAGGAAGAGAACCTGGCGATGGTGGGTGATGGGATCAACGACGCGCCGGCACTTGCCAGAGCGTCCGTAGGAATTTCTATGGGAAAGGTCGGAAGCACCTCAGCAATAGATGCTTCCGATATTGTATTTTTGCAAGACAACATTGAATTGCTCGAGTGGCTCGTAAAAAAATCCCATCAAGTGGTACGTATTGTAAAACAAAACGTGACGATTGCCGCTGCGGCGATTCTTGTTGCGACGCTGCCTGCACTTCTGGGGTGGATTCCACTCTGGATGGCGGTTGTATTACATGAGGGAGGGACGGTGATTGTCGGTTTGAATGCATTAAGATTATTAGGGAAAAAATGACCGAAGATCCCAAAATACCACCCGAGCAGATGAAAGAAGCGATCAAAGAGGAGAGGGAGCGCTTCGAGCGCTTTTATCTTTGGCTGGAAAATAGCATGCCTCGTGTGTTTTTTCAAGAGGTTGGAAAAGAGTGGATCTCCTTAATCGTTCACAGTTTGATGGGCTTTGAAGAACAAGATTTATTCTCAGAAATTCATCTCAAAAATGGGGCTATCTCTTTGTGCGTAGATAGCCCAGAGGCCGATGTCAAGATCCTCGAGAGCTACCCCATGTTCGGAATCAAAAACTACACCACATACGTTTCGCGCGAACCGGTCCCCTTCTCGAGTGTTAAAGGAAACTTGCGCATCGCAACCATCTATTTTACAGAAGTTCTTGTCGGTGCGGTCGAGATCCCCTTGAGCAGTGAAATCCGCTCGGAACTGAAGGGCTTCTTAAAGGCGCGTAATCCAGAATGGTCAGTGGAAAAAAATGACGCATTGATCGCTCAAATGGAACCGCGTTTTTTGCGGAAAATTCCAAATGAGAGTCGCATCCTTGCCCTGGAGATGTTCGAACGAGCCCAAACGCGCGATCATTGTCAGTATGAAGTGCAATATGAAGAGGATTGGAAAGAGAAAGGCTCCCCTTCGATGTTCGTTGTCTTGGCGTGGAAAAATGTCCCTAAACACAATTTCCTCTATCGCCTTGCGCGTATTGTCAATCAACACGGCCTTGTGATGCGCCGAGTCAATGCCGCCTACCTCAATCCCCATACGACAGAAAGTATTTTTATGCTCTCTTTTGGCCTTCACGGCAGGAACGAAGAGGCTGCTTGGGAAGCAGCTGACATCGCCGATTTCCTTCAAGAAGTGGTGACGCTTAAATATTTTGGTTCACTTGACGCATACGACACAACTTTTGTCAGCACAGGGTTATTACGCGGCAACCTTGCAAATCTTTTGCGTTCGGCGATGCATTTTATTAACCAAGTACTACTCAATGTTGACCCCAATCTCTACAACTTAGAAAATATCGTAGAAGGGCTTTGTCGCCATCCAGAGTTGACTATAAAGCTATGCGAGGCTTTTGAATATAAATTCCATCCCACAAAACATGATCTAACAAAATTCGAGGTCGCGCGCGAAGAGTTTTTAACCCTCATCGATCAACTCGATACCGGCCATGAATTTCATGACACACGCAGAAAAAATATCCTGCTCCAGGGAATGAACTTTGTCACACATACCCTCAAGACCAACTTCTATAAAAATAATAAAACTGCCCACGCCTTTCGTCTAAATCCCGAGTACCTCGATCACGCCCCCTTTGATCGGAAAAAAAATTTTCCAGAGCTCCCTTTCGGCGTCTTTTTCTTTAAAGGGATGCATTTCCTGGGATTTCATATCCGCTTCAGAGACCTTTCTAGAGGGGGATTGCGTACAATTTTTCCCGAGCGCAAGGAACGGATGCTTGCCGAACGCAACACCGTCTTTATGGAGTGCTATAACCTCGCCTACACCCAGCAAAAGAAAAACAAAGATATTCCTGAAGGGGGTGCTAAGGGCGTTATCTTCTTAAAGCCCTATGAGCGCCTCGCCTCCGAAATGGAGATCTTATCCCGAGAAATGAGTGATGCAGGGATGGACTTAAGTGAAATTGAATCCCGTTTAGAGGCCTTTAAAGCCGAGCAAAAGCTTGAATACCTCTATCAAACGCAGCGCTCCTTTATCAAATGCTTTCTCTCACTTATTAATTGCGATCCAGACGGCACTCTCAAAGCTAAACACGTGATTGATTATTGGAATAAGCCCGAGTATATTTATCTAGGTCCAGACGAGAATATGCACGACACAATGATCGAATGGATTGCCAAAGAAAGTGAGCACGCACGTTACAAGCCTGGCGGTGCTTTTATAAGCGGAAAGCCTCGAATTGGAATTAATCACAAAGAATACGGCGTGACCTCTCTCGGAGTTAACGTCAACATGCACGAAATGCTCCATTACTTAGGGATAGATCCCTACACCCAAACATTTACTGTCAAAATTTCTGGAGGTCCTGATGGAGATGTCGCAGGAAATCAAATCAAAAATCTTTTTACCTACTACAAAGAGACAGCAAAACTCGTCGCCCTTACAGATGTCTCTGGAACGATTCATGATCCAAATGGCCTTGATTTAAGAATACTTGTAGAGCTCTTTAACGAAAGAAAACCAATTCGCTTTTATCCTCCTGACAGTCTTACTCCAGGGGGTTTTTTGCTCGACCGGGAAAACAGACGCGAGCAAACTCCATACGTTCAGCAAACTCTTTGCTGGCGCAATAAAGATGGTTCTGTCGTTTCAGATTGGCTCTCAGGAAACGAAATGAACGCACTCTACCGCCATAATGTTCATCAAACACCTGCCGATATTTTCATCCCTTGTGGTGGACGTCCCAGAACATTACAAAATACCAACTACAAAGACTTCCTAGATCAAAATGGAAAACCGACCGCACAAGCCATTGTAGAGGGAGCCAATCTTTACATCTCCCCCTGGGCGCGCCACTTCCTTGAAGAGCAAGGCGCCCTGATTATCAAAGACAGCTCCGCAAATAAAGGAGGAGTGATCTGCTCCTCTTTTGAAATTTTGTGTGGATTGACCCTCACCGACGCCGAATTTTTAGAATACAAACCAATGCTCGTTGAAGAGATCCTTGAAAGGGTGCAAAAATGCGCCCTTGATGAAGTAACTCTAATGCTTAATGAACACAGGAAAGGGGAAAACCCCCTCTCCGATATTTCCGACGACATTTCCAAGCGGATCAACTATTTCACCGACCAGCTCCGCAGTTATCTCGAAACAATTGAGCTACCCGATAACGCAAAAGATCCTCTTATCCAGTGCTTCTTATCATACTGCCCCAAAACCTTGCGTGAAAAATTCCACGACCACCTCATAAGGGAAATTCCGGAGAATCACAAAAAGGCTGTAATCGCCACCCACATCGCTTCCAGACTCGTCTACAAACGTGGGATGGAGTGGTTCCCCACTCTTATCGATATTTTACCAATTCTTATTCACGATAAGGATCTTATTGACTAGCCCAACTACAATCCCAGCTTCTTAACAGCACTTCTATCATCACGATACTTTGAGTTATGAGGCAATGTCAGATTTACTACTAAATCCTGAGGTTCTCTTTGGTTCGCATAGATTCCCCTTGTAAGCAAAATATTCTGACCAACTTCCCACCGCTCAAAATAATGATCTATTGCTTCCATTTCCAATTCCGCACCATCACTTAGCGTAATAGAATGGCAATCCGGAAAAAACCAATTATGCGTTTGAAAATCTGTTTTCGTGATCTGCTTAAGCACAAGCTTTGAATTTGGATCGATGGAGCTATAGACAAAGGAATTTTGAACGACGTTTTCAAGCTTAATTCCACTATGATCATCAGTATAAATATAGATCTCATCGTTCTTTTTCCATTTTCTTAGCTTAGCTTCGTCACTGTTGAAACACTGAGATTTCCACTCAGTTCCATTGGAAAGTTTGATATGCGCAAATACTTGAAAACGGTATTTTGTAGAAAATGTAACTTTCTCAAAATAAGTTGGGGGAGTCGTCATTTCCCCACTCAAAGGGGCAGAGATGCTGGAGATAAACACGGCTAATAACAGGAACACTTTATTCATTCTAAACCTCTTAAATTGATTAATCAGCGTCATTTTCCGACAAAAAAACGCCTTTATTCAAAAAATTTTAGTTGAATTTCACTTTTTCCGCCATCCCATATTGATATTATCTTAATATTTCGCAGGCCTCAGATTTTAACATTGCTGCAATGCGAAGACAGAGATCTTATTGATCGATAGAGCCTGTGATACTTGTGCGTAAACCATCGCCAGATGTGAATTCAGAGCGCATTTTATACCAGCCACCCTCTTGCAATTCATAGACTTCATACCCCTCAAAATCTTGATCCTTCCGACGAAATTCCCAGGCAATCCCTTGCGGACCAATCACACCCTTCCCAGCGACCTTGTTCACAAGGTGGTTCTCAAGCTCGATCTCGAAGCTAGAGGGTGTCACATCGAAGATGGTGAATGTGTTGCGCATTTTTTCGGCAAAACCGTCGATTGCAACCACTTGGTTTAAATAGATTTTCCCCTCTTCAATCGGAAGAACTGTCCAATTCACAACAAAGTTCAGGACATCATCAGCCATGCTGAAGGTAATCGTTCCCTCCCCTTGCCAAGCTCCAGGTTTAAAAATAAATGGATGGATCAAAACATAAACCTTCTGCTGTATATACTTTGCAAAATCCCAAGCGCCGCCATCGTCACGAAAATGGAGGATCCTCCATAGGAAACTAAAATAAGGGGCACGCCTGTCACAGGTAAAAATCCGCACATCATCCCAATATTTACCAGAATATGCATGGCAATGTAGACAGTCACTCCTGCTGAGAGCATCCTCCCAAAGAGATCTTTCGCAACTGCTGTTACCTGAAACCCAAAATAAATTAGAGAATAAAACAACGCCAGGATAAGGAGTAAGCCCATGAGTCCAAATTCCTCTCCAAATGCAGGAAAGACAGAATCGGTATACCCATACGGGAGCCACCCACGACCGGTGAATTCGCTGGCACGCCACCCACTCCCCGTTACGCCACCCACTCCAATAGCGGTAAGAGCAGCCCACTGATGGTGATTATCAGGGTTGAGCCGTTCATATTGGTACTCTTTGAGCACTTTTGTGGCGTAAGGGCGCATCTGGTCGTGCGAAAAGATCCCCATAAAGATCATCAGGACAAAGATGAGAAACAAAGAGCCAAAAAAAGCCATGATACGGAGAAAGACCGGATTGAGATTTCCCAAATAAAACATCACAAGCGTCACAGGACATAGGACAAGCGCCGTTCCCAAATCAGGTTGCTTAAGGATGAGCAGAAAGGGAACCCCCACAATCAGCGACCCCACAATCGACGTGCCCCACGTAGAAGCTGTCGAGCGATTGCGCTCTAAAAACCAGCTCAAACTGATCACTACAATCAACTTCGCATACTCAGACGGCTGAATGCTGACTCCAATAAAAGGAACGCGGTACCACCGATGGACATTCTGGATAGCTGGGACAAAAAAGAGACCTAGCAAGCTGATTACCATCAAGATATATAAGATCCATGCCCATTCCCGAATCTTGTTATAATCGATGCCAGCAAAAAGGAGAAAAACAGCCCACCCAAGGAAAAAACGTTGGATTTGACTGAGAACTTTGGGGGTGAAGAAGCCATTTTCAAACCCTTGACGGCAAGCGGGATCTGTTGTGGAGATCACAAGCAAGCTGATCCCCATCAAAGAGAGTATGACGGGTATGACCCGCCAATCGATACGAAAAATGAGTCGGTGGTTCCACATATTCTCGTTCGGCAGTATACTTATCTCCATGGAAATGATCCACTACCATTTTGAGACACTCGCTTCGACCAATGATTGGGCGAAGAGTCAACTTGAAACATTTGCCAAAGATAAGCTCACCGTCGTTACAACTGACACCCAAACACGCGGACGGGGACAATATGGACGTACATGGATCTCTCCCAAAGGGAAAAATCTCTACGCGAGCTTCTGTTTTTTTATCGAGCAGGACAAATACGAACCTCTAGCGCTCACCCGCCTGCTAGCTCTCTCACTTGCCCGTGTTTTGGAAGGTTATGGAGTCGTTTGCAGGTTCAAGCATCCCAATGATCTGCTTGTTAACGGAGAGAAAATCGCCGGCATCTTATCTGAAACGATCCCTTTTCCCCCTCAACTTGGAGTGATCATCGGTGTCGGCTTGAATGTGAACATGTCTAAGGAGGAGCTCGATCAGATCGACCAGCCCGCGACATCTCTAAAGAATGAGACACAAAAAGAGTGGGATATTCCCAAAATTCTAGAAGAGCTTCAAAACACCCTACAAACCGACCTTATCCACCGCCTCTAGACTTATGGCAATGACAAAAAACACTTATTCACAGGATCTTATTGATGAAGTGACTCTAGAAGATCTATTTATCTAAAGTCTTACAACTGTAAGGCATCCATGTTGGGGACAACCACCAAACTAGGATGAACCTTAGTTTGGACAATCTGTTGAATCGTTGAAAGGGTTGTTCCAATTGCCGAAAAGCACGATGTACACGCCCCTTGATAGGCAATTATGAGCTCCTTGTCATCGACGAGCTTCTCCACAACAATCCCCCCTGCATCAAGCTCGACGTAAGGGCGGACCTCTTCATCCAAAATTGCTTCGATCACAGCGAGTTTCTTCTCATATGAAAGCTCGAGCCAACCTGGATATCCATCGCTCTTATTATCTCGTGGGAT
This sequence comes from Chlamydiota bacterium, assembly GCA_021772455.1. Taxonomy (GTDB): domain Bacteria; phylum Chlamydiota; class Chlamydiia; order Chlamydiales; family JAAKFR01; genus JAJACP01. Next base: position 69,379 of record JAJFLY010000006.1, read on the forward strand.
AGGCGTTGCATAATGGTCTGAAAGAGGGATATCGAGGCATTTTTCAACCGCATCATCGATCGCATCGATCACAAGATTTAGGTGCCCAAGCGTCTCATCGGGAAAGGCGGGTGTCTCTGCTTTATCGCGTAGTTGTTTATCGAGCAGATCGGCGCTGAATCGCTTCGCTTGATCGTAATTTTTTCCAATTAATAACTCACAAGCTGTATCGGCTGCGGCAATCAAGGCTGCGTGTCCAAAAACTTGAAATTTTGCATCAACGATCATCCCATCCGTTGGATCGACAAGCCAGTAGAGCGCAATAGCATTCCCATCGACCAAAAGCCCCTCTCGACCACATACACACCGCATTTGTCGCTCTTTGGCGTCCTCATCGGTAAAACACCCAATATTGCGAGGACGATCGATTTTTGCCGCCATTTTCTTGCTGAAACGGGCCCAGGGAGGTTTTTCTAAAAGATCATCGTAACTCATGCGATACCTTCTGTAGATGTTCGACAACTTCTAAAGTTCTTTCAGCCACTTTCTCGATCTCCTCTTCGGTCGTTTCACTAGAAAAAGTGAAACTCAATCCACTGTGAATGTCTGGAGCTGTGATTCCACAAGCTTGCAAGATATGCATGAGATGTTGGTGGCGGTTTCCTCCAAAGCTGGCCATCTCGACCCCACGTCGATTCAGCATATAGAGAAGTGCATCGCTCGTTACTCCAGGAAAAACATGTGCTGAAATATGTGGGAGGCGTTCTTGCTCGCAAAAAAGCCCTTTGCCAATACGCTCTTCAAAACGGTCTCGCAACCGCGCAACTTCCATACAAATATGGTCCCGAAAGCGCAGCGCCTCCTTTGCCGATTTAGCTAATTCGATCAATCTGGGGCGGTTAACCTCTCCAGCACGCATGTGAGCCTGTTCATCACCTCCCAAAATCATGGGGCTGATTTCGACACCTTCTCGAATAAACATGCCCCCTTCAAATGTAAGAACATCAGCTCCACTCGATTCAAGAGTGTAATACCCTTTTCCAAGAACATGTGTCGCCTCTACGTGAAAGAGAATTCCCCGCTCACGGCAAACCTCGGCAATCTCTGCAACTGGCTGAATCACCCCTGTAAGCCCGTTTGCCCAAGAAATCGAGACCATCGCGGTGCGTGGTGTCAAAGTCTCAGCAATCGCTTGTGCCGATACAATCCCCTCTTTATTCGCAGGAGCCATCTCAAAGAGGCACCCCAACTCAGAAAGACGGCTCATCGCCATAATGGCAGGCGCCTCATCGATTGAGCCGCACACAAAATGGTTCTTTCCCGTCTTACGTGTGCTATCTAGATAGGCTGCAAAAACAGCATGATTAACCCCTTCAGCCCCAGAAGAGGTGAAAATGAAATGGTCGGTTTTCTTCGCCCCGACAAGGTCGTAGAGAGCCAAATAGGCCTCATCAAGTTCCATGAAATTCACCATTTTCATAAGTATAAATAATAGGCTTGCCCGTTGGGATCTCCAAATTCAACACCTCTTCCTCGCCTAAGCGCTCGAGATCCATCACAATCGAGCGCAAAGAGTTCCCATGAGCCGAAACGAGCACGTTTTTTCCCGCTTTTATCTGTGAAACGATCTCCGACTCAAAGTAGGGAATTGTGCGCGCAGCTGTCATCTCTAAACTCTCCCCTTGTGGAGGAGGGGTTGAAAAACTCCGCCGCCAGATCTTGACCTGCTCATCCCCAAATTCATCGCGCATTTTTTGTTTATTTTTCCCCTGTAGTTCCCCATACATCCGCTCGTTAAGCTCCCAGGCACTTGTGACAGGAATCAATTCACTTTCAGATTCCGCATCATAACACCGGCTCCACTCCTCACCAGGGTGTAAAACCACAGGGATTTTACCCGAACTGTGCACTGTCATAGCAAGCATTGCGGTCATCATCCCGCGAATCAAAGTAGATGTATAAATTATATCGATAGAGATATCTTTAATCTGCTTCCCGGCCTCCAAAGCCTCATCAATCCCCTTCGCACTTAGTGGAATATCGACCCAGCCCGTAAAGACATTTTTTCGATTCCATTCCGATTCTCCGTGTCTTAGTAAAATAAGTTGCGCCAATGTAGATCTCCTATTGACCTTAGAGTATATAGAGTTTAGAATTAATGCGAAATTATGAAGAAAAGACTCAGCAAAACATTATCCGCAGCAGGCATCGCATCGAGACGCGCCGCAGAAGAACTCATTTTCTCTGGGAGGGTCCTTGTCAATGGTGAGGTTGTTAACCTCCCCCAAACCCTTGTGGATTCGCAAAAAGACCGCATCATGGTCGACGGTGAACGTATCCGTGGTGAGGAGAGAAAAGTCTATTTTCTTATCAATAAGCCCATTGGTTATCTTTGCACAAGCGCGCCCGGCACCAAATCGATCCTCAATTTATTCTCCCACATCAAATTGCGACTCTTCACAGTAGGAAGACTCGACAAGGAGACCTCGGGACTTCTTCTCCTAACCAACGACGGCGCCTTCGCAAATCGAGTCATTCACCCCTCCTATAACGTCACAAAAGAGTACCTCGCTAAGACCGGGCAGGAGATCACCCCCGCCCATTTAGAGGCCCTCTCTCGAGGGGCTCGGGTCGAAGGGACGTTCGTCAAGCCTGTATCTGTGAAAAAAGTACGTCGAGGAACGGTAAAAATCGTCGTTTCTGAGGGAAAAAAGCACGAGGTTCGCCAGCTTCTTGCCAATGCTAAGCTCGAAGTACGGGAGCTGAGCCGCATCCGAATCGGCCCTCTCACTCTTGGAAGCCTCCCCCTAGGGGATTACCGAGAGCTCACCGAAGAAGAATTAGCTCAATTTTCTTAATTCATCTTTAATAATAAAAATGTTACAATAGATATAACTTCATTATTTAAAGATATTTATTATGCCTAATTCAACTCAAGCTTGCGGCCGCCACTTAAATCCATGGAACTACACGCCAACGCGCGCTAGAAAAGCCGTTGTGGCAACCCTAGTTGCTGTCGCAGTAATCACGGCTACAATTGGAATCCTCTCCTTGGCCGGAGTCAACACTCTTGGCCCTCTAACCGTTCAGCAAGCAGCAGCTCTTACGAGCGTGGCAATTGTGATCGCTCTTATTGGCACAGCTTGGATTTTTCGTCGTCGTAAAGCCTCTCCTCTTGATTTGCCAATGTCTCAACAAATCACGCGCATGCAACCTCCTCTTGTAAAATATTTTGAGCCACTCAAACAGCTTAAAATGAGACTTACTGAAGAGCTCAACAAAAAATTTGAACTACCCGAAAAGCCGGAAGTAAAGTTCACTCCCTCCCCCACAAATCCTGATGAACATATCCACTATGAGCGCATGCGCAAAAATTATGAGGATACGATAAAAGAATGGGGCAATGAAACACTTCCTACTTTAGAATTCACACATCACACTCAATTCAAAAGAATTTTAAATGAGGTCCGCGCTCAACTTCAAGAATTTAACCAAGATTTAGCCACCAAAAATGTGGGCGTATCGATCAACATTGACGTGTTGCTAAATCCATACAAATGGGAAGCTCATTTCAAAGATCGTGCTGCTGAGCTTGCATCCCAACAGTTAAAAGATATTCAAATCCAAAGTACATCCTGCGAGTTCGAACACATTCAGCAGATCCGTGAGTATATCCAATCTCAAGAAACATTTTTCGATATTAAGGTTCCTCAGCTCCTCCAAAATCTCGAAAAGCTTGAGCAGATTTGGGGTATGATGGGGCTGGTCAGACAAGGAGATGAAAAAATTCAGATACTGACTCAAATCGCTGATTCACTTCCAAATAACGATGACACGATTTGGAACACTTTTGCAGCAATCCGTGGGTCTCTAATAACAGAATACACAAACTATCGTTCAATCAGAGGTTCTAACGAAGAGCATAGCAATCAGCTAAATGGAATATTTCAGAGAATAGCCGCTAAACTTGGATGCGAAGCTGTTCAACTTGTATGGGTTGAGGACACGGTCAATGACCAGCAAACACCCCAAGCACTCCTCGTTGAGGGTACAGAAGAATCATTTCAGAACCTCGTTGACAGAGCTATAGAAGGTGACGAGACCGCAGAAATGCGATTACGTCAATTACTTGAGCTCGCTCAGCATAACGCAAATCCAGAAATGTTCCCACAGTTAGTGGAGACGCTTCAATATCATGGATTAGAGAGACTGATTCAATAAAATTACTTAGAACAAAGATTTCCAATACTTATTGCGCATATATCACTAATTTTTTAGTATCCCGAAAAAGTGTTTAATTGATTGACAAGGAGTCGGGATATGAAAAAACGTAATTTAGCTACATTGGCAGTGATTGGAATCAGTGCTGGACTACTCGCTGGTGGGTGTGAGAAACAAGACGAGAAGAAGACAAATGGTAGCCATGCGACAGAAGACGCAAGTGCTGAGATGAAAGCGTTCCATGACTCGCTTTCTGAAGATGCGCAAAAAAAATTCGATGAGCTCGATGCGCAGCACAAGATGATGGCGATGGAGATGGCTGATCAAAAATGTAATGGGCAAAACAAGTGCGCTGGAATGGGCGGCTGCGAGTCTGCCGAAAATAAGTGCGCTGGGCACAATGGCTGTAAAGGTAAGGGTGGCGCTCCAGTGAAAGATGCGGATAAAGCTATAGACGTGCAGTACAAAAACCAAATGGATGCGGATAAAAACGGCAAAGCTAAATAAGCTGTTGCAATCGCATTTTTGAAAGAATAAGGTGTGTATCGAAAGATAGGCACCTTTTTTTATGAAAGAACATATCCCAAAACTCGGTATCGGAATCGGCCTACGGCCGGTTCACTACGAAGAGATCTTCTCGCAAAATCCTGCAATCGACTGGTTCGAAATCATCAGTGAGAACTACATGGTTGAGGGGGGCAAACCCCTTGAAAACCTCGACCGCATTCTAGAGCGCTATCCTATTGTCCAGCACGGTGTCAACTTGGCGATCGGAAGCCCCGATCCGCTTGATTGGGACTACTTAAAAAAACTCAAAGCGCTCACACGGCGCACCAAAACACCGTGGCTCTCCGACCATCTTTGCTGGGGACGCCTTCCGGGTGCCCATTTCCATGATTTACTTCCTCTTCCGTACACGCAAGAAGTGATCGACTATGTCGCTGAGCGCGCACGTATCGTCCAAGATTATCTCGAAATTCCCTTTGCCCTTGAAAACCTCTCTTCGTATGTCGCCTATACCGACGATCAAATGCCTGAGTGGGATTTTTATTCAGCTGTGGTGGAAAAGGCTGATATTCACATGATGCTTGACGTCAACAACATATATGTATCGAGCCGCAATCATGGATTTGATCCATTCGATTACATCAATCACATTCCAATGGAGCGTGTGCTGCAGATTCATTTAGCGGGTCACAGCGATCATGGCGATTATGTGCTCGACACACACGATCACCCGGTTTGCGACAAGGTGTGGGAACTGTATGCCGAAGTGTGGCCGCGCGCGGGAGGTGTCTCAACGCTTCTCGAGTGGGATGAGAATTTTGTGAGCTTTGAGGAGACGTGGAAAGAGGCGCTACGAGCAAAAGCCTTTCAACAGGAGCTTGTAAGCTTATGACAAAGCTTGTCAAAATCCAGGAGTGGTTTGGAGCGCTCATCTCGCAGCCTCTTACAAGCACATTTTCCAAAGAAGAGGTGGGCAAATATATTACCCCAAGCAAGGCGTTGGAACCTCATCAGCGCCTCAAACTTTATCACCAGCAGTATTGGTGGCGTCTTTTAAGCTGCTTGCAGGAGAATTTTCCGGCCCTGACACTCCTTTATGGATATGAGCGTTTCAATGATGAGATTGGAATCCCCTACCTCTCAGAGAATCCTCCCACCCATTGGGCTCTTTGCCGACTAGGTCAATCGCTACCAGGGTGGTTTAAAGAGAAAGATCTCGAGCGTGATCTTGCAACCATTGAAGCAGCCACGCAGGCGAGTTTTTGGAGCAAAGAGCAAGAGCCTTGCGACTTAAATCTCGAAAAAAAAGTTTTTTTGCAGCCCCACATCCATCTTTTTGAGCTTGGGGGAGATCTCTTTACCTTTCGTGATGAGCTTTTAAAGGAACACTCTGTGACAGAAGTGCGACAAGGTAAATGTTTTTTTGTCCTCTACAGAAACCCTAAAAACCAGGTAAAATGGAAAGAGATCTCGATTGGCGAGCATCGCCTCTTAACTCTTTTGAAAAAAGGAACTTCAATTCAAGAGGCGCTCGATCAAATCGAGTTAGAAGGGGGTGAACCCTTTAGGGAAGCTGAGGAGCTGCTCCCTTTATGGTTCCGTGAGTGGACATATTTAAAATGGTTTTGGGAGGAGTAATACTATGTGGTGGACTTTAGCTATCATCCTGATCGTCATCGTGTTTTTTATTGGCTGGATTGTAGGAATCTACAACCGCCTGGTGCGCCTGCGCAACCGCGTCAAAAATGCGTGGAGCCAGATCGACGTCCAACTACAAAGGCGTTATGACCTCATTCCCAACCTTGTTGAAACGGTCAAAAAATACATGTCCTACGAACAAGGGACACTCCAAAAAGTGGTTGAAGCACGAAATACTGCCCAGGCAGCGCGGGACCATTTGGCCAAAAAAGGAGGGCCCACCGAAGGCTCACTCCAAGATCTAGCAGGAGCTGAGTCGCAACTCGGAGGAGCTTTGGCAAACGTCTTTGCCCTTTCAGAGAACTATCCCGAGCTGCGCGCAACAGAAAACATGCAACGCCTCCAAGAAGAGCTCTCCTCAACAGAAAATAAGGTCGCATTTTCCAGACAAGCCTATAACGACAGTGTCATGCTCTACAACACGACCCAACAAGAGTTTCCAGCCGTCCTATTCGCCACTGCACTTGGACACAAACAAGCCGACCTGTTTGAAGTTCAGGACCCAGAGGCTAAAAAAGCTGTCAAAGTTGATTTCTGATGAACTTTTGGGAAGCTCAAGCCAAAGCCCGTTCACGAACAACTCTCTACGTTTTTGTCTTTCTGCTTCTGACAGTTGCGATCGCCCTTTTGATCGAATATGTCGTCCGCCAACTGGCTAAAGAAGGGTACACTCAGCCAATGCCGTACCTAGGGTTTCTCTTTTTGGGCGTCACCCTCCTCATCGCTGGCTTTTACTACCTCTCCTATAAGAGCCAAGGAGGCGCTTTTGTTGCCGAGTCGCTTGGCGGGAAAAAAGTGCTTCCTAACACCCAAAACCTCCAAGAGCAGCAGCTACTCCACATCGTCCAAGAGATCGCTATTGCAAGCGGCCAACCCCTTCCAGCTGTCTACGTCATCGAATCCAAAGAGATCAACGCCTTTGCCGCAGGCATGAAACCTGAAAATGCCGCCATTACCGTTACTCGCGGAACCCTTACCCTCCTCTCTCGCGATGAGCTGCAAGGTGTCGTTGCTCACGAATTTGGACATATCTACAATGCCGACATGAAAATCAGCATGCGCCTAGCTGCGATGGTGATGGGCTTTATGCTCATCCTCTTTCTTGGAGTGCGCCTACTGGAAGGCTCCCTGCTTTTTGGTGGTAGACAGCGCAGCCAAGGGTCGAATCCTGTTGTCATCGTCGCCCTTGTTTTTTTGCTTGCAGGCGCGCTCACCTGGTTTTGCGGAGCAATTTTACGCTCGATGGTGAGTCGGCAGCGCGAATATTTAGCAGATGCATGCGCTGTCCAGTTTACCCGCAACCCCGACGGCATTGCGAATGCATTACGTAAGATCTCAAAGATGCAAGAAGTACGTGATATGCCCCGCACCGGCATGGCTTATGCGCATCTCTATTTGGATAACCACTCCTCTTGGTCAAAGATCTTCGCCACCCATCCCCCCGTTGAAAAGCGCATCGCGGCGATCGAGGGGCGCACCTACATCCCCGATGAATGGCTTAATCCGCGATCCTAACCACATGCAAATTGCAGTAATGGACAGTCATGGTAATCGCAGCTGCATCCTGTGTAACTTGTGCTCTTAAGACATCTGCCGCTGCTAGAGTCACAACACCTGTAAATGAAACAGCATTAATCCTCTGCGCTGATGTTAAAAAGCTCAAATTCGTCAAAGCAGGAGTGGAGGCGCCATTAATCAAAACCTCTAGCGTCCAGTCGCGGTTCACTCCCCCCTGCTGCTCATAGGAAACATCTAAACCTACAAGATACGTTCCCCCATTACCTGCATCAATCGTGATCGTATCTGTGACTGCTCCAACAACGATTGTTACTCCTAAGGCAGGACCGGCTGTATCGAAGGTGTTCATTGGATCAGCAGTTCCTCCTCCTGTAGTCGCAACAGTTGTAGGTGAAGTAGTCAAAAACATCGAACCATAAGCCGCAGCTAAAGAGCCCGTTGGACCTGTAGTTCCCGTTACGCCTGTGGCACCGGTGGTTCCTGTTGGACCTGTAGTTCCTGTTACGCCTGTGGCACCGGTGGTTCCTGTTGGACCTGTAGTTCCTGTTACACCAGTGGCGCCGGTGGTTCCAGTCTGCCCTGTTGGGCCAGTAGTTCCCGTTACGCCTGTGGCACCGGTCGTTCCAGTTTGACCTGTTGGGCCAGTAGTTCCCGTTACACCTGTGGCACCAGTCGTTCCAGTCTGCCCTGTTGGACCTGTGGTCCCTGTTACACCAGTGGCGCCGGTGGTTCCAGTCTGCCCTGTTGGGCCAGTAGTTCCCGTTACGCCTGTGGCACCGGTCGTTCCAGTCTGCCCTGTTGGGCCAGTAGTTCCAGTCTGCCCTGTTGGGCCAGTAGTTCCTGTTACGCCTGTGGCACCAGTCGTTCCAGTCCGCCCTGTTGGGCCAGTCGTTCCAGTCCGCCCTGTTGGGCCAGTAGTTCCTGTTACGCCAGTAGCACCGGTCGTTCCAGTCTGACCTGTTGGACCTGTGGTTCCAGTTTGACCTGTTGGGCCAGTAGTTCCTGTTACGCCTGTGGCACCAGTCGTTCCAGTTTGACCAGTGGCGCCGGTGGTTCCAGTCTGCCCTGTTGGACCTGTGGTTCCTGTTACGCCAGTAGCACCAGTAGTTCCAGTCTGACCTGTTGGACCTGTGGTTCCAGTTTGACCTGTTGGGCCAGTAGTTCCTGTTACACCTGTGGCACCGGTGGTTCCAGTCTGACCTGTTGGGCCAGTAGTTCCTGTTACACCAGTAGCACCGGTCGTTCCAGTTTGACCTGTTGGACCTGTGGTTCCCGTTACACCAGTAGCACCGGTGGTGCCTGTCTGTCCTGTTGGACCTGTGGTTCCTGTTACACCAGTAGGGCCGATTGAACCACTCCCTCCTGGCCCTGTTGCACCAGTTGTACCGGTTGCGCCAGTTGGTCCTGGAGGCCCTTGCTTCGGAGGATCACAACACCCAACTCTAGGATCTTCCATAGAAAAAATATCGGCAGCAATTAAATGTGTCGCAGAGAGGAAGACAAGGAAGAGTGCGATTCTAAAAGGATATTTCAAAATTTGAGAGCAACTATTAGTCCATAGAGCGTAAAGCCTAAGTCAAAGAAAAATAAAAAAAAAGCTTTCCCTTAATCAACGCTTTAAATTTTACTCACAAGCAATATGAAATGGCCTTTGCGATGTTTTTAGAAAAAATTCTCAGGATATGCGTGCTATCTATTTGGGGTTTTTTTTCCTCATTCTCTATCAATTGGGGAACACCAATTGATTTATCAAGCAGAGGAGAAAATGCTGAACAATTTTGCATTGCTACCAATAATTCTCTCGAAGCTTTAGCGGTTTGGATTCGTTCTGAAGCCTCAAATAATATCATAGAAGCCGCCTCTCTAAACGGCTACTGGAATTCACCAGTTGAGCTTTCTGATAGAAAAAATACGGCAGAACTCCCACAAGTTGCGCTGAATGAATCGGGTATTGGCTTTGCGATATGGTCAGAATTTAATGGCATATATTACTTTATCAAAGTATCCCGATACGATGGGAATTCATGGGAAAAAGCCGAAACACTCACTCGTACAAAAGCCTTAACATCTCATCCTCAAATCAGTTTGAATGATTCAGGGGATGGCGTCGCTGTTTGGGAAATAATCGGTAACACAGACACTATACAAGCTTCTGTCTATCGAGAATCAAATTCGAAAAGAAAAAAATGGAGCTCTCCTGTAATAATCTCCGCAGGAGAAAATGCCTTTAATCCAAAAGTTAAAATGAGCAATGAGGAGATTGCAATCGCTATTTGGGAAGAACTCGATTCCTCTTGCTCATCGATACAATCTGCTGTTTTTATTAAAAATAAATGGAGTGATACTGAAACGCTTTCTTTAGAAGGATGTGATAGCAAGAACCCGGAAATTGCAATGGACTACTCCGGTGAAGGAATCGCGATTTGGGAGAGCACTAATGAGAACTCGCTAAATGTCATTCAAACGGCACGTTTCACTTTTAAAAATCGAGGAAGTAAACATGGATGGAATCCTGCTGAAAACCTTTCCGATAATAGAGAAGATTCTGGAAGAGGACAAATCGCGTTGAATGATTTCGGATATGCCGTTGCAATTTGGGAACATTATGAGGGCGCCAATACAGTATTAAAAGCTGCAACCTGTGCTGGTGAAATATGGTCGTCACCAGAAACCATTTCTTATGTGAGTGAAAAAATCACCTCTGCGAATGTGAAAATCAATCCTGAGAACATAGCAGTAACAATCTGGCAAGCCTACAATGGCTATAATTGGGTCATCGAATCAAATACACATTCCGGAGGATGGGAAGGTATCCAAGTTCTTTCAATTTCGGAAAAAAATGCTTATGAACCAAAAGTTGCGATTAACGAAAAAACCACGAGTGCAATTTGGAAATATTTTGATGGATCACATTCTGTGATTCAAACATCAATGGGACAGCTAAATTGACTTACCAATCCGTTGTCCACTCACACACATCCTCCATAATAATTATGGGGTTACGTTTAATTCCTCTAAAGGGTGAGCGCCATGTTCCACATCCAAATGGGAAAGGAAGTGAGAGCATCACCTCTGCTTGAGCGTGGGTACCAAATACATCATCGCGCGTTACCACACATTCGAGGGAGATATATCTTCCGTAAGATACTGATATACGACCGATTGCGCCTATTATCTGATCACAACACGCTGAGCTATAAAAATAGGGGCCGACAGAGCCATAGACATCCATACACTTATTGCACCATAGTGACTTCCCAACTTCTAAGTCGAAACCGAGCATCCCACGCTTCCTGAGTTTGGCTGTTGCGACATATCCGCCGGGATAGTTATGGACTAAATCTTCTTGAAACACATCATTGCTTCCAACTGGAACATAACCATTTGCACGTAATTCCCAATTGGGAGTCAAATACTCAACACCTACTCCCACTTGGTGTAAAATTCCGTTAGGAACTTGGCGTACATCATAGAATATGTTTGCCCCTATGGCTTCACAAAAATCGGGAGAGAAGGAACGCCACCCAACCCCGAAATTACCAATGATATCCCCTTTATCTACCCTAAGCACCTGTACATCGCAAAAAAGGGTTGCAAGTTCTGCTGAAAACAAAGAAAAAAAAGTTTCAAGCCCTTGATAGCCTTCTTGATAGCTTCTTCCACTCCCTATGTTATAGTGTAAGGAGAAATCGAGAGGCGTGTGAATATAGGGACAGGGGGTAGCTGGAGACACCCCAAAGAGTGGAGCGACCCAAATAGAACAAACTGCGAATAGATTACAAATAAATCTAGTCATACTCTTTAATATATAACAAAAATAATAAAGAAAATAAAGCACTATCCATATTACTTAATAAGGATGCGCATAAATTCCTTATAATCAGAAGGGCTAAATAAAACCTGTTCAGACTTTATTATCTGAAGAGCTTGTGGCAGAGGAATGGACTCTTGAATGATGGTCTCAAGGCTTTCACGAAACTTCCCGGGGTGGGCTGTGGCAAAAAAGATGCCGGGAAAATTATTTTTCTCATTCTCCATGAATCGCTTAAGACCTAAATAGCCGATTGCCGAATGAGGATCGAGCAGATACCCTTTTGTTTTGTAAACCTCTTTGATTGCGCGTGCAATCTCATTATCCTGAAAGCTAAACCCTACAAGATCAGCGCGTAATTGAGCGAGATCATGGTGGTAGAGCTCGAGAAGGCGGGGAAAATTGCTTGGATTGCCAACATCCATGGAGACGGCTATCGTTGGGCGGGCGGATCTAGGCTCAAAAACACCTGTTTGTAAATACTCCGGAACGACGGCGTTGATATTGGTGGCGCCTATAAAGCGGGCGACGGGTAATCCCATTTTTTTGGCTAACATGCCGGCGACTAGATGGCCAAAATTACCGCATGGAACAGAAAAGTAAGCAGGCTTACTCGGATCCGGCAAGCGGCTGTAGGCATAAAAATAGGTAAAGGTATGAGCCAAAAGACGTGCCACATTAATCGAGTTACCTGTTGTTACATTCGGCAAGTCGGGGTCAAGGCACGCTTTTTTTACCAAATCTTGGCACTCTTCAAAACTCCCATCGATTTCTATAGCAGTGATATTTTTTCCAATTGTTGTAAGCTGCTTTTTTTGGGAAGAAGTGATGCGTCCTTTTGGATAAAGAATAAAAACACGCACGCCAGGAGTGTCTGTAAAGGCGTGTCCGATCGCGCTTCCAGTATCACCTGAGGTGGCAACAAGGATGGTTAATTCTTCATCATCACCTTTTATGGCACGTAGAAGATCTGCGAAAATTTGCGCTCCAAAATCTTTGAAAGAAAGCGTTGGGCCATGAAAGAGTTCACACCCATACGTGTTATCAGAAAAGGTAAGAAAAGGAATCGGGGGGTTAAAAGTGAATTCCTCAATCTCAGGAAACAGCTTTTTACCTATCTCTGAGCAGATTTCTAAAAATGAAAGGTCTCGAAAATATTCGACATTAAACTGGGGTAAATCTTGCGGCAAGAAGAGAGTGCCGTCAGGGGCAAAACCTTGAAAGAGAGCTTCTTTTAGGGAAGCTGCTTTATTAAAGATCAAAGATATTCTTCTTTCGTAGCTCTTTGTAAAAGCCACTTTACAGCTTCTTTTGGGCTCATATTTTCATAAACCACTTTATAAACGGATTCAGTAATCGGAACTTCTATATCAGATTTTTTGGCGATCTGCATCGCTGATAAGCACGTATAGGTCCCTTCAACTACCATTCCGATCTCTTTTTTTGCCGCCTCGGGCTCATACCCTTCAGCAATAAGTCGACCGAAACGGTAGTTACGACTAAACTTTGAAAGGCAGGTCACACATAGATCTCCCATCCCAGCAAGGCCATTGAGAGTTTCGGGTTTACACCCTTTTGTCACAGCCAATTTGCGAATCTCATGCAGTCCGCGTGTCATCAAGGCCGCCTTGGCATTATCACCAAATCCGAGACCATCGGAAATGCCACACGCAATAGCTATGATGTTTTTTAGCGCGCCGCCGAGCTCGACGCCGTTAATATCGAAGTTGGGATAGACGCGGAATGTGGTGGTGGAAAAGACTTCATGGATCAAAGGGATGACGTCGGGATTATACGCGCTACACACAACCGATGAAGGGAGCCCTTCAAGCACTTCCTGAGCGATCGAGGGGCCACTTAAACATCCAATTTGATCTTTATGCTCCTGCCCAAGAACTTCGAGGACAACCTCGGTTAAAAGAAGGCCGGTATTCTGTTCGATTCCTTTGGAGGTCAAAATGATTGGGCAATCAGGAACACCGATTTCCTTGACGGTCTGAAAGACGTGCCGAATCCCAGCCGATGTGACCCCTTCGACAACAAGATCCTGTCCTGTGAGTGCCTCTGAGATGTCGGTTGTAAAAGATAGGGAAGGAGGGGCTAGAAAACCTTTTAGCTTGGGGTGCTCCCGCTTCTCTTGCATAAAGGCAACAGCTTCTTCTTCAATACTCCAAGAAACAACTTCATATCCTTTAGAAGCGAGTAGACATGCTAGACCGTATCCCCATACGCCTGCTCCGAGATAACCAATTTTTTTCATTCAACGTCCTCAATATAGTCTTGATCGGGCAGGGGTTTTCCCCTCCATCGCTTCAGAAAACTTTCCGTCGGATAATAAAAAGATGCGGACAACTCGAAAAAGGCCTCCTCAGGAGGTTCTTTTCCTGTCACTTGGGCGTACGTTCTTCTATCAGAATCCAAAAGCGCTTTTTTAACGCTCTCTATGCTATCTTCCCCAGATAAATTTTTCAAGGGGGCAAAGGTTGTCTCTCTTGGATAGAGGAGTGCCTCACAGTTTTTTGCTAAGGGGAGAACATCGAAAATAAACTCTTCGAACTTCCAAGCTGAGATCTCCTCTCCCGTCCAATGTTTTGCAACTTTTTTAGCCTTGTGAAGTGGCAAAAGGGCTTCGCTCGTACGTTTGATAAAGGGCATGGAAAAAGAATAAAGACCCAAATTTGCAACCGGGTTTGCAACTGTTTGAGAGAGCTCGGAATACTCGACAATTGTGGGCCTACTATCAACTTTGACAAGTACGCCAACCTTCTCGTCTGGACTGCGGCGCTTAGCAACTTTGAGCGCAACATCGCTTTTGAGGCGTTGTTGGAAACCAAATAGTTCATGATCGAAGGGCATGGCAAGAGGATTGTCTATAGGAATGACCTTCACACTTTCAATACCCATTTCATTCCATTTCTCCCATACTCCCGTTTCTACTAAACGGCGGAAAATCCCTCCATTTCCGTTTGGACCTCTACCAATCTTATCGGGAGTCTCCAAAAAAAGATGCCCCTCAAGATTTAACAAAGGCCACATGCGCTGGTAAAAAAAGGTCACCTGCCTGGGGTCGAGCCCGAAATACGCGTTCTTGGCAAAGTAACACTCGGTTTCAACATGGTTGAGGGGAGAGGTCATAATCGCAATTTGAAGGGGATGACCTGCTTGTTTCGATGCCGCTTCAACTTTTTCGGCAAGAAGTTGAAAAAGAGTTTTGTTCTTTACATTGGTAGTCGGACAGCACCCTTTTGGCCCCTCAAATCGAAGACGTGTCCCTTGCCCACCCGCCAAAACAATACAGGCGCATTTTCCCTCCTTAAGAGCCTTCTCTCCTAACTTATAATCTTTGGCATTCCCAGCTAGAGAGTACTGATCAAAAGGTTCAATGGAGAGTTCTTGCTCCTGAGGCTGCTCAAGCTCTTCTTGCTGGCGGTGTAAAAAGACACCATTGATCCCGGAAATTTGGCGTAAAAGATTTTCTTTTTGCGCCCCATCCAGCAGATCCCAAGAGGCAAATAAACCTCTTTCATCAAGCGCATTGAGCTTCTCTCTTGCCTCTATTTCACTTAGAATTGACGGTGTTTTCATCTAGGAGGCTTCCTTCGCTTTGCTCAACCGATACGCGCCACTGAGTATAGTGCTTTTCTTTTATCTTTTCGATCACTTTTCTCTCTTGAATCATCCGATTTAACTGCTTACGTTTCTCTTCTACTTGCTTAAATTGCATTTGAACAGCCTCCCCAGCTTGTTCAGAAGAAGTATTAAGGTGGTCTAGAAGCTGCGAGTAAGTTTCTTCAAGCCCATGCTCTTTCTCCTGCCGCTTTTTTCGGATTTCATCCATCAGCGCGGCTATTTGTGTTTCGATTGTAGCGTGTTTCTCCTTGAGCTGCGTCCACTTTTGCTGGGTATACGCAAGCTCTCGCTGCATACGCCCTTCACGCACTTTACGTACCTTCAAAAGAGTTTCTAGTCGAAAGAAAAATTTCTTCATGTTTTTCGTCTGTCTTTTGTTTTAAGAATTTTTTTATACCATCGATTTTATCTATCGCCTCATCAATCTTCGGGTTGGAGCCGGCGACATAGGCTCCCAAATTAATTAATTCTTCAGCTTCTTTATACGTATGCAAAAGGGCGCGCATTTTTCCTGCCTCTACCTGTAGGGACTCATCTGTTACATAATGCATCACACGCGAGAGTGAATGCAAGACATCGATAGGAGGAAAATGATTGGAAGCAGCAAGTTCGCGTGAGAGTTGTATATGACCATCTAGCAAAGAGCGCATCTGGTCGGGAATGGGGTCGTGCAGCTCACCTTCCTCGGACAAAATCGTATAAATTCCTGTGATCGATCCTTTGTCGCTGTTCCCCGCACGCTCTAATAAACGCGGTAAGCTGGCAAAAACCGATGGCGTATAGCCCCGTGTAGTAGGAGGCTCGCCTATCGCAAGCCCGATTTCTCGCAATGCCATCGCATAACGGGAGACAGAATCCATCATCAAAATGACATGTTTACCCAAATCGCGGAAATATTCAGCAATCGCAGTGGCAACATTTGCTCCCTTGCTTCGAAGCAAAGCCGCTTGATCTGAGGTTGCAACGACAACAACCGAGCGCGCAAGCCCCTCTGCTCCCAATTCGCGCTCAATAAATTCCCGCACTTCGCGTCCCCTCTCTCCAATTAAGGCGATTACATTGATATCGGCCTTAGCCATGCGCGCAATCATCCCCATTAGAGTCGATTTCCCCACACCCGGAGAGGAAAAAATCCCTATACGCTGCCCTTTTCCAAGCGTACAAAGGGCGTCAATCGCCTTAATCCCAGTAGGAAGTGGCTCGGTAATTGGCAGACGACTCAAGGCGGGGGGAGGGGGAGCTGTGACTGGATAGAGTTTCTCTGCAACCAAAGGACCTTTGCCATCTAGAGGGCGCCCTAGCGCATCAAGTATCCTTCCACAAAGCGCTTCGGATACCGGAACCTGATGAACCTCTTCTGTTGGATAAACCTCGGCGCCAGGAGCGATGTGCGCGACATCACCAAGGGACATAAGAAGAACTCTTTGATCTTTAAAGCCAACGACTTGACACGGAATTGGCTTCCCTTTTTTTCCATATATGCAGCACAACTCATCCACAAACACATCAGGTCCAATCGATTCGATCAACAAACCAATGACCTGGGTGACACGGCCACTCACGCGTGGAGAGCTATTTTCTTTGGCCAACTGGATCTCTTTTTGCAGTAACTTCTTCACCTTTGCAATACTTTCGTTTGTAAATTTGAAAGCTCTCGTGAAATATCGTAATTGAGAAGACCTGTTTTCGTTTCGATGCGGCAGTCTCCTCGACAAATCGTTGGATCCGACACAAAACGCACCCCTTCAATTTCCCGTTTATCGTAATGAATCTGATCAAAACTCTTATCGAGCAATACAAAATCGTTTGGAGAAAGGACGATTTGGATTGTATCGTGTTTTAAAGCGGGCGTTGCCGAAGTGAGTAAAGAATTGATTAGCTTTACAAGAGCGTGCGGCTGCGACAACTCTTTGCGAATCACCCGTTCACAAACCGTCATCGCAAATTCTATGATCTCAGGTTTAAGTTGATCGAGCAGCCTATGCTTCTGTTCCAACACTTTTCGTGCCACAGTTTGTATTAGAGAGAGAAAGACCTTATTTTCATCGAGCGCTTTGTTAAACCCAAGCTTCTCCCCTTTCTCTACCCCCTTTTGAAAAGCTTTACGACACTCCTCTTCAAAAAGATCGACAAACTCTTCTTCTTTCGAATGTAAAAGCTCACCAGTAGGGGTGAGTAGTGCTACTTGATGTACTGCTTCCCCTCTAATAACTGTCATACTCCATCTCAGATAGATTGTTTAAGATCGTTTCCTGCAATTCTTCGGAAAAGGAGGCGATCAGTTGCTCTGCCCGCGCAGGTTCTAAATATGAAAGCATCAATGCAATTGTTTGAGGATCCTCCCCTTCAATCGATTTAGCTAATGTGGCGATATCGACCCGTGTCATAACCTGGAAAAGAGTATCTTCTTGTTTCTGTTTTGAATACCTACGAAAAAAAGGATAAAGAGAACCAAGAGCAGCTATTACAACGAGGGCTGTCACAATCAATCCTCCATACCCCCCTTTTTCTATGATTTCTTTCCGTAGCCCCTGTTTTTTCTCAAAGGCGATAACATCCACCGCTAACTGGAAGGGAGCTTCGTAGCCCGAAGCAATTACGGTAAGCTGGTTTTTAATTTCTTCGACGATCCCCATATGCTCTTGATCAAGTGTCACAGCGATAGAGAAGGAGAGCGGCTGCTGGCTCCCTTTTTCAACACGCCCCTGAACCAGACAAGAATACTGCTGCGCCCCAATAAGCGTTGTCAAAAGAGCCTGCACCTTTTGATCTAAATGCTCTTCAAACGCCAGTGAAGCATTAGAAAGTAGCTCCTCCCCTCCTTCCGGATCCAATGTCTTGTAGAGCTTGCCCGTCGTGTCTGAGATCGCAATCATATTGGGCTCCAATCCGTGCACTGCGCCAGCCAAATGATAGGTGATCGCGTGCATTTGGGAGATCGAAAGACGTGTTTGGGGATTCAAAGTGAGGATGACAGAAGCTTTGGTTTTATGCTGCGACCCCCCAAAATTTCTTCTGCCGGAGGCCATATCGAGAATGACACTTGCACTTTTTATCTGGTCAAACTCTGTCAAATCTTTCTCAAGCTGCCCTTTTAAAGCACGCATTTCAAGAACCTGTAGCTCTTTCTCCCCTTTGATCCATGTGTTGGTATCAAAGAGCTCGAACCCCTTACTTCCTCCTGATGAGGCCTCTACTAACGGCTCCTCAACATTCACCACAGTTTTGTCAATATCTTTCGCTGAAGACCTCATGATCACATAACCAAGGACAAGTACCGTCAACAGGACCACCACGATGGTAATATTTTTTTGTAATGGACCCACCGGCTTCCAAATTTTGAGCAATTGTGCTCCGAGCTCTTTCATGCGTTTCCCTTTTGTGCTACCCTAACACGTAGCAGAAAAAATGAAATTTTACAAATGAAGCTTGTTTACCCCTATAATGAAATCCTCCCTAAGAAAGCGGCTCACGATGTCTATATTTTTTCTCAGTGCGCAGCGCTTGCTAAAGCTGGGTTTGATGTCACCCTTCTATGCGGAAAATGGGGTCTTGATGACGCAGAACTATTTAAGCATTATCAAGTTAAAAACAACGCTTTTCGCATAAAAAAACTCCCCATTCTCCGCAAAAACCCACTCAATTGGAATGCACCTTTTTTCTTCTTCTCAGAGCGCGCAATACGCGATATCAAACCCGATTGGGTGTTTTTAAGCGTTCTAAAACAAGCACTTTACCACCTACGGAATAAAATCCCCGGCGTCCGCTATGTCTATGAAGCGCATGAGCTCGCCTTCTATCCCAATATGGAAAAAATTCCATGCCTTGAGCGTGAAATCCTTGCAAAGGCCGATTTAATTACCGTAACAACCAATGCGTTAAAACGCATTTTACTCGATCCGCCCTACTCGTTAACCACGCCAATCGAGGTGATTCCCCTCGCAGTTCAAGCCAAAACCCTTCCTCCTCCTCCAGAGAATGTAAATCCCTTAACGCTCATGTACGTCGGACAATTATATACAGGACAGGGAGTCGATCGATTAATTGCCGCTTTGGCATTAGTAGAGGGAGTACATTTAAAAATTGTCGGGGGAAAACCAAAAGAAATTGCCCTCTTAAAAGAGTTAGACCCCGCTGGTCGCGTCGAGTTTTATGGCTTTGTTCCCCCATCGGAGCTATCTGAGATTGCGAAGCAAGCCCACGCCTTTGTCGCTCCATTTGACAGCTCTGAGCGCATGCCCTATGTCGCACACACAAAGTTATTTGAATACGCCCGCTGGGGACGTCCAATCATCGCACCTGACCTACCATGCGTCCGCGAACATTTTTCTGAGAATCACGGCACACTCCTTTATGAGGCGGAAAATATTGAGGCTTTAGCAAAATGCATTAATTTGCTTAAGGACACTAGTATACGATCCCGACTGCAGAGCGAAATAGCCATCCATAAAGACCTGTATAGTTGGGAAACCCGCGCTGCATGTATCCAAAATTTACTTATCTAATTACCAATCGCCAAACCTTCACGACGAGGATCTACTCCACCCCTTAACCCTTCAGGGGTTCTTTGAATCCCTTGGGTCCCGCTTGTAAGAGGTTTGATGTGCACTGTATTTCCAAGCGCTTTCAAAGCAAAGACATCTTTCTCCAAGAAAGTGTGTTCTTCAATATCGAGCGTTTCTTTTATGGAGGCAAAGTTAGGAAAAGAGATCGCTTCTTGGATATTGAGACCAAAATCGAGCACTCCAAAGAGCGTCTTGGCAACATAATCGATAATCCGTGCGCCGCCGGCAGACCCCACGTTTAAAATGAGCTGATCACCCTTAAACACAAAAGTGGGAGCCATGCTGCTCATGGGGCGTTTACCAGGTTGCATCCGATTAGGTCCTGAAGAAAAATCTGTCAGCTGGTTATTGAGAAAAAAACCACCGACCATCAAGGTTGAGCCAAATGCATGCTCAATGCTAGTTGTAAATGAGATCGCATTGCCCTCGTTGTCTACAACACAAATTTGCGATGTTGAAGGGTGTTCGTAGGCCGAAATCGGTGTTTTAGTAGGAGCATCTAAGCGGTGACTGAGATAAATGGGATTCAAAAGGTGATCCACAGGAACATTAGTGAACTCAGGATCACCAACATAGTGTTGACGATCGGCATAAGCCGCACGGCTTGCTTTACAAAAAAAATCGATAAATTCGGGTGAAAATCCCTTAAAATCATGATCGCTGAGCATCCCAAATATTTGAGCTATCGCAATTCCTCCTGAAGAGGGAGGGGGAAAGCCATAGAGAGTGTAGCCATGATAGTTGGCTGCGACAGGCTTCCGTTTGATCGCCTCATATCCCGCTAAGTCCGCTTGGGAAAGAGTCGTCGCATTCACGATCTCCTGCGCGATTTCTCCCGAATAGAAAGGAGCTGTCCCATTATCTGCAATCGTGCGAAGCGTTTGGGCCAAAGTTAGATTCTGTAAACGGGATCCAGCAGATTTTGCTTTCCCATTTTTAAACAGGTAGGCGCGTGTTTTGGAAAATGTACCTAGATTTGGAGTTTTCTTGATTAGTTTGTGTAGCCGCTTGGATATTGGAAAGCCATTTGTTGCTAACTGAATAGCAGGCTCAAAAAGCTCCTTCCAAGAGAGCATTCCCTGTTCACGGTGAGCCATTTCCAACATTTTTAGCACGCCGGGTGTCCCAACAGACTCTTTACCAACAATATTGGGAATGCTTCCCATGGACGTTTCAAGAGGTGCTGTCTCTCTGCCATCATAGGCAATAATCTGACCATCTTTTTTGGAATAATAGAGCAAAAGCCCCCCTCCTCCAATCCCTGAGGACTGAGGCTCAACAAGACCTAAGACCATCTGCATCGCAACGACAGCATCAATCGCATTCCCCCCTCTTTTTAAAACCTCGAAACCCACCTTCGAGGCTGTCGGATTGGCGGAAGCAACCATCATCGTATGGCCTGTAGCCTCAGCTTTAGCTTCATAGCCTGTAGCAAGCTCAGGTTGCAGATCGACTTGAGCAAGCCTGCAATTCTCATCAGATCTCAGAACAAATCGCTCCTCTGTTGCTGCAGATTGGCTCACAACGGATTGGGGATAGTGTTCATGCAACACAGCCCCGCCCTGTTGAGGGACAAGATGTGGTGACAGAGGAACGATTTGTTCTGAGATCTGATGAGAATTGCAGGCTAGGTATGAAAGCAAAAAAGCTAAAAGAAAATACATGTTACCCTACCTTTTTGATGCGAACTTATCTTTTTAAATGATATGAGAAATAAGATGAAAAAAATCCTTCTTGCCACCTTTGTCATTCTTCTTTTTCTGTTTGCCCCTTGGGTTTTTAAAGCCAAGGCCGACCACTTCGATCCTTTAC
This sequence comes from Chlamydiota bacterium, assembly GCA_021772455.1. Taxonomy (GTDB): domain Bacteria; phylum Chlamydiota; class Chlamydiia; order Chlamydiales; family JAAKFR01; genus JAJACP01. Next base: position 91,120 of record JAJFLY010000006.1, read on the forward strand.
CTACAGAATTTGCGTATTGTGAAAAGGATTTAAGCCAAATCCGCTCTCCTTACTTGATCACACTGGAGCGCATCGACAAGTGGGAAAAATCTCTTCAAACTTACTTTGAAAATGAAAAAATAGACTACTCTCTTCAGCTACATTTTTATACATATCTTTATCTAGCACAAAGAGATGCGGCTTTTCTTTCTTATAATGTACACAAATGCTTTGTTGGGAGTTTGGACCCCTTAACTAAATCTGTTATCAATGCGTTTTTTCCAAAATTCGACACGTTTCCAGAGCTTGTAACAGATCCCTACTCTGAGGAGCTTGCCAATCAAATTTGGCCCCCTTACTTAAAACGACTAAAAAAAGAAGAGACCAATCCCCCTCAATTCAAATCGTGCGATGGCAAACCTCTTTCTAAGGGAACCCAAAAAGTTGCAAAATGGATTCCTTGGATCACCCCCCTTCCTGAAGTTCCTCCTCCAGAGATGAAAAATACACAAATGCCCCACACCCAACTTTCTGATGAACAGTTGGCCCTAATTTATGGATGGGCAGGTGAAAAAGGATTGGATCTGCAATGGCGCACATTGGCAAATACCTTTATGTATGACCACAAAACGCCGCTAGGTAAAACACTTTTTGTCCGTTCGATTTTGATGGAGGGGCTCTTCGATGCGCAAATTGCTTCGAAGCTGGCGAAGTACACCTATTGCATTGCGCGCCCTTCTGGACACTCCCTAATACGCAAGCCAAGCACGCCGAGTTATCCTTCAGGGCATGCCACACAAGCTGGAACAGCTGAGGTAATCCTGTCGCACTTTTTTCCAGACAGTACTCAGGAATGGTGTGAAATGGCAGAAAATTCTGCTGAAAGCCGCATCTGGGCAGGGGTTCACACTCCACAAGACAAAGCAGCAGGAATGCAACTTGGTAGAGAGGTTGGCACAGATCAAATTAAGCGTATTTTCCTATTGTAATCCCTTATCTCGCTCTTTACAGACTTCCTCAAAAGCTTCTCTTATCATTTTATCAATATCGAACTCCTTTTCAAATTCCTTGACTTGCGCCTCCACCATCTTATTGATCTGCTTTGCAACCCATATATCCTCAGGATCTTTGGCTTCTATTGGGCTGTTTTCTTCACTATTTTTAACAAATTCTTCTAGTTCTTTTTCTGAAAAGGAATTTATTAGTTCTGTCTCTCTTAAACAATCCTCAAAAGCTTCCTCTACAATACTATCTATGTTGATTTGCTTCTCGGGATTCTCAGATCTTTCTTTCTCCATTCTTTTTCTACGCTTTGCAACCCATTGATCCTCTAATATTTCCATGGCCTTTCTTTTATTATCCATCTTGCTCACTCATTTATTTTGGAAAAAGTGTACACGATGGGATTGTTGAAGAATAGCTCTATTCTTCAACAATCCCAAATTATTAAAAAAGAATACGATCGCCTTGCTCAGGAAAGATAAAATCAATTCCAAGATCGTTGAATTCAGTTAACTCTTCAGCGATCGCCTGTTTGGAATCCTCACCCGCTTTGAGGCTCTCTTTGCGATGGGTCACAACAACCTTAAACCCTTCTAATGAGATTTGCCCCAGATCGGCAAGGTGATGCAATTCGAGCATCATCAATTTTGTGTCGAGGTGACCAAATATGGCCTGCTCAGCCTCTTTATGGGAATAGGAACACTCCAGCAACATCCCCTTCAACTTTCCTTCTTGAATCAGAGGAGCTATCCGCTTCCAAATGCGCGCTAGATGCTTCTCAATTTCCAGAGAATCCGAAGAGGTGTCCCCAAAACAGAGTAGATAATCGCCCTCGCGCTCAAATAAAAAAGCTGTTGAGGGATAGCCACGTGGATGACTGAGCAAAAAAGTCTCAACACTCATAGATGTGTGTGGAATCGAAATGGGCTCATGGAGTGGAAGACGTACATATTGGTATTTATTCAGCTGAGGCTCGACACCTTCGTTGCCATAATTTGGCCAGATCCTCCCGTTAAAAATATGGTCGCGAAGATTATCGATGGTCGGATCGATCCCTAAAATGGGTTTGGGTGTATCGATTTGAGAATTGATTACAAGAGCGGCAATGTGGTCGAGGTGGGCATGAGAGATCAGAAATGCTTTGATATGGTCGCGAAGCATTTCTGCTGCTGTTACCCCCTCCAGACTCTTTTTTGAAATGGCTTTATCAATTCCCGAAAGCAAGGTGCCGCCATCAAAAGCAATCCACTCGGGTTGCTGGATCGTCGAAAGGAGGTATCCCGAAAGATTCCCCTCGCGAGGGCCTCCCGAACATCCCATGACAACAACTTGAAAGGTCTCATCCATTCTTTAGTCTCTTTTCAAGTTGATCCAACTGATCTGAAATCCCTTGAGGAAGACGCTCTGCAAATTGGGAAAGGTAATCCCGCATTTCTTGCACTTCGCCGAGCCAAGCCGTTTGGTCAATTTGAAAAAGAGTATGTACATCTTCTTGAGGAAGGTGAAGGCCATCAAGGTCGAGTGCGCCTTGTTCTGGTAGATATCCGATGGGAGTTTTTTCAGCATGCTCCTCCCCTTCTGTTCGCTCAAATATCCACTTTAACACGCGAACATTTTCTCCAAACCCAGGCCATATAAATTTTCCATCAGGAGATTTCCTAAACCAGTTTACAGAGAAAACTTTGGGAAGTTTATCAGGTGTTGTCTGCTTGCCAATCGAGAGCCAGTGGTTAAAATAGTCGCCCATATTGTATCCGCAAAAAGGGAGCATGGCAAAAGGATCGTGTCTGAGCTTTCCAATCTGGCCAGCTGCCGCTGCTGTCATTTCTGAAGAGACGCTGCATCCAAGATAGGTTCCATGATTCCAATCAAAAGCCTCATATACGAGAGGAATAAGTGAACCGCGTCTTCCACCAAAAATAATGGCCGAAATGGGAACGCCTGCAGGATCTTCCCATGCAGAATCGATCACCGGGCATTGATTTGCAGGAGCTGTAAAGCGGGAGTTGGGATGGGCTGCGCGCACATCTCCCCCTGGAGTCCAGGGATTTCCATGCCAATCGGTCAATTGGGGAGGCGTCTCTTTTGTCATCCCTTCCCACCACACATCGCCCTCTGGTGTAAGGGCCACATTTGTGAAAATAGAGTTTTTCGAACACGATGCAAGGGCATTTGGGTTAGATTTGGCCGAAGTTCCAGGAGCGACTCCAAAAAAGCCCGCCTCTGGATTAATAGCGTATAATCTGCCATCTTTCCCCACCTTCATCCACGCGATATCATCGCCGACACACTCAATTTTCCAGCCGGGCAACTGAGATTGCAGCATGGCAAGGTTGGTCTTTCCACACGCGCTTGGAAAAGCGGCGGCAAAATACTTTTTCTTCCCCTCAGGATTAGTCACTCCCACAATCAACATATGCTCGGCCATCCACCCTTCATCACGAGCCATTACCGAGGCAATGCGGAGAGCAAAACACTTCTTACCTAGAAGAGCATTTCCCCCGTATCCACTGCCAAAAGACCAGATACTTCTTTTTTCGGGGAAATGGACGATGTGGGTTTGCTTTGGATTACACGGCCAAGGAACATCCTTTTCGCCCACTTTTAAGGGGCGACCGACACTATGCAAACAGGGGATAAATTCCCCCTCATCACCAAGCAAATCGAGAACAGCCTGCCCCATGCGGGTCATGATGCGCATGTTACACACGACATAGGGGGAATCTGTCAATTCAATGCCGATGTGGGCAATATCAGAACCGAGCGGCCCCATGCTAAATGGAATCACATAAAGCGTGCGTCCTCGCATGCACCCTTTGAAAAGAGTGTTAAGCTCATCTTGCATCTCTTTAGGAGCGCGCCAATTATTGGTAGGACCCGCATCGATCTCCTTTTCAGAGCAAATAAATGTGCGCCCCTCAACACGTGCAACATCATCGGGGTTGGAAAGTGCCAAAAAACTACCGGCTCTCTTCGCTTCATTTAGGTGAACAAAGGTCCCGTTTTTAACCATCTCCTCGCAGAGGGTCCGATTCTCCTCCTCACTTCCATCACAAAGATGGACGCGGGCAGGTTCGGTCAATTCAACAATTTCGTGGATCCACTTTTGTAATTTTTGGTTCTTAAGTGTCTCCAACATAGTTAAATCATCGCTTTTCGTTTTTTAAACTTATCGAGATGCTCTAAAGCTTTTCCCGTTCCCAGGCAAACAGCTAAAAGAGGATGAGGGGCTATGATCACGGGCAGTCCGGTATCTTTGGTAAGCGCCTTATCAAGTCCTAAAATTAATGCTCCACCACCAGCAAGAACCATTCCTCGCTCGACTAAGTCAGCAGAAAGTTCTGGAGGACATTTTTCTAATGTAAGACGCACACACTCAACAATTTGCTGGATTGGCTCGGCCAAACATTCACGTATCTCAACAGAGTTGATCCGCTTGGTAACAGGGAGACCTGCTACTTGGTCTCGCCCACGCACTTCCATCTCAAGCTCTTTATCCCCAAGAGGAAATGCAGAACCAATGGTGATTTTAATTTCTTCCGCGGTCCGCGGCCCAATCATAAGATTGTAGGTGCGGCGCATGTAGTTGATGATGCACTCATCAAACTCATCCCCGGCTATCCGAAGAGAGCGTGACTCAACGATTCCACCCAAAGAGATGATCGCAATTTCGGTTGTACCACCCCCGATGTCGATGATCATGCTCGCAGCAGGTTCATGCACAGGAAGATCGACCCCAATCGCAGCCGCCATCGGCTCCTCAATCAAAATCACCTCCTGGGCTCCCGCGTGGAGCGCGGAATCTTCAACAGCTCGTTTTTCCACCCCGGTAATTCCAGAGGGAACTGCAATCAATATTTTTGGACGAAACAAAGATCTGTTTGGGGTGACCCGCTTGATCAAGGCTTTTAGCATCCCTTCGGCAATCTCGAAATCGGCAATGACGCCATCTTTCATAGGACGCACAGCGTGGATTTTTCTAGGTGTTTTACCCAGCATCGCCTTCGCCTTGTGACCGACTGCTAACACCTCATTGGTTTGGGAGTCGACAGCAACAACAGAGGGTTCACTGAGTACAATTCCCTTTCCTCTCACATAAACAAGTGTGTTTGCAGTCCCTAAGTCGATTCCGATATCGCTAGAAAAGAAATTGAAAAATTTATCAAATCTCCCAAAAGCCTTTTTGCGAACTACTTCTAGGAGAGCTTTAAAACCGGGGTGGCTTCTATTAGTCATAAGTCCTTTATGTCTGTAATAATTCTAAAACCTCTTCCCATGTTAACTTAGCAAGAGCTTCGTCATCAGAACTCATGACTTTCTTCACGAGCCCTTTCTTTCTGTTTTGCAGGTTTAAAATCTTTTCTTCAATAGTATTTAGTGTCACGAGCTTGTAAGAAGAGACCGATTTCTTCTGACCAAGACGGTGGACACGGTCTGTAGCTTGATTCTCTACTGCCGGGTTCCACCACATATCGTAATGAATAACTGTATCAGCACCCACTAAATTCAGTCCAGAACCACCTGCTTTTAAGGACACAAGGAAAAGAGGGATTGCGGAATCTTCATTAAATTGCTTCACAATCTGCAAGCGATTTTTGCTCGAACCGTCGAGATAGGAAAAAGGAATCCCTCGCTGTTTCAAGTCTTCGCGCAAAATCTGGAGCATCTTCGTATACTGACTGAAGATCACTGCCTTATGGTTCCCTTCAATCAAAGAAGGGATCAATTCCATAAGCATATCGTACTTTGCTGAATCTCCTAATTCCGCCTTCTCTTTGGCAAAAATGGCCGGATGACAACAAATCTGTTTTAGTCTGGTCAAGGTTGCAAGAACATGGATCTGAATTTTATCAAACCCTTCTTTTTTAACGAGTTTAGAGAGCTCTTCTCTTGCCGATTTTGCGTAAGAAACATAGAGTTCTTGCTGCACGTCTGTCAAATGGCAATGGTAAAGAATTTCGGTAACCGGCGGAAGATCTTCCAAGACATCCACTTTCATGCGACGCAGGATAAACGGAGAGATCTTCTTTCGAAGCGTGTCGATATTGGTTGATTTATTTTCTGTATGGCCACAATTTCGAATATATTTTTCAATAAAGCGATCGAAGCTGCTTAGGAGCCCCGGCATCAAGAAGTCAAACAGACTCCACAGCTCTTCGAGTGAATTTTCAATCGGCGTTCCAGTTAAAATTAAGCGGTGAGCTGCCTGAATCATTTTAACCGATTTAGCGTTGCGCGTACCACGGTTTTTGATGTGCTGAGCCTCATCCAGAACAACATAATCAAAGAGAATCTCCTTATAGAAATCGACATCTTTTTGGAGGAGATTATAAGAGGTAATCACCACGTCGTGTTTGTCGATTGTTTTGATGAGCTTACGCCTTTGAGAGGGTGTATTGTCGATAACAAGTATTTTTAGATCGGGATTAAACTTGTGAAACTCTTCCTGCCAGTTGTAGACAAGGGAGGTAGGACAGACAATAAGGGATTGCGCCGAAGGCTTTTCCTGCTTGCTTTGGGTGATCGCAATGATCGCTTGTAATGTTTTACCCAGCCCCATGTCATCGGCCAAAATGCCGTTGAGATGCATCTTTCTTAAACGTTCCAGCCAACTAACCCCATCAACCTGGTAATTCCGCAGAGAGGCTTGAATCTCAGAGGGGACTTTTTGCGCCGTGAACTTCGATTCTCCCAAAATTTGTTTCTGAATCTGCTGCAAGCGCTTGCTCATCGAGTACTTAACAGGAAGCGTTTTAAATTGCTCTGCATTGATTGTTGTCAAACTCCACAAGGGACGCTCCTCAACATGCGTATCGATGACACCAAGTCCAACCTCATCAAAAATCTGTACAAGAGGGGCTATTTTCTCTAAGTCCAACACCAAAATACGAGGCATTTTCGAATTTTTCCCACCCCCTTTCTTCGGACCAGAATGTTGGAGCTCCACAAACCGTTTTTTCGAGGCGATACAATCCCATAACAGATCGAGCTTGATCCCCTTAAGATGCCCATCCACTTTCAACTCGACTTCATACGAATCAATCCGCTTGCTCTCTCGAAAATGCATTTCAAAAGTCGATTCATCATAAATAAATTGCTCAGAAAGATTCTCAGGGCACTTGTAAGCAATATGATCTTGCGTGCGCGGAATCACTTCGGTCATAAACTCGACGATTTTCTTCTCACTCTTAACACGGAAAACCCCCTCTTTTTCATCAAAAAGAAAGTCTTCAAAGATCTCATCGATAATTTTGCGCTCTTCGACCAAATTACGGGCCAAAATCCCCTCGTCAGCTACAAAAGGCGCGATCTGATCATAATCGAGCTTACTAAGAGCAGCTGGCACTTCAACAGCGCCGTAGAGGAAGAAAAGTTCGGCCTCCAACTCCCCATTGAGATAGTGAATCAAGCAACGCCCTTTGAGTTGTTCCACATAGGGAAGAGTAACAAAGCGCTCAATCAGACTCGGGTTGGTCACCTCAGCATATTGCCTCAGAACAGGAAGAGCATTTTCAATAAACGTTCCAAATAGAGGTTCAGGAACCGTGATTTCATGAAAATGGGTAATCGACTGCAGATGAACACGCTTGATATGGGGCTGAAAACGGTAGTAAGTGTTTTGGAAAATCAAACCCGGCTTTGCCGACTCAAAAAGCAAACCCTCGAGAGGATCAATCGTCTCCTCATCTACTTTTAAAGAGGGTTTCAACAGAAGCATCGGGCCAGGAGCTTCGAGATATTCCAAAGTGCATTTGATTTGCGCAGGAGCCGTTGAAAAACATAGAGGCTCCTCGAGATTACCGATAAACAAGCAAGGCATCGGCACCTCCTTATCCATCTGCGCGCCACTTGTACTGGCTAAGTCGTAGGCACGCGCTAAAATCATTCCCACAGCCTGATGATTTAGGAAAGCAATTCGCGACCCTCGCTCTTCATTCTCTTTTGCAAAAGAAGCGTAATGCAAAAGCATCTTCATGATATCCTGATCGCCCTGATCGAACGAGAAGATGGTGAAAAAATACTGCTTCCCACTAAGAGTTATCGGCTCACGATAGCGCACAGCATCGATAAAAGAGCGGACATCGGGGATATAAAACGGTTTAGAACGAGATGGAAGTCGAATGGCGAGCTGGAATTCAGCCGGTTTGGTCGTCTCAAAAGCTTGTGGATTAAAAACAATAGCAAGCTCAGCATGGTCCTCATCCAGCATTTCTTGTTTCAAAAAGAAAGGAGAGGCCCCCAAGTGCTTTGCAGCGCTCACATATTCGCGCAAAACCTCTTTTTGGTACTGCTTATCTCTACGCACATCCTCTTTAGAGGCTGCCTCTTCAAAAGTTTCTCGCAGCTGTTGCTTCTGCTCGTCATCGATCCCATGATGGGTATCTAGATCGGTCTCTTCCGAATAGGCCACAACGATTTCATCAAGATTTTTTTCCAAAAAGTAAAGAACTGCTGCGATATGCTGGCAATCATAGGTGTACGTACAGTCGCAATTGGAATCGATTGCGATCGACTCATTACGATCGATCTCAACCTCGCTCTCGTAGATATTTTCAAACGCTCCGCGAACCCGCGCACTCACACGAACAGAGCCAGTGTCGATGTTGAGGATCTTAGCTCCCACAACAGCCGTTTTATCAAATAACTCCTTTCCTTCTTTTAAGATGTTTGAAGAAAAATCCTGTCGCAGCTTTCGAAAATTCAGCATTCCTTGAGGTCCGTGAGATGATAGATTTGTAGTTGTACTGATTTGCTTTTCCCAAAGCAATGAAAAACTTCATATATCTATTCAATAGGTTCAATTTTCATTCTATATCCCAATAATACTGTCAACCGCGAAGCCAATTTGCATCATTTGCTTTTCCAATATCCCCCCTTGCGGAAAAAGAGCCGTAGAACTAGAATGCTCCTTTCGTATCGTGCGGGTGTAGCTCAGCGGTAGAGCATCACGTTGCCAACGTGAGGGTCGTGAGTTCGAACCTCATCACCCGCTTTTTTTCTCCCAAACTATTATATATTTATTATGAAAACTTTTGAAAATGACAGTTTTGTTGTCGAAGCTAATGAAGAGGCCGGATGCCGTCTCTCTTTAAAAATCCAGGTACTCCCAGCACCCACAAAAAATGCTTACAAAAAAGCTGTTAAGGTCGTGAATAAGCAGATCTCTATCCCCGGCTTTCGAAAAGGTCGCGCCCCTGACTCAACTGTCATCAGCAAGTATGGCTCACATGTTGAGCAGGAATGGAAAGACATCGTAGTTAATGATGCGTATCGCGCTGCTGTCGAGCTGACCAATATTTATCCGATGAGTAAAGAGAGTATCCAACGCCCAAAGATTGAGAGTTGTTCTCAAGATGAGGGGGCTGTTGTCACGCTCGCGTACGAACACTATCCAAATACTCCTGAAATTAATTTTTCTGACATCAACCTGCCCGAAATTGCGAAAGAGCCTGTTTCTGAAGAGCGGTTGAACGAAATCCTCGAAGAAGTTCGAAAGAGCCACGCCGACTGGGAAGATATCGAGGGGCGCGAAGTGCAAAAAAATGATTACGTCGATGTTTCGATCGACTCGATAGATGTAGATCCTCCTCAATCTATTGTAAAAGACCGCCGTTTGGAAGTTGGAGACACCCAAATCGCTCCTTGGTTGCGAGACATGCTGATCGGTATGAAGGTCGCAGACATTAAAGAGGGCTTGAGCGAGGTTGATGAAAAGGCGGACGCTGAGACGAAAAAAAACTTTAAACCTACACAGGTCAGAGTCACCCTCAACGCGATCAAAAAAATTATTCTTCCAGAACTCACAGATGAGCTTGCCAAAACAATGGGCGCCGATTCTGTCGAGGATATGCAGGCAAAAATCCGCGGAAACCTTGAGAAAGAGGCTGACGAGGCGGTTCGTTCAAAGCGGATTGATGCTCTTGAAAATGCCCTATTAGACGCTTATCCCTTTGCTCTTCCAGCTTCTATTGTTGAAAGCGAACGGATTGAGCGTATCCGCTTGCATATCGAATCTTTGAAAAAAGATGGAGTGAGCGATGAGCAGATCAAGGCAAAGGAACAGGAAATCGAAGCAAGAGTTTCCAAAGAAGTTGATAACTCGCTGCGCCTCTATTTCCTCAATCAGCAAATCATGAAGCAAGGGAAGATCTCGGTCTCTAATCAAGAGCTCAACAACGAGCTTGTTAAGCAGATCAGCCAGAACCCTTATATGTATGGAAAGGATATGGATGAGGCTGCCTCCAAGCAGATGCTTGATAGACTGACATCTTCGTTGATGGAACGGAAAGCCAAAGACTATGCTCTTGAACAGGTTGTAAATGGGTAATAAAAGGCTTGATTTTGGACTCCATTGTTCATAAACTCGCCCAAAGGAGACCCTGATTAACTGCATGATTCGGCAAATGAATTGATCAGAGGTTCCTATACCTTAACCTAAATGAAGAGTTCACATATGTCACTTGTCCCTTATGTAATTGAAGATACCGGCCGTGGCGAACGCGCCATGGACATCTATTCACGCTTGCTGAAGGATCGTATTGTCTTGATCGGCACACAAATCGATGAGCACGTCGCAAATAATGTCATTGCGCAACTCCTTTATTTGATGTCGGATGATCCTAAAAAAGACATCCAGGTTTTTATCAATTCTCCCGGTGGATATATCACAGCAGGGCTCGCAATCTATGATACTATGCGCTTTTTAGGGTGTGATGTGAACACCTACTGTATCGGCCAAGCCGCCTCAATGGGGGCACTCCTTTTGGCTGCCGGTACCAAGGGAAAAAGACGTGCATTACCACACAGCCGCGTAATGATCCACCAACCATCCGGTGGAATCATGGGAACCTCATCAGACATCAAACTCCAGGCAGAGGAAATTTTGCGCTTAAAACAATACTTAGCTGAGATTTTAGCTGATTGCTCAGGCCAACCTGTTGCAAAAATTTTGGAAGACTCAGAGCGTGACTTCTTCATGAGCCCTCAAGAGGCGATTGATTATGGGTTGATTGATGAAATCGTTACCTCTCCTAAAGTATATGGAAAATAATGACTAAAAAAAGTTTTACTAAGAAGGAATTGGCAACCTGTTCTTTTTGCGGGCGTACCGAAGAGGATGTGGAAAAGCTGATCTCTGGCCCAAGTGTTTATATTTGTGACAATTGCATTCGTTTATGCATGAGCATTTTGGAGAAAAAGCCGACCACACATGAACTCAAGGTTCTCAAGCCACAAGAAATTAAAGAGCGTCTCGATGATTTTATTGTGGGCCAAAATCAGGCCAAGCGCACAATCGCTGTTGCGGTATACAACCACTATAAGCGCGTGCGTGCAATAGCTGAGAACAGAGAAGTTGGCTACAACAAGTCTAACGTCATGCTTTTAGGGCCGACAGGTTCTGGCAAGACATTGATGGCCAAAACGCTTGCTGAGGTGCTCGATGTCCCCTTTACGATCGCTGATGCAACAACTCTCACTGAAGCTGGCTACGTGGGTGAAGATGTTGAGAACATCGTTTTAAGGCTGTTGCAAGCGGCAGACTATGATGTTGCACGCGCTGAGCAAGGGATCATCTATATCGATGAAATCGACAAAATTGGGCGCACCACATCGAATGTCTCTATTACCCGCGACGTTTCAGGCGAAGGGGTTCAGCAAGCTCTTCTAAAAATTGTCGAAGGTACGATTGCAAACGTCCCACCAAAAGGGGGGCGGAAGCATCCACACCAGGAGTACATCAAAGTTAACACGGAGAATATCCTCTTTATTATTGGAGGTGCCTTTGTCAACCTTGAGAAAATCATCGGCAAACGCCTCGGGAAAAGCACGATCGGATTTTACGACTCAAAGACAGGTAAATCCGTTGATACGCACGATAAAAATGCACTTCTCCAACAAGTCGAGCCTGAAGACCTGATCAGCTTTGGGATGATTCCCGAGTTTATCGGCCGGTTTAACTGTCTTGTAAACTGTAATGAGCTCACCCTTGATGATCTTGTGAAAATTTTGACAGAGCCTCGAAACGCAGTTGTCAAACAGTTTAAAAGTCTGTTTGCTGAAGAAAATGTGCAGTTAGAATTTTCAAAAGAAGCGCTCTATGCAGCTGCTAATAAGGCTAAAGATGCCGGAACGGGAGCGCGTGCATTGCGTATGATTTTAGAAAATCTTCTCACCGATCTGATGTTTGAAGTTCCCTCAGATGAGACGATTGCGGAAATCCATATTCAAGAAGAGACCATTACAGAAGGGACCCCACCGGAGATTATCCGTCGCGGCTCTTCTGAAAAGATCGCATGAGCAAAATCCACTACCTTCTGGCCACATCAATCTGCCAAACATTGTTTGAAGCAGGTTATGTGGCCTATTTTGCTGGTGGCTGGGTGCGTGACCACCTTCTAGGCCATCCGTCTGATGAAATTGATATTGCGACAAGCGCCCCTCCCCACATCATTCAGGAGCTTTTTCCTAGAACCATCCCTGTCGGAATTGCCTTTGGTGTCGTGATCGTCATACATGAAGGGGTCAATTTTGAAGTGGCCACCTTCCGCAAGGACCACCCCTACCACGATGGACGCCACCCTGATGGTGTCGATTTTTCCACCCCCGAAAAAGATGCCGTGCGTCGTGATTTTACAATTAATGGCATGTTTTTCGACCCCTTGAATGAGTTCATTTATGATTATGTCGACGGGCGGAACGATTTAGAAAAGGGGGTGATTCGCGCAATTGGCAATCCAAGAGAGCGCTTTTTAGAAGACCGTTTGCGTATGATCCGCGCTTGCCGTTTTTCTGCACGCCTTGTATTTCCCATTGAAGAAGAGACCGAAGCTGCAATTAAAGAGCTCGCCTCTACCCTCCTCCCTGCTGTTTCGATGGAACGGATCTGGCAGGAGTTCAACAAAATGGCGGCCTATCCCCATTTCGATCGGGCACTGATTCAGTTAAATTCCTTAGGATTAATGGAACACATTTTTCCTCAGTTAAAAGGAGTGGATATCGAAAAGCGCGTCTCCTCTTTTCCCTACTTTCCACTCGATTGCCCAACTATTGTCTACCTCCTCGAACTGTTTCCTGATACACCTTCAGAGCTATGCGAGTACTTAAAAGCGACAAATGAAGATAAAAAACTGGTCACCTTCTTTAGTAAATCAGCAGAATTGTTCAGCCAGCCAGGAATCGAAAACTATCAATGGGCACACTTTTACGCCCATCCCCACTCAAAACTGCTCATACAGGTGCGCGCAGCAAAAATTCACCCTCCTGAGCGCCTCGCTTTTTTAGAAGAGCATGCCGTGCGTCAAGAGCAACTGAAAAAACATATCAAGCGCATCAAAACACGCACCCCTCTTGTCACCTCCGCCATACTCGAAAAAGAAGGAATCGCGCCCGGCAAAAAAATGGGGGTATTATTGAAAAAAGCTGAGCAGATTGGCGTTAATGAGAATATCGAAGACCCATCTACACTTATCAAGCGCTTAAAAGAACTTTCTCTATGGGACTGAGAAAGTACCCAATCTATAATCCTGTTGCTTACGCATGTATAACTTGCCTAGATGCTATTTTAAAGCTGATCTTACCCCAAAAAAAGACTACCCCTCCCGCCCCTTGTAAACTTCTTATCTGTAACCGCGCTCACTTGGGAGATGTGATTTTGACCACGTCGCTTCTTCCGGCAATCAAGCAAGCCTACCCCAATATCAAAATTGGGATGGCTGTTGGGAGCTGGTCCTTGCCGGTCATCCAAAACCATCCCCTTGTTGACCAGGTCCATGTGATCGACCAAACACGGAGAGGAGCCCTAAAAGAAATCATAGCCTTTGACTATGATACAGCTATCGACTGTGGCTTCCACTATCCCAATCTCGCCCTTCTTTTGTGGCAGGCACGCATTCCCATACGGATTGGATTTGAGAGCGCAGGCTTAAGCCCCTTTTTAACCCATAAATTTCCCTGGCAAGCCCGTGCAAATGCCTCGGCTGTTCACGCCTATTTTTCTTTACTTGCAGACTTTCCAGAAATCAACTCCGCCTCCCTAAGACCTACCCTTCCCCTCTCCCCTAAAAAAGAGGTCGATCCCTACATCGTTATCCATATGGGGAGTCGAAACGCACAAAAAGAATGGCCTCTTGAAAAATGGATAGAGTTAACCCAAAGACTCCAAGGATACCATCTCTATTTCACAGGAAAAGGAAAAAAGGAATTTGCTCACATCGAAGCGATACGTGCCCACTTTCCTAAAGTGAAAAACCTATGCGACACGCTTAGCTGGCCCGAATTTATTGGGACGATCCAGAATGCTAAACTTTTAATTGGAATCGATACGAGTGCGGGGCATGTTGCAGCAGCAACCCAAACCCCTGCCGTTCTTTTATTCACCTCAATACATCCACCAAATCTATGGCGCCCTTTTTACAAAGAGATCCACGTCATTACAAAGAGCCTCCCCTGCCACACCTGTTTAAAAGGATGCAGGTCGATGAGCTGCATCAAAGAGATTTCTGTCGAGAGGGTCTTTGAAAAAGTTGAAAAGGTTTTTTCTTCGGTTTGACCCCTTCGATAATGGCGATTTCTTTCAGTTTTTCTACTGAAAATTCTCGATTTTTTTGCGTCTGCTCATAGAAATTCGACAAAATACCTTCGCAATCCAATAACACATCACAAATATCGACCGATTCTTGATAGTGCTCTAAATAATAGGCACTAATCGAAAGCTGAAAGGGAATTCCCCAATTTGTCGTCCAGTCCTCCACAAAGAGAACATCAGAATTGGCTGGTTTGGGAATATAATCCCAAGATTTAATGAGCGCATAGGCAAGATCAAAGCGCCCCATTTGATTATAACACTCCGAGAGGTAGTAGATAGGCTCAGGACGGTGGGGGCGAAAGACGTGGGCTCGGTAGTAATTCTCAGCAACAAATGTTTTATCGACATTCAATGAGCTCAACATTTTTCCAATGTAAAGCATAGCGCAAAAAACCTCTTCATCCCATCCGCCCATCTGCACACGCTTTCGATACCATTGGAGCGCTTTTGCATGCTCTCCCGCATCACGGTAACTTTCGGCAAGATAAAACACATACCGGCAGTTATCGGGCTCCTCTTTCAGCGCATCTTCTAACAGTTGAGCGCACTTAAGATACTTTTCAGGATCTTGTGAACGGGCACCATCGCCTCCGATCACATAGGTGATGTTTTCCAAAAAAACAGTCGGTGCAGGGACATTACACGTCAAGTATTCGTGTAAAACACTCTCCCACCTCCACGGCAAGCTTGTCCGAACAAGCTGAGGCTTATAATAAGAGAAATTATTAGACCCAAACTTAATCGAGTATGAATCCGCAGTCAAATCGGGCAGCTGAAACCCTTCATCGTATTCATACCAATCGTCTGCATCGATAAAGAGAAGAAAATCCCCTTTCTCTTTTGCAAGCTCAAGCGCTTCTGTTCGGTTATAGCTAAAATTTTTCCAAGGTCTCTCATGTAGCTCACCTGGAATATCGCTCATGTGAGCTCTCACAATCTCTTGCGTCCCATCCGTAGAACCCGTATCCACGATCACCCAATAATCAATGATCGGTTTCACAGAGTCTAAACACCTTGTGATGACATGACTTTCATCTTTGATGATCATATTCAAGCAAATTGTCGGTTTTGCAAATAGCGAAGTTGTAAATAAAAGAAGAAGGACAAGAAAAAATTTGTGTTTCATGAGAAACATGATGCGAAGCTTAGTGTTAAAAGTCGAGACTTTGTAAAAAATTGTCTCCACGCAAAACTTGAATCGCGTCTTGCACTCTCTCTCTCTTAAGATTTTTTACTATTTGGCAAGCAGGCAGATCGTATTTTTCATGAAAATAGCGTAACCCTTTTCCAACTGAATGATTAGAATTTTTGACCTCAATTAACTGCTCAACCTGTTGATCACAAACAAGAGCAAAATCAACCTCGTGCTTCTCCTTTGTCTGGAAATAGTGCAGAGAGTAATTTTTGGCCTGATAATCGATCTTTCCATAAACATGCTTCAACAAACACGTTCCCACAAAGTTCTCGAATCGCGCACCATTATCCCCTTTGACAAAGCCCGTATCAAAAAAATATAACTTCGGCTCTTTAATCAAACTCCGCGCAATATTTTGTGAAAAAGGAGTTACCCGAAAGACGATATAGAGTGCTTCTAAAATCTGAACATACTTTTTGACTGTGTTTGGAGCTATTTGAACATCCTCCGCGATTGATTTGTACGAAACCGGCGAGCCAACACGCCCGCGCAACATTTCAAATACTAGCCGAATCGCATTCAGGTTTTGGATATTGTCAAATTCGAGTACATCTTCTCTAAGTAAGCTATCGATATACTGCAACCGCCACCGATCGGCTTCCAACGCCTCCTCCTCTAAGAACGGTTCGGGAAATCCTCCACGCTCTAAAAAATGATCTAAAGAGTAAGAAACGCCCATCTGCTTGCACTCTGCTACAGAAAGCGGCATCAAACGATGAAGAAAATAACGGCCAGCTAAAGAGTCACCGACCTTATTAAAGACCTCGAGACGCGCGCTCCCTGTAACGAGAATTTTTTGATGAGGTTCTTTTGTATCATCAGATATACCTTCACCCCACTTGCATGAACCTATCTAAAAAAAATATAGGTCTGGTATAAAGCTGCAGGTCCAAATAGAGAAAAGGTACAATGACCTTAAACATAGAAGTTATTACCGATTATCCGGTTGCAATCGACTCACCAGATCATATTACCCCCTGGGGAACAGCTCGAGATAATAGTCAAAACCTGAGATTCAATCATAAACTACTCCGCTTATATGAAAGCCTCTATCGATTTCCAAAAATCCTTGATTTAGGTTGTTCTGGAGGGGGATTTATCAAATCCTGTACAAACCAAGGGTGCTTGGCAGTAGGGCTTGAAGGAAGCGATTATTCGAAAAAACACCACCGAGCTGAATGGCCTCTGCTCGGTGACAAATCACTTTTTACCACCGACATCACGAGAAAATTTCAAGTCACACAAAATAAAGCTCCACTTCTCTTCGATGTCATCACGTTATGGGAGGTAATGGAACATTTGCCAACAGAACGTTTGCCTGCTTTATGTAACAATCTCCATCAACACTTAGAAGAGCATGGATTGGCAATAATGAGCGTCTCGTTGAAGGAAGAAATTGTCAGGGGCACCAAGCTGCATCTAACCGTACAAAATAGAGAAAAATGGCTCGATTTATTTGAGAAAAATGGTCTTTATAACATTCCTGAATACGCCGCGTATTTTAACACCCAATACATCAGAGGCCCGAAGCAAAATGCCGCTGGAAGCTTCCATTTATTTCTTTCTAAAAACCCTTCAAAAGCCCCTTCAATCCCCAAATTAGCTAAACGGGAATGGTTGATTGATAAGTGGTCTATGTCAAGAGCACACAAAATTCTCCACAAGTTGATTGTCGGGCAAATTAATTAATCTCAATGACAAAACCATTACAACTCCTATTTAGCGACCCCCCTCTTTTTTGGAATAAAGCCCGTAATCGCTTTTCTTCGGCCCATACCCGCCTTCAGGAGGAGCGCGACCAGCTTTTGATTGGCTTGGCCTATGCAAACCTATGTAAAGCGATTTACAAAACACCAAAATTAAAGACTGCATACGCAGGGAAAGACATTTTAGGAGAAGAAGCATTAGCAGACTTTGGATTTACTGTTGAAGACTCCCTAAAAGGGTATTTTGAAGGGCGGGCAGATGATCTCATACGCCCCTACCAAGAAATCTCTTCCTTTGACCCAAATCAGTTTGATGTCATCTTGATCGGAGAGAAAAACAGAAAAATAAAACAAAAAATACTCGATGGGCTTGAAGGATGCGACTGTCTTATCTTCGATCTGGAAAGAGCCGCTGCCCTATTTTCAGAAACACTTAGATCGATCAAATCAAAACACTTTCTCTCTTGCTTAAACTCCCATAAGCTTGCTGCAATAGCCTTGGCCCTTTGGCTTTGCCCTGCCGAGCCGGTCATTATTGAAGCGGGAGCTTTCCAGTGTGGTACAACGCTTTTCATGGCAAAGTTTCTCCACAAAATGGGAAAACAGCCAAGAATCTATGCTCTAGATACATTTCAAGGCATTCCAAAAGCTAAGGATGAAGACAAGAAGTACGGATTTGTATTCGATGAAGGGATATTCACCCAAGCCCAGCTCTCTAAAATTTCAAAGCGTTTGAAAAAAGAGAGAGTGCATGAGTGGATCACCCTTGTTCCGGGCCTCATAGAAGAGACACTCCCTCGTATCCTGGAAAAAGAAAAAGAGATCTCCTTATTATTCCTCGATACCGATCAATATGCAGGTACAAAATCTACCCTTGACCTCATACTTCCTCTCTCACAACAAAAGCCGCTTACGGTGATTGTTGATGACACAACTTTGCCAGGGGTCAACCAAGCTATCGTTGAGGCGCTCGCAAAAACACCTGCTTTTCAAAGGCACAGCGTCTTTATGAATTTTGACATCCTCATCCAAGCAACGAGGCAAGAGCGCTTTTTGTTTGCAATGACCAGAAATGGTGGTAGTGGCCGTTAAGCTCGATTAAATCTTGATGTGTTCCCTGTTCAACAATGCGCCCCTGATCTAGCAGAATAATTTGATCTGCCGTATTAATGGTTGCTAAACGATGTGCAACAACAAGCACAGTTATCTTTCCACGAAGCCTCTCTAATGCCTCCTGAATAAAGCGCTCTGAATGGCTATCTAAGTTGCTGGTTGCCTCGTCAAGGACTAAGATCTTTGGATTGCGTATGAGGGCGCGGGCTAAGGAAATACGTTGCCGCTCTCCTCCAGAAAGTTTATAGCCCTTCTCTCCAATAGGCGTTTGATACCCTTCAGAGAGCTTTTCAATAAATGAATGGGCTCCTGCAAGTTTTGCAGCTTCAACGATTTGCTCTTTTGTCGCCTTAAGATTGCCAAAACGAATATTCGATTCAATTGTTTCATGAAACAAAAAAACATCCTGACACACAACCCCAAATTGCCCTTTCCATTCAGTGAGAGAGACCTCAGAGATTGGTTTCCCGTCGACATAAATACCTCCTTCTGAAGGCTCATAGAGACGGAGAAGCAGATCAAGTAAAGAGGATTTTCCACCTCCAGAAGCCCCAACAAATGCAACAGTCTCCCCTTTTTTTATCTCGCATGTGATCGCACGGAGCGCATAACTCTTTTTACCAGGATACTTGAAGGAAACATTTTCAAATCGTAAAGCTTGGCTAAAGCTCAGACCAGGGCTTGGATCGGAAACCAAAAACTCCTTGTTATCCTCCTTAAAAATCTCACGAAGACGATTGATCGGACCCATGTTGTAGGCGATCTCTCCAAACCCACCCATGACGACTTGCAGGCGGGTTCCAAGGCGATAGGTTAGGACTAAAAATGTGAGTAGAATAGCAAAGACCTCGCTACTTGTGCCTTTCAAAAGAACAAGCCCGAGCATCATGGAAATTGCCACAAGAGCAACAGCGATTACCTCATTGACTGGAAGAACGAGTTGATTCCATTTGTTTAAACGGATTGAAGATGTTGCGATTTTTTTTAACGTATCGGACACGCTGCTCAAGATTTGCTCATAGCGATCAAATAGATGAATAGTCCTCAATCCAGACAAATTCTGCGCCGTTTCTTTATTCAATTCGACAATCTGGTCTGTTTGACGTTGTGAAGCTTTAATAATTTTTTTGATCAATACCTTTTGAAGAAAGGCCGATAGACCAAACAGTAGAAGTATACACAGCGTAAGCGGCAAAGAGAGGCGCATCATGAAGACGATGTAGACCATGATCAACATCAATGAAACACTTAAGCGATTAAACCCTTCCATTACAATGCGAAAATAGGTTGGGGGCGCTGTTGCATAATGCAATAAATCGCCAATTTTATACCGATTCACACATGGATAGGTCATACGAAAAATCTGCCCATAGATAATTTTCTGAGCATCTGTTTGAAGATTCACAGTGAGCCGAACAGTAAGCATTTGTCCAAAATAGGTAATGGTGCTGCGCAACACCTGCAATGCAACCGCCCCAATCATTAAATAACAAAAGAGTTGGGTGTGATCAAATTTTGCAACCCACTCTTGTCGCAAAAATGGAGGGATCTCTCCTCCTAAAACCGTGAAACTAAACATAATGAAAATAAACGAAACCCCTTCAAGCAGAGCCGCGATTACATTCAGTAAAAGAGTCGATGCCATGAGGGTTGTATTTTTAACCCTATCCTCAAAAAATAGGTAGAGCAGTGGATGTGTGCTTAGCTGTTTGAACATTGTCTGAAAAGGGCTTAGAAATATAAAGTGTCATAGTATATCGAATTTCTAATTCTAATAAAATGATTCGCTTTCACGCTCTTGTGACTCACCTATATACTGAACTTGGACACAGATATGTCTACCAAATCTGTTTTCGAAAAGCTGTTTTAGCTCTCAAAATTCCATACAAAGGGTATGCGAATAAGGCTCCTTCCATTCAAGACCTTCCACACGATTGGGAGCCCTGCTTAAAGTGGAAAGATGAAAATAGAATCCTTCAAGTCTTTATGCGCAGCTTCTGCTTGTCTCGCATTTTCCGCCGTAAACCCCAAGAAGATGAGACGCGTATTTTTTTTCTCGATTCCCCTTGGTTGGCTGATCTTGCCGCACTGACACTCTCACTACTTCTATTTTCGAAGAAACAAGACCGTATTTGGCTACTATTCCGCTATGAGCTGAAATCGAAGCTCTATTCTCACATGTTGCGTTTGCTACAAAAAAAAATGGGACACCGCCTAATTTTTTTAACAGACAGCGACCGAGTTGCACAAACGTTTGAAGAAAGTCTAAACCAACGCACCTTTGTCCTCCCCATTCCCCATACAGATATCCCCATTTTGCCAAGTAAGCCTGCAAAAACATGTACTCTTTGGTGGCCTGGAAGACCTGATTTGGAAAAAGGTGCCGATAAAATCCAAACGCTCGCCCGCCTCTCAGGGAATGTTGAGATTTACCTATCGGAAGATGGAAAAAAATGGATCGAAAATGCACAAGGACATTGCAAATTCCTAAAACCAATTCTTTCGCGAGAGGAGTATCTGGAACAATTTGGTAGGAGCGACGCCATCTTACTTCCCTATAATCCAACCGCTTATTATGCGCGTACATCGGGAATCTTTGTCGAGGCTGTATTTGCAGGAAAATTCCCTTTTGTTGTCGATGGGAGTTGGCTTGCACATGAGCTCAACAAACACAATCTTCCCGAATTAATTTTAGACTGGGAACGCCCCGATCTATTGGGGCACATGATAAAAATTCTTAAAGATCAAAATGTAAAAGCTAAATTCAACACGATGCAAAAAGCATATCTAACCTACCATTCTCTCCCTTCATACGCCAAAGAGCTCCAACAAATCCTTAAATATTCGCAAATTGGTTGTACTTGATAATCGAGTAGGCATCAATAAGCTCACAAATTCCCTCGTCAAGACTTCTCGAAGGATGCCAGCCAAGCGCCTCTAACTTCTCATTGCTCACAATGTAATCGCGCTGATCTGGGTCTTTCCCAATCGGTGCAGAGTGGATGTAAAGTTCAGGAACATAGCTTTTGATTTTTTCGCAAAGCTCTCGTTTGGATAAGTTTGCGTCTGAGAGCCCGACATTATAGCACTCACCGCGCATCTTATCGAAACTCTCGATTCCAAATAGAAAAGTGCGCGCCACATCTTGCACGTGAATATAGTTGCGTTTGAAGTGCTCCTCAAAAAGGACGACACACCGATCGTGACACGCGCGGTAGGTGAAATCGTTAACAAGAAGATCTAAGCGCATGCGCGGCGAAACCCCAAAGACCGTTGCCAAACGAAAACAAACGGCTTTTTTGGACTCCAAGAGTTTTTTTTCGATTGCAACCTTGAGCTTCCCATACTCGGAGACTGGGTTGAGGGGGCTCTTTTCTGTACAAAAAGCATTTTTTTCTCCGACGCCATAACCACTGTTTGTGTTTGGAAAAAGAATTTGCTGCTCTCCATGGCAACACTCCAAAATCGATTCGACCGCATCGTAGTTCACCATTTTGGCAAGAGCGGGATTCATATGACACGCTGGCGCGCCCACAAGCGCTGCAAGAGGGATGATGATGTCGTGCTCAGCAACCAGTTTTTTGACCAATTCCTGATTGGTGACATCACCTTTGATAAAATGGAAATGGGGGTTCCCAAAACAGTTTAAAAGGGTCACTTGTCGATACATCAGATTATCGAGGACGGTAACCGCATACCCTTTTTGCAATAAAAGAGGGCTTAAAACCGAGCCGATATAACCAGCGCCACCAGTGATTAAAACACGTCGCATAAGTATCCTTGTGCTTGTAAGTAAGATTCTTTTGTTCCAATATCAATAAATTTTCCCGCTGAAGGGTAGGCAAAAACCTTTTTATTTAAAAGAGAAGGAAATGCCTCCTGTTCAAGGGAAAACGCTCCACATGGAAATGCATCAAGAAGATCTTGATGCATCACATAAACCCCTCCATTAATCCAACCGCGCTCGGATCCTTCTTCTTTTTCATGAAAGGCTGTGATGCGGGAGGACTCATCAAAGAAAATCGATCCATAGCGCGACACGTCATCCTCTTCACGACACGCAATCGTTAAATCGGCCTCTTTTTCTTGATGGAAGGCGATGAGTTTGTCTATTTCAATCCCAAAGTAGGAATCCCCATTCATCGCAAGCACAGCCGCACCCTTTGCAAGGGCAAGAGCTTGCTTTAGCGCGCCCCCTGTCCCTAGAGGGCTCTTCTCTTCAGAAATAAGAAGCTCGGGGTAGTGTGTTTTGATTTGCTCAGATTTGTACCCTACCGCTAAGATCACGCGCTCGGTATGCGGGCTAACTTGCGAGAGTAGGAGATCTAAAAAGGGTTTGCCGTTGATGGGGGCGAGAGGTTTTGGAACATCTGAGACAGTATCTCGCAGTCGTTTTCCAAGTCCACCTGCTAGTATGATCGCGTCCATTAGTCCTTCATATATACTATTTGGGAGCCTTCCTCTTCGAATCGAAAATCCACCTCTTTAAGCC
This sequence comes from Chlamydiota bacterium, assembly GCA_021772455.1. Taxonomy (GTDB): domain Bacteria; phylum Chlamydiota; class Chlamydiia; order Chlamydiales; family JAAKFR01; genus JAJACP01. Next base: position 114,192 of record JAJFLY010000006.1, read on the forward strand.
CTTTAAGAGCTTCTCGCACATTTTTTTTCTTATCCGATGGAACAAAAAATGCCAAAAAGCCGCCGCTACCAGCTCCACACAGCTTCCCTCCATACGCGCCTGCATCGAGCGCAGCTTGGTAGGCCGCGTCGATCTGTAGATTAGAAATCTTGCTCGAAAGGGATTTCTTCAACGTCCAACTTTCATGAAGAAGAGTTCCAAATGCTTTGACAACTTGGTCGTCAGGGGTAGAGATCAACCTCTCTTCAGCTTCTCCGACAAGAGCGTGCATTTCGCTTAAATAGCCATCATTTGCGCGTGACTGAGTTTTGTCGATTTGCTCCTGAACAACCTCGCTTGCATAGCGTGTCATTCCTGTAAAAAAGATGAGCAAGTGCTCCTCTAAAAGTTCCTTCTTAGCCTTTGAAAGGGCAATAGGGCGGACACGGATCTGGGAATCTTGAAATTCAATCGAATTAAAGCCCCCAAACGCAGCATGAAACTGGTCTTGGGAGCCCACATTTTCCTGAATGCACATTTGTTCCACATGGCACGCTTCGGTTGCTAACTGGTGTTTGGAGCTTGTTTTCCCTTGCAACGCATTGAGGGCATTCAAAAAACCGACTGTGAAAGAAGAAGAAGAGCCCAAGCCTGTTCGCGCAGGGAGGTCAGAGAAAATATGGACCTCGAGATTCCCGTCTAATCCTCTGTGTTTTAAACACTCACGAATACTCGGATGTTCTACATCATCAATACGCTCAACCTGCTCTGTTTTGGAATAGGCGATCCGGATTTTCGAATCGAAGGTGATCGACTTGAGACTAATGTAGGTGTATTGATTGATCGTTGTACCCAAAACAGCGCCTGCATGCTCATTATAAAAGGCCGGGTAGTCGGTCCCACCGCCAAAAAAACTGATCCGAACAGGAGTGCGGGAAATAATGAGCATTGTTACTTAAGTGATTTCGATATATTTTCTAGCAGATTATGCATTGCCGTGTTTGTGATCAATCAAATCTCACCCTCGCCATCGATCTTGATAGCCAGCCATGGGGAAACCATTTTCTCAAACGCGAGGAGGTGGGACAAGAACCCTTCTATCCACTGCGTGTCCTCTACTGCCAAACCTGCCAAACCGCGCAACTCGATTATACCGTAAAAAAAGAGGTGATGTTTTCCGACCACACCTATCTTTCAGGGACGACGCGCACTTTAAGCGACCATTTCGCCCAAGTTGCATACACTGTTGATAGCCATTTTTTTGCAGATCACCCACACAAATCGATTTTAGACATCGGCTCAAATGATGGAACCCAACTTAAACATTACCAAAATCTTGGATACGACGTCACCGGCGTCGAATCTTCCAAACGTGTTGCTGAGATTGCCAACCAAAACGGTGTGCCAACGCTCAATGCGTTTTTCAATTTACCCCTTGCAAAAACCCTCCCTTCATTTGACCTGATCAACGCATCTGGGGTTTTCTTCCATCTCGAAGAGCTCCATTCTGTTACCCAAGCGATTAAGGAATTGCTCAAACAAAACGGCGTCTTTGTCGTCCAATTTCTTTATATGAAACAGATCATGGAAAATGGTGCCTTCGATCAAATTTACCATGAACACCTTCTCTACTATACGCTCAAAACCATCGAAACCCTTCTCAATCGACACGGACTCGCTCTTTTCGACGCCGATCTCTCTCCTATCCACGGCGGCACTATTATCGGGTATGTGGGGCATCAAGGAATACGCGCCCCTTCCAAACAGTTGGAAAATTTGCGTAAAAAGGAAGAGCTTTCAGGGTGCAATCAGCTTGAAGCGTATGTCGCCCTTGCCAAAAGGATGGAAAGGCTTAAAAAAGAGAATCTCGCCTATTTGGAGATGAAAAAAAGGGAGGGCAAACGGATCTATGGGATGGGCGCTCCGGTCAAAGGGAACACGCTTCTCAACTACTTTGGGATTGGCAAGGAGCTCATAGACTGTTTGGTCGAAAAAAATCCCCTTCGTGAAGGGCTCTTTAGCCCTGGCATGCACCTTCCTATTGAAATCGAAGAGAAACTCCCCTCCCCACCAGATGTCTACTATGTACTCGCATGGAACTTTAAAGAGGAAATCCTCAAACGTAACCAAGACCTAATCAAGCAAGGCGTTGAATTCTATTTCCCTATAGAGCCTACCTAAACCTCATCAATCAGGGTCAATGGCATGAGAGTAGACCTTTACAAATAATTTATATTACGAAACTGAATTCAAGGTCGGGTATACCTAGAAAGAATCTGGTTACACCCGTTAACATCAAGATAATAAAAATTTTATATTGACATTAACCACTATAAATAAGTATAATAATTGTCACTAACATAAAAAACAAATTATTTACTAGATATGATTCCACAAACAACTTTTGAATCTCGTCGACAACATCAACACACCCATAATGCAAGCATGCTATCGTCTTACAAAACGACACGAGTGGGACTTGGTATCATCTTGATGATCGGGGGTGCCATAGCCGCTGGGGTCTTTTATTCTTATTCAAACTATCTTTTTTTTAGTGGTTTAGGTGCAATTCCAATTGGAATGATCTTAATTGCTATCGGTGCACGATGTACAAGGGTAGATTACTCGAACCGTGATGTTGTACTTGCGGCTATCATTCAAAATCCCGGAGCAATTGCCATCGGTGCACGATGTACAAGGGTAGATTACTCGAACCGTGATGTTGTACTTGCGGCTATCATTCAAAATCACAGAGCATTGGAGCATGCCAGTGCAGAACTAAGGGGCAATAGAGAATTTGTGCTTGCAGCAGTCCAAACAAATGGAAGGGTGCTAGAGTTTGTTAGTGAAGAGTTCAAAAACGACCAGGAGATTGTTTTTGCAGCATTTGAACAATGTAAAATCCCTTCGATTTTTGATTATGCCGGCAATGGGCTCAAAGGTAATAAAAACTTTATACTAGAAGCTATCAAGAAAACTCCTTTTGCTCTTCCATCTGCCAGGACAGAGCTAAGGGCTGACAGAGAAGTCGTATCAACAGCTATTATGAGAGCCCCATTAGCACTTCAATATGCCTGCGATGAACTTAAAAATGATAAAAAATTTTTTCTAGAAGTCATTAATCGGGGAGGCTGTGACATTGCGTTTAAATATGTTAGTAATGAACTTAAGAATGATAAAAAATTTTTTCTAGAAGTCATTAATCGGGGAGGCTCTGGCAGAGCGCTTGAATATGTTAGTAATGAACTTAAGCGTAATAGAGAGGTTGCATTAACGGCAATTCGATATACAGGTTCTGCATTTAAGTATGTCGACGATGAGCTGACGAGAAACAAAGACTTTGTATTAGAGGCTGTCCGGACGAATGAAATGGTGCTTGAGTATATAAGCGATGAGCTCAAGAATGACAGAAATTTCATGCTTGAGGCTTTTTATTGGAAAACCGATGCGCTTTTCTATGCCAGCAACGCGCTCTTGCGTAACAGGGAATTTCTACTTGCAGCTATCGAGATAAATGGTTTAGCGCTTGGGTATGCCGGCTACGCGCTCAGATATAACAGGGAATTTCTTCTTGCAGCTGTCGAGATAAATGGTTTAGCGCTTGAGTATGCTGATAATAGATTCAGAGGTGACAGAGATCTTGTACGTGTAGCTTGTCAGATGTATCCTTTTTTATTTGAGTATGCCAGTGCAGAACTAAGGGGTGACAGAGATTTTGCATTAGAAGTTATTCGGCAGGAAGGGCTTGTGCTTGGATGCTCGTGGCTCGACGAAAGGTTAAGGGATAACAGAGAGTTTGTTCTTGAAGCTGTCAAGATAAATGGTTTAGCGCTTAAGTATGCTACTAATAGATTCAGAAGTGACAGAAAATTCATTTTAGAGGCGATCCAACAAAATTTTGCTGTACTTGAACATGCTCAAGAGGCTTTGAAGGGCGACCGAGGACTTGTGTTAGCAGCTATCGAGCAAGACTGCAGGGCATTTTGTTTTGCAAGCAAGGAGCTTCAAAACGACGAAGAAATCCGACAAGCAGTTTCGAATTCGCCAAATTTACAGCTTGATCCAAATATTGCTCCGCAAATCAGGTCTTGGAACGACGTATTGAGGTAGCCAATCATGGTCTTAGAGCCATCTCCAAAGTGCTTTTGAGCTTGGAGGGATCAACCCTGATGTGGTCGTGAGCAGGCTCGCTTGCCGCATATGTGGAAGGGTCGTTCACGCCGCGAAAATAGTAATACTCCATCCCGAGCAAATTCGAAATACTCCAAAAGCAAATGCAGGTTGATCTGGGACTATAAATCTCAATCACCTTTGCCGATGCGGGCGCAAAAACGATATTTGATAAGCCGGCGCCGTGGGGTGCTAAGATCACCTCTGCCTCACGGAAATGAGCGACCTGCTCTTCAAACGTGAGCTGCCCGGGAACAATTGTCTCAAACCCAAAATGTTCCAAAATCGGAGCGCACTCCTCTTCATTAATAATGCGCCGCACCGAGGCGTCTCGACGGGAAATGAATAAGCGCCTTTTTCCTTTTCCAGGCTGAAATTGCTCTCTTAAATACTCACAAATCCATTTTGAAACCCCCTTTCTACAAGGAAATGTCGCAAGCGCCAAGGCTGAAGCTGAGATGATGGGGTTATCCTGAGCTGGAATGATCTGATCGATCCCTAAAAGGCGCAAGGAATCTCTTTGAAAACCAAAAGAGGTTTCAGCGTAGTAATGGGAAATAGGCAATTGAGCTCGCTGCAAAAGAGAGATCTTTGGAAGGACATCAAAAAGCCAGTGGTAGTAGTTGGAATGGCAATCTGCAACTAAACTACCAACTGTCACATCAAAATGTGGAATCTTGGCCCTGCAGCGCTCTTTTTTGAACGTAAAGAGCTTATGCTTGTGCTCTCCTTTCATCGTAAACTGCTCGGTAAATTCGCGTACTAAATGGCCACTAGCAGTAAGAGAAGCGGCCCCTTCGGTCTGCATCCCACCTGACAATAGAACGATTTTTTCTTCACGCCCCATGAGCCTGTCCACTTCAAAATTGGGATGAGAAAAAGGCTCCAAAGTAAGAGGTGGTTTGAATGGATGCTCTCCAAAAGTAAGAACTGTTTGACTTTCAACTGTTTTCCAACCTGCCGGCAAGCCAAAAAGTCGAAATGAATTGAATTTGGGATAGAGTTTTGTCACAACAAAGATGAGGAGGGTCCGAAAATAGCGCTCCATCTGTTTACAAGTTGGATAACAAAAACGACGGTAAAATTTTTTAAACATGGAGAAAATCTAGCCTATTTTTCGGTTTATTTCAAAGGCTTTGTGGTAAATACTGAGCCGATGAAAGTTTTAATTACTGGAGCTACCGGATTTTTAGGACGCCACCTTTCCCGGCGGCTTGAAGCGAGGGGTGATGTGGTTACAGCGCTCTCTTCGAAAAATTTTGAACTCTCTCAATTCAAAGAACCTTTCGATCAAATTTACCATTTAGCAGCGTGGACCCAAGCGGGCGATTTTTGCCTCAGTCATCCCGGTGAGCAGTGGATTATTAATCAAAAGCTCAACACCGATGTACTCACCTTTTGGCAAAAACAACAACCCCAAGCCAAGTTGATTTGTATGGGAACAAGTTGTGGATATGCGCCCGACCTTCCCCTAGAAGAGGCATATTACATGCAAGGAGAGCCAATTGAAAGTCTCTACACATATGCCATGACCAAGCGGATGTTATTAGCAGGCTGCCAGGCCATACACAAACAATTTGGATTAAACTACCTCTACCTTATCCCCTCCACACTCTATGGCCCTGGCTATCATACCGATGCGAGACAGCTCCACTTTATTTTTGATCTTGTTCGTAAAATTTTACGCGGCCATTACTTTGATGAACCGGTCACCTTGTGGGGGGATGGGGAGCAAAAACGGGAGCTTATTCATGTCGAAGATTTCATCGAAATCATGCTCAAACTTGAATCGGAATCCAATACGCAAATCAATATTGGGGCTGGCGTCGAGTTTACCATAAAAGAGTTTGCAAAACGGATTTGCAACACCGTCGGCTACCCATTTGAGAAAATTGAATTTGATCAAACAAAATATGTCGGCGCCCGTTCCAAAGTGCTTTCTATTGAAAAGCTTAAGCGCGCTGTTCCTGAGCTGAAATTGTCTCCTCTTGAATCAGGCCTTGAACAGACAGTGGAGTGGTATCGCGCACAATTTTTTCCACAAGAGCGCACGCAAGAGCTAAGTGGACCCACACATACGTTCTAAACACCCCCTGATTGATCTGCAGCACAACCACCATCACAATCACCGAAAGTAGAAGGCTACACCCAAAGGTCTTATCGATCTGAAGCGCCTGTTTTGCCCGAGCTAAAAACACAAAAATCACCCCGATAAAGGCGAGCGCTCCCACAATGCCGATGCTTGCCAAAATCTCAGTGAAAACATTCATCGCTTCACACAATTTTAGTGGGTTTGGGAGGTCAGTAAAGGCTATTTGAGAAACAAAAACCGTAAAGCGGGTATCTCCAGTAAGAAATGCGTCATAAAGATAAGAGGGGTATCCTCCTAATCCGACACCGAAATAGGGATGGAGCTGAAAGACCTTCCACGCATTCTCAATTCCACACCACCTCTCGTAAAAAGAGCCATGCGCCATGAATCCGCTATAGAAAAACTTCAAAAAGAACACCTTCATCAAAAACGGGGAAATAATACCTAGAAGACAAAATAGAAGGATGAAAACGATGCAAAATTTGAAAAAATGGCGTCGCACCTGTGTAAAAAAAAGTAGGCATGCACAAAAGATTGCAAATGCAAATAACGCAGAGGTTGAGGTCGAGATAAAATAGAGCAAGTTGATCGACAAAATTTTCGGATACGTCAGCTTCCCAAAAGCGAAAAAAGGTTGGGTGCGATCAGCTAAAAAGTGGTAATTCACCATCACGATAAAAGGGGTCATGTAAAGGGCATAAAACGAAGGCTCATAGGCAAAAGCGTTTGGCCGGGCGATTGCCCCTTGAATAAACTGCCCGACATAAGGATCGTGAACACCGACAAAAGAAAAGAGAAGCTGAAGCAGAGCATAAACCCCTACACACAAAAAGGATAGCACGTAGAGCGTCAGCACTTTTTTATAGTCGTAATAGCGAATCAATAGGTAAGGAAGGAGAAAATACAAAACAACGGTAAACCCATACCAGCCTAAGAAGAAAAAACACCGCTTCTTGTAGGGCGAGAATAGAAAAGAAAGGGCAATGGAAGCAGTGAGCACGACAAGTGAGATGAAAAGAGGGCGGTCAATCCTTAACAGCTTGCCTCGATAGCGAAACACAAACAAGACAAGAAGAGTTAATGCGAGGAGATTGTTCAAACGGAGGCTAAAGCCGCCGATCTTCATGTTAAGCTGATCGGCGTGCAGGGTAAAAAAATATAAAAAAAGGAGCGCGTTAAACACGTTTCAGCCAAGCATTTTGAAGATGAGTCACGCTCTCCCGAATGGGGCTTCGGTTGTAGCGTCGCTCAGGTAACTCTAAAATAAATTCGGGGTGAGAATCAAGAAAATCTTCGACAGCATCCGATGGATTGTCCCAACTCCAGCTCTCTTTTCCACGGGGAACGTCGACAAGCTCTTTTTTAAATCCATCGGCTGCGATGAGATATGAGCCAGGTGTTACAAATGGAGCGTAAGCATTTAACTCCGCCAAGACATGGCTTTTGGAGTGATTGGAGTCCAAAATCACGAGGACCGACTCGCCTTGGCTTATCTTGATTTGAGAAAGAGTCTCGGGGTATATTGAGTTCCCATCGATCAAGGTAAGAAGCGGGTGATTCAGTTTCTTGCGGTTGTGGGGGCGCAGATCGATATCTATTCCGATGACACGCCCTTTTCCAATCGCCTGGCAGAGGGTCGCATAAAAGAGAAGGGATCCTCCCATCGCCACGCCCGTTTCAACGATAACATCTGGCTTGAGCTCAAAGATTACTTCCTGAAGGCGAATTAAATCCTCGGGAAGTTGTAACACCGGCTGTCCAAGCCACGTAAACGTGTAGTGGTAGTGGGCATTCCACCCAACTTTCAGCCAGCTGGTCGATAGAATTTGAAATGCCTCGGTTGAGTAGAGGGGGATTTCCCCCTCCTCAGTTGTGAGGGTTTGCGCTGCGGTATCAACTGTATACTTCATCTGCGACGCGTACAGGTGGTTGGCCAATGCTGTAGTACTCATACCCTCTAGCAGCCATTTCTTGAGGGGCATACTGGTTTCTGCCATCAAAAAAGAGGCGCTGTTTGGGTTGAACTTTCTCAAAATCGACAAAACGAAACTGTTTCCACTCTGTAACAAGTGCAATTGCATCAACGCCTTTGGCTGCTTCAAATTCATCGCGACACCACGTCACTTGAGGAGATTTTTTCAAGATCTCTTTGGTTCGTGGCATGGCAACGGGATCGTAAAGGCGGACAAAAGCCCCTTTTTCAAGTAGTTGACGGATCAGCACGAGTGCAGGCGCCTCGCGCATATCATCGGTACCAGGCTTAAATGCTAAGCCCCATATCGCAAGAGTTTTCCCCTCCAAAGAGTCGCCAAAATGGGCGATGATTTTTTCCCCAAGCAACATTTTTTGCCGCACATTTACCTCTTCAACAGCGTCGATCAAAGGGGTGGGAAAATCGTATTCACGCCCTGTAGCGCGCAGAGCTTGAACATCTTTGGGAAAACACGAGCCCCCATAACCGGCACCGGCGTATAAAAAGGCATACCCGATACGTTGATCGGAACCGATTCCCTTGCGGACCATCGAAATATCGGCCCCCACTCGCTCGCAAAGTCCAGCCATTTCATTCATAAAGGAGATGCGGGATGCAAGCATCGCATTCGCTGCGTATTTGGTCATTTCAGCAGAAAAAAGATCCATCGTGATCAAGCGGTCATGATTGATATTAAAAGGAGCGTATAACTCCTCCATAAGTGCTGCTACGCGAGGATTGTCGGTTCCGATCACAATGCGGTCGGGCTTCATAAAGTCACTAATCGCATCCCCTTCTTTTAAAAACTCGGGGTTGGAAACGATGTCAAATTCAAATGAAACGCCTCGCTTACTCAAAGTGGTATGAACGATATCTGCAACAGCACGTCCAGAGCCAACTGGAACAGTCGACTTATTGACGATGATCTTGTAACCATTCATCTGCTCAGCGATTTGCATAGCTGCTTGCTGCACATACGAAAGATCGGCCGAACCATCTTCATCACAAGGAGTGGAAACCGCAATAAAGCAGAAAAGAGATTCGCTTACACCGTAAGAGTAGTCTGTTGTGAACTCTAAGCGGCCCGCTTTGTAATTGCGTTTGACGATCTCTTCAAGGCCTGGCTCGTAAATCGGCACAACACCCTCTTTCAACTTTGCGATTTTATCGTGATCGATATCGAGGCAAATAACTTGGTGCCCCATTTCGGCAAAACACGCTCCCGTTACCAATCCGACATAACCAGTTCCAACAACTAGTATTTTCATAGAACCCTCTATTTTTCCGCCGATAATAACAAGATTTGCAAATAATGTGATCACAAATTATATAAAGAGCATATGAAGGTCAAAAAGATACTTGTTACCGGCGGTGCCGGATTTATCGGATCCCATCTTTGCGAAGCTCTGCTTGCGCAGGGGCACCATGTAACATGCGTCGATAATTTCAATACTGGCTCGCATGAAAATATCGGCCATCTCAAGCCTAACCCCAACTTTAATGTCCTCTGCCATGACATCTGCTTCCCCTTCTACTCTGAGATAGATGAAATTTATAATCTTGCCAAAAGCTCCTCTCCCATCCAGGAGACAAAAACAAGTGTAGTAGGCGCCCTCCATATGCTTGAATTGGCCAAGCAGCTAAATGCTAAAATTTTACAAGCATCTACTAGTGAGATCTACGAAGATCCAAGTCCCCATTCCAAGATGGGCAAACAGTGTGCAGAAACCCTTTTTTTTGATTACCACCACCAGCATGGAGTCAAAATAAAAATCGCTAGAATCTCCAATACCTACGGACCATACATGAATCCGAATGATGGGTGTGTGATCTCGCATCTTATCACCCAAGCTCTTCAAAATGCACCCCTTACTGTACTTGGCGCTTGCGAGCAAACCGACTCTTTTTGCTATGTTTCTGATTTAGTTGAGGGATTGATCAGGTTGATGGATGCGCCCGATTCTGTTGTGGGACCGCTCGATCTTGGAAATCCGATTGAATTAACCATGCACGCGCTTGCCAATAAAATTATTGAGCTAACAGACTCAAAATCTGAGCTTGTTTACGAAGACCTTCCGCGCGATGACCCAAAACAAAGGAAGCCCGATATCACCCTCGCAACAGAGATGCTGAATTGGGAGCCACAGGTTCATATAAGCGATGGTTTGCAAAAAACGATCGACTATTTTGAGCATATCTGTTTAACTATCAGCGTTTAAAATGAAAACTATTCTTGTAACAGGTGCCGCAGGATTTATCGGCTTCCACACAGCGCAAGCTCTCGCCAAGCGAGGAGATCGTGTGGTTGGTCTCGATAATTTTAATGGCTATTATTCCCCTGCTTTAAAAAGAAAGCGCGCATTAATTCTTAAGGAAAAAGGAATTGAGGTTGTCGAGACCGATTTAAATGACCACGCCACCCTACGCGCCCTTTTTGAAACCTATCCATTCACCGATGTTTTGAACTTAGCGGCCCAAGCTGGCGTGCGCTACGCTCGTAAAAACCCACAAGCCTATCTATCTAGCAACATCGATGGCTTTCTCTCACTATTAGAGATCCTCCGCCACTACCCAGAGGTCAAACTTACATACGCCTCCTCCTCATCTGTCTACGGAAGGAACGAGAAAATCCCTTTTTCGGTCGACGACCCCACCGACCAACCAGCGAATCTCTATGCCGCGACCAAAAAAGCAAACGAACTGATGGCCTATAGCTACCACCATCTCTATGGGACGCGCATGACAGGCTTGCGCTTTTTTACTGTCTACGGTCCATGGGGACGCCCTGACATGGCCTATTATTCTTTTGCAGAAGCGATTCTTAGCGGAAAGCCTATCCACCTCTTTAATGAGGGAAAAATGCAGCGCGATTTCACCTACATCGACGATGTTGTCCGGGGAACAATTGCAGCGATCGATTATCCAGGCTCCTACGAGCTCTTTAATTTAGGGAATAACCGCCCTGTAGAGCTTCTAGAGTTTGTTTCTATCCTAGAAAAATTACTGGGCAGAGAAGCGGTTAAAGTCTTCGAAGGACCGAGTGCAGGAGAGGTCGAAACAACCTACGCTGATATTACAAGTTCTTGTGAAAAACTTGGCTATGCCCCCTCGACAAATCTCGAAGAGGGGCTAGCTCACTTTGTTTCTTGGTACCAAGGAGAAAAACAATGTACACCAATATAGGCATGCGCCTGTCTGAAGAAGTTTCGCTAAATGCCCACCACTTTGGTATAGATGGCAAAGCTCGCATTGTATGGGATGCTAAAGACAACAATTCTCCTTCGGTTTTTGATGCGGTGCATCAACGAGAACTGGAGGATCATATAGAAAAGGCTCGCACCCAAAAGGAGGCCCAAAAACCTGTACAGGTTAAGGTTGAGACCCAAGAAAAAGCTGCGCTCTTAACGGATCCTGTTGCACGCGTAGAAATTAGCCGCAATGCGATCATAGAGCATTTAGAAGAGCGCATCGGAGCCTTTTTGATGCAAATCATCGACTGCTATGATACTGATGATCACTACACAATTGGTACTACAGTAAATCAAACACAAAGCACCCCTGCTGTTCATTTTGTTCCGGAAGAGGGGATACAATTTCCTGAAAATGCCAATACTAAGATGGAGCACAATGCAGCCCATCACGGCACGATCCCTTGCCTCTACGCCTATGACAGAGTTGAATGGACTGCCTGGAGAGCTAAGGGGAGTGCCAAAGCTGATGGAAAGCCTCAGGCGCGCATTTATCTTAAAAACTCCGACACCTATTACCAAAATAATGCGTGCACCGGGCTGGCAAGCGTGATCAACAAAGTTGATATCGTTATCGATGGAAATACGACCGAAAGGCTTGCAGAATTTGGCGCTCAAAAAACAGAAGATGAGATGGAGCTACGCGAGTTCTCAATCGGCCTTCTCAATCAAGCTGCACGTAGAGAAATCACCCCTTTAGAAGGCTTCGAGCGTTTTCTTCTCAAATTACAGTTGCTTATTCATCAAAATCACGACCACCCAAAGCCCGACCACCGTGCTGTTTTTCAGATTTTGCATGGGGAAATCGATGCTATTCAACAACAATATCAAGGGAAAACCAAAGAGTGTGTGGCCCATTTGATGGGGTTGCATTTACCTCCCGGTGCTCCAGAAACAGTAAACCTCGACGCTCTTGTTTTTCCTCGCCACTATCGAATTATTCGGCAAAAAGACCTCTACCAAAACCAGCTTGCCGCTCGCATCGACATTCTCTCTGAAGACATTCTAGAAGGAACAGAGAGAAAACCGCTTACATTTCCTAAAGCAATTAAAACAGCTTTGATGCGCGAGGCGAGTCTATCATCAGAGAAAGTTCACAAACTCTTTCAACGTTACTACAACATGAATGGACTGACCCTTGTCCAAATGGAACAGGAGACCTACAAGCCAGCTCTTGCTCTTGTTCGAACGCCGAGGAGTCAGCTGTTGATAAAAGAGATGGTTCATGATTTTTCTCTCTATCTGCATAACTTCGCTGTCGATGAATCCAATTTTCGCTCTGGCCTGTTAAAGGAGATTCGCGATGCCCGCAACATCTCATTGCGTAAATTTTCCAGGATGCATAACACGCAATTTCCTGACGCACACTCTCTTAACAGGGAGCAGCTCCGTAGAATTGAAGGAGGATGTGTGAGAACATCACCCGACATGGTTGAGCGCTTTGCCGCTGTGCTCGGCGTCCCTATTTCTTATTTTAATACAAATTTCAGCGATGTCATTTTTTGATATCTAAGAATACATCAGGCAAAGCCTCAGTGATATCGGTTGCAACCATGCTGTAAGAAGTTAACTCTTCAGCCGCATATTCGCCGGCACGCGCATGAAACTCTACTCCCAAAATAGCCGCTTTTAACGGGTCGTGGACTTGGGCAAGAAAGGCGGCGATGATCCCTGTTAAAACATCTCCACTACCGGCCGTTGCCATTCCAGGATCGCCGCGCACACACAGGTGAGGCTTCTGCCCAGGGTGAAGGATAAAAGTAGGAGCCCCTTTCAAAACAAGTGTGATCTGATTCGCATCGACATAGGCTTGGGAGCGCTTTAAAAGCTCGGGAAAATCAAGATCCTCATCTGTTTTCAAAAGATGTTTCATCTCTCCGTGATGAGGAGTCATTACACCATTAGCAGGAAGAGCGATATCTGCTTGAGCGATCAACGTAAGCGCTTCGGCATCAATAACATATGACTTATTAATCTTTGGCATGATCTGTTGTAAAAGCTCGAGTGCTGAGGAAGAGGTTCCCATCCCTGGGCCAATAAAAAGGGCGCTTGCACGGGAAAAGGCCTCTAAAATGGATTGTGAATCTCCTTGGCTGTACCCTTGCCGAATCACTTCGTAGGGGGCAAATGCAAGCTCGCTTTCCATCCCTTGGGGGTGGAGCAGGCGCACAATGCCAGCACCGGCACGCAAAGCGGCAAAGCTCGACATGGTCGGCGCTCCGGGCATTCCAGGTGACCCTCCAAGCCCAACGACATATCCAGCCTGATATTTATGGCGAGTCCGCAAAATCGGTGGAAAATAGGCCTCAATCATCGCATCATCGATTAAATAAAAATCTGCCTTTGCCTCTTCTATACTCTCATTTGGAAGCCCAAAATCATAGACAGCGATTTTTCCGACATAGTTCCACGCCTCGCCGATAAAACACTCCGATTTAGGAAGCCCCAAAAAAAGTGTCTCTTTGGCCTTGATCACCACGTTGCTACCTAAACCAGAGGGAAGATCGATGGAAAGGATCGGGATATTAGATCCATTGGCCTGCTCGATTGCTTCTCGGTATAAACCTGTTACCTCACCGTGAAATCCTGTTCCAAGAATTCCATCGACGAGCATTTCCGATTCACCAAAGGCAATTTGAGACCCCTTTTGGATGTACTTAATTATTCCGCCTGCTTTAACAAAGCGCTTACTCTGTAGTTGGCAAAGGGAGCTTCCCTCCTCAAAGGAAGAGAAAGCAAGAGCGCTCACATTAAACCCGCCATTTAGGAGGATTAGTCCCGCAGCATAGGCGTCACCACCATTATTTCCTCGCCCGCAAAGAAGGGTGATCTCAGGTTTCAGGTGGTAGCGGGCAATAAAGCTCTGAATCTGCTCGGCAATACCCTCTCCAGCTCGATTCATAAACTCCTCTTCAGAAGCGCCTTTTTCATAGGCAAGACGTTCAACGCGCCCCATTTCGTTTGCTTGAATCACTTTCATTGTTGAGCCTCTATCTTGGTTGATCCTCCTCATCATACCCTATGGGAGGGATGACAAAAAGAGTTTGTAGAGCATCGAGATTTCCAATCGCAGGAACTGCCTCAATTTCATAGGTATAAGCCCCTTCTTGCAAAGGCAAAATCTTGGTCACTTCTCCAACTGAAAGACCTGGAGGAAAGACGCCATCTAATCCTGTTGTCACAAGTAGATCTTGGACTTGGATAATCGGCCTGCCAGATGCAAGCTCGCGTGCTGGGCCATAGGCGTCTGCAAAATCATAATTAAACCCAATCCCCCTTAAAGTGTGGTTCACACTACGCCATAATGGGCTCCCAGCCCCTTGTAAAATCCCTTTGGCAAGATGCCACCCTTCACAATCATCGGAAAGACGTTCCTTAAATTGTGTGAGGTTGCGCACAAGCGTTGTTTGGTCATCGCGAGAAATTGGCAAGTCTTTACGTGTACTCAAGTGGCGTAAAATAGGATCTAGGTGTTCGACCAGTGCCATGTTTTGTGCATGGCCCCGTACAGCCCTCACAGCAGGTTTTAGCCCGACATCACTGATCAGCCGCACGCGTGACTGCCTCTTGCCAACATAGTCGATCACGCCAACAAGCGCGCGCCCCACAACGACAGGACTATTTTTCTGGATCATCGGACCTGTCAACTTCCCAACATCGATCCAAACCGAGCTTGACCAACTCGCTGGGTCTCGATAGATGACCCGGGCAGCAATCGCCTTTGCTACAACAGAATCATCGAGACCCGCATGCTCAAGGTGAGCGCGCAGCTTCATCACCTCTATTCGCAGTAAGTGATTTTCCGTTTCAAGTTTTTCAACCTCAGAATCTTTCACCCCTTTGCTAGACATTTTCATGGTGGGAGAAAAAAAGGCAAACACCTTCCCTCTAAAGGAGCTCATAAAAAGAGGGGGCAAGCTCAATAAGAGGAAAAGGGCTCCAACAAGAAGAAGATATTTTTTATATGGATAGCGTCGCATTAATTCATCGTTACAGCGAGTAGTGCATCTGCAACATATGTCACATTTTCCTGATTCAATCCAGCGACATTAATTCGGCCGTCTTTCGGTAGATAGATTCCATACTCGGCAATCAGCCGCTCGACGTTTCCTTGATCGAGACCAGTGTATGAGAACATCCCCAACTGGCCAGCAAGAAAGTCGAAACGTGTGGTTTTAATTTCCAGCAAATCAACCAATACCCTGCGCATCTGCGCAATCCGTTCACGCATATTTGCAAGCTCATTTAGCCAATGCCCTTTGAGCTCTTCATCGTGTAAAATCAGACTCACAAGGCGCGCGCCATGACAGGGAGGATTCGAGTAGAGTCCACGAATCACCATCTTCACACGCGAACCCACTTTTTTTGCCTCCACACCATTTTGACATACTAGATAGAGCGCCCCGGTCCTCTCGGCATAGAGCCCAAAGCTCTTCGAATGTGAGACAGCAACGGCGCATTGCAAACCGGCCTGTACAAAGTGGCGAATCGCGGTAGCATCTTGCTCTGGTTCAACACCAAATCCCTGATATGCAAAGTCAAATAAAGGAAAAAGATGGCGCGCCTCCATCAACTGGCAGATTTCTTTCCACTGATCGAATGTCGGGTCAAATCCAGTGGGGTTGTGACAACACCCTTGCAGTAATACGATACTCTTCTCAGGCATTTGCTTGAGTGCGTTGCAAAAACCTTCAAAATCAAAGCAGAGGCGTTTGGGATCAAAATAGGGATAGGTATTAACCTCAAGGCCCGCATCCTTAAAGATCCGCGTGTGATTCGCCCAGGTTGGGTCGGAAAGGTATAGCGGTCCGTAACCATGCTCGCGCAAAAAATCGGCGGCTACTCGTAGAGCTGCTGTTCCTCCAACAGTTTGGGCTCCATATATGCGAGAATCGGCGTCCCCGAAAACCAGTTGTTTTGTCGCCTCCACATAGCCCGGCAAGCCATCAATTGGAAGATAATCCTTGTTAGCCCCCTCTTCCAAGAGCCGTTTTTCAGCCTCTTTGATCGATTCAAGAACATACGGTTGAAGATCAGCTGTTTTATAGACACCCGCGCCCAGATTAACTTTTGTTTTACGGGAGTCGGCCTTAAAAGCCATAATCAACCCAAAAATAGGATCTGGCGGAAGCTCAATAACTTTTTCAAAAAAATTCATAACATGTAAAAGATAACAGGATTGATTGTTCTTCTCAAGAAAAGGTGTCGGTGGTAAATTTCTTAATCCCTTAGGGGCGTTAGCTCAGTTGGTAGAGCGCTACAATGGCATTGTAGAGGTCAACGGTTCGACTCCGTTACGCTCCATTTCTTTTACTTAAATTCCATACATAACGTAGAATCTTCTGTATGAAGAGATATCTTGTGAATATCCTACTTTTTGCTGCTATGGGTGTTGGTATTCTCACAGGATGGGCAAACGTCCCTGTACTAAACGACACAGCCACAGTTTTATCAGATTTATTTCTTCGACTATTAAGACTTATTAGTCTCCCTATTATTTTTCTTGCGGTCACCTCGACGATCACGGGGATGAAAAGTTATCACGAGATGCGTCGTTTGGGGCGCAAAGTGCTCACGTATACTCTTGCAACTACACTTATTGCTGCTACTGTCGCTTTAATCCTCTACGTCCTCATCGACCCTGCAAGCTCAGCGCAATCCATTGAAGGAGTGGTTGCACCTGAAACGAAGCAAGCCTCCTATTTTTCATTTGTCCTGAACATCATCCCCTCAAATTTTGTTCAGGCATTTTCTGACGGAAATGTGATGGGAATCGTCTTTATCGCTATTTTCTTAAGCCTCACTACCCTCATGCTTCCTGAAGAGCAAAAAGTTTTTTTAAATAAACTTTTTTCCAGCTTGTTTGGCGCATTGATTCTGATGACAGGGTTTATCATTAAATTGATGCCAATTGCGATCTGGGCATTCATGGTTTTGCTAGTAAAAGATCTCCAGGAAAACTACGCCTACTTTAGTCGAATTATCCTTTACATCGCCTGCGTGGTAGGGGCAAACCTAGTTCAAGGGTTGATTATTTTGCCGATCTTTTTGAAGATAAAAAAGATCCCACCGATGAAAGCTTTCCGCGGAATGGCGCAAGCACTCACGGTCGCCTTCTTCTCCAAGTCATCAAGTGCAACGCTGCCGGTTAGTATTCGTTGCGCAGAAAAGAACCTGGGCGTGAAACCAAAAATCTCGAATTTTAGCCTGCCGCTCTGCTCGGTCATCAATATGAATGGGTGCGCGGCCTTTATTCTGATAACGGTCTTGTTTGTCTCCTCACTTCACGGCCTAACGTTTACAGCATTTGATTTAGTGAGCTGGATTTTTATCGCGACTTTTGCCGCGGTCGGAAATGCAGGAGTTCCTATGGGGTGCTTTTTTCTAACAAGCGCCTTTTTAATCGGAATGGAAGTTCCGCTTTATATGATGGGGCTTATTCTTCCATTCTATACAGTCCTAGACATGATCGAGACCGCTCTCAATATTTGGTCGGACTCTTGCATCACAATCGCCGTCGACAAAGATCTTGCTAAAGCTGATGCTCCTGTTTCCGACACATCTAAAGAAGCCGCTTAAGCTCTTAAGCCTCATAATATTTTTGGCCGAGCGCCGGTATTGTAAAATTTCTGAAGCTTACTTGCAAGAGAAGAGGAGATTTCGAAGTGGTGGGGGCAAGGAGGGAGGCTTTTTAAAAATTGTTTTCCATACCCCTTCTTCACAAGCCGCGAATCGAGACAGACAACGCACCCGCGGTCTTCTTTATTGCGAATGAGGCGCCCAAACCCTTGTTTAAACTTCACAATGGCGTGGGGCAAGGAGTAATCAAAAAATGGGGAGCCTCCTTTCTC
Organism: Chlamydiota bacterium; assembly: GCA_021772455.1. Classification (GTDB taxonomy): domain Bacteria; phylum Chlamydiota; class Chlamydiia; order Chlamydiales; family JAAKFR01; genus JAJACP01. The sequence continues at coordinate 132,504 of JAJFLY010000006.1, forward strand.
TGCAATCGCTTCTGATCTGGCCTGAAAGAGGGGATCGCTTGGAACTTTAAAGGGGAGTTTAACAAGAATCACACAACGGAGAGCCTCTCCAACCACATCGACCCCTTCCCAAAATGAATCGGTCCCGAACAAGACAGCTCGCTTTGTTTTGCGAAAGTTTTCTAAAAGCGCTGTCCGTCCATCATCTCCCTGGCAAAAAAGGGTATAGCGCTTTTCAAGCAGCTTATCAGCTAAAATTTGTTCACAGTTGCGCAACATCTGATAAGAGGTAAAAAGAACAAAAGCCCCCCCACGACTGGCTTCAATCATCTCAAATATACTACTTGCAGCTCTCGAGGTAAATTGAGGGTGACTCGGATCGGGGAGATCGATTGGGACAGAGAGCATCGCCTGGCAGGAATAGTCGAAGGGACTGTCATAAATTTTCTCAACCGCCCTTCCAATCCCTAGCCGGGAACGAATGAAGGCAAAAGAAGTGTTGGTGGAAAGGGTTGCGCTACATAAAACCGCTGTGGGTAGCCTGTCAAAAAGAGCCTCTGAAAGACGAGGCGCAATCTCCAGGTCTGCCGTGATTAAATGCCCCTCCCCTTCTATCCACCGAACGCGCGTCGGCTCGATTGGCGAAAAAACAAAGTTGGAAAGGACTTCAAGAAAACCTTCTAACCGGTTGCAAATCCCTCCAATATCCGCCAAAAGCCCTTCACACTTGCCTGGTAAAATGGGATCTCTTTTAACATGCACTTCAACAAGCAAAGCCGCCTGCAAAAATCCTTTTCCCGACTCGATCAGCTCTTGGACAGCGGGTTGCACCATCTCCACCCAAAAAGGGTGGTTGAGGTGCCCCTCTCGGAATCGAAGTTTCTCTTCTTTTTGTTGATCGCGTGCAAATTGGTTGATCAGTTCAAATGTGCTATGAATCTGGTCAACAAGTGCCCGCTTACTTGTAGGAAGGGTTAACTCTAAGAGATCCAGGAGTTCATGCTCTCCCCCTGTATCGGGATAGACCTCAAAAAGTTTTTTATGCAGCGCCATGAGCTTACCAGTACTCCGATCAGATAGGAGACGTCCCAAGAAATGGATCAGCCCCCTTCGACTCACTTTGTCTGCAAAATATTCGGTCGCGACATCTTCGATGTGGTGCGCTTCATCTAAAATTAGACGGTGGTAGGGAGGGAGGACACACGTCTCGCCATAATTCCCATTTTGCTGACGCAAAGAGAGATCAGCAAAGAGAAGGTGGTGGTTGGCAATGATCAGATGGGCGTCAGCAGCCTCTCTACGAGCTTTGAAAAAGAAACACTCTTTATAATGGGGACATTTGGCGTGCGTACACCCTTCAGCTTCAGCTCCGATTTGTTCCCAAAGATCGTGTGACGGAAGAACTGGTAGCTCGGAGCGCGACCCCTCTTTGGCAGATCTCGACCAGTTGAGCAAGCTTTCAGGAACCTCATTAGCACCGTCGTGGAGCTTGCGCAAACAAACATAATTGTGCATCCCTTTAACAAGCACAGCCTTAAGTTCCAGGCCAAGGGTCTCTAATAAAAAAGGAATATCTTTTTGAAGAAGTTGTTCTTGCAGCGCAATCGTATTGGTTGCCACAACAGTCGGCTCTCCCTTGTCGAGAGCCCAAAAAAGAGCCGGAATTAGATAAGCGAGACTCTTTCCCGTTCCGGTCCCCGCTTCGATGAGAGCCGTCTCTTCGTTTTCGTAAGCCGAAAGGACGTCGCGAAGCATAGCCGCTTGCCCCTCCCGCACCTCAAACCCCGGAAGCTTCTCACTAAACACTCCATCAGAATCGAGAAGCGAGAGGAGCGTTTCTCTATTCACTTTCTAACAAGTCGAGAAAGGCTTTCAGCTGCTTAGAGCGAATTGGATGGCGCATTTTGCGCAAAGCCTTCGCTTCGATTTGACGGATACGCTCACGCGTCACGTTAAAAGCAACACCCACCTCTTCAAGGGTTTTGGGCTTTCCATCCATCAGTCCAAAGCGCTGAATTAAGACGATACGCTCCCGCTCGGTCAAGGTTGTTAAAACCTCGTTCATCTTGTCCTTAAGAATGGAATATCCGGTCGCCTCAGCAGGAGACTCGACACCCGTATCTTCGAGGAAATCCCCAAACTGACTCTCTCCCCCCTCACCAACTTCAGCTTGCAACGAGATCGGATGCTGAGCGATTTTATAAATTTCACGCACACGCTCAGGTGTCAGTCCCAATTCCGTCGCCAGTTCTTCTGGAGTTGGCTCGCGCCCTGTCTCCATCATCAACTTCTTAGCACCCCGTAGCACTTTATTGATCGTTTCGATCATATGTACAGGGATACGGATTGTTCTAGCCTGGTCGGCGATCGCGCGCGTTACCGCTTGGCGAATCCACCATGTGGCGTATGTCGAAAATTTATATCCACGACGATACTCAAACTTTTCAACCGCTTTCATCAAGCCCATATTCCCTTCCTGAATAAGATCTAGAAAGGATAGGCCACGGTTTGTATATTTCTTCGCAATTGAGATGACCAAACGTAAGTTCGATTCTACCATCTCTCGCTTGGCTTCCTGGCTTTTATCCATCCAGCGCTGCAACATCCGCACGTCTTTTTTAAACTCATCAAGGGTGCGTCCACCGGCAACTTCCCTCTTTTCGAGCTTCCGCCGTACAGCTGCCAGTTTGCCAGCGGCAAATTTATTCCGTTCTGCCCGGTTCTTCAGCTCATTGATCTCTTTTTCAAGCTTCAAAAAGCGGTCATATGCCTTAAAAACAACCTCACCAAGATCTTCGATCACATTGTGGCGGCAGTGGAAATGATGGAGATAAGCCTGTGTGCGAATCCGGCACTTTTCGATCTCTTCATTGATCTTAGCCTCTTCGGCTTTTTTCAAGCCCTGAGCGCGCAATGCGACCAGAAGCGATTGGATGGTTTGATCTTCTTGGCAAAGTAGATCGGTGAGCTTTGGAAGGAGCTTGAGATAGGCGGTTTTATCCGCGACTTCCTTCTCTGCAATGATTTTATCAAAACGATCCTTACCGGCGATCAATGAGTGGGCAATAGAAATCGCTTCTTTCGCTGAATAGCGAAAGCGCATGATAATCCGCTCGACCTGAATTTGAGCCTTCTCAATACGCTTGGAAATTTCAACCTCTTCCTCACGCGTTAGAAGTGGGACCGACCCCATCTCTTTGAGATACATGCGAACAGGATCATCAGGAGTCCCCTCGGCTCTGCGAGCGATCCCTTCAAGTTCTTTAGCCTCTTTTTTACGCTCTTTCTGCCTATCAACTTCAGCCTGGTTGAGAATCTGGATATCCATCCCAGCCAGGTAGATCAAAACCTGATCAATTGTCTCGGGCGTATCGAAAGTCATCGGAAGAATTTCATTGATCTCTTCATAGGTGATGAACCCTTGCTCTTTAGCAAGCGTAACAAGCTCATCCATCTTGCCTTGAAATTCTTCGCTCTCGCCTTCAGTTGTTTTTGCTTTTGCCATCTATTTTTTTAATTAAACTTTTTTTCAAGGTGCGTTAGTATAATTCATTTCTCTTTGTTATGCCATGCAAAATTCGCATCGAATCATTCAGCTCGCTTTAAAAAATGCTCTCGCCCCTAAAGAGGTGTGGTTGGAGAGAAGTTTTCCCCAAATTAGCCGCATCGCCGATGTCGTGCTCCCCTCCCAAAAAATCATTTTTGAAATACAGTGTTCGCCAATCTCTGCCCAAGAAGTGCGCGCACGCATTTCCGATTACAAATCTGCCGGCTACACTGTGATCTGGATCTTGCATGACCTCCACTTTAATCGCGTCACTCTCACTCCTGCTGAACGTCTCTTGCGCTCACACACACATTACTTTACAAATATGAACCCATTTGGATACGGGGAGATTTACGATCAATACGCCCCAATCCTTCGAGGACGTAGAACCAAAAGAACTCCGCGCTATCCCATTACCCTTAACCATTTCATCTCTCTGAAGCAAATCCCACGCCACTTCCCTAAAGAGCGTCGTAGTTGGCGATACAGTTTTAAGGGAGATCTCTTTCATCAGCCATTTCAATTTGAAAAACAGTCACCATTTCGGTTTTATCATATTCTTTTTCAATCTCTTATTGAAAAAATATCTTCAAGATAAAATGCCGATGACATGATTGGTGAACGGCCCTTTTGAAACCCGTCCCATTGTGCAAGCAAATTCCTTTTTTTCACCTGATTTTCCCTGAATCGCAATCTGAGTTTGAGACCCTTGCGTTGATCCAATGCTTTTTATAGCGCCTCTCCACTCCTCATAACCCGATACAACAAGACGGGGAAACTCCTTCATAAACTTTTCAGGACTCCACCCAAGCAACACCTTAACTTGCTGATTTACAAATATAAACCTTCTCTCAGTGATCGATAGAATATAGACAATCCCATCTGTCTCATCCCGAAAACTATCGATTAAACGGCGTCGATCAACCTCATAGCTATCCGAGGGATCGAGGAAACGGGGCGACGTTCCCCCTAAATGCTCCATCCCCATCTGATTTTCAGCTTTTTCAATAAAGCGCTGCATTTGAAGAGAAAGATCAAAGGGAGTCGCTGAAGATTCTGGGGGAGGAATCTGTGCAACAGACTGAACAGGAGGGCTCTTTTCTAGCTGAAGCAAACTGCGAATTTCATACATCAAATCGCGCACTTTTCCTTCAAGCTTTGCAATGTAGTGTTGTTTTTTTTCGAGAATATTCCTCTGCTCTGCGATTGTTCGCTGATATTCGCCATTGAGAGATTCTTTGTGTTCAAGCGCCTTTCGGTGCTCCTTGTGGGCGTGCGTATGATCTTCCTCAAGACGGTGGTACTCTTTTCGCAAATCCTCAAACTCGAGATAGGCTACCCGCATCTCTTCAAGCTTTCTATCCATTTCCAAATTGAGCTGGCCGACCGCTTCCTTACTTTTTGCGACAGAAGATTGTAGCAGATCGATCTGATGTTCATACCCTCTGCGCGACTCTGCCATCTCGACCCGCATCTGATTCACCTGATCCGCTGCCGAGGGCATTTGCATTTGTGCAAGACGCATTTGGACGATTTTTGAAACCGAACGCTGCATTTTCATCTCCCAAATCCGCAGCAAAAACCACCCGCCAAAACCCGATAAAAGTAGAGAGATGAGGGCGACGAAGAAAACGCCACGCATTTCGGCGGCATAACAAGAGACCGCAACAACAGGAAGGGCCAAACATCCAAGCAGAAATTGGTAAAAGAGGTTGCGCGACAACGTCAAAGACGGCTTGCCGGCCTTTCTCTTCCAATTCTGACGCTTAGCTTTGCTTTCCATACCCTGTGTTCTCTATAACACATTCAATTATAGAATCGAAATCAGAATTTTCAGCTGGCTCACAGTTAAGCGCGGTTTTCGAGGATCTTTGGCCGAAAGAGGTTCCATACAGACAAATGATGCCCTTTCAGGATGCCACATTTGAATCGAATTTTCCTCGTTGTCACACCAATATTGAACCTGGATTCCATGTGACGCTGTTTCTAGCTCCATCTCCCCGTGAAAAGGATCGGGATAGGGCTGAAAACCGTAGTCACTAGGCTCAGATAAAGGAAAAGTAAGCGTATGATCCTCACCATAGTTCCACGTGGAAGGAATCAGTTTCAACGTCCCTTGGTCATTATAGTGATTGCGTACTCGCGCACGCACGCACCCCTTCCCACCGGAAAGTGCATAATACGTATGCAGACCAACAACCGATTCGGTCTCGCTGCTCACCGAAAGTTGGATTTCCAACCCCTCGGGAGTGACCGCCGCCTCATATTGCATCGTAAAATCTTGGCCCTCAAGATCTTTAAGAAATACATTGTGCCACTTATCCTCCCCTCTCAAAACAGCTTTAATCCGATTTTCAGATTGATTTTCCACCGTCCAGGGAGCATACCGACCGATGCCGTGGGAAAATGGTTCATCCCCTTTCACGTTTGCAAGATGAGGGAAGTGTTCAGGATATTCAATCCGTGGAATGATTTTTCGATGGTGAAAGTGGGGACCGATTAGGGGGCCAAGTCCTGCATAGCGTTCTTCAAAAAGAGATTTTGTCGATTGGTCGAGCGCTTCAACCGCCCCTTTTTTCAGGCTGACGAAGTTCATTCCCTTCTCAGGCATAAAAATCGCCGCATAATCACCAGCTTCTATCCTAACGCCGTTGCTCATTTTTCACCCCCACATAGAGTCCTAAACAGATAAAATAGATCACAAGCCCCAGAATTACGACAGCCGAAATGGTCCCCTTGTAAGGAAATTTCTTCTCCAAAACCGCTTTTTGAGGTTTTTTGGGGTTGATCCACACATTCCATTTCTGCTCTTTATATTTTTCTAGCACCCGATTTGCAGCCCACGGATTGGGGTATAGATCGTCGACTTGTCCCTTCGCTCGATAGTTTTTTCCATCAAACTCATAAGAATAAAAGGCGGTAAGAGCGTATTTATTTGCATCTCGCTGATCCACCTCCCATTTTTCGATGGTCGCTGGAACCTGCAAGCTGAATTGGTAGTAGTGGATAAGGGCGTACCCCCCTCTCACGACAAACCACGTCCCAAAGCCCATCACAATGAGTAGAAATGCGATCCAAATTGCGTTTTTATGCATAAAGGAAAGTGTAACAAAAGATTTTGATAAGAACAAACCTCATTGACCAATATCTAACAATTGCATATGATTGCGACCCGAATTAAAGACAAACAGGTCACTCATGGCAAAAGAAGAAAAGAAAAAAACCAAACGCCCAACAGCTCAGAAGCGGGATATCCGCAACAGCCGGCGGCGCCAGATCAACAAAGCCTTTAAATCTTCAGCGCGCACGACAACACGCACCTTCGAAGAAGCTTTAAAAGCGGGCGACAAAGAGCAAATTCAAACTTCCCTTAACGCGCTTTATAGCATGATGGATAAAGGGGTTAAGCGAGGCATTTACAAGCGTAATAAAGCAGCCCGTGTAAAGGCGCGTTCTACGCAAAAAGTGCTAGCTCAAGCTAAGTAAAATTTTAATTTTACAATTTCTTTATATTTTCTTTATTTCAAAGGTCTCTTGGGATATAATCCTTATATTATTTACTGCTAGAGGTATGTTATGGCAAATTCTATGTTAGCGGATTATTTTGAGAGTAGCCCAAGCAAGTTTTGGGATTCAGTTCGAGGAGGGGCGGAATATACCGACTACGCTTTTGGACTGGGTCAAAATGGAGCGGCGCTTGGCAGAAATCTTTCTCTTTGGCGAGGGGATGCGGTTACAGCAGCAAAGTTTGGCGCCATTTCCGACAGTTTTGGAGCTGCGGGTGGAACTCTGGGAGCGATACGTATCGTTCCTCAAGTAGAGCAACTTGTTACTGGAAAAATGTTCTGGAAGCTAGAAGATGGAACCTGGAAAGTAAACGATCCAATTAGCATCGCTATAGGAGTTCTGGTTCTAGCTGGACGTGTACTCTCCTCTGTTAACTGGCTACATGGACGTGGGACCTACGATCTTGGAAAGTATTCAAAAGTGCTTAGCGATACATCCCTTAGAATTTGGGGAGTTGTGACCACATTAGATACTGTCCAAAATATCCGAGAGGGTTTGGCTGACTCAATGCAGCTCGATGCAAATGGAAATGAGGTCGTAGACAAAGATAAATTTGGATACGACGTAAGAAGGCAAAAACGCTTTGCCAACATTTTCTGTAACTGCTTAGACACGATTGCCCTGCCATTCGATTTTGGCTATTTTATGAGCACACCTGCTTTAGGGGTTTTGGGTTCATCGGTCGGCACTATCGCAAAAAGTGCCTTCTTTGCCAAAGAGATCTGGTATTACGCATAAAGCACGCCAGACAGTCGGTGGTCTTGCCGATTAAGAATTTGGGTCACAATTTCCTCTTTAGAGTGGATTGTGACCCGTTTTTTTGCCCGCGTAATGGCCGTATAGAGCATCTCCCTCCCAAACGCTTCCGACCCTTCTGGAAGCAAGACCACAACCTCATCGTATTCACTCCCCTGACTCTTATGCACGGAGATTACATACGCATATTCATACCGCGGCAGGAGATAAGCTGGAACTTTCTTCTCCCCAAAATAAGCAAATTCTCCTTCAAGCTCGCCAACATCCCCATTATACAAATCGATGGCCCGGTCGTTCACACAAATCATGATCGGAAACCTTGTTCCACCACGTTTCTGGTCCTCTTTCAACAATTTACTATTGAGATAGCGTACGACATGGCGCAATGGGGTCAAAATACACGCTTTTCGCTCAAAAACAGCCTCAGCAATCGCCCTAAAATCAGGCAGAGGTTCGATTGGAACCGCTTTTCCAGCTTTTACCGCCTGCGCCATCTCAACAATTTCAGAAAGCTCAGCACGCAAACACCGTCCAAGCTCTGTAACAAGCTCTCTATCCTCGGCTAAATCGGCAAAAAAATGGCCCGTCTCAACAGGAGGGAGCTGGTCTCTGTCCCCGATGAGAATGAGGCGCGCCCCTTCTTTAATTGAAGCGAACAGAGTTGCCATCAGCTCGGCATCGATCATCGAGCTCTCATCGACAAGGACCAAATCGGCTTCCAAATGTCCGCGTTTTAACAAAGAGTGGAGAGTGGTGACGGGACAAAGCCCGTCAAGAGCGCGGCGTAGGTTTGCTGCAGCTTTCCCTGTCGGTGCCGCCACGACTGGATTGAGATAAGGGAGGACATTTCGAATAAGATTAGCTGCGGTAAACGTTTTGCCCGTTCCAGGACCGCCGCAAATCAACGATAGGGAACGTTTTGCCCCATTGTGAATGGCCAGCTTTTGCTCCGATTCTAAAGAGGGGTCGAGAGTAAATTCTGGTAGGGAAATCGCTGGGGTTTGCCCTTTCAGTCTGTGGTAGTGGTGGATAAAGCGCTGCTCACACTCCCAATTGCGCCTTAAATAGATGCGCCCTCTCTCTTCTACAAGAGCTTTGTCAAAAAGATGTTTTGGAAGGGATGGACCTGCTTCAACGCAAAGATGTCCCTCACGCGCGGATCTTAGGAGGTCGGCAAGAAACTGTGTAACAGGCTCCTCACCATCAGGTGCGAGCTTTTTCGCAAAATAAAAATCGACTGGGCTGTTCACATTGAAAGGTTAGCATTAAGGTGAAAGTACTGCAACTAACAACCCAAAGGATCCATGCAAAAGTGTGCGCGCTTCTGTCATTCCTGATGAGACCAAGTCTCTAATATTTTGAATCACCGAATAGATAATCTCACATATAAGCGTGCCAATCTCAACGAGAAATTCTCCCAGTGCAACAGTAAGCTTCACCGCTTCATTCCAAATCGATCCAAGTGGCTCACCGAGATTTCTCAACAGGGATTGGAAAAAATTCTTTAACCCCATAAACATCCATTTCGAAAGTTGGGCAACTGCACAAACCGTTCCTACAACCCCATTAACTACATGTATTAAACACCTTTGAGCGGGTGACATCTCTTCTGAAATTCTTGTCATAGTTATGCCCCAGATAAAGCAGCAAGATTGGCCGCATATTGGTGTTGCGCAGACGCGAACTGTCGGTTGCGCGCAATTGCATAATCTGTCCGCAGGACATAGTAATCGCGCAGCGTATCCAAATTAATCGCGTTTGGATGTAAAGTGTTGATCAGTCCACTGAAAAACAGTGGCGGTATGATGAGTACATCTATCCACTCCCAGCTGATTCGTGTTAAATCCTCCCCAACCCAATTTTTGACTCCATAGCGATACTGCTGATATAGAGCGTAAAAAAGAGTTACGGGGGCAAAAAGCGTTCGGAAAACGGCTCGCACGATGCGAAAGCTTAAGCTGAGCGGCACGCCTAAAGTCGCCGCTATGAGGTTAGTCATGCGTATGCAGTCGTTTGTTGAAGGGTATAGATAATTGTGCTGGGCAATGATTTGCTGCCTTAAGGGATAGGGGCAAGAAGGGCTCGAGCCCAATTTAATAGAAGCTGGATCGAAAGGAGCTACATTGCGTGCAAAGCGCGAAAAAAACATAGGGAGATAGCGCGAAAAAAATATAGACACCGTGATAGGCAACGTGTTCTCCCCTCGCGGTCCTTGTAGATGTGTGTCTAATGTGCGCTTGTACTGATAAAAATTGTTGTCATTAGCATATCTCGCTAAGATCTCTGAAGTGAGCATAACTTAACCTCATTGAATATTCTGTCCGCTAATATAAATAAAAATTAATTTTTAATAAAGAAAAAGAGGTCTTTTGGCCGCAGAAACAGATAAAGAATTCCTTTAAAGGGAGGTTTGTCGTGAAAAAGACTGAGATAACGCTCTACAGCGTTTTGGTAAATTTCTGCCTGAACATCGTAGTGATGCTCTTGGACACACTCTTCAATTGTGGTGTCGATGATATTCGTTTTCCAATCGATTAAGTAATAACCACCCTCATATTCAAAAAACAAATCGATAAACCCTTTTAAAAAGCCGGGAGGCTCATCAGATGGGTACAAAAACTCCATCTCTTTGATGATCTTCTTAGGATTCACATCTAAAAGGGAAAAGGGACCATCAGGGCCTGGCAGGGGGTGGTTTAAAGCCCATTCCATCATCGAGACCGCCTCTTCACTCCACGCCTCTAAAAAGGTGCCGCGGAGCGCTTTTAGAACAAAGGGATGGAGGGTCTCGGGGTTTTCAAAGTCGAAATCCTCGAAAAGCTTGTGGATCAAAATGCCCGTCTGAGGTCCTGGGGGCATGATTCCCTCAGCAAGAGTGTGTTTTTCGCGCGGCTCATAGGTGACAAGCGAGGTATAAGAATGCATTGCGCAAGCAGGATAGCTCTTATTCAAGACGACAGGTGCTTGTGAAACTGTTTTTTTGCGCGCGTAAATAGGTCGTGGATAGATTTCACACGCTTCAGATGATTTTGCTGTGTAGGCACTATTTTCTAAAAATGTTGTGATCGGAGAATCGTTTTCCAGAACTGGAACATAGAGTCTCTGCTTGGCGCGTGTGCAGGCGACATAGAGCTGACGCATTTTTTCGGCGCGCTCTTCTGATTCGCTCAAAGGATCGGAGAAAACTAAACGATTTTCAAACCGCTTGAGCCCTTTGCGACGGACATAGGGAGCTGCGATGCCGATCGGAAAGACGACCGAAAATTCGAGCCCTTTGCTCACGTGGATCGTCATCACTTGAATGGCATCTTCCTCAACAGTTGCCCACGCACGGAGCTGCTCGGCGTCACTATCGAGCTGCATCAGCCCATTATAGAAAGAGAGGAGATCCTCCTTTACATGAACGCCCATCTCTACGAGTTGTAACAGATCTTGGTAGAGTTTAGGGTCGCTCAGCTTAGACTCCTCTACAACGTGATTAAATAAGGAGAGGAGCCCTTCGGTTTCAAGGAGGTGGTGGTAGCTGTAAAAACGCTCATATTCCTCGGGAAGTGCGTCGATTGGATAGGCGAAAAAGGGGCCCCCTAAAACTCTTGCAAGAGCGCTTTTATCGCGCGGGTTTTGAGCAGCGCGGATCAATTCGATCAAGGTCTCAAATGCGGGTGAATCGAGGAGCGAGCGGCTCCTTTTTGAGACGGCCGGCAGAGAACACGCCTTTAAAAAACGTTCTGCCTGATGGCGATCGTTCACGAGAACGGCGCATTCACGCAAAGGAATGTTTAACCTACTGATTTCATGGACAATTGTGGAAAAAAGAGCCTCTTCACTCTCTGCCATCAAATAATGGAGGCTCCCTTTGCCATCGTCAATGGGCGGCAATCCTGAAGCTGCTTCGACAGGAGAGCAGGCAATTATTTCTCCCGTTTTTGGCAAGGTGATGAAATCATGGGCAAAAAATGCGTTGAGCTCTTCTACAAGCGTGGGCGTTGAACGATAATTAGTTTGAAGCGAGGCGTAGGCATCTCTCCCCATCGCCTTTTTAGCCTCCATATAGGTGTAGAGATCGGCGCTGCGAAAACGGTAGATCGATTGCTTGGGATCACCCACCAAATAGACTGGCCCCTCGAACCCCTCGTTTAAAAAGAGGGTCGAAAAGATCTTCCACTGGAGCGGATCAGTATCTTGAAATTCATCGATCAAAACAGCTTTGTACTGGCGGCGGACCGTTTGCGCAAAAATTGGGTCCGCGACCTGCTCGGCCATCATCCGCAGCAAGTCTTCAAAAAAGACGAGATCTTCCTCCTTGACAACCCTCTCGAGATGCACACGCGCCTCCTCTGCCAAAACAGCAAGAATCGTTTCTGAATCGGAAAAAGAGGCGAGTTTTGGAATCAACTCTTCCTGCATTCTTTCGACAATTCCCGGGTGATTCAGGGTGGGAGAGAGGGTGCGTTTCAGTTTATTGGCTTCTACATACTTCAAAATGGGAAAATCGACCGGGTCAACCGGATCGCCGGCAAGCCAGGATGTAAAGAGCTTTAAACCTTCAACAACCTCAGGCTTAACCTGTTTTTTCCGATCACACAACTTTCCATACCCTGGAGCCAAGACGATCAGATCTTCCAACAAGGTCTCCGGATCAACATCAAATTTTGGGAAGATCCAATCGGGCTGTTCAATCGGCAACCTCTGGCTCACAAGAGAGACAAGGCGATCAATAAGCCTCTCGTTTAACACCTTTTCGAGTTGCTTTGGAGTCAAAATGGTTGATGTGCGGAGCGCATCCTTAATAATTTGTTTGAGAAGAGCGCTTTGGCTACTTTCTTCGAACTGATCAAGGGCAAATCCTGTCTGTAAAGCCTGCTCCTGCAAGCAGTGAAAACAAAAACTATGGATCGTCCAGATTTTTGCCTCATCGAACTGGATGAGCTGCTCAGGATTGAGGTGGCTGCGGATCCGCTCTTTCAACTCAACCGTCGCGGCCCTGGTAAAGGTGACAACTAGGATTTCATCGAGGGTAATCCCTTCATCGAGGAGACGAATGACGAGATTTTCGATTGCAAATGTTTTTCCAGTTCCCGCAGATGCTTCTAAAAAGCGATTTTCAAAGAGATGGAGATTGGGATCGAGTACATCAAAACCACGCATCGGCCATCTCCTTGTAGAGTTTTTCCGCTTCTCCCTTCCACACGGTAATCAGCTCTTGAGTCGGCAGCGGCGTTTGTCCACGCAAAGCCCACCGAAGCGCAGAGTCGTAGCTCATCGCTTTTTCCAACTTAGCCGGCTCTTCTTTTAAAATCGGCTCAACCCACTCCGGAAATAGGGGCGTTACCACCTTCTGAGAAAGAAAATAGTAGTCGAGAATCGCTTTTAGATAGGGCTGTGGATCGTCGAAAAAGCGCAGGGCCTTTTTTCCATCCCGAACAAAGAGGCAGGAGGAAGTGTTAGGTTGTATCGCAGACAAAATGAGAAATAAGGGCCAATTGCGCACGGCCCCTTTCATATTTTTTTTCTCAAAAAGACACAGCTCACCTGGCAAAACGCCCTCTAAAGTTCCCACAATTTGCACATTTCCGACCATTAGGTCGACAGGAAGGCTCTCAAGATCTTTTGGGAGCGCTTCGATTTCGGCGCGTACTTGATTTTCTGCAAGGGCGGCAAAAGAGCCTATTGGAAAATCGCCTTCCCGTTTCGCCTTTTCGAAAGCCCCCTCCCCCGATTTGCGCAAAATCGCTTTACGCAATGCCGATAGTTGAAATGCTTCTTCCTCTAGAACCACTCTCTCGTCGTGGATATAAATATCTTGAGTGTACAAGTAGTGGCGCAAAGGAGAGCGAAAGGGGCGAATCAAGTCGACAAGGTCGATTCGGCAAGGAGGAATCTCAATCTTTTGCGGGTGGTAGGCAAAAAGAGTTGGAGTGGCTTTTGTCTCTTTGATCGGCACATGAAAGGGGTGTTTGATTATCTTTGAAACAAAGGGGAGAAGCTGCGTGACGACAGAAGAGGGAGGCCAAGGGGTTTGGTCGAAAGGATCAGATCCCAAATAACTGACAATTAACTTTTCACGAACAGATAAAAGGGCCTCTAAAAAAAGATAGCGGTCAAAATCGAGCCTAGAAGGGGAGAAATCGCCCTGATCTTTCAACATATCGAGTGAAAAAAGACTCTCCTGACGGGGAAAAGCATCGTGGTTCATTCCAATCAGACAAATCACTTTAGCCGGAATCGCGCGCATCGGAAGCATCGAACAAAAGCGGATCGCCTGAATTTGATTGGCGTTCACGGTCATACTCTTGGCTCCGATCACCTCATGGAGCAGCTGCAAAATCAATTCGAACGAATAGGAGCGCTTCGGAAAATGGCGGGCGCCACGTCCAAGAATTTCTAAATGGTGAATTACAGTATCTGATTCAAAAAAATAGCTCTCATGTAGGGTTTTGAAGCGCAGAGCCCACTCTCGAAGCGTTTGCCTCTCTTGGAGCAGTGCTAAATCGGCGCTCAAACGGTCGAGCACCTGTTTCCACTCACCCAAAAGCTCGGCTTGGGTAAAATCGATCCTAGTCGGCGCGTGAGGAATGGCAAGCTCTTCAAGAAGATGATCGATCCCCGCTTTCCACGTAGCCCCTTCATCCCCGATCCCCTGCTTACATTGTCGCTGTTTGAGCAGCGCATCCCGGTTTTCCCCATCAAGTCCCCATCGAATTCCCGTTTGCTCAATCCAAACACGAATCTGGAGAAGATCTTCTTCATTCCATCCAATTTTTTTCCGAAAAAGAGGGTGGTGGAAAAGCTCTAGTAGTGCCGGAGCGCTAAAACGTCGTTTTTCAAGATCGAGCAGTAAAAAAAGGCCCTCGACCTGCGGATGTTTTTGCTGCATCGGCATATCGGCGATCTGAAAAGATTCAAATATAGACCGAATAAAAGGCTCGTAAACCGTAATATCGGGAGCCATCACCAAAATATCGCGCGGCTCCAGATCATTATTTTCATTCAAGAAGGTGATCAACGTTTTATGTAAGCTTTGAATCTCTTGGTGAGCCGTAGAACAGATGTGGAGCTCAAGCGAGTTATCTTTGATTTTTTCATACGTTTCGAGATGAAGAAGCTCGCGCTGCAGCTGGTGCAATTGAGTCTGTTTCTCTGGCACTGCGTACTCTTCTTCAATCATGATTTCGCTCTCTTCGATCAAACGAGCCATCTCCCTGCCAACCCTTCCGAAGTGGGTTAAAAGAGGTTGCTCTTTAGAAAGATCACTCCAAAACTCTTGACATGCAGAGAGTTGATAAAAATGAACCTTGGGAAGCTGTTGAAAAAAATGGAAGTAAAGCGGAGGCAAATGGCTAAACGAAAAGAGATGGATCGAAGCGTCACACTCTTTTGCTTTAAGCATCGGAAGCATGCGCAAGGGGTAGGTCCACCTTGTAAAAACACGCCCCCAAAGATCTTCCTGCCAATTTTGCGGCTCTCTTTCCCATTTCGCACAGGCGCTATGGCCATAAACACCGTAGCGGATAAAGAGGGTAGCGAGCTGTTTCGCAAGAGCAATTACCCGCTTCTCTTTCCCACACAGATAGCCTTGAAGCGTCTCCCAATGCCCTTTGATTTGATCCAGCTCAGATTCGATCGTCAAGATAAGTTCCAGCTTTGTGGGAAAATGCTCCATCTCAAAAAGTTCGTGGATCGCATTTTCCAAAAACGAAGTGGTGATCCCCGCTGCAATGGAGAGATCCTTTGCAAGCTCCATTCGAATCCACCCCTCCATAGCTTGGCTCGGAACGATTACAAGACGTTTAGAAAACGGATTTGAGCCAGCCGCAAAAAGATTTTCTTTAAGTTTCTGAAAAAGATTTTCAACAGAGTTGCTAAAAAAAAGGTGTGCAGGGGTATACTCTTCGATGATGTCTACTCCCAAACCAAAATTTTTGTCATCTTTTACGGCCCTGAATTTTACCCAATTTTTTGCGGCTCTGAATGATAACCTCTACAAGCTCATCCTTATTTTCTTTGTCATCTCGGTCAAAGGAGAAGAGCACAGCAACACGATTCTCTCTTTAGCGGGGGCAATTTTCGTCATCCCCTTCATCCTTTTTGCCCCTATCTCAGGAATCATAGCCGACCGCTATAGCAAGCGAACGATCATCTACCTTACCCGACTCTGCGAAATTCTCACAATGACCTTGGGCGTTATCTCCTTTATTTTTAAATCTATCATGGGAGGTTACGCAGTCCTTTTTTTGACAGCGACCTATAGCTCCCTCTTCTCTCCATGCAAGTATGGCATCATTCCTGAGATCGTCCCCAAACAAAAAATTCCACGCTGCAATGGAGCCATTACTGCAGCCACCTTCCTGGCCATTATTCTGGGAACTTTCTTTGCCTCGTTTATCAGCGATATTTCAAATAGAAATTTTGTTCTTGCCGCCTCATTTTGCGTCATCATCGCTGTAGCAGGAACCCTCTTCAGTCTCAGAATCGAAAAAACTCAGCCCCAAGCGCCCCGAAAAAAATTCTCCCTTCGCTTTTTTACCACTATCTACCGCTCTTTAAAAAAAGCACGAAAAAGCCGTTATCTGTTTGTTGTTCTGATATTTGGGGCCTACTTTCTCTTTATAGGCGCCTATACGCAGCTCAATATTATCCCCTTTGCCATCCAAGCGCTCGACCTATCAGAAATCCAGGGAGGCTACCTATTTTTGATGACCGCAATTGGAATTGGGATTGGCTCCTTCCTAGCCGGACGTTTTTCAGTATTTGAAGTTGAGCTTGGCTTTGTCCCCATTGCCGCTACTGGAATTGGCCTCTGCTTGATAGGATTATTTTTCCTCGCCTCCCATTTGTACGCCGTTATCCCGCTGCTCATTTTAATCGGTTTATTCGGAGGATTTTATGTTGTTCCTATCGATGCCTTTATTCAAATAGCCAGTCCCCAAAGAGACCGGGGGCAGAATGTTGCCGCGTCTAATTTCTTAAGCTTTATCGGCGTGATTATCGCCTCAGGATTAATTGCTTTTTTTGGAAACCTACTAAATATGACCGCTGCATCGGGATTTTTCATCGTCGGGATTTTAACCCTCATCATGGGACTCACCCTGGTTCTCCTCTTTGCTGACCAGCTCTTACGCTTGATTGTTGCGGTGTGGGCAAAATTTTTCTGCACCATTCATGTCATCTGGAAGAAAAGGATCGACCCCGATAGACCAACACTCCTCGTCGCTCCACGCACCCACTGGCTAGACACCGTTGTTGTGATGGCAACCCTACCCCGTCTCATTCGCTACATCGTTCCTATAGAAAATGGTAAGAAGCAAAGACCCTTGCTTTACAGACTTTTGTGGTTAATTCCCCTCGACATTGAGCACTTCTCTCCGATTGGAAAGCCAGCGCTCGAGGCTATTCGCAAAGAGTTGCGCGCTGGCCACTCCGTCTGCTTGATGCAACCGGTTGACATGCCTGCTAAAAATCTCAAAGAGTGGGAGAAGGCGCTAGAAGGTGTTCTTCAAGACATCGAGGTTCCGATCATGCCCATCCACATTTCCCGCAAGGATCCTTCCAAGCCAGGACGGCTCAACGCCCTCAAAAGCTTAATGCGGGGCAAAACGCGTATCTCCTACGGCAATACCCAAGGGTAAACAGCGCAATAAATTCGAATTGTTGTTAATTCTCTAAGGGTGAGGAAAGAAAGGCGGTTATCTCCTCTTTGTTCACCCTACCAGCTGCAACATCCCAAGTCAGTAGCTCAAGCTTTTCAGGGGAAAAATCGATGGATCGCCTGTTATTTTTTAAAAAAACCAAAGCTGAAACAAGCCCTACTCTTTTGTTACCATCAATGAAGGGATGATTTTGACATAAGTGAAAAAAATAGGCGGCTGCCTGCTGATGAATAGATTGGTGTAGAAGCTTTCCACCAAAAGTCACCTGTGGCTGAGCTAAAGCTGACTGCAATAGATCAAGATTACGTATCCCTTTTTTTCCACCATACCTCATGATCACCTGGTGGTGAATTAATTCAATACAATGTTCACTTAAATAAATTGTTTTTTCCATTATGCTAAATGCGAAAGTACTTCTGAATATTTTGCATGAATCTCATCTAAAACGGAGCTAATATAGTCCGGTCGTAGTATTATTTTACCATCTTCTAAAATATCTATATCAAACTCTAAGCCATCCCCAATATCCGCTTCTTTGACAAAATCAATAGGGAATGAGATGTACCCGGAATTCCCTTTCAAATTGAAGATTGCCTTCTTAGTATTGTGAGGTTTATACTGAAAATTTTCTGACATATAAAATACCCTTAAACTCATTTCTATTAGGACTTTTCTACTAACCAACACACTACAGTTAGTTGTTTTACGCCTTTCTAAAAGGCGTAGATGACTGACATTTCGAACGCTTTGTATTTGAAGTCCCCCCCGACAGATTTATTCCTTGGAGTCGCATACTGCGCTTGAGCCCTGAGCGACAGGTTGTCTGTCATGGCATAGAGCGCGTTGGCAGCCCACCCTTTGTAGTTGGTGAAGCCAAAAGCACTGCCAGGTCCAAATCCTTGGATGATAGCGTCTGAAAGGAGCAGATTATCGGCGTTTCCGTGGCCGATGCCGCTTAGGTCAAATTCAGGAACTGCTTGGGCTTGGACGCTTTGGTAGTTGAGGTCGATCGACCAGTCACACGCTTTACATAGCTTACCTAGGGTAAAACCGGCGTACCAGGCACCATTAAGCCTTCTTCCATTTGTTGTGGGGGTACGTTTGGCATCGTGATTGGCAAGGACGGCACTATAAACGTAAAGCGTTTTACAGCCGAGGAAGTCGATTTTGCGTTGGTAGCCAAAGAGCATTTGCGAGACGACAAAGGAGTAGCGTGGGTTATCCTCGATCTTGTGTTTTCCGGAAATATCTTTGAGATTTCCGTAATCGAGGGTGGGAGCGCCACGGTGCCAGTCGACGATGCTATATTTAAAGCCGAGTCCAGTGCCTCTCCATCCGATGACTCCGGTTTCAAGAATCCATGCGTAGTGGTTTGTGAAGCTATCTACGATAAAGGGACCGCCGTGAATAATGAACTCCCCAACTCTTGGCCAACAGTTGGTGTAGTAGAGGTGAATCCCGTCAAATGTGCTGGTAAATTCGACGCGCGAGTCAAAGATAAAGTTGAGATTGCTACGTCCCATCTCGATATAGAAGTCTTCTTTACCTTTTTTATAGATGTCGTAGCCGATAAAGGCTCTATCCATCTCAACACGCGTCGCTGAACCTCCATCTTTTCCGTCGAAACTGACCCATTTGAGTTTTGTAGAGACCCATGAACGAGGAGCGACGTAATCAAAAAAGAGGTTCACTTCACTTTTATAGCGGTCAATGGCTGTCATTGTCCCCTGACCACGCTTTTTCTTTCCATTAACTTGCTCACCTGCGGTGACCCAACGGGCACGCACATCTCCAGCAATTGTGAGAAGACCTGTTTTTTTACGACACTCAATCAACCCCTTGCTCTCAATAAAGTCGCGCAAAACGTGGGGATCGATAAACTGGTCATCCTCGGGTCCAAAATCTCCTTCCGAAAGAAAGCCTGAAGCTGTTGGACCTAAGTTATCGACAGCCGCGATTAACGCCTCTTCATCGATTAGGTCTACAAGCGGCTCCTCATCTTCATCTGCGGCGAAGAGGGGGAGGACAAAACCGAAGCAAAGTATTAAAAACAGTATTTTTTTCATTAAATAATCCTATAACTCCGAGCAGTTATAGACTGATTGTTCAATTTTGTCCATATTCAAAAGGTGCTGTGTACAATCCCCACTCTTGGTGATCGGTGCCATTTATGTAGCGACGCCAAACCGAAAGGGGTCTTCCTTCCGTTCCACTTTCATCAAAACGCCAAAAATCTATATTTCCTGTCCCAGGATTCACGGTAAAACCGAATGCATTTTTCACCCAATTTGTGTCAGCAACTAAGATCGGCTCGGGGTAGGCAAATTTATTTTTCCACATTGCCTGGCTAATTTTTTCGTGAAAAGCAATTGCCGACCTCGTCGACTTGAGAGCCTCTATTAGCAACTCTTTTGCGAATTTTCTCAAATCGCTAGCTGAAAATATTTTGTATCTTCCAACATCTACTTTGTCTATTAGTTGGACGAGTTTTTTTTGCAGCTGATCATCGATTTCATCGATGCTTTCGAAAAGAACACGCAAACGCTCTTGTAGGGCGTGCTCAGGGAAAAGGGGGAGAGTGCGGTAGAGAATACTATCTAGCTCTTCTAAGAGCAATTCTAGGTGACGTCCTCCTCGGAGCCATTTTTCGTATGAGAGGGCATTTTTCACGTGCTCACGAAACTCGTCTGCACGCATGGGAAAGGGGAAAGTTTTTAAGATGTTTTGGACGATGGGACGGTAACCGGGGGGGATAACGAGAAGTAATTCAGAGACAAGGTGGTCCATCATCCTGTTTTCGAGAATATGATCATCGAGAAAATTGAGCTGAGGATGGTGCCACAGATCGCGGATCCATGTATAGGTATAGAGGTCGCTCTCCCACCCCTTTCTGAAAAGCTTCCAGCCGGGTTTGCATAAAAAAGCGTGGGTTGGGGAGAAGGCCAACATCGAACGTGAGGGGTCTTGCTGAAACATCTTCTGGACGCTTAGGGGAAGCTCTTTGATGGTATCGATAAAAAAAGCGAGTAGTTCTGTTTCACTCTCCACCCACCTTTTCTCTTCTTTTGGAGGGGTGGGGTTGTTGTAATAGCAACTCGCTAATGTCCCCATCGTGCCACCTGAAACATAGGCCCACGGTTTTCTTGCACCTGATAACGGCTCGTTGTATGCCCTTGCTAGCCGAACAAGGGAAGACTCCAAAAACTCAGGACGTTTGATCGTTGTAATCACGACTGTAATGAGTTCTGAAACCTCTTTTTCGATCCCCTCTACTGCTGGAAGTTGGCGCAGCTCGTTTTCGGTGGCGATAAAAAATGCGGTTAAGGATTCTAGATACTCCTCAGAAGAGTAGATCATCGTCCAAAGGGCTGTGTTGGCGCGCCCATGTTTATAGAGGAGTCGAAATCCGGCGGGGCTATCGTCATAGGGGTTTGTGGAAACGTCGTGCATCTGCGGATCGTAGACCTCTTGAAAATACTCCCGAATTTTCTCTCCGTAAAAGTCGACCATAAGGGGCAAAAAATTGGCGAGGCTCTTTCCTTTATCGTGAAGGATATCACGCTCTGAAATGACGCGGTTTATCTCTTGCTGACGTAAACGATAATCGGCACGCAGCCACTCAAGCTCACTCGAGGTAGAAGCACTTCTAAGACGCCCCTCGAGGTATTTTATTCCCGCAAAAAAATGTTCGTAGCGTACCTGATGCTCTTCGATTTCATCATTGATTCGGTCGATTTGTTCCTGCAGATGTTGCTGGAGACTCTCCCCAATTCCATATGGTTCGCCTGGCTGGATGCCAAGGCTTATGTAGAGGTTCCATTTAGCAAAATCGGCTTTCGATTCAGAAAGGGAGGCTAATGTGAACTCCCACGATTTGAGAAGGGGGTTATCTGTGAGCGCTTTAAATGCATTTTTTGCCTTTTCATATCTTGTATGATCTTTCAGCGCCGCTTTTATCACTTGATCAGCAGTAAAGTAGGCAAATGGATCTTGGATATCGAGAGAGAGCATTTTTTCGGTAAGCTTTGCTGCTCGAAGTCCAGGTGAGCGGGCAAGTGTTTTGATAGGATCTGGGCCCAATGAAGCTACAGGTATTGCGCGTAAAAGGTCTCCAACGCCCCAACTGACGCTGATCGGAACTGTATATTCAACACCCTCATAGATCCGTTTCAGCCTTCCTGTCCCAAATAACTGCCCAATATCTGCTAAAAACTGCAAAGGCTGATCTTGTTGAATCATAATCGCTGGCGCTGTTGCAAAACACGAACCCACATTCTGACGTAAACTGGTCAGTAAAGCTGAAAGGGCAGCTCTTCTTGCATGCACATTGGTCAGCCGCTCCCTGTTAGAGAGTGAGAGGGTCGCACGAATCAAGTTCAATGCCCCTTGATGGCCATCTGGACAACAGATGCGCTTCAGAGCGTAGCCGTGCTCCTGGTCTAACGAAAAAAAACGCAAGATTTTGAGTAAATGAGATTGGCGCGCATGGTCATGGTAACGATTGGAAGCCAAAGAGTAAAAATTCGCTTCTAAAATGCGAATCGCCTGCTTTAATACGCGTTGCTTAAGTTCTCCCTTGTCATCGATTAGCAAGCAAGCGAGCTCTTTTGCGATATAGGTATTGCGCCACGACCAACTATCTTGAATTTTAGTCGCGTCAAAATCACCGCAAATCTCGTCAAATTCAGAACAAAGTAATGCTTCTATTTCCACGATTAATTCACTTTAAGAGCAATAATAACAACCTCTTCTTCTGCCATAAAATCTTGCAATTCATAGACTAATCCATCTACAGCCTCTTGTGCCGACAGCCAATTTCTTTGCTGCAAACAGCTGCGCATGCGCTTTTCCGGAAAGACTTCGGTCAGCCCATCTGTATAGAAAATCACAAGATCGCCCGATTGCAGTTTGATCGAATTGGTTGCATATCCCTTCGATTCTTGTAAACCTAGAGCCATTCCAGAATGTTCTAGCGTTACAATGTGGCCATCAGCTCTACGAACGAGTGGAGGGACGTGCCCACAGGAATAATAGGAAAGGATTTTGGAATCGGCGTGATAGATTCCTGTAAACATAGTAACAAACATTCCCGTATCGCCTGTATCCTCCATAAAACTGTTATTTGTGCAGCTTAAAATCTCACCTGGATCGTCCAGTAATGTCGCGTGCGTTCTAAGCAAGCTGCGCGCAGAAAGGGCGTAGAGACAAGGGGAGATTCCCTTCCCTGCAGCATCTGCAACGGTGAGAACAAGGATCTCCTCGCCCGACTTTGAACGGCGTGAGAGATAGGTATAAAAATCGCCGCCCACCTCGGCCGCGGGAAGATAGGTTGCAGCTAACTCTGCGCCTTGAATTTCAGGTACAGTAGGGGGGAGCAAGCTACGCTGTACTTGGCGGCCAATGGCAAGCTCCCTCTGATAGGTCTCTTTTTTAACACGCTCATCTTCTGCGTGTTGAATATTATCTAGCAGATTCACAAGTGTATTGTTGAAGATTCCGCCTAAGATATTGATCTCAAATCCGAGCGGTTCTCTTTCAAATCGCACGTCGAGATTTCCCCGGCTCACCTCTCCCATCAAGTTGGTGAGCTGGCGCAATGGACGGGAGATCCACAGGGAGAGCCAGTAGGTTACGCCGCCGCCGACAACCAGAATCAATCCATAAATCGAGTAGATAAGGAGGAAATGACGCACCGCACTTCCAAAAAGCCCCTCCTTTGAGGAATAGGCAACAATAGAAATGCCAACTTTTGGGATGTGGGCGCGGTAGGCAATTTGGAGCTGATCATCGTAAATAAATTCGAAAAATGGGGGATCCGAGCCTTCGATAATGGGCAACTGATGAACAGGAAGCGGGTGCGTACCAATTTGACTCGATGCCATGATCTCTTTACGCCTCACCTTTGAAACAGGATCGAAATAATTACCTATCAAAGATTTATCTGTTGCAGCCAGAGCTACACCATCTAAATTCAATATCGCAAAGCGCATAGAATCATGTTTTTTATTGGTCGCCACAACTGTGTTTAATTGCGCTTCAATATCATCTGTGATCAAGATCAGACCAAGGGGTTTACCGGTTGTTTTGTCTATTATCGCCCTTGCGATCAGAACAAAAGGGACATAGCGATTTTCTTCGATTTTGTAGATATAACGGATAAATGTCCCTTCGCCAACCTTGAGAATATCGGCAAATTTTATATAGCTAATGAAATCGGTATCCACAAGAGATTGCAAACTAGAAGCGACGACTTTATAGACATCATCTTCGCCAAGACTTAAGAGAAAGATTTGAAAACTCCCGCCAGCTTGGGCGATTTGGGAGAGCTCATGGCTGAATTTCTCAGGATCATCTAAACTCTTTGGCGCTTGCAGATTAAACATATACTCAAGCTCTCTTAACAAAACCTGTTTGACCGGCTGTATCTCAGAGAGAGAAAAGGTGCGAAAATTGGCAGCTTCTTGAAGGTCAGACTTGGCATCATCGATGGAAGCGGAGTACGAGCTTTGGAAAAAAATAAATGAATCGACCAAAAGAGGGAGTGCAAGCACCAAAAAGCTTATTGCAAGAACGCGGAGGGTAAAAGAGTGCTTTAACATATTTTCATGACCAATAACGTGATGTCATCGTGCTGTGGAGCAGTTCCAACAAAGGTGTCAACATCCCTAAGGATTTTTTCCCTAATCTCTGAAGCACCCCTCGACCCCTCTTCTCTAATCAACTCTATTAATCTTTCCTCACCATAGATCTCAAACTCTTCATTGTGCGCCTCGGTAATTCCATCTGTATAAAGAATCACCGCATCCCCCTTCATCAACTTGATCGTCTCAGCATGTTGATCTTCTGTCGAAATGACCCCCATAGCAATTCCGTGCTGTCTCAATACTTCGATCTTACCATTTTCTCTGCGCACAATAGGGGAATTATGCCCAGAGGAAAAATACTGAAACATGCCCGTCTTGTGATCGTAAACCCCCATAACCACAGTGACAAACATC
Organism: Chlamydiota bacterium; assembly: GCA_021772455.1. GTDB lineage: Bacteria > Chlamydiota > Chlamydiia > Chlamydiales > JAAKFR01 > JAJACP01. Next base: position 157,001 of record JAJFLY010000006.1, read on the forward strand.
CCACTTTCACCCGTTTCCAGTCCAAAGAGATTATTCGTGGCCGACATTGCCATCCCTACATCGTCGTACACCCTAGCATAGGTGCGCAACATATTCCGCACACTCAAAGAGTAGAAACACGCCTGCACACCCTTTCCAGAGGCATCGGCGACTGCAAGAGCGAGCTGATCGGGAGCATTTTCCCTCTCTTTGACAAAGACGTCGTAGAAATCCCCACCTACCTCGATCGCTGGAATGTACATTTCAGCTAGATCAACCCCTGGATATTTCGGCATTTTTTGTGGGAGCAAACTCCGCTGAACTTGCTGGCCGAGTCTCAGTTCGCGTGCGAGAGTTTCACGGGTGACCCGCTCCTCTTCTGCAACTTTTTTCTGCTCAAGAACGGCATCGACCATTTCGTTAAAAATATCTCCTAAAACATTGATCTCAAATCCAAGAGCATCTTGTTTGTAACGGACTCCTAGATCTCCCTGTTGAATCTTCTGCATGACCCTGCTTAGAAATTGCATTGGTTTTGCCATACGTCTTGTCAACACATAGGCAATGATTCCTCCAACTAGCAAAATCAGAGCATAGATCCCGTAAATCTTGAAAAAATTCGTCACAGGAGCGCGGAAAATGGCCTCCTTCGAGGCGTAGGTCAAAAGGCTAAAATTGGCATGAGGCAGATCTGTGATGTACCCAATTTGCTCCTTCCCCTTCCACTTAAACTCAAAAAATGGATTGCCAATTGAATCGTCGACTTTGAGCGGCTCATTTGGGAGCTCTCTTCCTGCAAAGGGCTCCTCTTGAGCAAAAAGCTTCCTATATTCGGATGTGAGGGACTTAAAATACTCAAAGCGCATCTGGGGATCTGACGAGGCAAATACCACAGACGAGGGGAGGAGGAGAGCAAAACTCACCTCAAAGCGATCCTCGTCCTTCTCGAGGAGATCAGACAATTTGTATGTAAGATTATCTGAGATCGCCAAGACACCAATCGGCTTATCACCTTTTTCCGAATAGACCAAATGGGAAACAATAAAAAAAGGGTCTGAAATTTTGTTGTTATACGCAATAAATCCACTCTTTTTTAAAATATCTGTCTGTAAAAGGTTGTTTAAACGGAAAAAATCGGTATAATCTCTGCCGATAAACTTGGGTAAACTCGAAGCTGTTACAACGAAATGGTCATCGTCTGTAATTTTAATAAGAAAAATTTCAGAAAAATTGCCAATGTTTGCGAGAGTTCGGAGTTTTTCGTTTAATTCTGTATCGGGTTTTTCAGGAAAAGAGTTTTCCAAGTTGAGATAGAAGCTCATCACCTCCAAAAGAGGCTTTTTAAGAGGTTGAATTTGGGTTAGAGGGAGCTCTCTTGAGTAGGCCACCTCCACAAGATGCCCTTTTGCATCGGTGAGAGTCTCCTCATACCTCTGCTCTGCCAAGATAAATGCATCCACTAAAAGGGGCAGGGCGAGTAGAATGAAGCTAATACCCAGGATGCGAAATCCGATCGATTTTCGAAATGGAATCATATCCGATGATCATAAAATGAAATGTTTAAAGAGACACCCAAAAAAATAACGAGCCTACAAAATCCGCTTGTCAAACACCTTGTAAAGCTCCGCACTGATGGACGCTACCGCCAGGAACAAAATTCTGTGTTGATTTGTGGGGTTAAGCTCGTCCAAGAACTCCAAGAAATTGTGGAGCCAAAAGCGCGCTACAACAGCGAAAATGTCTCCCCTGAAGTGATGAAAAAAATCACAGGGCTCGTCTCACCAGAGGGAATCGCCGCCGAATTTCCTCTTCCAAGCCCCTCAATAATCGAAAACCGCGCGCCACTTCTCGTTCTCGATCAGATAAACGATCCCGGGAATATGGGAACGTTGATCCGCACAGCCCTCGCCCTTGGCTGGGAAGGGGTCTTTTTTCTTCCTGGCTGCGTCGATCCCTTCCACGAAAAAGTGATCCGCGCGTCCCGAGGTGCTCTTTTCCGCCTCCCGTGGAAAGAAGGGAGTTGGGAAGAGCTTAAAAGCCTGCCTCTAACCCCCTACGTAGCCGACACCAATGGACGATCGCTTCATGATGTGAAGCCCAGCAAAAACACCCTTCTCCTCTTAAGCAACGAAGCGCAAGGACTTTCCGAGGAGGGTAAAGCGTATGGAGAGCGCATCACTATCCCCATGAGCGGCAAAATGGAATCACTCAACGTCGCAACCTCCGGTGCGATTATGATGTACGAGCTTGGGGGTATTGCCCGATGAGCAAATTTATTGAAGATGATGAAGAATTTACACGTAAAGAGAGGAAAGAAGCGCGCAAAATCGTCACCAAACGGGACCGTTCTAAGTATAAAAAAACAGATTCCCAGCAAAGAGAGCGCCTAGAAAAAGAAACGACTGCAAAAAAAATCGCCAAAAAAGAAAACGGCCTTCGCGGACGTGTTTTGGCGATCACCCTCGATGGCATTTCCGTGCAGCACGAAGACAAAGTCTACGTATGCTCGATACGGGGTACACTAAAACAAGAGACGACCCGCGCCAAAAATCTTGTTGCCGTCGGCGATTTTGTTCTCTTTGAGGAAAGTTCGATTTTCCACGTGGAACAACGCCACTCTGTCCTATCGCGCCAAGAACATCTCAGACGGCGCCAGATGCAGCTGATTGCAGCTAATATCGATCAAGTTCTGATTACCATCTCTGTTGGGACCCCAGCTCTTAAACCTCACCTTGTCGACCGCTACATCATTGCCACCTATAAAGGGAATATGGAGCCCATCATCGTCGTGAATAAGATTGATTTGCTTCAAGATGGCACCGAAGAATCTGTCCTTTTCGACCACTTTATCGAAACATACGAGACGCTCGGCATCCCAGTCATCGCATTGAGCGCCGAAACAGGAGAGGGGATCGAGCGCTTAAAAGAGCAGATGCAAGACAAAGCCTCCGTTTTTTCAGGTCAATCAGGCGTGGGTAAATCGTCTCTTATCAATAAGATGACCGGTCTTGACTTATCAGTTGGAGAGGTGATTCAGAGGACGCGCAAAGGGATGCACACGACAACATCGACCCACCTCATCCCCTTAAGTTTCGGTGGATGGTGCATCGATACCCCCGGTATTCGTAGTTTTGGCGTTTGGGACCTCAAAAAAGAGGATATAGAGTCGTATTTTCCAGAGATTTTAGAGTGTAAAGCAGCCTGCAAATTCGCCAACTGTACCCATTCTCATGAGCCTGGGTGCGCTCTTGCTGAGGCTGTGGAAAAAGGTGAGATTTCCAACATGCGTTTCGAGTCTTATTTGAAACTTCTAGAGGAGATTAAAGACTAAATCTTTTCAACTAAGTAAAGAGGAAGCAAGAGGCATCCTTCCCCTACCTTTAGTTCTTTAGCGCTTAATATGATACTCTGCAGCGGCTGATGTTTTTTTCGAAATTTGGCTAAGCTCTGCGCTTTGGTTATCCATCCAGATTTAACCTCGACAGGGACAGGCTTCCCCTCTTTTTCAATCAAAAATTCTATTTCAGAACGCTCCTCTTCCCAAGAAAAGAGCTTAGAATGCCCCGCTGATAGAAGTTCTTGCGCTACAAAATTCTCAGCAAAATAGCCTTTATAGGTTCCATAATCATAATCCAAAATAGATTTGGGTGGCAGCCCGCTCATTGCCCCCAAAATCCCCACATCAAAAACCAGCAGTTTAAACCAACTCTCTTTCGTAAATGCAGAAAAAGGCACTTCACCTCTATTCGTGATCTGGATTTTGATCACCATATGTGCAGCCTCAAGCCAATCAATCGCACCAGCTAATCGCGCATATTTATCAATATTGATGTAGATATAGCTAAATATACCCCCATTATGGGAGAATGGGGAAAAGGAGAAAATCCACTATGATGCATAAATCCGTCCAAGCAGATGCTGCAGGACGCATTAATTTAGGCAAGCAATGCGCTGGCCGTCTGTTTACCATCTCCGAGGAGAATGAAAAAATCGTTCTTGAGCCAGCTCGTATTGTTCCTGAGCGAGATGTTGAGGGCCTTCTGCTTAATGAGAAAGAATGGTCTAGGTTTCAAGAAATTATGGACGACGACGACGAGCCAAATGATCATTTGCGTCAATTAATGAAAGATTCCGATTAATGGTAAAGATCGCACAACTGCATTGCAAACGGTTAAATGACTCAATCAACTGTACTGAGTTTGACTGTGGAGTAGAGCCGCTCAACAGATTCTTAGCCGTGCGAGCGCTTACCGAGATGAGTCAACGTCTTTCTGTGACTACCGCCACTTCGAACGGCGAAGGAGCTGTTGCTGGGTTTTACTCGATTTCCCCCACTCAAATTGGCAAAGAATTTTTATCAAAAAATATAGGGCGCGGGGTTCCATATGAAACAGTTCCAGGGATGAGAATTGGGCGTTTGGCTGTTCATAAGGACCACCAAGGCAATGGAACTGGTGCCATGCTGCTGCGACATGCGCTGCAAAAATGTTTGAAGATGTCCGAGGAATTTGGCGGCAGAGTGGTGGTGGTCGATGCAAAAAACGACACCGCTGCGGCATTCTATAGCCGATATGGGTTTAAGCCGATCAAAGACGATCCATTGGTCTTGGTTCTCAAAGTATCGACTTTAGCAAAAATTGAAACTCATTCTAATTCATGAAATTTGTCTTGAAGTACTCCCGCACTTGAAGGCGCGCATAGTGAAGGCGTGAGCGGACTGTTCCATGGGGAATATCGAGCTGAGTGGCAATCTCCTTCTGCGGAATGTGCTTGAGATCGTATAGCTCAAAGACAATCCGGTGCTTCTCATCAAGGGTTTTAAGAGCCTCTTCGACTTGTAAATAGAACTCTTTTTCTTCTAAAGTCTCGTGACTTGGGAGTATTTCCTCTATCAGAGGAAGCTCGGTCCTGTGTTTCTTTTTGAGATAATTGATCGATAAGTTGTGGGCAATGCGCCACACCCATGTCGAAAAGCGGGCTCTACGCTGAAAAGAAGCAAGGTGGTCAAAGGCGTGGATAAATGTCTCCTGCGCAAGATCTTCGGCCATCGATTCGTCATGGACTATGCACAAACAGTGGTGGTAGACGCGATCCCAATGCTCACGGACAAGAAGATCCATCGCTCCTTTGTCTCCCTCTAAGCTTTTATTGAGTAGTTCGTCTTCGTTCATTGTAGCAAAATCAATTAATTTCTATGATCAGGATAACTATAAGGAGCACTATGATCAATTCCAAAATCACCGCAGTTGAAGCGATTGAAATTTTAGACTCACGTGGAAATCCGACGCTGCAGGTCTCTGTCACGACCGATCGGGATATTGTAGGAATGGCAACTGTCCCCTCTGGGGCATCGACAGGAGAGCATGAGGCGGTCGAAATGCGAGATGGCGATCCCGAACGTTATCTTGGCAAAGGTGTCCTAAGAGCTGTTCATAGTGTGCAGAAAAAGATTGCCCCTCATGTGATTGGGCATAATGTCTTCGACCAAGTTGCTCTTGATCGGATGATGTGCAAGGAAGATGGAACGGAAAATAAATCCCACTTCGGAGCAAATGCTATTTTGGGAGTTTCACTGGCAGTCGCAAAAGCAGCCGCTTTAACAGTGAATCTTCCTCTTTATCGCTATTTGGGAGGCCCCTTTGCCCATTTGCTGCCGTGTCCGATGATGAATGTGATCAATGGAGGGGCGCACGCTGATAATGGTCTTGAATATCAAGAATTTATGATCCGCCCTGTCGGCGCACACACATTTGCGGAAGCGGTGAGGTGGGGAAGCGAAATTTTTCACACTCTCAAAGAGATTCTAAAAGAAAAAGGATTGGCAACGGCTGTTGGCGATGAGGGGGGCTTTGCTCCAAATCTTGGCTCCAATGCTGAGGCGCTCACTGTTTTGATGTCAGCGATCAAAAAAGCGGGATATAAAGTTGGTGAGCAGGTTACCCTTGCCCTTGATTGTGCCGCCTCCGAATTTTATGAGAATGGAAGCTATAGTGGGCGTACCTCACTCAAGCAGGTTGATGAGCTGGCCGAGTTGTGTGAACGTTTTCCGATCGATTCGATCGAAGATGGTATGGCTGAAAATGACTGGGACGGGTGGAAAATGCTTACTGATCGCCTTGGGAAACGTATACAAATTGTGGGCGATGACCTTTTTGTCACAAATACGGCGTTCTTACGCAAAGGACTCGAGAAAGGGGTAGCCAATTCTGTTTTGATCAAAGTGAATCAAATCGGGACCTTGACCGAAACAATAGAGTGTATACGACTTGCTCAAGTTCATGGCTATACAACGATTCTTTCCCACCGTTCGGGCGAGACAGAAGATACAACAATTGCCGATCTGGCCGTTGCGACCTCATCGGGACAAATCAAGACAGGCTCTCTCTCTAGAACAGATCGCACTGCAAAATATAACCGACTAATTACCATAGAGAAAGAGCTTGGAAGTCAAGCGCTTTACAGCGACTCCAACAGATGTCGCTCTATAGGTAGATGTCAAACCAAATAATTACAGTTTATAATTATTTATACCAATTTGTTATAATTAGTATGAGGTAGTTATTATGCACACAGTAGTTTTATTTGGCGAAGCGCAAAAGGGAGAATTCCAAACTGCGTATTATTGTAAAAACTTAGGCCAGCTTTCCGGTTTTTTGGGCGAGCCTCCAACAAATGATTGCCAAGGTTTACAGTTTGCAGTTCAAGCGCTTTTGTATCAGAGGAGTGTGATCTTTTTTCGCGTTCGAGAAGAGGGTTTTAGCGCTTCAGATTATCAGTTCGGATTGAACTTTCTCGGAAATAAAGAATTCTTTCCTTCGATTTCTGCGGTTTGTCTTCCTGGAGTAGGGGATGCTGAAATCATTGAGGAGACAGCTCCTATCTGTGAAATCCACAAAAGTATTCTGATCGTCTCAGAACGCGACCTCTATGATTACTTGACAGTGCGTTAGGTGTTAGGTGGCAGCGAAGTACTCAGAAAGACCTTCAGATGTCGCCTTCATCGATTTCTTACCCTTAGACCAATCAGCTGGACAAACCTCTCCATTTTCTTCGAAGAAAATAAGAGCATCGATCATACGTATTGCCTCATTGACAGATCTACCAAGCGGCAAGTCATTAACGATTTGGTGGCGAACAATCCCTGCCTTATCGATTAGGAAAAGACCGCGGTAAGCAATCCCTTCATCTTCTTTAAGAACATCATAATCGCGGCAGACGCGCTTATTGATATCGGAGAGAATTGGATATTCGACCCCTTGGATTCCACCACGAGCGCGCGGTGTATCAAGCCAAGCGATATGAGAAAAGCAGCTATCGATGGAACATCCAATAACTTGAGCTCCACGGCTTTCAAACTCACCTAGACGCTCTTGAAAAGCGTGTAATTCGGTTGGACAGACAAATGTAAAGTCGAGAGGATAGAAGAAAAGGACCACATACTTCCCTATATGAGAAGAGAGTGAGAATTGATTTTCAATTTTTCCCTTCACAACAGCTTTCAAATGAAAATCTGGAGCTTTTTTCCCGACTAATACACCCATGACAACCTCTATAATAAAAAATTTGCACTGGAGAGGATTCGAACCTCTGACCGCCCGGTTCGTAGCCGGGTACTCTATCCAGCTGAGCTACCAGTGCAAAGTTGTAGCAAGTATACACGACAGAGCCCATCAATTCAAGGCTGAAAGAGTATACACTCCTTAAATAAAGTTTTTTTTGCTACAAGGAGGCAATGAGCGCGCGCAAGGATGAAAATATTTTGATCGGTGGAGGACTTGTTCTTCTGGCTGCGGCCTCCTATGCCTGCATGGGGGCGCTTGTCAAATATGGCAGGCACATCCCTGATCAACAACTCGTTTTTATGCGTAACTTTGTTTGCTTACTAGTTTTACTCCCTTGGATCTTGATCCCAAAACCTAAGCCTTTACACACAAAAGTCCTACCCACTCATTTGATCCGTGCCGCTGCAGGCCTGTTAAACATGTACTGCTTTTTCTACTCGATTCGCTTCATCATTTTGGCAGACGCAATGCTCTTAAACAATACAATGCCTCTTTTCATTCCGCTCGTCCTTCTAGTTTGGAAAAGAAAAAAAATCCCTCTCAAACTGATCCCTGGACTCATCATCGGTTTTATTGGGGTGATTTTTATCCTCAATCCTGGAATCAGCTTAATTCGGCCAGCGGCGCTCATCGCATTGGCATCGGGGTTATTTATGTCTATCAGCATGACGGGTATTCGTGAGCTTGGAAAATTTGAGCCGATATACCGCATCCTCTTTTACTACTTTGGGATCAGCTCGGTTGTTTCGGCGATCCCTCTTTTTTGGGCATGGCACGATCATACTCTCTTAACATGGGCGATTTTAGTAGGCGTTGGTCTTTTTGCAGCTGTCTATCAGTTTTTTCTTACAAAGGGGTACAGCTACGCCCCTGCTCAAAAAATTAGCCCGCTGATTTATTTTGCGGTGATATTGTCCGGTGTGATTGACTGGATCTTCTGGGGCATTGTTCCAGGGGTATGGTCTTACATCGGAGTAGTGCTCGTCGTGATCGGGGCAATCTATTGTATTAGGACGGAAGTAACATGAACATTGTGATCATCGGTGCAGGAGATATCGGTCTCCATTTAGCCAATATTTTCTCTCAGATCGATTATCGAATAGTTTTGATCGATACAGATCCTCAAAAACTTGAGCAGGCAGCACGTGATCTAGACGTTGCAACGCGCCTTGGCTCTGGGACAGATTGGGAACTTCTCGAAGAATTAATGGATTTCGATCCCGATCTATTGATCGCGCTCACTAATGTCGATGAAAAAAATCTGACTGCCTGCACAATTGCAAAAAACCTCGGCTACCCCCAAACAATTGCCCGTGTGCGGAGCAACAAGTTTTTTATCGAAAGCCGCTTAAGCTTTGAGCGGCTCTTTAACGTTGATCATCTCATTGGCCCAGAAAAACTCACCGCCGATGCGATCGCAAATATGATCCTGGTTCCCGGTTCCATTGGAACTGAGCAATTTGCCCATGGTTCGATCGAAATGCGTACGATGAAAATTCCAAAATCATGGAGAAAAGGGGATATCCCTCTATCAAACCGGGCCGAGCTAAATTTACCCGCAGAGCTGATGGTGGGGCTTGTTAAAAGAACGCTTCCCAGTACTGCAAATGAAGCGGTTATTTTTCCACATGGGCACGATACCCTCCAGCCGGAAGATGAGGTCACATTCATTGGCGAGAGTGGTGCGATTAAACAACTGCCTAAATTTTTTGGAACCTCACCCAAACTTCCTAAATCTGTTGTTATCGTTGGGGGATCTTTAATTGGAATCAACCTCGCACGCATTTTAACCGAGAGCAATGTTCGGGTACGCATTATTGACAACGACTTTAACAAATGTCGCTATCTCTCAGAGATTCTCCCCTACAGCACAGTCATTTATCGAAGCGGCACTGATTACCGCTTTCTCCAATCAGAAAAGGTTGAAGAGGCCGATTTTTTTGTTGGATGCACTCGTAACGACGAGGTGAATTTTCTTGCCGGGGCAATTGCCCGCGATTTGGGTTGCCATAATGTGATCATCTCCCTTTCTGACACCAATTATATGCCGCTTGTCAATCGGCTCGGGATTTCACAGGCAGCCTCCCCTAGGATTAATGCGGCAAACCGCATCCTTTCAATCGCCCGCGAACGGACGATTGCTTCGATGGTCTCGATGTATGACAACAAGGCCGAAATTATGGAGGTCAAGGTCTCTGCCAACTCTAAACTTGCCGGGATTCCAATACGGCAGCTAGGCCCTGAACTTCCAGATGATTTTTTGATCGTTGTGATACAAAGCCGTGGAAGAATAATTATTGCCGATGGCAACCGGGTCCTATCGCCCGGAGATACGGTTGTTGTGATCAGTAGCCCCAAACATGTAACGGAATTGAAAAAGCTCTTCTAATGTTATATAGAGATATCTGCAAAACACTCTCTTTTTACATGTGGATCCTGGTGATCCCATTAAGCATTCCGTTTTTTATCGGAGCATATTGCGAGTGGATCGTAGGTCCAGAGGTCTATCCTCAACCTCCTGCTGCTTTTGCCTTTTTATTGACAATAGGCACGACTGTGCTAGTAGGCGCTTTGTTTTGGCTCATCGGGCGTAATAGAACCGGCCATTTATTCCGCAGAGAAGCCCTTCTCCTGGTTTTACTCGTCTATCTGCTAACCCCAGCAATCGGAGCGCTCCCGTTCTTGTTTAACGGAACTTTTTCAAACCCCCTCGACGGCTATTTTGAATCGGTATCCGGAATCACTACGACCGGCGCAACGGTGATGCAGGCAAAAAAAATTGATCCCCAAACAAAAGCTGAGCGTCCAATCAAGGTGAGCTTTGTAACAGGAGCAAAAACAACCTATACCTATAATGGAACTATCTCGCCTGTAATCGATCCTAAAACGCATGAGGTTTTGAGTGGACTTGATGCCGTCAGCCCTGCTCTGCTCTTCTGGCGTAGCTTAATGCAATGGATGGGTGGTGGCGGTATTATCGTCCTTTTTGTCGCGATTCTCCCAGCTCTTGGTGTCGGGGGGAAAATTTTGTTTCAAACCGAGGTGACAGGCCCAAGCAAAGAATCAATGATGCCCCAGATCAAAGAGACGGCTAGCAAATTATGGAAAATTTACCTCGGACTTACAATCTGTCAGATCATTCTACTAATGGTTACCAACGACGCCATTTCCCTCTTTGATGCCGTCACGATCTCTTTTTCAACGATTTCAACCGGTGGGTTTACAGGACAAAATAATGGAATTGCCACCTTTAATAGCGCCTACACAGATTGGATCATTGTCCTCTTTATGATTTTGGGAAGCATAAGCTTCTCGATCTATTTCTTTTGCATGCGTGGTAAATTCAATAGGTTGCGCGATCCCGAGCTGCGTCTATTTTTATTAATTATTCTTTTTGCAGTCATCGTTGCAACGTGGCAACTGTTGGGCAGTTATCCCTTTTGGAAAGCCTTTCAATTTGGAACTTTTCAAGTAATCTCAGCCCAAACCTCCACCGGTTTTTCAACTGCAAACTACGATATATGGCCCTTCTCTGTCCAGGTACTGATGTTGATATTATTCTATGTTGGAGGAATGGCTGGATCGACGGCAGGGGGGATAAAAGTTGTTCGGCATCAAACTTTTTTCCGCATCATGCTCAATAAAATCGAATCGATTTACCGCCCCGATGCTGTGCGCACCTATCGACTGGGAAATACCATCATCGACAACCGAACGGCCACAACCGTTTTGTGTTATTTTATGGTCACAGCTTCTTTAGCAATTATGGGGACATTTTTGCTCGTTCTAGATGGTGTCGATCCTGAAACTGGGCTTTCGACGGTTTCCTGTATGCTGAACAATGTAGGGATAGCCTTTAGAATGGGAGGACCAACAGAGTCGTTCGCTTTTCTCTCTAATTGGGGGAAAATTCTCTCTTGCTTTTGGATGATTGCTGGACGGCTAGAGTACTTTGCTGTACTAATCGCCTTTGTTCCCGCCTTCTGGAGAACCTCCTACTGAGTCCTTGTAATCATTGATGTAGAACCCCTCACCGACAAATCGGAAAGTCGCAGACCCACCACCAACCCCGCGTTTAAGGGTTTGCTTAGTGCACTCTGGACATGTTTGCAACGGCTCGTCGTGGATTTTTTGAAAAGCTTCAAGCTCGTGGCCGCACGCTTCACAACTGTAATCGTATGTAGGCATAATTCTTATTAAATTGAAGGCCGGAAGAGATATCCCCTCCGGCCATAAGGGTTACATTCCCATGCCACCCATCATTCCACCCATGCCGCCCATTCCACCCATTCCACCCATGCCGTCCATTGCAGGAGCAGCATCTTGTTTTGGTTTAGGTTTATCAGTGATCATTACAGCCGTGGTTAACAAGAGCCCAGCAACCGATGCAGCATGGCGCAAAGCAGACTTTGTGACCATGACAGGATCAATCACGCCAGCTTCGACGAGATTACCAAATGTATCGGTAAGGCCATTATATCCCCAGTTCTCCTCTTTGCTTTCATAAATTTTCTCAGCAATGAGGTTTCCTTGTTTTCCGCAGTTATTTGCAATCGCAGTCGCGGGAGCAAAAGCTGCCTTGTAGATGATTTGTGCTCCGACAGCTTCATCCCCACTAAGGTTGAGCTCCTCGAGACATTTCACAGCTTTGAGCAAAGCGACCCCACCTCCAGGAACAATCCCTTCAGCAACAGCGGCGCGTGTCGCATGTAGCGCATCTTCAACGCGCGCTTTTTTCTCTTTCATTTCGGTTTCAGTCGCAGCGCCCACTTTGATAACAGCGACACCACCAACCAACTTCGCAAGTCGCTCTTCGAGCTTTTCACGGTCGTAGTCAGAGGTGCAATTTGCAATTTCCCCACGAATCTGCGATTCACGCGTTTTCAAGCGCTTGACATCGCCCATGCCATCGATGAGGGTCGTCTGTTCTTTTGAAATCTTAAGTTGCTTTGCCTGCCCAAGAACTTCTGGACCTACATCTTCAAGCTTCAGTCCGATATCTTCTGAAACGACAGTGGCGCCGGTAAGGCATGCAATATCTTCTAACATCGCTTTTCGGCGATCGCCAAATCCTGGCGCTTTTACCGCACAAACAGGAAGACCACTCTTGGGATTGAGCTTGTTCACAACAAGTGTTGCAAGCGCCTCAGAATCGACATCCTCAGCGATAATCAAAAGAGGCTTTGGACTGTTTTCCATCGTCTTTTCCAAAATTGGAACGAGCTCTTTTGCAGATGAAATTTTCTTGTCGACCAAAAGAATCAATGCATTGTCTAGTTCAACGCTCATATTTTGCGGATTTGTGATGAAGTAGGGAGAGAGGAAACCCTTGTCAAATTGCATCCCTTCAACCACATCGAGAACCGTTTCGATCCCTTTTGCTTCATCAACGGTAATAATTCCGTCTTTTCCAACTTTTTGCATCGCGTCTCCAATAATCGAACCAATAACTGGATCGTTATTCGCTGAGATCGTTGCAATTTGCTTAACCTCTTCAGGCGTTTTTACACTTGCTGAGGCATTGGAAAGCGTTTGTGTCATTTTTTCGACGGCTTTTTCAATTCCACGCTTTAAACTCATGGGATTACAACCAGCTGTCACATTTCTCACGCCCGCGGTATAAATGGATTCGGCCAAAACGATCGCAGTTGTTGTTCCGTCTCCGGCAACATCAGAAGTTTTCGAAGCGACCTCTTTGACGAGTTGAGCGCCCATGTTTTCAAATTTGTCTTTGAGGGCAACTTCTTTGGCAACAGTCACACCATCTTTTGTAGAAAGAGGAGCTCCAAAACCCTTTTTAATAACAACATTACGCCCTTTTGGACCGAGTGTCACAATCACGGCTTTTGCAAGCTTTGAGATCCCATTTTGAATAGACTTAAGAGCGTCTTGCTTAAACTGAAACATCTTTGACATAAAATTTTACTCCCTTAATTAAACCAGTACACCCAAAACATCATCCTCAGCGAGAATGAGATACTCATCTTCAACTTCACTATCTTTTACTTCAGTGCCTGCATACGAGGAAAAAAGAACGCGATCGCCCACTTTAACGGTCAGGGGGTGTAAAGTTCCCTCTTCGTCCCGCTTTCCTGGGCCAACAGCTACGATTTCACCCTCTTTGGGCTTTTCTTGAGCAGAATCGGGTAGGATGATTCCCCCCTTAGTCGTTTGCGCCTTCGAGCGCTTTACTAAAATGCGGTTATTAAGAGGCTGCATCTTTCTCATTTTTTTGGATCTCCTCGATAAATGAATTCTGAAGCGAAATTTTATAGAAGATAACCGTTTCTTGTCAAGATGGAAACGTGTTTTTTAGCAGAAATGGCGACAAAGTGCTAAATCAGGATTCGTAGGAGGAGATCAAGTACTTGGCTCGGACCGGAAGAAAGGCATCGCGCGCTTTGACACATATCTCGCGCAGCTTCCAGACAACATAGGGCTCTTGGCAAAGAATTTCGTAAATCGTTTCCGAACCGTTGAGCTTATGAAAAACCTGCATTTTACTGCGCGAGTTGCTCATTTGTTTAAGTGCATCCTCATAGTAATAGGGGTATAGATTTTTTAGGATCCCCATGACTGTATATTGAGTGGTTACGGGCAAAAAGCATGTAGGATCGGTCACTACGATCCGCACCCCTTGACACGTCTCATTCTTAAACTTTCCAAAAAAGGGGCGAAAATAGTAGGGCTGAAAATAGACCCCAGGAAGATTTTGACCATTTAAGGCAGATGCGAAGTCATCGGCTTTGATCCATGGAGCTCCCATCAACTTAAACGGAAGTGTATAGCCAATACCAATACTCACCATCGAACAGTGGCCAAGCAAGCCTGTTGTCGGATAATAAAAGGGAGTGTCGGGCTCGGGAATTTGCGGACTCGTTGGCGCCCAAGGGAGCCTTGTTTGGATAAAGGTCATTCCCCGTTTCCAGTCTGACATCGTCACAACGGTAAGATCGCATCCAACTTTATATTCACTATTAAACAGCAGAGCCAGTTCCCCAACCGTCATTCCATGGCAATAAGGAATATTGATATATCCCAAAAAAGAGCGCCACTCCTCTTCAACAAGGGGGCCATCGATGACACTTCCTCCCATAGGATTTGGCCTGTCGAGCACGACAAGGGGAATGCCATGAATAGCCGCCTCTTCCATGCAATAAAATAGGGTCGAAAGAAAGGTGTAAGAACGTGTTCCGAGATCCTGAATATCGTAGATGAGCAGATCAACACCCGCAAGCATCTCCTCATTTGGGCGCCGATGGCTTCCATGAAGACTATAGAGCGGAACACCCTCTATTTCTTGGTGATCGACATTCTCAGCTGCGTAGGCATCGCCATAAAAACCGTGCTCAGGAGCGAACAGGGCAACGAGTTGATACCTTCCGGCATGCTCCTTGATTAATTCAAAGGTCGTTTTGAGTTCACGATTGACAGCTGATTGGTTCGTAATCAAACCGATCCTCTTCCCATCCAATAGGTTTGGAGATCCATTTGCAAAGAGTACATCAACCCCAACCTGCACATCAGCGCACACAAGCAAGGGAAAGAGGAGAGTGATTAAACAGAAAATTCGTTTCATTTGCCTCATATTAACGCACCTTGCAGAAAACAATGCAATAAACCAATGGTGCGAAAAAAATATTTCTAAAAAAAGCCTCTGTAAATCAGCTTTACACGGCTGTGTTGCAAAAAAGTACGACCCGCGGATATCATTGTTCAAATGCTTCAGGAAATGGAATTTTCTAATAAATTAAACCCGACTCAGGTCGAGGCTGTCAATCATCTTGATGGTCCGCTTCTCGTATTGGCCGGTGCAGGATCGGGAAAAACCCGCGTGGTCACCTTTCGAATCGCCCAGCTAATCGAATCGGGGGTTCCACCCTCTCAGATCCTAGCTGTCACCTTCACCAACAAAGCGGCAGGAGAGATGCGCGAACGGATCCAAAGCCTTCTCCCACGATACGACTATCCAACTGTCTCCACATTCCATAGTCTAGGTGTTAAAATTCTCCGAGAATCGATCCAACACTTAGGATATGCCACCAATTTTACGATCTATGACGAAGAAGACTCCAGTAAACTCCTAAGAGGGTGTTTGCAAGCGGTTGGAGTCAAGAAAGAGGCAAAAACAGTTCGCTCTCTAATTTCAAATGCCAAAAATGCCTTGCAGTTTCCATCCGATGTCGACGTTTCAGACCTTCCCTATCCAATTCAGAATATTTTTTCTGAGGTCTACTCGCTCTATCAACAACGTTTACGAGAAGCAAACGCCCTTGATTTCGACGACCTACTCTTTTTAACCGTTCGCCTCTTCCAAGAACACGCCGATGTGCTTGCCCACTATCAAAAACAATGGCCCTATCTCCTCATCGATGAATATCAAGATACAAACGAAGCGCAATACCTGATGGCACGCTTGATTGTCGGCGAAAAACGTAACATTTTTGTCGTCGGAGATCCCGATCAGTCGATCTACTCTTGGCGAGGAGCTAATATCGAAAACATTCTCAATTTTGAACGGGATTACCCAGGGGCAAGAGTGGTACGCCTTGAGCAAAATTACCGCAGCACCACAAATATTCTCGACGCCGCTAACTCGCTGATTCAATACAACAACTCCCGCTATGAAAAAACGTTGTGGAGCGATCTTGGCGAAGGAGAAAAAATCACGTTATTTGTGGGCGGCACCGAAAGAGAAGAGGCCGGTTTTGTCGTAGATGAGATCGAAAGACTCCACACTTCGCATCAAATTCCCTTAAGCCAGATGACGATTTTTTATCGCACCAACTTCCAATCGCGTCTTTTTGAGGATTTTCTCCTGCGCAAACGCCTCCCCTATGTCATTGTGGGCGGCATCTCCTTCTATCAACGCAAGGAAATTAAAGACCTTTTAGCGATCTTACGGATGCTCACCACCAATCACGATGTTGTTTCACTCCAAAGAACGATCAACCTCCCCAAACGTGGAATCGGGCTGACAACAATCGAAAAGATTCGCGCGGGCGCCTCGGTACAAGAAATTCCTCTGTTTACGTACTGTGTAAAGCTAGTCCAGGGAGAGGTCGATGGGATCCGTTTATCTGCCAAGCAACGGGAAGGTTTGCGGGATTACGTTCAAATTATCCAAAATTTAAGAGAGGTGCAGAAAGAAGCCCCCTTGCAAAAACTCGTAATTGAAACGATTCGACAAAGCCACTATCTCGATGTTTTGCGAGAAGATAAAGAGACATTTGATGATCGAAAGGAGAACATCAATGAACTCGTTGCCAAAGCTCACGAATGGGAATTGATGAATGACTCGAACAATTTGGAGCTTTTTTTAGAGGAGCTCACATTAAAAGGTTCTATCGATGAAGCCAATTTCTCAGGCGATCAAATCAACCTGATGACCTTGCATAATGGAAAGGGGCTTGAGTATACCGCAGCCTTTCTTGTGGGGATGGAAGAAGAGCTCTTTCCTCACGCCAACTCCCGCAACACCTTCGAGGGTCTCGAAGAAGAGCGTAGACTCTGTTATGTCGGCATGACCCGGGCAAAACAACGCCTCTACCTCTCAGCTTCTGAAACCCGTTTCTTGTGGGGGCAACACCGTATGATGCGCCCCAGCAGGTTCTTACGCGAAATTCCAAAAAAATATATAGAACGCATCTACTAGATATGTTACCTAGAGTATCGGAGGGGAAGCCGATATGGGACACATGGAGCAGGTCGCATCACAGAATGTGAAGCAAATACAGCGCCTCATTCTGTCTCCACAGATGCAGCAAGCTCTTCACCTTCTACAACTTCCAGTTTTAGAACTTGGAACGATGATCGAAGAGGAGCTCTCACAAAATCCTCTTTTGGAGCGCAGCGAAGAAGATGAACCCCAACCCGAGATTCGCGAGACCAGGTCAAGAAGTGGGGGAGAGCCTGGAGATGATCTGCGTGCGTTTATTGAAAACACAGTCGCGTGCGAAGAGTCGCTCTACGACCACCTAATGACCCAAGCTAGAGAGACCTTTAAGGAATCCGATGAGCGCATCCGAGCTGGGTGGTTGATCGGAAATTTTGATGCCGACGGTCTTTTGAGCTCTCCGCTTGAGGAGATCGCTGCTCTGGGAGGATACACCGTTGAAGAGCTTGAGCCGATTTTAGAGGAAATTCAAACCTTCGATCCAGCAGGAGTCGGCGCTCGCAACTGCCAAGAGTCGCTCCTCATTCAACTCCACTCTGTCGGAAAAAATGATACCTTAGCCTTCCGCATTGTGGAGAGACATTTTGAAGATGTGCTCCATAACAGGATCCCTGCGATTGCTAAATCCCTCTGCCGCCCTGCCAAAGAAATACGCGCAACCATCACAAAAGAGATTGCACGCCTCGATCTCCATCCCGGCACAAACCAGTCAGCTGGACATTATCGACAAGTGATCCAAAACATCACTCCCGATCTTATTATTATGTATGTAGAAGGGCGCTTTTCAATCGAAATCAACGATGAAAACCTTCCCAGCCTACGCCTCAATCACGTCTATACGGACATGTTGAGCGACCCTTCTTTGCCAGGAGAAACCAAAAGCTATATCCAGGAAAAAATCTCCTCCGGAAAGTGGTTAATGCGCAATTTACACGAACGCAATCACACCCTCTACCGCATTGCCGAAGAGCTTGTGCGCACCCAAACAGCCTACCTCGCTGACCCCAAGGGAGAGCTGATTCCTATGACGATGAAAGACGTTTCCGAAAAATTGGATTTACACGAATCGACAATTGCGCGGGCTGTTGCCCACAAATATGTGTGCTGCCCACGCGGTGTTTTTCCACTCCGTTCTTTTTTTACACATGCTTACACAACAAAAGAGGGAGACAATATCTCCGCACAAACTGTGAAAGGATTGCTGCGCCAGATGGTTGCCGAGGAGGATAAAAAACGTCCCCTATCTGACGAGGTTATTTCTTCAATGATTAAAGAGCGCGGCATTCCGTGTGCGCGCCGCACCGTTGCCAAATACCGCAAAGAATTACACATTGGAAATACTGCTCAACGCAGAATTCACTAAAGCTCTCCACACAACCTGCCGATATCTATCAGGAATTAATTAGGAGATCTTATGCCCTATTCACCTGGCGGATATAGCTGGATTGGCCTTTCACCTGAGCCAAAAAACGTGCCAATGACAGAAAAAGAGAAAGCCCAACTTGAAAGTGATATCGATTCGATGCAAAGTGCCGCGATTCAACTTGAGAGCAAGATCAACCGCTACCAGAAGCTGTGTAAAAGGTATGAGGTCCATGCTGGGACAGAGAAAGGGGCAGAGATCTATCACGAGCTAGATGGCTTAAAAAAGGAGATCGAGTACCTCTCTAAGGAGATCTCTCACTCTCTAGATGATACCGCAGACATCACCCACCTCAACGACTAGAAAAACCTGGAACTTGCACAACTAGAAATCCTTGCAACCGTTTTGCAGGATCATGCCTCGCATACGGTCTTGGAGAATTTGATTTGTTCTACTTGCGCGACAAGGAAAAAAGAGAAGTCGATCACTCTGGAATTAGTAAAGCGCTTTACAACTTTCAAGAACAGACTGGGGCTGAGCACGCGTTTCAGGTTAGCTTTGGTCTCGATTATATCGAAAAAGATTGTTTCTCTTACAAAGAGCCCATCATTGTCCCAGCTTCTACTTTTCTATCTCAGTTGATTTAGAACCAAAATTAGAAATTCCAGTTCACTCCCCCCTCTCCGAGCAAGCGGGCGCTGCTGTGAGAATCAAAGCTCGCTTCCAAATTCAGGGAAAGGTTGACACACCCAAACGATTGGATCCCTCGAATGCCCGAAAGAAATGCCGCAACATTACGAGGGCCTGGCTGACTAAAGCTAAGATCTTGTCCTAGAAATTCTCCATCTATGCTTCCATTTGATAGCTGATATCTTCCATAAACACCAATATAGGGTTCTACACTCCAGCAACATTTACCACAAATATCGCTCAAAGGTAGCGCCGCTTCAAGACGCGTTGTCAACAAGTTGATGTGGCGGTCACTAACCGACAGGTTGGTTTGTGATCCACTTTCACTGTAGTTCCCCGGGAAAAATCCAGCGTAACGCAAGGTAAAGCTCATAACAGGTTGGCAGCTGTGACTTCCAATTTTACGTGTGATTGTGATTTCAGGGGATAGAAAGAAGCCATCGATGTCCGCACTTGCTGTTTCTACTCCACCTGCCACCAAGTTATTCATTACATAGCGATCGTTATCCCAGTCGATATAGCCAGCTGTTATTGCAAGGCCAACGAAGTTATTGCAAAAACATGTTTCATAAGTTGCTCCACCCACATAGCTATTGATATGCGCTTTTTGAGTCTTATGATCGACCTCAGCTTCAACATACGATGCCCCAGCAAATAACCCAAGATATCCCCTGCAGATACTGTTATCGTATCCAATAAGAAAGCCGCCCTGAAAGATGTCGTAGCCTACATGTTTATCAGCATGACTACGCTTTCGGTAACTGCCGATTCCTTGAACCCATGCACCACTCCCACAAGGCGTACAGCAACCTAAGCGATGGCGATAGACGCTATCGAGGATTGTATCTGAGAGATCAGCAACCACGTCGGGTTGTAAAGTGAACCCTGTGGGGTCGATCACCCCAACGGTCAGCCCGGAAAGAATAAAAGGTGCTTCGATCCCAAAGTTATTAAACCCAGCGTCATTTGTACGTGTGAGAGACAGATTCAATCCCGTTTCAACATTTAGTAAATTAAGAGGATTAATTAGAAACTGAACATCTCCTTGTATATTTGAACCTCGTAGGAGAGTAAGGGTTGGATCGGTGGCATTAATGATGAGAATAGCTGGCGCAGAAGGTGCTTGGATAATGCCAGAATTAATAAAATGATTATTACTTCCCGCCCCCAATTGAAATCCTCCAGCGCTCGTACTCGAAATAATACCACTATTTGTAAACACGACATTATCAGAGGAGCCGACAGAAACTCCTAAAGCGCCTGCACCCTGGGCTGATATGCGACCACTGTTAATCACGACACTATCGCCTGGTGCAGAAACGAGAGACAGTCCAGGATCAGATCCTCCTACCGTAATGCTACCAGTATTTGTCAGTCGGGTTGAACCTGTAGGAGAGTCAACAAAAATTCCCCGAGCTCCAGCCAATACTTGGCCACTATTTACGATTTTAATATTACTGGGACTTGTGCATTGGATTCCATCAAAACCATCCGATGATATTTGGCCATTATTTATGATCACTCCATCGGTCCAATTGACAGAGACAACCGCTAAGTTATCGGATAGGATACTACCATTGTTTACAAGTAGGTGGCCACTGCCCGCACCAATAAGAATTCCCAGGTCACCTAGTCCTGTATTGGCGGAGAGAAGACCATTATTGATGACCGTAATATTTTCAAACGCTCCACCGACAATCCCGAAATTGCCAGTACCATCCATAAAGATCGTTCCACTATTTATAACTGTTTGATTGTCAGCGCCTATTGCTACAGCATCCGCTGCTAATCCTGTGACCAATCCCCCCTCTTCTACCTGAAGGGAGTCACCATCAGCAACGATGGTAAAAGTACCGACTAACGTATCTCCATCTTTTACAACAGTCGTAACACCATAACCTGGAAACGATAGAGTAAGAGAAGCGAGTAGTAAATGATAGATCTTCATAAATTGATATCTTGAGTGTTTATTTAAATCAGCCCTATGAGTAGGCTTTTTTTTTAAAAAGAGCAAGGACAAAAAAATATTGCAAAATGCTTTACAACTCAATGAAGTAAGCGCTGCGGATTTGCTGCCACCGCGCTTGGGTGCGGCTCATTTTGATTGCATAGGTGATAATCCGCTCTTTTTCCATCTTTGAAAAACGGGAAATCTCCCGATCGGTCAAGCGCACCATCACAGCCAACGCTTTTTCCACCCCAACAACTTTCGCTAGATTCTTGCGCGCCTTAGAAAACGTACGTTGCGCCTTGAAAAGACGATAAACTCCATATGCAAGCAGCCCAAAAGCCCCGAGATAGACGAAAAATTGAAACAGCGCAAACAGTGAGGCAAAAAAAGCTGCAAAAAGAGTGATGATAAAAATGGTACTCTCTTTGGAGGAACGGAAAATAGGACCAAGCCACCGCCGCAGGGGCGAAGAACTCGTTTGATAGGCAAGAATTTCTTCGAAAACAGGCTCTTCAAAACCACTGCGCACAACATGAACAAGTTCGTGAGCCGTAATTTCTTCTTTCGAGTAGCCCAGGTAGTGAGATTTTTTTTCAAAGATTTTACGCAGTTGGAGGGTAACTTGATTCAATTCGATCCACGTACACCCCCCTTCCCAAAGACGGAGGCGCTGATCGCTATAGCGAAGATGAACCCAGTCGGGATCAACATCAAAAAGCTCAGCAGCAAGCTTAGATCGTGGAGAAGCTTCTCTTTGTTTAGCATCTCTGCACCTCAAAAGAAAGGCATCCTCTGACTCATCGGGGGCATGAATCAATCCACGTTTATTATAATCCGATAACATAATCTTCTTTATTACAAACTGTTAAGACCTAATCTTAGCCATAATTTCTTTTAAATTCAACTGATTTACAGAGGTGAGGGAAAATGCGTACTTGTGTAAAAATCTTCGGATCTATTGAATGTTTTAGTCAATAACATATATTAATGAGTAATAATGGGAAAATCTCTAATCATCGTCGAGTCTCCGGCAAAAATCAAAACCCTTCAAAAATTTTTGGGGAGTGAGTTTGTATTCGCCTCCTCTGTCGGGCATATCCGTGACCTCCCGCAAAAAGGGTTTGGGATTGATATCGAGAACGATTTTGAACCTGAATACCAACCCCTGGCCGATAAAAAAGAGGTTATCTCTAAACTTAAAAAAGCTGCCAAAGAGTGCGATACAGTCTACCTCTCTCCCGATCCCGACCGAGAAGGGGAAGCGATTGCCTGGCACATTGCAGCCCTTCTTCCGGCTAAGACTGTCATTAAACGGGCTGCGTTCAACGCGATTACCAAAGAAGCTGTTTTAGACGCGATCAACAACCCTGAAGAGATCAATATCGCTCTTGTGAACGCACAGCAAGCGCGCCGTCTTCTTGACCGAATCGTGGGATACAAAATTTCGCCTATTTTGGCGCGCAAACTCCAACAGCGCTCCGGCGTTTCTGCGGGTAGAGTGCAATCGGTCGCGCTTAAACTCGTTGTCGACCGTGAAAAAGAGATCGAAGCCTTTATCCCTGTAGAATATTGGAATATTGGTGCCCTCCTCCAAGATGGGGACCCATCGAAAAAATTTCCAGCACGTCTCCATTCAGTGGATGGGAAAAAGTGGGAAAAAGAGCCTGTAGAAGGGAAAGATCTTGCGATTATCCCCGATAAAAAAACGGCCGACAAGGTTGTTGCGCGTCTTAAGAAAGCTGAATACAAAGTCGCCAAGGTTGAGAAAAAAGAGAAGAAGCGGAATCCCGAACCCCCCTTTATTACCTCAACACTTCAACAGGAGGCGAGTCGCCACTACCGCTTTGCCGCGTCTCGTACGATGAGTATTGCCCAGTCGCTCTATGAAGGGGTCGACCTCGACAGCGAGGGAGCTGAAGGTTTGATCACCTATATGCGTACCGACTCCGTTCGTATTGAACCAGTTGCGATTCAAGAAGCGCGTAGTTTTATTTCAAGCCACTATGGCAAAGAGTATCTTCCCAAAGAGCCGAGAGCGTATAAAACGAAAAAAGCGACACAAGATGCGCACGAGGCAATCCGCCCAACTAACATCAATCACCCTCCTGAAGTGGTAAAGCCGTATCTAACTCGCGATCAGTTCGTGCTTTACGAACTTGTTTGGAAGCGGTTTATCGCCTCTCAAATGGAGCCGGCGATCTATGACACTGTTTCAGCCGATATCGCAACTGATCAAGACATTGTTCTACGTGCAACAGGATCGACGATCAAATTTAAAGGCTTTTTGGCTGCCTACGAAGAGAAAAAAGATGAAGAAGCCGAGGAGGCAAATCCCACGCTCCCTCCTTTAAAGGCAGATCTCCCCCTCCACCTAATTAAAGTCACATCCGAGCAATCTTTTACGAAACCTCCCCCTCGTTTTTCCGAAGCTTCTCTAGTTAAAGAGCTTGAAAAATCAGGGATTGGCCGCCCTTCAACGTACGCCTCCATTATGAATAAAATTCAGGGGCGCGACTACACGGTCAAGGAGAACCATCGTCTAAAACCGACAGAACTTGGATGCGTGATTGCCCAGTTTTTAGAGGATAATTTCCAGCAGATCATGAACATCGGTTTTACAGCTGATATGGAAGACACCCTCGAGCTTGTAGCCGACAATAAAAAAGAGTGGAAGGCTGTAATTCGCGAGTTTTGGGAGAAATTTATTCCCACCGTTGAGATTGCGGAGAAAGAGGCCTACGTCCCTAAGATCGACACCGATATCGAGTGCCCACAATGCAAAAAGACCCATCTACAGAAAATTTGGTCGAAATCGCGCTATTTTTATGGGTGCGCCGACTATCCCGAGTGCGACTACACCACCTCTGTTGAGGAAATGAATTTCAAAAAAGAAGATTACGCCCCCGAATTTAAGTGGGATCAACCTTGCCCAATCTGCAAGGGCCCAACAAAGGTGCGTCACGGGCGGTACGGTCCTTTCCTGGGTTGTGTAAAGTACCCAGAGTGTAAGGGGATCATCAACATCCCTCGAGAGGGAGAGACGATCGAGGATACCCCTCCTTGCCCTGCAACAGGGTGTGATGGACATATCGTTTCACGCCGTTCCCGTTTCGGAAAGGTCTTTTATTCCTGCTCGAGCTTCCCTGATTGCGATGTGATCGTCAATGACCTCGCCCAACTTCCCGAAAAGTACGCCAGCCACCCCAAAACTGCTTATGAGAAGAAAAAGGCAGCCGGTAAAGGAAAGGGTGGGGGCAAAAGTGCGCGCGGCAAACTCACCCCTTCAAAAGAATTGGCAGCGGTGATTGGAAAAGATCCGGTGACCCGTGGAGAGGCGATTAAGAAGACGTGGGAACATATTAAAGCTGAAGATTTGCAAGATCCAAACGATAAGCGCCAAATCCTCCCTGATGATAAATTAGCTGCCGTATTTGGCTCTAAGGAGTCTGTGAGCATGTTCCGCATCTCAGGCTTCCTAGGAAAGCACCTTAGCTAACAGATTTGTCAACTTTGCGTTGTTCTTGACCGAGCCGGCCTAAGTCATGCCCCTCGTAGTCGACAAACTTGAAAAAGTTTTCAAAAAGTGGAACCGCTTCGCTCGCTTGTTTTGCCATCTCCTGGGCGACGTAGCGATAGGCAGGATGGCCAGCCGCTTGTGAACGCAACTCACACAGCCACTGAAGGGCGCGAAGGTTGACATGGAAATACCAACGGACATTGTATCCCATCGGAACGACGTATTGTGCCTCTTCTGGCAGCTCCTGTGCGATCATATCAAAGACCTCTTTCGCTCCATCCATCGCCTCACGATAACTCTTTTCCATCGGCGTATCGAGAATCTCTTCGGGAACGTAGTACTCAAGATCTGCTGTCAGCAACTGACGCTCCTGAGTGAGCATGCGGTGGCGGTGTAGATCGCGGTAGCACCCAAAGTCGGCTACAATCTCAAAGGTAAATTGGGCGTGCTCAAGAGCGCGAGGGGATTTTTGTCGGCGATTTTCGCGCATCGAAGAGGCCGCATCAAAAATCTTGGCAATCTCCTCATCAGAGAGCTTGTTGCAATAGTTCTGGAGCTCTTCTAGACTGCTGTGGCCCTGTCCAAACAAAAGACCCGCGGCCACTTTATACGCACCCTCGGAATCGAAATCTACTAACCGAATACCCGCTTTGGAGGGCTCGCTTTTAGGAACCTTGTGATGTGACGCGACGTTTTGAAGTTGTGCATTCATCGACTCAAAAAATTGGGTGTAGGTCTCATGGTGGCGGTGGTGGGGCTCTGAGCGTCTCACAAAAGAGGGGATCACTTTTGCAAGCTCCTCATACGACTGCTTCCCAACCTCTTGAAGCTCAGCTAAATTTTGACACTGTAGCTTGTGAATCAGCCCCTCCCAGAACCGACCGTTCCCATAAACTCCCATATTCGTCAGCGTTCCCGCAGGAAGCAGACCGCGCAAACAGTCGAGCACTTTGGCACGCAAAGCTGCCGTGTAGGCCGCTTTCGACTTTTCGGGGTCCCTAGGGAATTTTTTCTCCATCAGCTCGGTCATCGGAGGAATCAATTTCGAGTAGGTCTCAAAAAGATTGTCGCATGTTTTGATATAAACATCGCGATAGGCCGAGGTCATTAAAATCGGTTCGCGATAGTAGAGATATTGATCGTTCACTTTTTGGTCAAAATAGATATAGCGCGTCGACTTTTCGAGTGGCGAGCCCCCAATGCGGCTATCTTCGATGACCTTTGCAGCGAGCATTGAGACATTCTCAATCGCTAAATGCGCGCCCCCAAGCTCCCCGATCGAATCATCCCCATATCCATCCAAAATGCGATCGTAGAAGTTTTGAGCACGCTTGATGGCAACCACCTGATCTTCCGAGTTTTCACCATCATGCCCCTCGGATGATCCTACAATCTTATCAAATGCCGTCTCCTCTCCCTGGATGAATTCTTTTAGAAGAAGCGAGCGAAGACCCAAGCTCGAACGGGAGTAGCGGGAAAAAAGAGCGCCCTTAATGACCTCGGGTAAGTTGCGTAAAACAAAGATGTTACTCGAGGTACTCGTAACAAATCGCTCAAGAATACGAGTCTGGGTTTCGGTAAAATCTTCGTAATCTTTCATGGCTATCACCTCGCTGTTTAGAGAGGCCAAGCGTGCCACAACTCCCGCCCGACAATCAAGGGAAAAGGTGTTCATAACCTGTTTAAATATGGTAGACAATTTGTTTGTTTTTATTAGAATGTCAGCAACTCCTTGTTTTTCGACAGAGTATCGACACCCTATAAACAACGAAAACAGGAGAGAAAAAGCGAACTTATCAACACTTCCACACCACAAGAGGAAGAAGAGAATTATCTAATTAAATTACCTCTTTCTCAGACGGAGTTAAACATGACCATAACTGCCACCAATCCCACTCCCCCCTATCACAGACCGCGGCGCAACCGAAAGAACTCGGCTGTACGCGCTCTTGTAGAAGAAACCAAGCTCACCACTTCCGATTTGATCTACCCCCAGTTTATTACCGAAGGCTCAAACATTCGCGATCCGATTCATAGCATGCCAGGAATCTACCGACTCAGCCTCGACCAGCTGTTGAAAGAAGCTGAGCGTCTCGTCGAGTTTGGAATCCCCGCCATCGCTCTTTTTCCCGCTATTCCCAAAGAGCTCAAAGACAGCACAGGCAGCGAGTCGGTCAACCCCGATGGTCTTTTACAAAGAGCTGTGCGCTTGCTAAAAAAATCATTTCCCCAGCTATGCGTGATCACCGATATAGCTCTCGACCCCTACACCAACCACGGGCACGATGGACTTGTGGGCGATAACGGAGAGATCCTGAACGACCCTTCCCTTGAAGCGCTCGCACAAATGGCGCTTGTTCAAGCCGAAGCTGGTGTCGATATGGTCGCTCCAAGCGATATGATGGATGGGCGCGTAGGCGCTATAAGAGCCACTCTTGATCAAAATGGCTATTTTGATGTCAGCATCCACGCCTACACAGCAAAGTACGCCTCGGCCTTCTATGGCCCCTTCCGCGACGCTCTGGGTTCGGCGCCATCCTTTGGGGATAAGAAAACATACCAGATGAATCCGGCTAATAGCCGCGAAGCGTTGATCGAAGCGCGCTTGGACGAAATGGAGGGTGCTGATATTTTGATGGTAAAGCCAGCGCTTGCGTATTTGGATGTAATTGCAAAGTTACGCGCGGCAACCTCGCTTCCTATTTCGGCCTATCAGGTGAGTGGTGAGTATGCGATGATCATGGCTGCGGCTCAAAATGGATGGCTTGATGGGGAGAGCGCCCTTCTTGAAAGCTTGCTCTGCATAAAAAGGGCGGGGGCTGACATGATCTTTACTTACGCGGCTCCTGAGATTGCGCAGCTGATAGGTTAACGCCTCTCTCTATTTAGACTCTCGAAAAGAGAGCGGCCGGTCCAGATGGAGTAGCCGGCATCGCGTAGCCAGGCGGCCATGGCGTGGCTCCAAATACTGCGGTTGCTACACTTGCTGAAAAAGTCCAGGGGAACCTCAAGCGCGATCCCTCGGTCGTAATAATTTTCCTCGTGAATCTGATCGTTAGCGTCGGTGTAGGTCATCCACCCTGTTATCCGGACACCATTATCAAAATAGCGAGTCAGCTCAACCCGCACCCCTTTATCGCGTGCCAGAAATTGCCCCACGCTGATTTTGGAAAAGAGGCGGAGGTCGGGAATGTCGAAGTAAAAATCGAGAAAGTATTGCTGGAGGGTGGTGTAGGGGCGAAAAATGGGGGTGCGATCATCAAAGTGGCGGATTTCCGACTGAAAGCCGAGTCCGGTGTAGTTCCGTTTTTTGACGACAGCTCCTTCTAGTCCAATCGCAAAGTAATTGTTTGCCGGATACCAGAGCATTTCTGCAGCGGCGCCTCCGTAATTGACTTGAAAATAGCCGCCCGCGACACGCCCAAAAACTCCGCGTCCAAAATTCCAGCTTTTCTGCAAATAGAGGCGATCCCATGAAAGGGCGTGCGATTGTCGGTAACGTATATAGTCGGTCGCCACGTTGGGCAGTTGTGAGGGGAAAAAGATGTCGTAATCGCCAAGTCCGCGCAAATCGGAAACAAGCGTCGTGCTGATTTGCGCCTCATAAAACCAATTACAGGGCAAAAAGCCTTCCAAATCGAGCTTCACTCCGACGTCGTACTTATATTTTCCGCTGACGCTTCCGAAAAAGTTTTCTACGCGGGGGCTGATCCGCGCACGCCATAAATTATATCTGCGACTAAAAATTAGGTCTGCAGGAGGGCAGACGCACGCTTCTTGGCGCGGAGAAATGGTGTCCATTTCAAAAGGGGACATGCATTGATCGGCAAAGCGTAAAAGACATTCTCGATTATATACATATTGTTGGCAGGGAATGCCATACGACTCGATTTCCACAACAACCGTTTGAATATTTGAGGGGGTGAGGGCGGCGAAAAAGCGCTGAAGACGCATCCGCGTGACGCACTCTTTCCTGTAGCGGCAGTTGATCAGGCGGATCCACAGTGTGGAGTCATTGATCCACGCTTTTGTCAGCTCAAACCCTTGTTGTTCTAAGGCATAGCTCATGCTTTGAATCATGACGTCGGGGGGGCGGAAGCATCCAAGTGGCTGGTGGTCGACAGGAGAGGTGTAGGGGCACGGATCATTGATTTTAGGAAGAAAGCCGCGCGAATTTCCCCAGTTGTAGTGAAGTGAGCCTGCCGCTGCAAACTCCTGGCCTCTAATATAGCTTCCCGAGAGTTCAATGGTGTTGCACAGGTTGTACTTGGCGCCAAAATTAATCGGTGTGTGAGAGGCCCTGCCATTTGGGTGGGGGTCATCATCGTAATTTGTTGGATCGTATTCTGCTGTGACACAAATGCCTTTGAACCATTTGTTTCCACATGTGTAGAGGGGAAACCAGTTAAACCCTCCAAAAAAGCCGCGCGAGGGGCCGTTTGTGTAGGTGCCTGTTCCCCAACCAACACTCGTCTCAAGACCGTATTCGAGCCACACTTGGGTTCCCACTACGAAGTAGTTTGTGAATTTTTTGGAGCCCATAAAATCGTCGATCCCAAAGGCAATGCCTGGCATTTGATAAAAGCTCTGCTCGGGGGTGACGAGTGCGATCTTAAGATTTGCCCCTCTATCGGCATAATCTCCAAAACCGTATTTTCCAATGGAGGTGTCTTCACATCCGCGAAAGATTCGGTAGTTAGCAGTAAATTCGAGAAAAAAGAAGGGTTGAATCCGCGCATTCCAGTTTAGATAAGGGGGCGCATCTGCAACTCCAAAGCCGAATTCCCCCTCTTCGCTCATTCGGGCAGAGTGGGTTGCAAAATAGCCGCCCGATAGGAGGTGGTTATAGGTGACGGGAAAGTGTTCATTGAGTTTGCAGTCCCAATAGGCAGCGATCTCGAGTGCGCGCATTAGCTCATCGATAGACTGATCGGCGATCATCGCCGAAGGGAGCAAAAGAAAAAGAGATACTAAAAGCCTTCTCATGGGAAGGCATGGTACCTAGTGGCCTAGTTCTTTGGAATATCTGTGTAGGCCTTCTTTCACTATTTCAATCATTTCGATCTTAGAGGGGCAGATAAAAGAGGAAAGAGCAAAGTCGTCACCTGTCACTTCCAGCAAACCGAGATTTTCCGCGAGCTCAAAATCTTCGGAAATAATCGCCTTGACCAGATGCATGGTCGGAATCTGCATGGGCATTACACGTGCATAAACGCGACCGTCTATGAACGCACGCTCTTCGCCATGTTGATTCGTTGTGAAGGGATACCCACTTTCAGGGGGCTTTACATGGCCCGTAACATAGGCTCTTGTCGCCGAGTACTTGCCAAATCCAGGACGGAAGAAATGTAAAAACTCGCGGGTGGTATTCTCTGGGATCACCGTGAATGCGGTTTGATAAAAACCGATAAAATCGTTTGTGTTAACCTGAGTGCCAGTAAGGGGATCTCCTGTTATGAAGCGTAGGGGTTGATTTGTAATCCGATCTGGGATGAGCGCATTCACAGGAAAACCGGCGCGCGCACGGAAAAACCCCGTTCTCCCTTCAACGATTCCATTTCCCCCAATGCCGAGGATTCGATCGGTAAAGTACTTCCCTTCCAACGCCATCTTTCCAACTGTGATCACATCCAAAGTTGAGAGTGTCCAGACAAAATCATTCGGGTTTCTAACGGGATCGATTTTGTGAATATGAAGCGAAGAGGTACCTGCGGGGTGTGGCCCTAAAACCGAGTGTCTTTCGACACCTTGTGCTTCGGAAAATGCTTTGCACGTGGAACCTTCTTGATAAACAAGATGTAACTTACCGTCAGTAAGTTTCTTGAGAGTGTTGAGTCCCTCTTGAAAGTAAACTTCGTGCCCCTTAACTTGCATCTCAGCTGGGGGAACAAACGGGAGCGTTTCGATGGCGCGGACAAAAATCGCGCGTGGAGTGTATTTTGGATCGGCGACCATGTCGAAAGGACGCATGCGAATGTGTGGAAAAATCCCAGCGCGCATAAAAAGATCGAGAATCTCTCCGCGCGAGGCGCCTGCATGGAGCTTCTCATGCTCTATGTACTCTTCGTCTGCGTCCACATCGATGATGATATCAAGAAGGCGTCGCTTCAGCCCTCGACGGATTTCACTCACGACTCCCCCAGCAGGAGAAACAAACATTTGGCCTTGCACGCTTTTGCTTTCCACAAGCGGCTGACCAATTTTAACTCTCTGCCCAACCTTTACATGCACCTTGAAACGCGCTTTATCAAACGGATCGAGGTTTAGAGCAACTTGTTCTGGTTTCCTCAAATCTTGGAGGGGACCAACAGGCTTTCCGGCAATTGGGACGTCGAGTCCCTTTTTTACAATAATCTTCATTACTGATGATTATATTCAAAATCAAAGTGGGATCCAGTGTTTTTTCTTAGCAAAGCGATGAGGCTGCTTTTTTCGAGGCTTTTCTGTGGTCTTTTCGAACCGCTCCTCACCTATTTTGGCGTGCGCTTCTCTTTTATATTTTTCGCAAGCCTCTTTCACCTTTTGAAGAGCATCCCATTGCTCTTTGCTGAAATTGTTGGGATTGGCAGAGTACGCTTCGAGTTGATCATGCGTCATCCCCGTGGATTTGTAAATTTCCTCGGCTTTTTCATTCAGTTCATCTAGACGTTGCTGGGTCTTGTTGATGATTTCAGAATAATCTCCAAAGCGCTCTTCTTTAGCCCCCTCATCAGAAGTTGGATCAACCTCAAGTTGAATGTCATACATCGCAAGAACCTCTTCTAAAGCCTGGCGTACTTCTTCATCGCTTCCACTCATGAATCTCCCCCCTAGTTACTCATATTTCTATTCTACAGCGATTTTTTTAATTTGTAAGCGCATTAATGCACCCTTATAAAAAACATTTATCAAGTTTTTATTGCTCTTTTATCTCGTGAGGAGTATATTTTTCAGTACAAATAAACAAGGGTGATAAGTATGAGTTACTTAGAGGAATTCGAGCTTCATATCGAAGATGCAAAACTGGCTAGCTTCCTGCGTCTCTGGGAAGAGTATTGCATGGCTGATGAAGTCGATGCTGAGGAATTGAATAAAATTCTAAAAATGGTTAAAGACTCAGCTCTTGCAGACACTTTCGGCCAATTTGCCGATACCGTTCTCCCCTTGTGGCAAAAAATCACCGACCCAACCCATTCTGGGGAAACTTTACGCCTTATCCTTGACCTTCAGACAACTAACCCCGCTATTCTTGCAGACCTTGCAACAGATTTTCTTAAACGCTATTCCGGGGGAGATAAGCATTTCAATGAAAAACTCCGCATCATCGGACTTAAAGGGCGTACCTCATTCCGGGGAGCAATCTCTAACTACCAACTACTAACCCATATGAACAAGGGTAAGTTTGTTTTTCATGCAGGTGGGTGGGGGGTTGGTGAGGTGGTCGACATCTCCTTGCTTCGTGAACACGTTATCCTCGAATTTGAGGGGATTTCAGCATTAAAAGATCTTTCTTTCAAAAACGCATTTAAAAATCTTATCCCCTTACCCTCGGAACACTTTCTCTCTCGTCGCTTTGGCGAACCCGATGCGCTTGAAAAAGAGGGTAAGGAAGATCCTATTTTCCTTATCAAGCTCCTCTTAAAAGACATGGGAAATAAAACCGCTCAAGAAATCAAAGAAGAGCTCTGCGAGCTGGTCATTCCTGAAAGCGACTGGCAAAAATGGTGGGGAGCAGCGCGCGCCAAGATTAAAAAAGACACAAAAATCAAGTCTCCAAAAACGTCGAAAGAGCCATTTGTTCTACGAATGGAAGAGGTGCCACATGAGGTCCGATTTAAAGAGGCCCTAAATGAAGGAAAAGGAATCGATAAACAGATCCAAGTGATATACAACTTTACACGAGATTTTCCTGAAGTTCTAAAAAATCTTGAGCTTAAACAACAAATAAAGGGTGTATTGCTTGAAGGATTAGAGAGCAATGATCTCCTTCCAGACCTAAGCGTCAGCCGTAAACTTCAAGTCACCTACCTTCTAGAAGATATTTTCCCAGACGAGTTTCCAGACGCCTCTGCAACCCTCGTAAAGCAAATCGAAAATATCGAAAGTATTCTCAACTTAATTGAAATCATCGCCTTTAAAAAGCGCACTCTAACTGTTGTGCGGGCACATCGTGATGATTGGAGTGTTATTTTTCTCCAACTCCTTTTTTCAATCTCTCAAGGTCCAATCCGCGACTACCTCTTTAAAGAGCTTGATACTGAGGAAAGTACAAAAGAGCTTCTTAAGCAAAGAATACATGAGCTGCTCAATAAAATGACTCTTTTCCCTGAGGCTTTTTTCTGGTACTTCCAAAAAATCGTTGCTGGGGATGCTATTCCCTATTCTGACAAAGAGAGTCAGTATCAGTTTTTAGAGGCCTATTTGATTTTGCTCCATTTTGTTGAAGAACAGTCTGAGTACAGAGAACTTGGAAAAAAAATGCACCAGTTGCTTTTGGCTAAACGCTACGCTATCGTACGCGCGATCATCGAACAAGCGAGTGTAGAATACCTGCAGGAATTCCTACTCCTGGTAAGCAAGTGTCAGTGCTTCACAAAACACGACAAGCGTATTTTTCACAATCTCGCTGAGGTCGTCCAACCCACCTTATCTTCTAAAACGAAAAAAGACAGTATGGAAGAGATTGAAGTCATTTGGACCACCCAGGAGGGGTACCAAAATATTCAAGAGCGGATCCAGCACATCGGGACAGTAGAAACCGTTGACAATGCACGTGAAATTGAGGCGGCTCGCGCTCATGGAGATTTACGCGAAAACTCCGAATATAAATTTGCCCTTGAAAGACGTTCCCGCCTTCAATCTGAGCTTCAAAGTCTTACAAAACAGCTCAATAAGGCGCGTATCCTCACCAAAGAAGATGTTGAGATCGGTGCTATAAGCGTGGGCGCTATTGTTGATTTATCTGATTCCAAAGGGAAAAAGATCACCTACACATTGCTCGGACCATGGGATGCCGATCCTGACCAATGTATTCTTTCCTTCCAGTCAAAGCTTGCACAAGCGATGATTGGACATAAGGAAGGAGAAACATTTGACTTTCAAGGTGAAAAGTATACAGTTAATGGCATCAAAAGTTATTTAGCTTAAAAAAATGGACTTAGTCATCGCAACGCAAAACGGTCATAAAATACGGGAAATCCGTACTTTATTGAGACCTAGCGGGCAATTTGACATCTATTCGCTCTTGGATTTTCCTGACTATGTCCCACCTCCTGAAACGGGGGAGACTTTTGAGGCCAATGCTAGGTTGAAAGCTGAGCACGCCGCCAAAGCGCTTGGAAAGTGGACCTTGGCCGATGACTCAGGACTTGTCGTTTCAGCTCTTGGTGGTGAGCCTGGTGTTTACTCAGCCCGTTACGCTGGAGAAAATGCTACCGACAAAGAGAACCGCAAAAAGCTGTTGAAAGAGATGGAGGGACTCGATTCCGACAGGCGCTTCGCCTATTTCGAATGTTGCATCGTACTTGCATCTCCTCAAGGAATCCGAAAAGTTGCCACAGGACACTGTGAAGGGCTCATTACTGAGCAAGAGCGAGGTGGAAATGGCTTTGGATACGATCCACTTTTCATCAAGCACGACTACAACCAAACATTTGCCGAATTGGGGGAACTTGTGAAAAACCAAATTTCCCACCGCGCAAAAGCACTCGAGAAAATCATGATCACCCTAGAAGGGCTACTCTGAGAGGCTTTTAAGAGCTGATTCTAGAGAGCCACGAATTTCCTTCACCAGAGTAAAAGCGTGATCCATCTGCTCCATCTTCATTTCGAATTGTTTTAATTCTTGATTTGCTCCGATCTCTTTGGCCTGCTGCTCGGGAGCCACTTTTTCCATCGAAGCGCGCGGTTTGGAGGATAATCTTTGGGAGCTAGAGAGGCCGGAAATTTCTTGACTCATGATAATGCCCAATTGATAGGTTGCTTACCTTGGCTTTTAAGGAGTTCATTGATTTTTGAAAAGGGTCGGCTGCCAAAAAAACCGCTATGCGCTGAATAAGGCGAAGGATGGGGCGCGATCAAAACATGGTGATGAGGAGCTACAGAACCACATTTTTCCTGTGCAGCCTTCCCCCACAATACAAAAATAACAGGATCTTTTCGCTCGTTTAATATTTGCACTACAGAGCTCGTAAACAGCTCCCACCCTTTTCCATGGTGTGAACGTGGTTCGCTCGCCCGCACAGTTAAGATGGTGTTGAGCATCAAAATCCCCTGAGTCGCCCACTTCTCCAAATTCCCATGATCTGGAGGTTCGATTCCCAGATCCTCTTTCAACTCTTTGAAAATGTTTTTCAATGAAGGGGGCTGCTTGACCTCACCTGTGACGCTAAAGCTCAACCCATGAGCTTGACCCTGTCCGTGATAGGGATCTTGCCCTATAATCACCACCTCCACCCGATCATACGGCGTGTAATTAAATGCATTAAATACCTCCATTTTAGGAGGGTAGACAGGAGTGTCTGATCTGCGCTCTTGCGCGATAAAGGCGACAAGGTCGTCTAAGTAGGGCTTTTCCCATTCGTTTTTTAGAGCCTCGGCCCAACTTGCATCTATTTGTGGTGGTGGTTTCATGAAAAACAGCTTACTCACTTGTCAGGTATAAGTCAAAGTGGTAGACTCTTCGGCTATGACAGACTTAGCCTATAACAACGTTGTTCGATTTAAAAATATCTCCAAAAAAAAAGAGGGCATTTTTGCCAATTTCAAGGTGAAGGGGGTCCGCAACGGCACCACTTTTACAGCAATGATTGCTGTTGACTTGGATGCAGCGGATGTTGATCCTGGTGATCCTCTTGAAAAAATCATCGAAGCGTGTGCGCAGATCGGTGTGAAAGAGGTTCAGAAGAGCGATTTTCAATTCGAAGGACTCACTTCTATTTAATCCTACCATCTGGGTGTAGCGCAGCCTGGTAGCGCACTTGCATGGGGTGCAAGGGGGCGGAGGTTCGAATCCTCTCACCCAGATATTTTTATTTTGCTGCTTGGACAATCAGAAAGATGTTTAAGGTTTCTACAACTAAATCTACTGATACACAGCCTTTTGAATTGCGTAATACCTCTGAAAGCCCCCTCCCAACTCGTCCATGGTACATCCAACCAATTGTCCATAATATCTTAAATTGTATGGCAAAGGATTTTCAGCAGTTCAGAACTAACCACGTAAACTACAGTTGTATAAAGCTACATACTATCATCCATTTTGATTTGGTAGAGCACTATAACAACAAGTTTAGGTAGCAATCAGGGTCTAAGTAGGGAAAACCTGTCGATAAGTGGGTTTATGGAGCGTTGATAACTTTGTTGATAGCCAAGCGCTGTTGATAAAGTAAAGGTTGTTTAATGCCTATAAACAAGTTATCGATAGAGAGTGACAAGACAGAGTATGAACATTCCCACACCACCTGAAGAGGAAGAAGCTTATATAAGAATATATATTCCTTTTCTCCAATTGAGGAATCTTTGTATAAAATGAGCCTATGAAACCATCGCAATTCTTCGATCTCGTACATTTTGAGCATAGGATTCTTTTTGATGAGAGTGCCCCTGTCTGGGAAGCTCTCAAAAAAATAGGCTTACTCGTCGAGCTCTTGGGAAATATCGAGGGAACCGTCGAACAGGGAGCTATTTTGGTCAATCCAGAGGAGATCTCCATAGGGAAAGGGACAATTGTCGAGCCTGGAGCTTACATCAAGGGGCCTTGCATCATTGGGGAGGATTGTGAGATCCGCCACGGAGCCTATATCCGGGGTAATGTGATTACCGGAAATGGGTGTGTGATTGGGCATGCGACTGAGGTCAAAAATGCCATTTTTCTAAATGGGGCCAAGGCGGGTCATTTCACCTATGTGGGAGACTCGATTCTTGGAAATAGGGTCAATCTCGGCGCCGGAACAAAATGTGCTAACCTCCGTTTTGATGGGAAAAATGTGCCGATTATCGAGGGTGAAAAAAGAGTTGATAGTGGGCTTAGGAAGTTTGGGGCCATTTTCGGAGATGATGTCCAGACGGGCTGCAACTCTGTCACCAATCCGGGTACCATTATGGGGATTGGAAGCGCGCTTGGTCCGTGCGCAACAGCATCAGGAGTGATTCCAAAAAGTTATGTTGTGAAAGGCCCAGAAAGTGTTATAATTGCCCCCAAATGACATCCTTTTCCGAGATTTTAGCTCGTTACCAGCAACCGATCAACGAAGCGCTTTTTGAGAGCGTTGCGGCCTTTGGCCCTAAAACGGAGCTGCGTGATGCAATTGAGTACGCCTTCAAAAATGGGGGGAAACGCTTCCGCCCTGCAATTGTCTATTTAGTTGCCGACGCTCTTGGGAAAAAATGGGATGTGACCGATGCCGCCTTAGCTGTAGAATATTTTCATACAGCCTCTCTAATTGCCGACGACCTTCCTTGCATGGACGATGACGACATGCGGCGCGACCATCCCTCTACTCATAAAGTTTATGGCGAAGCAACGGCTATACTTGCTACCTACGCCCTTATCGCAGCTGGATATGATCGCATCCGGCTAAACGGTCAAAAGCTCAACCAAGAGGCTCTAATCCCACTTGCTGTTGAAAATGCAACCTTCAATACAGGAATTTTTGGAGCTACCGGCGGGCAATATGGCGATTTATTTCCAGCAGAGCTCAATGAAGCGACTGTTTTAGATGTGATCGATAAAAAAACAGGAACGTTGTTCGAGATTTCGTTTGTGTTTGGATGGCTTTTTGGGGGAGGCGATCTTTCCCAGTTGGAGTTGGTCAAAAGAGCAGCTCGTCACTTTGGGCGCGCCTTTCAAATCAGCGACGACTTTTTAGACTTGGCCCAAGACGAGGGCAAACTCAACTTTCCAGGTGTGGTTGGCTGTGAAAAAGCAGCTCACCTCCTTTTCGAAGAGCTCAGTGCTTTAAAAGAGGCATTAAAAAAGCTCCGGTTAGATTCCCCGGAGCTTTTAACGCTTGTTACATTAATCGAACAAAGAGTGGCTCAAACGCCCGCAGGCTCTTTTGCTTGAGCAGCTTCTTTTGCCGCTTTAGCAGCTTCTTGAGGCGGAAGCATTCCATGTACAGCGAGAACTTTTTTCTCGATCTCCGCACACAGTTTAGGATTGTTCTTCAGCTCTACGCGGGTTGCATCACGTCCCTGACATCTTAGACGATTGTTGTCGTAGCTAAACCAAGCGCCTTTCTTCTCGATAATCCCCTTTTCGGTCGCAAGATCTATAACAGTCCCTTCATAAGAGATCCCTTCGTTAAAGATGATGTCGAACTCCCCAATGCGGAATGGAGGGGCGAGTTTATTCTTAGCAACTTTCACCTTCACACGGTTTCCAATGTCTGTTGAATCAGATCCCTTAATCCCTCCAATGCGGCGAATGTCTAAGCGAATCGAAGAGTAGAACTTAAGAGCCCGTCCCCCCGTTGTCGTCTCTGGACTTCCGAACATCACACCGATTTTTTCGCGAATTTGGTTAATGAAAATGCAACATGTTTTTGATTTAGATAGTGTTGCTGTGAGTTTTCGCAGCGCTTGCGACATCATACGCGCCTGCAGTCCAACGTGTGTGTCACCCATTTCTCCTTCGAGCTCGCTTTTAGGGACAAGAGCAGCAACCGAGTCGATAACAATTAGATCGACGGCACCAGATCTGGCAAGCAAATCTGCAATATTCAGCGCATCTTCTCCACAATCTGGCTGTGAGAGCATCAATTCATTAATATTTACACCGATATTCTGGGCGTATACAGGGTCAAGTGCGTGCTCGGCATCGATGTAGGCGCAAAGTCCGCCATTTTTTTGCGCATTGGCGACAATGTGTGTAGCCAGCGTCGATTTACCTGAAGATTCAGGGCCGTAGATTTCGACCACTCTTCCCCGTGGAACACCACCGACTCCAAGAGCGATATCCAGGGTAAGGGCTCCGGTGCGAATCACCGAGATTTCTCGAGTAGTCGAGTGTTTGCCAAGGGTCATGATTGAGCCTTCGCCAAACTGTTTTTCAATGTGCGCAACAGCTGCTTCCAGCGCTTTTTTCCGATCAGAAGATTCCATAAACTAGCTCCCTGCTATCCGGTTTGTTTTCGCGGATGATATCAGAAGAGGGATATAGTCTTAAGCGGAATGTCTGTTGGCTCCGTTAGAATTGAATCAACAAGCTGCTCGTGATAGCCGACGCCAATCGTTGGGCACTCGATGGATGCTAAAAAGCGATCATAAAATCCCTTTCCATACCCAATGCGGTGATTAGATTTGTCAAACCCGAGTGCTGGAACTAACACAATTTCAATCTCCTCGCGCGCCACCTCGTCACAAAGGTTTGGGTTTGGTTCGTAAAGACCAAAGGCTCCCTTTACAAGCTGTGTGTCAATGTTTGTGACGCAAAAAATTACGAGGGTGTCCTCAACCATTTTTGGAAGAAGCAGTTTTCCTGAGCTTGCTAAAAAACGGTTGAGTGAAGAGGTGTCGATTTCTTGGGAAAGGCTCGAAAACGAGAGTACGGAGGTGTGGGGATCTAAAACAGGAAGTAATGCACTCTTGAGGTTGTGAGACGCCTCTGCACGCCTCTTTGAAGAGAGCTGTTGCCGTATTTGTTTCAGCTTTGTGCGTAGAGCAACTTTACTCAATAGGTTTGCCTTCTTGATAGTGGACCTTCCTTGAAAAAGTTCCTTCTGGGGTAAAGAGTGTGGCAATACCATTGCCTTTGGTGATTTTCGAAACGGAGATATTTTCGCCAATTCGGTAGTATTCTCCCTTTAGAAGTTTATCATTGTCATACTCTTCAACAAGCATGAGCGCTCCGTTTCGATACCAAGCTGTGAGAAGGCCGTTTTTCTTATTGCTGCTCACCTCTTTTTGGCTCTCAAGGAGACCATTCTCATACCATGTTTTGATCGACCCTTGTAAAATCCCTTCGTTCCAGCTTAGCAGGAGCTTGGGCTGTGTTGTGTTAGGAAAATAGTCGACCTCCTCGCCAGTCTTGACACTGTTTTTCACGTTGTAAAGCCGAATAAGTTGTTCCATTTCGTCAAAAACGCGCACTTCTCCTTCCTGAACGCCATTGTTATATGTCTGCAATTCTTGGAGGGTGGATTTACCGAAAATCGCCCGCTGTCCCTTCCCATTGTGAATTTCGGCAATCTTGGTCGTACTCATGTCATAGTAGCGCGCTTCCATGAGTTGGCCAACTGAATATTCTTCTTGGTAAGCAATTTGGGAATTATTCCAAAAGCGTGTAGAGAGTCCATCTTTTTGGCCACTTTTGTATTCAACCGTTTGAAAAAGAGCTCCATTGTCTAGAAACACCTTTTGGACCCCATCTGGAAGCCCCTTATCGAAAAAAGTTGTCTTCCAAACCGAGCCATTGGCGTGGTAATAGATGGCCTCGCCTTGCTGCTCTCCCTTGATATATGGGATTTTGGCAACTAAGACACCCTCTTCATTCCACGCACGGTTGCATCCCTCAAAAAGCCAACTTTCCTCGGCATTTGTGTTTAAATCAGCACTTCCCCCAATGACATGGGCATCGATTTTCAGCTGTCCGTTAGAAAACCACTCACGGTAGATCCCCATTGCGCGGTTGTTCACAGCTTCTAGGTATTGTTTGGGTTGGCCGTTGGGATGGTAGCTGGTGATGCAGGAGCGTACATCTCCCCCTTTTCCTCTGCCGTAGACGCGCAGCACTTTTTGGTAGGGTTGGGTTGAAAGAAAGTCGGTATTGTCGAAAGAGCTTAAGCGCTCCTTGGTGCTGATCGTTTCACTGAGGCCGTTACGATCGATGATATTGATGCTCGTGATCTTACTCGGATCGACCTCTTCGGGAGAAAATCCACATCCCGTTACAAGAAGACTCAAACATGTAATTCGGAGGATAATCACGGCTGAAAAAATTTTATGTCTCATTGAGTAAACTCACGTTTTAAAAGTTTTAAATTAAGCTCGAAAACCTGATTTCCGTTGGAGTGCGCTTTTTTGTGTAACTTGAAATCAGTAATGAGCAATTGGGGTTTTCCTGGGCGGTTTCCTTCGACTCTAGCTAAAATTTCTTTGAGGTCGTGCGTGTCGACCTCGACAGGGTGGGCTTGTGTTTCAATGGTCTCCTGAAGTCCATCTCCTGATAGAATAGCTCCATCGGTAAACTTAAGACGGTTGGCCTCTCCGTTTAGAAAAGTGTACCGTTTTTCTGTCGCTTCATTTCCCGTGAAAGAGGGATTGTGAATTAAATTTTCCAGCGCTTCGCGCTCTTTTTTCAGAAGTTTTAGTGATTCAACTTGATTGTCGAGATAAAAGCTGTCGGCCTTGGCGTGTATTGTACGCACTGCGGTGTTAAGCGACTGCCTGCGCGCTTTTTTTTCAGAAAGGGAGTGGATTGTCATGATCCGCTCTGTGATCGTTTTCCACTTGGCTTTCTCCTTGGTGTAATGCCACCCAACAACAAAAAGAGGCATGAGCCCAAGTAGGGCGATATAGATGAGGAGCCTCGAGAAAGGGATAGAATCTGTTAATTTCTTCATTCGCTGTAACGGGTTTTATCTTTTAAGTAAAAACTGGTTCGGTACTTCCCTTTTCCAGCGCTCCACTGGACCTCTTCTTCTGAGTCGACAAACTTGCAGGGGGAAACGAGCAGATCGTGAAATGCACTCGCTGAGCTGTTATCTTTCGAGGAAAATTCTAGGTCTACTTTGACCTTGTACCGCTCGTTTTTTCGAGAAAAATCGGGACGTTTAACCATCGTATAATGAAGCGATTCAATTTCGATAGCTTGCTTTGTGCTGAGCCATGTCAATAATTCACGTACTTTTGGGACATTTGGAAGGAGGGGATGGGTGTTGGGACGTGCGCGAACCTCTTTTTCGAGTGCGCTTAACGTGCTGTGATAGTCATAGGGGATTTTAGCTTCCTTCCCCTCAGTTTTGAGCAGGGATAAATAGGCGTGCTCCACACTCTTTTTCTGATGTGTTAAGGCGATTTGGCCAAAGGCACAAAGCGATCCAACGAGGAGGATAGAAAGAGCCACACATGCGATTAGAGGCTTTTTAATGCGGCGCCATTGGTGCGGGTAGGCAAATTCCTTTTGTCTGAAATCGATCCCATCTGCAGCAAGGGCAATTCCAATTGCAAGGCCATACCGAGTCAGCTCTTCTTGAGAGAGGAAAAGAGTTGAGGTGGAAGGGAATAAAACCATTTTTCCAGTCGCTTCTTGAATCAAAGAGCTCTGTTTGCCGATTAAAAGAATTGTCTCGAATTCTTTTGTCTTATAGGCAGATGAGAAGCTAAGAATCGTTTTTTGAATCTCTCTTCCCAGGTCTCGCTTATGGTCAAAAGCGCGCGCGGCAAGGAGTTTACCCCGCTCGACTAAAATACAGGAGACCTCCTCTTCTCCCTCATAGACCAGAAATTGTGGATAAAGTGTTTGGGGGAAAAGAGTTGTTAGGGCGGCCAAGGCGTAGGGCGTAGAGGTGGTTTTTTCGGGTTCGATCCCTTTTTTATTGAGCGCTTCTAAGTGAATCTTAAGGTGGTCTTTCCGGACGGCAAAAGCTGTTAAGAGTGTCCCGTCGACCTTTTTCTCTATCGTTTGGGATTGGATAATCGCATTATCTGCTGAATAGGGAAGCTGAGGCTCGAGCTGAAATGTGAGGGCTGCATTGAGGTCTTTTTCCCTTTTAATTTGAAGCTCACACGTACGCACGAGGGTTTCGCGAGAGGGAAGAGAGGAGACGACCACTCCCATGTCAAGCGGGTTTACAGGTTCGCAGGGTGAAAACGTCTTTAAGCTTACCACCTCCCACCCTTTACGCAACTTGCGTACTTGGGCGACATGGGTTGCTTTTTCGTTTGCATCGATCCCCCAATAAACGGGAGGTGTAGGGAAAAAAGACATACTACTAAACTACTAAATTAAATGTGTCGTTTGAGGGGGTATTATAAACTAATAAACAGGATTTTTCAACTG
The DNA here is from genome assembly GCA_021772455.1 of Chlamydiota bacterium. Classification (GTDB taxonomy): domain Bacteria; phylum Chlamydiota; class Chlamydiia; order Chlamydiales; family JAAKFR01; genus JAJACP01. Next base: position 199,719 of record JAJFLY010000006.1, read on the forward strand.
GAAAAGAATGGGTAGAGTGGTATAATAGTGTGGAATTTTTTTGGGGAGAGCGTATGTTTCTATATATTTTAAATAGTGTTTTTACAACATACACCTTTATGCTTCTGACGCGTGTGGTGGGTTCGTGGTTTCCTAGGTTTGCTCAGAGCCGTTTCATGCGTTTTATCGCCTTTTATACCGATCCCTACTTAAATATTTTTAAAAAAATCATTCCCCCTCTTGGGATGATGGATATTAGCCCGATGGTTGCCTTTTTCTCTCTCCAAATCATTCAAGGAATTATTTTTTCTCTTTTGCAATGAAAGACACACCCCCAAAAATTATTTATGCCCCTTTAGCAGGATGTTCCGACTTCCCCTTCCGAAAAATGGCGGCTCGCTACCGTCCTGACCTCATGTTTTGTGAAATGGTCAAAATGGAAGCCTTGATGCGCAAAGTACCCGAAACCTACCGCATGCTCGAATACGACGAGTCGATGCGCCCGATTGGGGGGCAAATTTGTGGCAGCAAACCGGAACTTGCAGGGCCGTGCGCAAAAATCATCGAAGATCTCGGATTTGATGTGGTCGATCTTAATTGTGGATGTCCTGTTGATAAGATCACAAAAGATGGGAGTGGCTCAGGGATGCTCAAAGACCCAGGCCGGATCGGCGAGGTGATTTCAAACATGGTTGCCGCGGTCAAAATTCCTGTCACAGTTAAAGTGCGTGCGGGTTGGGATGAAGAGAATATCAATGCGGCGCTTGTGACCGAAATAGCCGAAAAAGCGGGGGCAAAAGCGATCGTTGTTCATGGGCGGACGCGCCAGCAAGCGTATCGCGGACCGGCCAACTGGGCCCACATCAAAGCGGCCAAAGAGGCTGCTAAAGAGATCAGAGTGGTTGGGAATGGAGATGTGTTTTGCGCTGAATCGGCGCTGCGCATGTTCGAGGAGACTGGTTGCGACGCCGTTTTGGTTGCCAGAGGAACCATGGGGCAGCCGTGGATCGTTGATGATATCCGCCGCGCACTCAACGGGGAGGTGCCACAGAAACGTTCTTTTGAAGAGTGTAGGCAAGCCCTTCTCGATCATTTCACCTTTTCTACAAAACATAAGTCTGAGCACGGTGCATTGATCGATATGCGCAAAGTGTGCTGCTGGTATTTAAAAGATGCCCCTGGCGTTCGTGATTTGCGAAAAAAAGCGAGTCATGCTACCTCTTTAGACGAAGTTTATGAACTCATCCACGCCTTTTAAAGAGTTGCACGCCATCATTCACGGCAAAGTCCAGGGAGTGGGCTTTCGCTGGACCGCCCTCGACTATGCTGAGCGCTATCAACTGACTGGCACCGCCAAAAATCTTCCCGATGGAACGGTTGAAGTGTATGCGCAAGGATCCAAAGAGTCTTTAGAGTCTTTTTTGGAGGCTCTAAAAAATGATACGGGCGCCGCCCGCATTGAGTCGATCAAAACCCATTATCAAGAACCAAGTCGTTCTTTCGAAGCCTTTAAGATTATCTATTAGATGGAAGAAAAAACATCGTATTGATACGATAAGCGCCATTTATGAGCGTAATGTTGAAATCACAACTGAAGGAAGGGAGCGTACTCGGAGGAATTCTCCTCCTTGCTGGCAGCTGTATTGGAGCGGGCATGTTGGCCCTTCCCGTCATTACCGGAATCGGAGGGTTTGTCCCCTCTATTTTCATGTTTATTCTCGCATGGCTGTTTATGACCTCCACAGGCCTTCTCCTTTTAGAAGCAAATCTAGCTGTTGGCCACCATTTAAGCTTGATCTCGATTGCTGAGCGGACTTTAGGAAAATGGGGGAAGCTCCTTTGTTGGGTTCTTTTTCTCTTTCTTTTCTACTCCCTTAGCATCGCCTATATCTCCGCAAGTGGATCGATTTTGCAGGCGATTACCGACGATCTTTTCGGGGTCCAGTTCCCTGTGTGGGGTGGAAGCCTTCTGTTTACATCGATTTTTGCCGTTGTGATTTTCATCGGGACAAGACATGTCGACTACGTCAATCGCTTTTTGATGCTTGGGCTCGTGGTTACCTATTTTATCTTGGTTGTGCTTGGAAGTATGCATATCAAGCCCGAGTACTTGGCAGTAAAACACTGGAAATATGCGCTAGCTGCGTTGCCGGTGTTAATCATCTCATTTGGCTTTCATAACATGATCCCCTCGATTGCGATGTACATGAAAGGTGATGTAAAGCGGCTTCGCACCACTGTACTCTGTGGAAGCGCCATTCCCCTACTCATCTACCTCGTTTGGGAGGCGGTGATGCTGGGAATCATTCCTGTGCAGGGGCGCGAGGGGCTTTTGCAAGCTCTCGACCAGGGAGAAGCTGCAACGCAGGCGTTGCGTGCTATTGTTGGACGCTCTTGGATTAATACCATCGCCCAAAGCTTTGCCCTTTTTGCAATTATCACCTCGTTTTTGGCTCAATCTCTCAGCTTGGTCGATTTTTTAGGCGACGGTCTCAAAATCCCTAAGGTGGGGCTTGGAAGAGTTTCTCTCGTTTTGCTAACGCTTGTTCCCCCGTTTATCGTCGCATTTGTCTATCCAGGGATTTTTATCAAAGCGCTTAATCTGGCCGGAGGATTTTCGGCGGTGATTTTGTTTGGTGTGATGCCTGTGATGATGGTCTGGGTTTTGCGCTATAAACGTAAACTTGTGACGACACATATGCTTCCCTTTGGTCGCATTTTGCTCAGCTTCATCATGCTGATCGCTGTGAGCATCTTCTTGCTCGAAACGGCGCAAGAGTTTGGTCTATCTTTGATTCCTAAGCATGTCGAGGCAGCCCCATGATTACTAAATCTAATCGCATGATCGGAGCGATTCTACTCGTTTCTGGCACCACAATTGGAGCGGGAATGCTCGCTTTGCCTGTCACAACGGGTTTAGCTGGCTTTATTCCCTCCCTTGTTATCATGACCGCGATTTGGCTCTTTATGTTGCTCACCGCGTTTTACTTGCTTGAGGTGAATTTACGCCTCAAAGGGGAGACCAACTTCACTTCCATGGTCCATGCAACGCTTGGAAAGCCGGGTGAGGTCGTCTCGTGGATCACCTATTTGCTCCTCCTATACTCCCTGACAGCAGCGTATATGGTCGGCTGCAGTCAAGTCGTGCAAGATGTAATCAGTGGGGTCTTACCTTTTACTCCCCCTGATTGGATTTGGCCCGTTGCGATCTTTTTTATTTTTGGTGGCTTTGTCTACTTTGGAACCGCCGTTGTCGACATGCTCAACCGCGTTTTGATGACGTGCCTAATTCTTACATTTGTCAGCATAATGGGATTTGGATGTTGCCGTATTAACACGCCCATGCTGGCCCATATCAACTGGAATTTTCTCCTTCCATCCGTTTCGGTTGTTTTGACAACATTTGGGTATCACATCATCATTCCAACCCTCACAACCTATCTAGAGCACGATAGCAAACTCTTAAAGCGGGCGATTTTCATCGGAAGCTTGATCCCCTTTCTTATCTATATCGTTTGGCAGTTTCTTGTGATGGGTGTCGTCCCTGTTCATGGAGAGTACAGCCTAACAGAAGCGGCTGAGAAAGGGCTGCAGGTCACGTTTTTCTTGAAAATTCTACTGGAAAGTCCCTGGGTTGGGTTGGCTGTGCGCGCCTTTGCCTTTTTGGCAATCGTCACCTCGCTGCTCGGTGTTTCGCTCAGTCTTTCAGACTTTTTGTCTGATGGGTTAAAAATCAAAAAGACACATACGGGAAAATTCTTTTTGATCCTACTCACATTTGTTCCACCACTGATGTTTGCCCTCTTTTATCCAGATGGGTTTGTCAAAGCGCTTGAGTACGCCGGAATTTTTGTGGTGATCTTGCTTGCCCTCATCCCCGCTCTCATGGCATGGTGTGAGCGGTATAATTCCAAAAAAGACCCCTCTCTTATTAAATCAGACTTCAAAGTTATGGGTGGAAAACCGCTCATAATTTTCACGGTCTTCTTTTCACTCCTCTTATTAGGAATTGAGATTTTCGCATGAAAAAACGCATTTTAACAGGTGATCGGCCGACAGGAAAACTCCACTTAGGCCACTTCGTAGGATCGATTCGTAATCGCGTCGCACTACAAGATGAGTACGACTGCTACTTTTTGATCGCAGACCTCCATACTTTGACCACAAAGCCGCAGAAAGAGGCTATCCTCGAGATGCGCTCCCACATCAAAGATGCCGTTCTCGACTGGCTCAGCTGTGGCGTTGATCCCGAAAAATCGACGATCTATTTGCAGTCGGCGATCCCCGAAATCTATGAGATGAACCTCATCTTTGAAATGCTCATCTCCTTAAACCGTTTGATCGGCTTGCCGAGCCTCAAAGAGATGGCCAGAAACGCCCATATCGCCGAGGAGAGCATTCCGCTCGGATTGATCGGCTACCCAGTTTTACAAAGCGCAGATATTTTGATGCCCAAAGCCCACGTCGTTCCTGTTGGCAAAGATAACGAAGCGCATATCGAGCTTGCAAGAGACATCGCCAGACGGTTTAATAACTACTACGGCGAAGTGTTTCCGGAGCCAGAAGTACTTTTAAGTGAAACACCTACGTTGATTGGAATCGACGGGAAAGGGAAAATGAGTAAATCGGCGGGGAACGCTATTCTTCTATCCGATACCCCAAAAGAGGTCGAAAAAAAGGTGCGCGGCATGTTCACCGACCCCAACCGCGTCCACGCCAACGTCCCTGGCAAGGTCGAAGGGAATCCCCTCTTTATGTTCCACGAGGAATTCAACCCCAATAAAGATGAGATCGAAGACTTTAAAAAACGGTATCGCGCCGGAACTGTGGGTGATGTAGAGATCAAAGCGCGCCTTGTTGAAGAGCTTAACCGTTTTTTAGATCCGATCCGCGAGCGGCGAAAACATTTTGAGGGCGAAAAGGGAACTGTGGAAAAAATCATCTACGACGGTACTCTTAAAATGCGCGAGGTTGCCAAAGAGACTGCTAAAGAGATGCGTAGTGCTATGGGATTAATGGGAAGTTGGAACAAAATTTCACGAATAGCCCGCGATGTTTAAACTTAAAACAGATTTTGCTCCGTGCGGCGATCAACCTAAAGCCATCGAAAAACTTTCAGCAGGCATTCTTGAGAAAAAAAAATCGCAAGTCTTGCTCGGGATTACCGGTTCAGGCAAGACCTATACGATGGCCAACATTATCGAGAAGGTTCAAAAGCCGTCGCTCATTCTAGCTCACAATAAAACCCTTGCTGCCCAGCTCTACCAAGAGTTTAAGAATTTTTTTCCCGACAATGCTGTCGAATATTTTGTCTCCTATTACGATTATTACCAACCAGAAGCGTATTTACCCCGCACTGATACCTATATCGAAAAGGATTTAGCGATCAACGACGAGATCGATAGGATGCGCCTCTCGGCCACACGCTCTCTTCTTGAAAGAGACGATGTGCTGATTGTCTCATCCGTCTCGTGCATCTATGGACTGGGAACACCTGAGCACTACGCTCACATGAACCTCACCTTTCGTGTTGGTGATCAGCGTCGGCGCGACGAAATTTTGCTCCACCTCGTCGAAATGCATTACAAGCGCAACGATACCGATTTTTTCCGCGGCATTTTCCGCGTCCGGGGCGACATCTTGGAAATTTATCCCGCCTACGAAGAGGATTTAGCTTATCGGATCGAATTTTTTGACGATGATCTCGAACGGATCAGTGAAATCGAACCTTTAACAGGAAAAGTGCGCGAGCGCTTAGAAACTGTCACCATTTATCCCGGATCCCATCACGTCACACCACAAGCCGTTCGAACACGCGCTCTTGAAACGATTCGCGAGGAGCTTGGGAGACGGATGGCACAATTTGAGGCTGAAAACAAGCTGCTTGAGGTAGAACGGATCCGCCAAAGAACGACCTACGACCTAGAAATGATCAAAGAGGTTGGATTTTGCAAGGGAATTGAGAATTATTCGCGCCATTTTTCCGGACGTGGTCCCGGCGATCCTCCCCCCTGCCTAATCGACTACTTTCCCGACGACTATCTTCTCTTTATCGACGAGTCGCACCAAACAATTCCCCAGCTCCACGCCATGTATAACGGTGACAGAGCCCGTAAGCAATCCCTTGTCGATTTCGGCTTCCGCCTCCCCTCAGCTTATGATAACCGCCCCCTCAAATTTCAAGAAACGTATGGGAGGATCAATCAAGTTGTCTACGTTTCGGCAACACCTGGCAAATGGGAATTGGAAGAGGCTGAAGGGGAGGTTGTCGAGCAGATTATCCGTCCAACCGGCCTTCTCGACCCCCAGATTGAAGTGCGCCCTGCAACTGGCCAGGTCGATGACATTTTAGAAGAGATCCGCGCCCACATCGAAAAAGGAGGACGTGTTTTGGTGACTACCCTCACCAAGCGCCTCTCCGAAGATCTCACCAAATACCTCCTCGACCTTAACGTCAAAGCCAAATATCTCCACTCCGACATCGACACCCTCGAGCGGGTCCAAATCCTGCGCGATCTACGCGTCGGAACATTTGATGTCCTTGTTGGGATTAACCTCCTTCGGGAAGGGCTCGATCTGCCAGAGGTCTCTCTTGTTGCAATTTTGGATGCCGATAAACAAGGCTTCTTAAGAAGCCAAACAGCACTTGTCCAAACGTGTGGGCGAGCTGCACGCAATAGTGAAGGGCGCGTGATCATGTACGCCGACGTTCAAACCGACGCGATTCGCAATACACTCGCCATTACCGAGCAGAGGCGGGCGCGCCAAATTGCGTACAACAAAGAGCATGGAATTACCCCCAAAACCATTAAGCGCGACCTTGGCGTTGAGATGGGTCTGGCAAAAGATGATCTTGATGAGAAAAAGGATGAGCCTGTAATGACGGTTCATGAGAAGCGGCATGAATATCTTACGCCTAAGGACTTGGAGAAGAAGATCAAAGAGTATGAGCGGCTTATGCGGCAGGCGGCCAAGGAATTTCGTTACGAAGACGCGGCTAAATACCGCGATCTTATGCGCAAATACAAGAACATGGAAATCCGTGTTGGTTAAAGTGGTGGATTTTCTCTCTTGAAGGTAAAAATCCACCATGTTATGGTGGAAAATCCACCACCAAATGGGGGATTTGATATATGTACACACCTAGATCTGTATTAAGCCGTCTAAAAAAATCTTTAAAGACGAGTCCAGTAGTTCTGTTGACAGGAGCCAGACAAACAGGGAAAACGACTCTTGTAAGAGAGCTTGCGCAAGATGGCAAGTATACGTATGTAACCTTTGATGATTTGCGTTTTCTTTCTGCAGCTAGAAGCGATCCAATTGGCTTTTTAGCCGGCTTATCTAAGCCAGTCATTCTGGATGAGATACAACGAGTTCCCGATCTCTTTCTTGCGATTAAACATGATGTCGATCAAAACCGCCTTCCAGGACGTTATTTATTGACCGGTTCGGCAAATCCCCTTCTTATCCCTAAAGTTGCAGATTCTCTTGCTGGAAGGATGGAAATATTACGTCTGTACCCTTTTTCTCAAGGGGAATTGATGCACATGCAAGAACACTTTATCGACTCTGTATTTAAAAGCTCATTTAAGCCCCTTCCTGCTCCAGAAATCCCGATCGAAGTTCTTTGTGAGATGTTAGTGACAGGGGGATATCCCATCATGCAAACATTAAAAGAAGAAGAAACTCTAGAGTCTTGGTGCAATTCATACATCACCAGTTTGTTGCAAAAAGATGTTCGGGATTTAGCTCGTATTGAAGGTCTTAGGCACTTACCAAATTTACTGAACCTTCTTTCTACTCGTGCAAGTTGTCTATTAAATGTTCATGAACTTTCGCGATCAAGTGGGATTGCTGCGACTACCTTGCAGCGTTATTTACAGCTTTTACAGACGCTTTTCTTAATAGATTTTATCCTTCCATGGTCAGTCAATGATGGAAAACGCTTTGTTAAATCTCCCAAGGTCTATCTCTCTGATACCGGCCTTCTGTGTTTTCTTCTCGGCGTGAATCAGAAGAAATTGCTATCTACACCAAGCTTAAGAGGAAATATCTTAGAAAATTTTGTTGTTTCAGAACTTTTAAAACAAATGACTTGGAATCGAAATCGCACAAAGCTCTATTTTATGCGCTCAACAAAGGGTGAAGAGGTTGATGTTGTATTAGAGAATAAGGAGAGAAAAATAGTTGGGATTGAAATAAAAGGAAAACAGCAGATCGAGTATGAAGACTTTAAAGGATTGCGGGCATTAAAAACTGCAAGTAAGGACAACTTTATCCGTGGAATTATTGTCTATCCAGGTGAAGACTGCATTCCTTTCGGGAAAGATATGTTTGCCCTTCCCTTAAGCTCTATTTGGAAATTTTAAACATCATGTTTGTTGAGCTCTTTGAGCCACTTTTTCTGAAAGGGACGCCAGATTAAGATTTTCGCTAAGCTACGAAAAGGCTGCGGATACCCTTGGCTCCTCTCATGCATCACCTTCACAAACAAAGAAATCCTGTTTTTTAGACGATCGGAAAAAGTCGCCTGCTCGACCTTGGTCGCATATGTGATCCCATTAATGTAGCGCACATTCTTAAAGACCTGAGAGCGAAACACCTCCTCATGGACCAGCCGGCGCACGCCAGGAACGCCGTTGCCAAACGTATCGTGAAACGCAATCGTCCCCCCAATTTGAACCTTGGGAAGCCAAGCGTTAAACTCTTCTTTCACTGCGTCGTAATCGTGGGTCCCATCGATGAATATGAGTCCGACGCGCCCCGGCACATCGCTTACACTTTCCAATGGCGGCTTGACAACAGGAACGACATACTTTGCAACATCGGCATGCGAGATGTTTTCTTTAAACGTGTCAAACGTCCACACCATCTGCCCATTTGCACGGTGCTCTTCTGTATCTGCATGAGGATCGATCGCATAAATTGACTGCCTACTTCCTGCTTCAGAGCCTTTGCCCAGCCAAATCGTCGATTTCCCTTTCCACGATCCAATCTCGACAATTTTGCCCTTAGATTTGAGGGCAAGGTGGTAAAGGACCTCCCCTTCGAATTGACTTCTGCCATTTTGGCTTAAGAAACCCTCTATTGGCTGTGTAAGCTTTTGAATATCTAATGTGTTCATATGCTAATCAATCCATCGATTGTCTATGAAAACTCGTTATATATACGGATGATTAATTTTAAATTAAGATTTTACGCATCTAAAAAAATCTCTCTCGAGGGGGCTTCCTTCTTGCCGAATAGATTGTTAATTTTTTATTGAATTTATAATAATTAGTATGTATAATTACTTGATAATAATTGAATTTTTTTAATAAAAAGGCGAGTAATATGAATGTCTCAAGACCAGGCCTAAGAATAGTACAGGAAGATGCGCCTCAGCAAAACCCCTCCGTTGTGTCAAAGTCTTATAGATTTGCCATTTCTGTGGTCAGTGGTGTTGGTAGCCAGCTCAAATCAGTCTTGAAGACACCATTTGGCGGCGCTCAAAGAGCTACGTCTCTACATCAGCCCACTCCTGTAACAATCTCAACCGAATCTGATTATGAAATGACCGAGGATGGGAAGATTGAGTTTAGTGCCCAGGCTGAAGCAGACAGAGGTAATCTAGGAGGGGCTTTAGAGCTTTCTACTCAGATCTCAGATTTTAAATCACGCCAGTGGTTTCAAAGGGGTTTAATGAATGAAGCACTTGATGCCAGTGGGTCTGTTACACAAATTGACTCTATTATTTATTTATTGTGGGGGCTAGAAGATAAAGAACTTCAGGCTAGGTGTATGCAAAGCGTTCTAGTAAAATTAGACAGTATTCAGCAAGAAATGAATTTCAAGGAGTCTACGGATGAAGTGACACGTAATATTTTATTAGCATGTAGTGGTGAGTTAGAACAGTTTCAAACAAATCCTCAATATCAATCAGAGCTATCAAACGCTATGACAGGGCTATCGAGGGCTAAGATTACAGGGATATTGAATTCAATAATTCGTGATGTGGGCTCCTTTGATAAAGTTGTCGAGATTGCTCTTCAATTGACAGATGAAAATGCAAGAGATGTAGTTTGTTTAGAAATGATTGATCTTGGGCTGAATCGGGAAGAATGCGGCCTGGATTATTTGAAAGATGTTGCCGGCAAGGCGTCAGATCCTACAAAAAGAGATATGGGCTTAGCGAGTATTGCAATAAATGAAGCAAAAAAAGGAAATTTTTTAATCGCTTCAACACTTGTTGAGCAAAAGATTCAATCCAAACAGGGAAAGGAGAAGGCTTTTTGTCGGATTGGAATAGAAATGGGGGAAAAGTCAATGTTTGACGATGCTTTGACAATCGCTGATGAGAAACTATCTAATGGGGATATGGAAATCATTCTTCTCAACCATATTGTTCACAACGCGTATGATAAGAGAAATTTTGATGTGATTTTGAAGGTAGCGGAAAAACGTAAGGGAGGGGATCGTCATCCACTGGATTATAAGATGCAGTTAATCTATGGTAGAGCGGAACAGAGAGCATTAGAGACGTATGATGTTGATAAGGTATTAGGTTTTTTGGGGCTATCGCCTGAATCTTATAGTCGTAGTTGTACTATTCGGGAGTTTGTTTCTAGTTTATCAAATCAAAACACCCATTTGACACATCTTCAGTTTCGAGGGATTTTTCAGCTACTGTCTGATTCAGACAGATTGCAAAATATCGATGATCACCTCAAGAAACTAATCGTCCATCCTACTATGACATTAATAAGGGGAGAGGATAGTGAAACGGCATATCGTTTTGTTGAAGACTACTCAAGCCTTATCCCTCCTAAAATAAAAGTTTACGTTACCCAAAGGCTTGCTAAAGGGGGTGAGTTTGACAGAGCTTTAAAGATTGCTAGAACTCTACCTTTTGGGCCTGTAAGCAGTCCAGCTTTCAGTTATGTCGTTCGGATGATGATAGCGCGTCGCGGGACTGAGCCGAGACAAAAAAAGAGCGCTCTAGATAAGGCTTTATTTATTACTGATCGTGAGATTTGGGGTAAAAAGATAAAAGATGAAATTAAAGCTCTGGCTGCTTTTAAGAGCGCACAGGATGGTGAGTTAGGAAGGGCTTTAAAAATTGTAACAGAAATTAAGAATCCGGAAATACGAGCCGAATTTCAAAAAAAGTTTGATTCAATAAGCCCTCATGATGTTGAGCTAAATAAGAACTTCAAAAATGCTCCAACAAGAAACGCACAGCTTGATGTTCTTGCAGATATTGCGGCAAATCCGGGAAAAAACCCTGCCAGAGCCTTTTGGGAAGCGAGTCTTATGCGATCGTAATTGAGAGCGACCCCTCAAAATAGTTATTGCCTTTATAAGTTTTAATGTATTAAGATTTAAAATCTTGGAAAATACCTTGGAGGTAAATGGCTATTGCAGTGTCGAGATCACACCCGAGCCCAATGGATCGTTTTAGGGCGCGTTCGAGAAACCAATACATAGGAGTAAGCCATACAAAAATCCATAGCGTTTTTTTTGGTATTCTAGGGGTGGCCTGCATTGTAGGTGGAGCAGGATCCTATTTTCAGCTAGGACTGTCGGGTCAAGATGCAATAATTATGATGTTATATGGTCCTTTGAGTTTCGCCATATCCGCTTGGATCGGATTTGATGAAATTAAGCTGTCTCAAATTCGAAAATGTCTTGAGGTAAACGATTTAAAAAATGCCTGTGAGATATTGCAACGCATTCGAGGGGACTCTTCAATTACGGATGGCAGTGAAATCATTAGTCAAAAGATAATCGAGCAAGGTGAAATAGATGCCTCTTTTCGAGTGATTGAGAACACACCTCATCTTTCTGAGCTTAAGAAAAGGAACGTTGTTTTTTTCGTTTATGAGATGGCGTTAGAGCAGGGAAAAATAGGTGTTGCTCTTCAAGTTCTTAGGAATACATCGCGCCTTGGGCTTAGGAATAGTCGGCCCGAGTGCAATAGAATTATTGATAAGGCGCTGGAAATGAATAAGGCTGATGCGATTTATCGCTATGTTTTAGAGCATCATGATCCTTTTTTAATGATCACGGATGACGGTAAATGGGAGGCAGCACGCTCCTATTTTGCTAAAAAAGCTATTTCCGAGGGGAACCTCGAGGGGGCTTTGAGAATGTGCCCAAAATCTGGCGAGCATGCCAACTCAACTTTAAGCTATATCGTTCGGAAAGTATGCATCTATCCATGGGAAATTCAAGGAAAAAAGGCAACTGCCTTAGATCGTGCTTTTGAGCAGGTACCCACGATAACAGATGAGGAAGAGAGAAATAAGGTTCTTTTTTTCATAGCCTTTCGAGCTATGTTAGATCAGAATAGTCCTCATGCTGTTAGGGCAAGAAATATGATCACGTCCGGCTGGATTAAAAGTCATCCTAGGCTTAAGGAGATCCTTTTGAAAAAGATAGAGCAAAATAACTTTGCTTCTGCCTTCATACTTGCAAAAGATTTGAGGCTTAATATTTAAGCAACCGTAATCGCCCACGCCAAAATAGCAATCAAGATTCCCACTCCGAGTGATAGCACCGAAAGGAGCAACATCAACCACTTTTGGCGCGCCGTCACAGGGACGGTCGCTTGATGTTGATGGACCATATGCGCATGCTCCATCGGCATCGGAGCTTCTCCGCTTTTTCGCACGGTCATCATTCCATGTTTCAGGCCTGATCTGACAAGCCAGCGGTTCATCGGGAATGCAATAATCCCCGCAATAATTGTCGCTAAGCTCATCTTCCCCCAAAAATGGATCGAGAGAGGTGAGGCTGCAGAGGGCTCAACCATATTCCAGATCACCATCGTCGGAATCATCCCGGTCATGATCATATTCATCGAGGTAAACTCGGGGTAGAATGAGGTGCTAAGCGCCTTGAAATACGTTCCGCCCATCATCTTTCTCATGAATAGGGATTGGAAAATCAGCAGGCCAAAAAAGAAACCGGCGAAATACTCGATCGCAAGCTCTAGGGGGAGGCTGATCTGAAAGAAGGCGATCACAAGGGCAGCAATTATAATCCCTGTCACATCGCCAGCTAAGCAGTGAACCATAGATCCAAGCGATTGCTTCCAAAGGGGCTCGATAAACTTTTCGTGGGTGCCGGGCATCGGCTCTTTGCAGGCAAGAAGGTAGAAGAAGAGGCCGATTGGGCCGGCGTAGAGAGTGACGAGCCACCACCCTGCTTTCATAACCGATGCCTCTGGCGTGACGACAATGAGGTCGTAGGTAAGATAGATTAGGGATAGTCCTGTCAGCACAAACCAAAAGATTAAAATTCCATCGATCATCTTTCTTTGCCTCGCAAAATGAATTTTGATATTGTCGTCAGCATGAATGATGCCAAACGCGTTTATCGTGAACTTTACGATGTGGTGATTCCCGATCTGGACTATTTTATCCGCCAGATCGACTGTCGTGATGGCTGCCCGGTTAACACCGACGGGCGGGGCTATATGATGGCAATCCACTCAGGGAATTTGCTGGAAGGATACAAGATTGCGCGGGGACCGAATCCCTTTGCATCGATCTGTGGAGTTATTTGTGGCGCGCCGTGCGAGATCGCGTGTAGGCGCGATCGTGTCGATAAGACGCTGACAATCCGGGCGCAGAAGCGGTATCTCGACGAGTGGTTTGGATTGGACAAGGAAGCTCATATTAAATCGCTTGAGTATAGTTATTCACGTGGAACAACGCAGCCAACTTTTAATGGAAAGCGTGTGGCGTGTGTGGGAGCTGGCGTTGCCTCGCTGACGTGCGCTCACGATTTGCTTCGTTTGGGGTATCAGGTCGATGTTTATGAGCAGATGCCGATGCCAGGTGGGATGCTGGTCTATGGCGTTCCGAATTATCGGCTGAAGAACAACATTGCGGTGAACGAGTGTGCAGCGATTGAGTTTCTAGGGGCTAAGGTGTTCTACAACACGAAGGTAGGGCGCGATATCACGATGACCGAGCTTCAAGAGCGCTATGACTCGGTCTTTATTGGGAATGGGCTTTGGAAATCGCGTGGTCTTCCTCTACCGGGCTTTGATGCGCCTGATATTATCCGCGGTGTTGAGTATTTACGAGTGATGTGCGCGGAAGATCGGTGGAAAATTGGAAAACATGTGGTGGTTGTTGGTGGTGGAAATGTCGCTTTTGATGTGAGCCGTACGTCGGTGCGTAATGGGGCCGATACGGTGACGATGGTTTGCTTAGAGGCGCGCGATGAGCAAACAGCCGATGAATTTGAGATCGAGGATGGTGAGGAAGAGGGAATCAAGATTATCAATCGGGTCGGTCCGATTGGTGTGGAAAGGAATTCCAAAGGGAAAATCGTGGGCTTGAGAGTGCAGCGTATTCGCTCCCTTTTTGATTCTGATGGGAGATTCGACGCCGATTTTATTCCAGATACCGAATTTATCATTCCGTGCGACACGATTGCCCTTGCGATTGGTCAGGCGATGGATATGAGCGTCTTCGATGGGTGGGATAAACGCGAGGAACTTGTGTTTGACCGCGGCATTATAAAAACGGAGCGTGATTCGGGGCGTACATCTGTTGAGGGTGTATATGCAGGTGGGGATGGCGCTTTTGGAGCATCATTGTTTATTACGGCGATTCGCCATGGGCAGTTTGCGGCACGTTCGATCGACACCGATTTGCGGGCCACCAAGCCGTATCAGGAATTTGTCGGGATGTTTACGACGATTCCACCTATGCGCGATAAAACCTATTTGCGCACCGAATGGTCTTTGCCGACGATGCAGCCTGCAAGCGTTCGAAAGGGCAATTTCAACATGGTTGAGAACAATTATACCCCTGAGGAAGTACACCAGCAGTCTAACCGCTGTTTACAGTGCCATGTTTCGCCGGTTTTTGATGGCGCGCTTTGTATTAAATGCAATGGATGCGTCGATGTGTGCCCCACAAACTGTTTGAAGCAGGTTCCTCTTTCAATGATGAATCTCGACTTGGCAGAAGGGAATATGCGGCGCGCTGTCGACAATAATTTTGGGATCAATTCGAGAGAGCTGGGAGAGGAAGATTTAGACTTAATTGGGACCGCAATGTTAAAAGATGAGGACCTTTGTATCCGTTGTGGCCTTTGTGCTGAAAAGTGTCCGACGCAAGCGGTGACGATGGATGTGATGAATTACTCTTACCGCTGGATCGGGTAGATGGAGATATTTATCTTTCTTCTGATCGCACTCTTCGGTGGCTTAGCGGGTTTGGGTGTCTTCATCTATCACATGCGCAAAGGGCAGTTTGAGGATCCTGAAGATCCAAAATACCAAATGTTTAGGGATGACGATAATGCCTAAGTATCGAAATAGTTTGAATGTGCTGAATAAGGACAAGGATCCGCAAATTTCGCGACGCCGTTTTTTGGCGTTGGCTGGATGGGGAGCTGTCGCGTGTGTGGGGGGCGCCCTAGGAGCTGCGATGCTTGGCTATCTCTATCCAAATGCCTTGAAAATCCCGCCTAGCCTCTTTTCTTTGGGTCGCCCGGTCGATGTACTCGCCTCTGAAGGGCGTGTCTTTTTGCCGAAGCAAAAGGTTTTTGTAGAAGTGGCACGTGGACGCGTTCGCTGCATGACGGCGATCTGCACCCATTTGGGGTGCACCGTAAACGCTGTCGAAACGGGCTACAAGTGTCCATGCCACGGTTCGACCTATGATCTTGATGGGGATAATACAGGTGGGCCTGCCCCCTCGCCTCTTCTCTATTATCGGATTTATAAAGGGGCATCGGGCGAGCTTTTGGTCGACAAAAGTCGGCGAATTGATACTCCTTCTGAGGGGTGGTTCACACCAACGGTTTAAGTTATGGCAAGTTTTAAAGGAAAAAAGAAACCGAGTTTTTTAGAGATGATCGAGAGTTTTCCGGCAAATTTTGTCCGGTCGATTTTCCGTCACAACTATCCCAACAACGATGTCGATCGCTCTGAGATCGTCTTTAAGAACTTTTTCCTCCACATTCACCCAGTAAAGTGCCACAAGACGGTCGTTGACCCTTTTCATACTTTAGGACTTGGAACAATCACCGCATCGCTCTTTTTCTTGCTTGTGATTACGGGCGTGGTCTTGATGTTCTTTTACATTCCAGCAGTCGATAGGGCCTACACGATTTTGGTCGATTGGCTTGATACGACCCCTTTTGCGATGATGTGGCGCAATATCCATAGGTGGGCAGCGCAGCTGATGGTCCTCTTTGTCTTTTTGCATATGAGCCGCGTCTTCTATATGGGGGCGTACAAAGGGGAGCGAAAATTCAACTGGGTGATCGGTGTCCTTTTGATGGTCGTCACCCTTTTCCTCTCGTTCACTGGCTACCTACTCCCTTGGGATCAGCTCGCCTTTTGGGCGATTACGGTCGGCTCAGAGATCGCCGGCTACGTGCCGGGAATTCCGGGGATGCAATATAACATCAATAAACTGATGTTATTGGGCTCGACCACGGTTGGGCAAGATGCGCTGATTCGCTTCTATGTGCTGCATGTGATGGTTTTGCCCCTTTTGGCGGGAATGTTACTCGGTGTCCACTTCTGGCGGATCCGAAAAGATGGTGGTCTCGCACGTCCTTCTGACAAATGGCGCCCTGATCCTTATCGTGTTGTCCAGCGTTCCGATACTAAAGAGTCGTTTGCACCAGGGGTGCGCCGCACCTACGGGTTGATGGAGCTTGTGCGGGGGTCGTGCCCCTCTGTCGACCGTGGCCCTGAAAACTACATTTTCACCTGGCCCAACTTGCTGCGTGCCGAGTTGATGGTCTTTTTGGGAACAGCTGCGCTCACAATTCTTTTGGCTGTTTTCATCGATGCCCCTCTTGAGGAGATTGCCGACCCCTCCAAGCCGACAAATCCGGCAAAAGCTCCTTGGTATTTCCTTGGTTTGCAGGAAATGGTCGCCTACAATGCCTTTTGGGGTGGGGTTGCCGTCCCCACTTTGATCGTGATCGGCCTGGCGCTTATCCCCTATTTTGACCGCAATCCGCACGGTGAGGGGGTGTGGTTTCATCGTAGCCGCTATCTGGCGATCTTCCTCTACACCTCTTTTATGACGTTTCAGGGGATCTTGGTGGTCATTGGTGTCTTCTTTAGAGGGCCGAATTGGGCGTGGATTTGGCCGTGGACTGAAAATTTTGCGAGGCACTAATTGAAGTATCAAAACTTTTATCAGTTTTTGCTCCTCTTTTTTGCCTTTTTAGTCGTTTTCGGTGTGGGCTATTTTGTCTACAAGGAGATCTTTCCCGAGTATAAAACCTATCAATACGCCTACGAAGAGCTCGAACAGTTTCGCGCGAGCTACACGGCAGAAAAACCGGCTCCCTTTGCAACGGGAATTAAGCAAATTCTGATACCCGATAAAAAGGAAGGGCCCGAAATCATCGATCGATGCATCTCGTGCCACGTTGCTGTTGATTTGCCCCACTTTTCTCCGGTTCGTGTCGCCCTCGATGTGAACGATAACGTGATCTATAATGAGGAAGGGAAGCCCGAGCTTGAAACGAACCCAGATTACGTTTGGGAGCGCCTTGAGACGCGGATTGCAGAGCTGAGACATCCAGCATTTACAACCGATCAGAAAGAAGCCCTTACTGAGGCTGAATATCTCGAAAGTCTTTTGCCCTTTAAAAAAGCGCTTCAGATGCACCCGCTTATAGGCTCAGAAACGCGTCCGTTTCAATACCATCCGATGGAGGAGTACGGCTGCACGTCGTGTCACAGCGGAAATGGGCGTTCTCTTGTCGCTAAGCGGGCTCACGGCCCGATTTATGATGAAGATTATGAACCTTCTCACACCTTAAAAGCGCCGCAGTTTACCGAAAAGGATGAGGAGAACGATCCACCTTTTGCACGCATGTATAACCATAAACCAGGTCACGATCTTGTTTTTCAAACAACTCCCCTTCTTGTGGGAGATTTGATCGTTGCAAAGTGTGTTCAGTGCCATCAACCCTCCTCGACTCAGGTCCACGAATCGGTCGAAAAGCTCAACAATTTTGCCGATCAAAAAGAAGACCAGATCAAACGGATCGAAAAGGGGCTTGAGAACGACCAAGAAGCCGTTCAGAGCCTACTTACCCTCCAAAGCACTTTGGCAATGAGTGGACGTGAAGGGACGCTTGAGTGGGTGAAGGAGGAGCTTGGAAATTACCGCCTCTCTTCTACAGAAATCGACGCATTTGAAGGACAACGAGCCTATATTGAAAGGCATGAAGACCTTGGAAAAGCAATCGACGGTGATCTGAGCCGATTAGAAGGTGCCATTGCTGCAAAGCAAAAGGCTCTTGCCTCCGAACAGCAAGTACTTGAACGTTTTCGGGATGGAACACGAGTTGAACAGGATACGGCAGTTATCGATCGGATGGGCACCCAAGTTGACCAGCTCATTCTTAACTATACCCGAGGCAAAGAGCTTTTCGTTTCTCAAGCGTGTTACGCCTGTCATCGGATCGCTGGATTTTCGCGCGCAAGTGTTGGCCCTGAGCTAACTTTCGCGGGCTTAAGTTATCCTTGGTACATCAAAGAATCGATCGTGTGGCCACAGGCCGATCTCCCCTCATCTACAATGCCAAACTTCCGTCTCGACCATGATGAGCTTCAAGATTTGATGACTTTTTTAATGGCCCAAACAGGGGATACGAAAGCAGTTTCGGAGGTCGATTACCAAATTTCTTTAGCTGAGTGGGAAGCTGGGGCTGAGCTCCCTTGGGAAAAACCGGTTCCTCCAACGGCGATTGAAAATGTGCGCAAAGGGATGGATGTCTTTGTCTCGGAAGGGTGCGCCGCGTGCCACAAGCTCGAAGGTTTTGAATCAAATGTCGGCTTTGCCAATGGGAATACGATCGAGGAGCGCGAGTGGTTTTACCGCTTAATCCCCGAACAAGCCCCAGGCTCGCGCATCGCACAGATTGTCGAGACAAAAGGAGAAGAGATCGACGCTCGGATTGTCGATGGTGTGGGTGAAAATGGGATCATCGAGGAGATTCAAGCGAAATATCCAGGTCTTGTCGAAGGGTTTTATTCCAATTTCAAATTTGCAGAGCGATTGATCGATCCAGCTAACAAAGATCTGCTGGCGCGCGTATTAATGATGTACATCCAACTTTATGGGATGGGAAGAGATATCGCGCCGCACCTAAACTGGTCGGGTGTCTACCGAGACGATGCGTGGCTTCTTGGACATTTCCACAATCCAAACGCCTATACCGCCAGATCAATCATGCCGGTTATGCCGTTTGATGATACGAAGTTCTACATGCTCAATAATATGTTGCGCGTGTTGGGAGCAAAAAACCGCGATCAGCTCCGCGCGATTTGGCAGGAGCAAGGATTTAGCCCGCCCCTTGCCTACGAATTACTTTGTAGTTCATGCCATGGGACGCAGCGTCAAGGAAATGGAATAATTTCCGAGTGGATCTACCCAATTCCTAAGAACTTGCGCAATCCCGTTTTCTTGCGCAACTTGACCAAAGAACGAGCGATCGATTCGATCACCCATGGAATAACCGGAACGCCGATGCCTCCTTGGGGGGAAGCGGCTTCTGTGACCGATCCCGTGCCTGTTTTGACCCGTATGGAGATTACACAATTGGTCGATTGGCTCTACCAAGGACTACCAGAGCAAACGCGTAAAGAGAGACAAGAAGATTTCGAAAAGTGGCAATACTCTCCTGAAGATGTCGTTAAAGAGATGGAAAAAGAGAGGGATTTGCTGCAGCCCGTTCCACCAAAGGTCGATGTTGCCGATTACTTTGAAGCGCGCCCAAATCCAATTCCTGGCCCTGACAAGGAGCTCTATTACATCCGCGAAAAGTACTACACCGATCAAAACTTCGATGAAGCTGAAAAGTTCTATCTTGTGAATTGCGCCACATGCCATGGCAAAGAGGGTGGAGGGACAGGTTTGCGTGCCACCTCGATGGTAGAGGCCAAGCCACGAATGTTAACCAACCTTCCGTGGCTCCGCACACGCGATGATTTGCGTCTTATGCGTTCGATCAAATATGGGGTTCCGGGAACATCGATGATTCCGTGGGGTGATATGACAACGGCAGCTCAACGTATGCAGCTGGTGATCTTCATCCGCGAATTGACGAAGAATCAGATCTTAAATGACGAATTTGAAGAGGTGCTCTACGACGTCTTTGATAGCCGAATTTTGGAGATTGAGCAGGCGCGCATTACCGAATATAAACAACTCGAAAATATGGAAAAAACGCTTCAGGAAGAGCAGGAGAAGCTTTATGCGCTCGATCCTGTAGAGGGTGGAAAACTGTACACGAAGATCGCCCAGCTTAAGGTAGAACTTGCACACCAAAAAGCGCTCGATGGTCAATATCAAGATTTGATTGGTGTGATCAAAGAGGAAAAAAGAGCGCTTCAGGGTGTCGGTGGGCAATTAATCGGAGCGCAGATCCCCGAGCGGCTTGTGCGATATTTCTTCGAGATTGTCCGTGATGAAGAGACCCCCTCTTTGGAGTATTTACTGAATGAACTCGATCAAAAAATTGACGATTTCGAGGAGAAAATTAAACTAGAAGAGGCAAAAATTCGCGACCCCGAACGGGGGCGGGTGATTCAGGGCTTGATGGAAGAGCAAGGAACCTATATCAATTTAAGAACAAAACTCGTGGTTCAGCTCGCTGATGTAAAAAAGCTACGCAAACAAGAGCGTGAAATTTATGACAAACTCAGTAATCCATAGAGACAAGCCGGTAAAGCAAATGCTATATCCTGCGCTCATCTTTTTGGTTATCGGCCTTTTTATTGGTGTATTCATCTCGATCAACGGCTTCTTGTTCCCCGACTACTTCAAAGGGCAATATATCCATTTTGGAAGAGTGCGTCCCGTTCATGTGACAGTGGTTACATTGCTTTGGCTGCTCTCAGCGAATATAGGATTGATGTACTTTTTTGTCCCACGCCTTTGCGGCACGCCCCTGTGGAGTGTCAGGCTTGCTTCGATTACAAACTATACGTGGTGGATCGCGCTCATTCTAGGCGCCTTCTCCTTCCCTCTTGGGACGAATTTTGGGTGGGAATATGCGGAACTTCCTATGACGATCGGGGGAGGCTGGATTCCGATTAAGTTGATCGTGACACTTGCATGGGTCTTATTTGTAGTAAATATCTTCATGACCATTGTAAAGCGGCATTACAAGAAGATGTATGTCTCTCTGTGGTATGTGATGGGAACCCTCATTTGGACCTCATTTACCTTTATCGTTGGCAATTTTGCCATCGAATGGGTTCCTCAAGGGATCTCTCGGGTCAATACCAGTTTTTTTTACGTTCACAACCTCGTGGGATTGATTTTTACTCCTATGGGTCTTGCGATTGCCTACTACTTCATTCCCAAAATTTCAGGGACCCCCATTTTTAGTCATCGACTCTCAATGATCGGTTTTTGGTCGATCGCTTTTGTCTACGCTTGGATTGGCGCCCACCACATGCTCCACGGTCCCGAATCGCAGTGGCTGCAAACAACGAGCATCGTCTTCTCTTTGTGGCTCATTATTCCAGTGTGGACCGTTGTCACAAACCTTTTAGGAACCGTGAAAGGTCAGTGGCAGATGTATAGCAAAAGCGCCCCCTTGCGCTTTTTGACAATGGGCGTTGTCTTCTATCTCATCGTCTGTTTCCAAGGTTCGTTACAGTCGCTTCGCAATGTAAACGAAATGATCTCTAAAACCGATTGGATCATCGGCCACGCTCACATGTCTTTGCTCGGAACCTTCACTTTTTTTGCCATCGGAGGGATTTACTACGCTGTTCCTAAGATCACAGGCAAGCCCCTCTGGTCCCATAGACTTGCTGATTGGCACTTTTCTCTCGCACTTTTCGGCTCTGTGTTGATGTTTGTCGCACTTTGGCTTGGTGGCTTCAAACAAGGGCTACAGTGGGCAAGCTGGGGAACAGGCGATTCGTACGCCCAGTTCCACGAAAATTTGAGTCGTTTGCCCTTTTTAACGACCCTAGAGTTGATGTGGTGGTGGTGGTTTGCCCGGACAATCTCTGGAGTGATCATCCTTGTCGGATGCTCTATTTTTCTCCTGAATATGATGAATACGATTATCTTAAAGCCTGAGAGGGTTGAAACATGAAAGGCTTACATCGTTTAGAATGGTCGGCCGTTTGGACTCTTCTTGGAGTTATCGTCCTTTTTTCATCCGCCATAGGAGTGACCCTCTTTGCTCCCCAGTTCATTGATCCAAGTTGGAGGCAGGCTTCGAGCACCTATCAAGTGCAAATGTACGAAGTTTCCGATCCAAACGTTTACGTGAGCACCTCCAACCCAGGAGGATGGGGGCTGCAATATGTCTACCATCTCCAAGAAGGCTTTACCCTTCACTCGTATCAGGAGAGTCCTCTCGTACGTATTTTAGCCTCCAAAGAACTTGAGAAATACGTCACGCGCCACGGCCAAAAAGAGCGGATCTTGACCAGCCGCGTGCTGCTGCTGCGCCCTGCCGAGAAAGCGCACGCTTATCAAAAAGAGCTTCAAGCTGAGTGGGAAGGTGAAACGCCTCCCCATTTTGAAATCTTGGAGCTCTACGATCCGCTGAAAAGCGAAGCATTTGCCATTACAGAAACCGACGGCGTTGTTGAAAACTGGGTCGATGAAAACTTTTCCATACTCGATACACCTCCTCCCTACACAACGGAAAAAGGAGTGATCTTTGTCAATAACCCCAAAGAGTACCGCATCTCCTCCAGAAACTACCTCGGAACCCACTCTTGGATTTACGATGAAAATGGCGAGCCCATTAACGATTTAAATGAGCTCAAAGAGGGCAAACTCCGCTTTTTATCCCGCCAATCTCTAATTAAGATTGGGGAGGACATCTATCGAGTTGAAGGGTGTTGGTATTGCCACACCGATCAAACGCGCACACTTGTACAAGATACCGTTGTCAACGGTTCTGCTGATTTTCCTGCGCCCCCCTCCTCTGCAAACGAATATATCTATCAAAGGGTAACCTTTCCCGGCACCCGCCGCATTGGCCCCGACCTTTCACGCGTTGGCATTAAACGGCCACACCGCGATTGGCATATGTCTCACTTCCAATCTCCCTCCTCAGAGAGTAAAGGAAGCATCATGCCCTCGTTTGGCCATTTCTTTGACGACGACCCCGCCGGAACCTTTGCCAGCCCCTATAGCGTGCCGAATTACAAGTTTGAGGCGATTTTCCAATACCTCATGACAAAAGGGACCCGCATCACCCCACCCAACCAAGCGTGGTGGCTTGGTCTCGACCCGATTCAAACGATTGACATCATTGAGGGGAGACGATGATTGATGGTGTCGGTGTTTATGGATTTGTACTGCACTACGCGCTTCTATTTGCGTTTTTTGGAAGCGCCGTGCTTGTTTTTCTCTACTTATGGAGAAAGAAGCGCTTAGATATGGATGAAGAGGCAAAATACTCCATGTTCTTGGAAGAGGAGGAATGATGGAAGAAGAGATCCCAGTAACAGAAGATCGTAAAGTTCCGAAATTTCTATATGTCACGTACGTGTTTATGTTTGTGTGGGGCCTTTGGGCGTTGATCGCCTATTGGAATGGCTCACACGGGTGGCTTGATAGGGGCTACTGGCAACAGCTCCAAGAGGCGGCTAACACGACCTTTCCGTTCGAAGAGAAGGAGCCGTACCTCCAAGAGGATTCGGTCCTAAGAAGTTAGTTCTGTGTATTATAAGGATTGTAGTGGTTGCGCGAGTGGGTGAAATGACGTGCTGGTCGCTCACCACTCTCTAGCTCAGGATTCATCGTGATGTGCGCATCCTGTGTGATATCTTCTCCTCGCTTAGCATGGATTTTCACGCAGACTTGATGGCGACAGCTTAGGGCATAAAGCTCAGCAGCTCCACCATGAATCCCTTGTTTTGACATTTCCTGGAAATATTCTTCCAGAAATGGGGTGGTAGTTTCCGACAAAATCGGGAAGATGTACTGTGTTTCGATATTTTGAATTTCTTCTCCGATTTGCTGTCTTCGCTCCTCTGTTCCTGCGATTTCGGCAAGCCCCTGTCTATCGGCCTCTAGGTGTTCAATCTTTGCAAAGTAATGCTCTGCTAGGGAAGTGGCAAGATGGCCTCTTAGAACGACGTTTTCATTGTTGTCTCGCATCCATTGGACAGTCAATTGGCGCTCCTCCTGTAGATTATTTTGACGGGAACCATTCATCTCTGAGTGGTAAAGCGAGGCTTCAAAAAGGCAGTCCCCATTATCGGGAACAGCGACCTCACCTTCCCGAATCGCACATTTAAAGTAATCGTAATGATGTTGAATTGATTCGATCCAGAGCGAAAGAAACAGATATTCTTTAGCGGCAGGTATGAGAGGATTGTTACTTTTGTCTGCAGAAGGCATGGGAACAACTTTGAGTTGTTCAGGAATACTTTCTAATCTTTCTCTGATTTCTGCAAGGGCGTTCGGATTAATGTTTATGCGATCGATACGTTCAAGCCCCTGCCGTACCTCAGCGAAGATAGGACGAGCATGTTCTACTAGAAGATTGGTGTCAGGAGCAGGACCGGCCACATCGTTGGCTGGTTCGGGCTTTTGAGTGGATCTGCGGCTAAGAAGGGCCAATAGCACAACGGAGCCAAGAGTACTGACGCCAGCGGTGCTATACATAGCAGTGGCGGGAAGCCACCCGGTGGCTCCAGCTGTAGCCGCACCAATTGCTGCAATAATTAGAAGGGCGCAAAGAATTTTTTTAGCTCCAATGCCTCCGCGGTTCTCATTTTGAGCTTGCCCAGGAGAAGGGAGGCGATCTGATTGGACTATAGGCATAAGATTAGTTCCTTCAGTTGTTTAATATATTTATTATAACGTATTTAGATTAAGATTGAATTAAAAAATAGGAGTTTAGGTAGCTGTATTGATGAATATTTGATAAACTCGCCGGATGTCAGAAAAAATTTCTACTCAGTATTTAGGGTTTTTTCCAAAGTGCTTTCCAGTATGTGATCGGCATTTCGGAAAGATCACTCTACTTGCCCTCTCAATTCTCGCGTTTGTAGGGGGAATAGGTGTTCTTTATGGAGGATTCAATGCGAGCGTCGCAGGAGCTATCGTATCGGGCGTCCTTGCAGTCGGGTTCCTTGTCTTGGTGATAAAGAGCGCTTCTAGAGGTTCCCGGGCTGATGTTGATCCATTTGCAAACCGGCCTGTCGATGAGATTACATCGGGTGAGCTTGAAAAAATGTTCCCCACTCACATGTATGAAAAGTTGCCTGAGCTCGAAAGAAAAATGGCTGCTATCCCTGTTGAAATGGTCCATCGGTTGATTGGTCGCGGTCTAGTTGGATCTTGGCTCGCGCTTATTTCCCAAGAACAGATTAAAACTCTTAATTTTTCGAGATTATCTGCGCGCCAGGTCACAAATATGTTTCCTATTCATCAGGAAGAGTTGACTATTCTTGGTTACAAGCGGTTGAGATGGCTTACCAACCAACAACTATTCGATCGTAATGAGAAGTTCAGAGAAGCTGGCCGTTTGTGATTTTAGTTGAGCGAAATCTTGCATAAAGCACCGATGTCTCGTAAAGAAGGAGCATGGGTCCTGCAAGCAGGAGCTGAGAGAGGATGTCTGGAGGGGTCAAGATTGCTGCTAGGAACAGGATGACGACAATCACAGCCCGCCTGCTACGCCTTAGCTGCTCGCTTGTTAAAAAGCCAAAATGAATCAAGAAAAGTAATCCGACGTAAAGTTCAAAGACAAGGCCGTGCCCAAGGACGAGCATGAGTGCGAAGTTGAGCGTTTGCCCAAGCCCCCACAAATTTTCCCCGATTCCCTGATTAAACTTTTGGAAGAACTGTGTCACAAGTGGCAGGGTGATCGTATAGGCAAAGAGAATGCCGCAGGAGATGAAAAGAAGCGATAGCCCAAGGAATGGGAGGATAAGCTTTTTTTCGCGCCCAAGGAGCGCTGGAAGGGTAAACTGTAGCAAGAGATAGGTCCAGATGGGTGAGGAGGCAAGGAGGCCTGTCCAAAAGGATGTTTTGAGGACGGTCACAAACCCTTCGATGGGGCTAAAGAGATAGAGGTGATCGATGCCTAGTGGTGCGAGGAGGAGCTTGAAGAGGGGTTTATGAAAGCAAAAGGCGGCAAGCGTTGCGAGGACAACGACAAGCCCCATCCGTAAAAGAGCTTTGCGCAGCTCTTCAAGATGTTCCCAAAAATTCACTCTTTATCTTCCTCTTCCTCGTCGATCCCTTGGGTGGCTTTTTTAAAGGCGCGCATCCCTTTGCCCAAGCTACGGGCAAATTCGGGGAGGCGCTTCCCACCAAAGAGGATCAGCACGACAAAGAGGATTAAGATTAATTCCCAGCCGCCGATCATAAACTTAACTGCTTTAAGCGCTCACCAACGATGCTAAGCTCTTTTTTGTATTTTGCGATCTCTTCTTTGCCAGTGGGGTTAGTGCTAAGTTCCTGCAAACGTCCAGCAAAGTGTTGCACGAGGTGCAGGGTGTTTTGGGCATCGGACATGAAGGTAAACTCTTCACCGTCGATTCTGCGCACGCGGTTTAAAAAAGCGCATTGATCTTGCTGGGTGACAAGGTCGGAGGTGATGATGTTTACAAAATCACCACGCTCAAAAACTTCTTTGGCAAGACGGGCCGGGATGGTAAAGAACTTGATCACATCTTCGATGATTTCACGATGCTTCTCGTTTGGAATCTCAAATTTGATCTGCCCTGTGAGCAGTGTTTCGAAGAAGAAATTGGCAAGCTCTTGGTTTTGGTCGGTGCAATTGAGGATGACGTTTTGTATTTCACGAAAGGTGGAGCGTGTGATTTTCATAGCGAAAATCCGGCGCATGTTCCCTTCAAAAAGCATGACCATTTTGTCGTCTAATGCGACCTTAGCGCGCGTTTGTTCTGGCATAATTAAAATTCCTTATTTTGTTTCACATATATCGACAAGTGAGCCAAGTAGGTCGAGAAGCTCGTGCATCGAACGTTTTTGTTTTTGAGTCATTTGAATTTGAGATCCCTCGAATGTCGTAGCTAGGCGCTGCAGCGTTTTCAAGGTTGATTCTCCCACATCTTCTCTTCGTCGATCTTTCTCATCGAGAGGAAAAAGGGTGCGGATGAGTGAGATCATTTGTTGTTTTGTTTCACCTTTATAATTGCGTACGACCTCCTCTTTTTTGGAGAAGGAGCCATCCCTACTAGCAAGGGTATAAACGGCCTGGCGAGGCATCGACTCAACTTGTGTATGGAGCGTTTTGGGGATTTTCGAGTGAAACTCGAAGTACTGTAAAAAATTGTAAGGGGTTTGACGGTTTCCATAGGTTGCCATTAACCACGCGCTAAAGGCGCCATCTTGGTAGTTCTTGAGGATGGTTTGGGCTTGCTTAATCCGCTCGCCGTGCAAGATTGCCGCTTGGTTGTTGATCGCCTTGACCTCAGAGGTAATGGCGATAAGCGCATTTAAATCTTTTGAGAGATCCAAACTTTCCTCGGGAGAGAATTTCTGGAGCAATGTGGAGAGCTCTTCTCTTTCTTTTTCTCCCAGTTTTCCGGTTCCAAAGATACCCGAAAAAACTGTCAGCTCCCCTTGAGAGGTTTTCTCTGCCAGCTCGGTCATTTTTGGAGCTTCTTTTTTACGAAAACGTTGTTGTAAGATCGATGTAAGTTTTGCCATAGAGTTGTAAACCTGCTTTACACGAGTGCGGGGACACCTAGTTTTGTTAAAATCTCTTCGGTAAGCGCGAGATAATCTTCTGCGGCCCGACATGTTGGATTGGTTTCAAAGACCGGTTTCCCATAAATTCCAGCTTCGGAAACGGCGATATCGCGACGAATTTTTGTTTCAAAGAGTTTTCCGGGAAAGGTCCGCTCGATCAAATCGATAAACGCTGGGTTGTTTTTCCCTCGGGGATTCCAAAAAGAGAGGGCAACGCCGAGGACATCAAGGGGGTGGCGCTCCGAGATCGAATCGATAAATTGTGAGAGGCGCTCCAAGCCTTTGATGCTGTAAAATTCGGGGGTTGCCGAGATGAGGGTGTGGTCGGCTGCAATGAGAGCCGATTCGGTGAGCCAGCAAAGGGAGGGGGGCGTGTCGATTAGGATATAGTCGTAGGTAAGGTTTTGCAAAATGCGTTTAAGGCGTTCGTGGGAGTAGCGGTCACCTGCGAGCGGGCCTGATACTTCAATGCGCTCGAGCCACGTATCTGCGGGAATCAAATCGAGGCCAGGCTCGCCTGTTGTTTGGATCACCTCTTCGATCGATTTTGTCCCCTGGAGGACGGGTGAAAGACTGTCGAATTCGTCGGGATCAAAGCCGAGCCCGGCGGTGAGGTTGGCCTGCGCGTCAAAATCAATGAGCAAGACGCGCGCATCGTGATAGCGGGTAAGAGCGGCTCCGAGGTGGAGGGTGGTTGAAGTTTTGGCGGTTCCGCCTTTAAAGCTGCTGACAGCAATTGTTTTCATTCCTAACTCCAGGGTGAGGTGAGGGCTCGTGTATCTTTTTCTTTGCGAATCTTATCTAAAAAGGCATCAAATTGCATCTCCCCATGTACCACGTTGTCGCGTGTGCGAAGAGCGATGGTTTGATGCTCGACCTCCTTGTCTCCAATAGTGAGCATATAGTTCACTTGCTGGATTTGGGCAAGTCGTATTTTTTTGCTTACAGATTCGTTTGAATCGTCGACTTCACAGTGAAAACCAGCAGCTTGCAGTCTCTCCTTCAAAGCATTGCCATACTCTAAGTGGCGGTCTGCCACAGGAATAATGCGCACTTGTCTAGGGCTCATCCAGAAAGGAAATTTTCCAGCAAAATGTTCGATCAAGATGCCAAAGAACCGCTCGATCGAGCCGTAGAGGGCGCGGTGGATCATAACAGGGCGCTGCCTCTTTCCTTCCGAGTCGACATATTCCAAATCAAACCGTTCAGGGAGGGCCATGTCGAGCTGAATCGTCCCACACTGCCAGGTACGGCCTAGGGCATCGCGAATATGGAGGTCGATCTTGGGGCCGTAAAAGGCTCCATCGCCGGGATTAATGCGGAACTCTTTTCCACTCCGTTCAAGGGCGCGTTGCAAAGAGACGGTCGCGTGTTCCCACTGCTCATCGGAGCCGATTGTATCCTCTTCGGGACGGGTAGAGAGCTCGAGGTGGTATTCGAGACCAAATGTTGTGTAGATCTCATGGGTCAGATGGAGGACTTTGAGAATCTCATCCTCGATCTGAGAGGGCTCCATGAAGATGTGGGCGTCGTCTTGGTGGAAACTACGCACGCGCATCAATCCAGAGATCGCTCCCGAGGCTTCATGTCTATGAACAAGGCCGATTTCAGCGATCCGCAAAGGAAATTCGCGGTAGCTGTGCATATCGGATTTATAATAGAGCATACAACCGGGGCAATTCATCGGCTTGATGGCAAAAATGCGCTCATCGATTTCCGAGGTGTACATATTTTGGCGGTAGTTTTGCCAATGGCCTGAGCGTTCCCATAATTCCTGAGCCATCATTACAGGGGTTTTGATCTCAGAGTAGCCGGCTCTCTCGTGGCATGCGCGCCAGTATTCAAGAAGGGCGGTCCACATGAGCATTCCCTTTGGGTGGATAAAGGCCATTCCAGGAGCTTCTTCTCTGTGTGAAAAGAGGCCGAGTTTGGGGCCGATCACCTTGTGGTCCCGTTTTTTTGCCTCCTCAAGCTGGTGGAGGTATTCGCGGAGCATTTTTTTGTCGGGGAAGGTGATTGCATAGATGCGCGTCAACATCTCGCGTGAAGAGTCGCCACGCCAGTAAGCTCCAGAGGTTTTAAGCACTTTAACCGCTTTTACTTTGCCAACATAGGGAATGTGCGGCCCGCGGCAAAGGTCGTAGAACTCCCCTTGCTTGTAGGCGGTTAGTTGAGCATCTTCAAACCCTTCGATTAGCTCTACTTTGTATTTGTTGCTTCGAAAAGTTTTTAAGGCGGCCTCTTTGCTTGGAAGGACCTCGCGCTCAGACTTGAAATTCTCTTTGATGATTTTTCCCATCTCTTTTTCGATTTTATCGAAGTCCTCATCGGAGATTTGGAGATCGGCAAAGTCGTAGTAAAAACCATTTTCGATTGGAGGGCCGATGGTTGGCTTGGCATCAGGGAAGAGGCGCAGGACAGCTTGTGCAAGGATGTGAGCTGAGCTATGCCAGTAAATTTCTTTCCCTTCAGGGTCAGCAAACGTCCAAAGGATCACCTCATCCCCCCCTTTGAGGGGGTGGAAAAGATCGACGGTGGTCCCATTAATGGAGGCAGCGAGCGCCTGATCGGGAGCTGTTTGATGGACCTGTTTGGCGAGATCCTCTGCAGTGGCATTTTCCGGAAGCTCGATGTTTTTATCTTTGTATTTAACTGTGATTGTGGCCATAGTTTTCCTCTGATTAACCGACGATTCTACACGAGAGAAGGAATAGGATGAAGAAAAAAGCGTTTATAACTGGTGTTACGGGACAGGATGGTGCGCATCTTACTGAGTTATTATTAGACAAGGGGTACGAGGTTCACGGCCTTGTTCGCCACACCTCTAGTGACAATACCTCTCGGTTAAAGGGGTTAGGTGCTCTGAATGTCCATATGGGTGATTTAACAGATTTCTGTAGTCTTAGCCGCATTTTGAAAGAGGTTGCCCCCGATGAGATTTACAACCTAGGCGCCCAAAGCGATGTTGCCGTCTCTTTTGAAGAGCCCGAATTTTCGGCTAATGTCAATGGTCTGGGGACGCTGCGTATTCTTGAGGCGATCCGCTTGCATGGCTTGAAATCCCGTTTTTACCAAGCCTCTACCTCTGAGCTTTTCGGTAAAGTCAAGGAAGTGCCGCAAAAAGAGACGACTCCTTTCTACCCTAGATCCCCTTACGCTGTCTCTAAACTCTACGCCTATTGGATCGCCATCAATTATCGCGAGTCTTACGGGATATTCGCTTGCAACGGGATTCTCTTTAACCACGAATCTCCCTTGAGAGGAGAAACGTTTGTCACGCGCAAAATTACGCGCGCCCTTGGACGCATTATGACGGGGGTTCAAAAGGATTTGTATTTGGGTAATCTCAATTCCAAGCGCGACTGGGGACATGCGCGCGACTTTGTTGAAATGCAGTGGCGTATGTTGCAACAAGATGAGCCCGATGATTACGTGATTGCGACGGGCGAGCAACATTCGGTGCGCGAATTTGTCCACCTTGCCGCAAAAGAGCTGGGGATTACCTTGCGCTTTGAAGGGACAGGATTGGAGGAGCGGGGGATCGTTGTATCGGTTGATTCCTCAGAGCCTCATGCTTTGCAGCCTGGCATGACCATTGTGAAAGTCGATCCACGATTTTTCCGCCCGGCTGAGGTGGAGACTCTCCTTGGAGATCCGTCCAAGGCGTATGAAAAGCTCGGGTGGAAGCCAAAAATCTCTTTTGAAGAGCTCGTGCAAGAGATGGCCCGCGCTGATTACGTACTCGCAAAACAAGAGGTTCCTGTGCATGCTGCACCTTTGTGTTGATGCGCGTCTTTACAAAGAGTCGGGGATCGGCACCTATTTAAAAATCATTCTGCCCTTTTTGAGCCCATTTCAGCTCACGCTGCTTGTTAAGGAACCTCTTGACATTGATGCGGAGCAGATTCGAATGAAAAGCCCGATTTATTCGGTTGCCGAACAGTTAGAACTGCCACGAAAAATTCCTAGGTGCGATCTTTTTTGGTCGCCCCATTTCAACATTCCCCTTTTACCGATTCGTGCCAAAAAGCGCCTTGTAACCATTCACGATCTGTTCCATTTAGCCCACTTTTCCACACTCTGTTTTTCGCAAAAGTGTTACGCCAAGGTGGTGATCCCCGCAGCTTTACGGTATGCCGATTATGTGGTAACCGATTCACAGTTTTCAGCTGACGAGATCGAGCGGTATTGCTTTAAACCGAAGAATCTCGCAATCGTTCCGTGCTGCTCCTTAATCTGTCCAGCTGGAGAGAAGGTGGAGGGGCTCCCGCAGCGGTACATCCTCTATGTCGGTAATCTTAAAAGGCACAAAAACGTAGAAAGGTTGATCGAAGCGCATGGGCAAATAAAGAATGCTCCCCCACTTGTGATCGTGGGGAGGTCGTTTGGTGAAATTGAATTGCCAGATCACGTCCACTACGTTGGGTATGTTCCAGATGGTGCGCTTTCAAGACTCTATACGGGCGCTGATCTTTTTGTTTTCCCCTCGACATATGAGGGATTTGGGATCCCCCCTCTTGAAGCAATGACGTGCGGTTGCCCTGTTGTAGCAGGGCGGGCTGGTTCTGTACCTGAAGTGTGTGGTGAGGCGGCCGAGTATGTCGATCCTTTCTCGGTCTCTTCGATAAAAAAAGGGATTGAACGTTTGTTAAATGATTCCAAGAGGCGGGAAGAGTTGGTCAAAAAGGGGCGCGAGAGGGTAAAAGAGTACACAGCCGAAAAAACGGGTGAGAAATTTTTAAGAGTAATTGATGCGTGTTGCGGTCGTTCATGATTGGTTAAGTGTGTATGGAGGAGCTGAGAGGGCTCTTGAACAAATCCTTACTCTCTATCCACATGCCGATTTGTTTTCCGTTATTGATCATTTTCCAGAGAATTTGCGTCCCCATCTTCAGGGCAAGCGGGCAAAAACGACTTTTATTCAAAAACTCCCCTTTTCACGAAAATTGTACCGCTACTACCTCCCTTTAATGCCCCTGGCAATCGAACAGCTTGACGTGACGGGCTACGACCTTGTCATCTCATCGAGCCATGCGGTAGCAAAAGGGGTTTTGACAGGACCCGACCAGCTCCATATTTGCTACTGCTACTCCCCAATGCGCTACGCTTGGGATCTTCAGCATCAATATCTCAAAGGGAAAAGTGGGCGGCTCACGCGCTATCTTTTACACAGAATCCGCCTTTGGGACACGCGAAGTGCCAATGGTGTCGATTGCTTTGCTTGCATCTCTGGCTTCATCGCACGGCGCATCGAGAAGTGCTATAGAAGAGAAGCTAAGGTAATTTATCCTCCCGTTTCTATAGATGCATTCCCCTTGCAGGAGGAAAAAGAGGATTTTTATGTGACGGCTTCTAGGCTTGTTCCGTATAAAAAAGTCGATGCGATTGTCGAGGCGTTTCGCCTCATGCCTGAGCGGAAGCTTTTTGTCATTGGGGATGGGCCTCAAAAGCGCCGCCTTGAAAGAAATGCCCCAAAGAATGTGACCATTTTAGGACACGTTCCCCATGAAACACTGCGAGATTACGTTGGGCGTGCCCGCGCATTTATCTATGCAGCGGTTGAAGATTTTGGAATCTCGCCGATCGAAGCGCAAGCAAGTGGTACGCCTGTCATTGCCTATGGAAAAGGGGCGGTTTGCGAAACATTACAAGATACAGGTGTATTTTTTCAGGAGCAAACTCCCGCCGCAATCGCCGAGGCGGTCACAGCCTATGAAAAAAATAAGCCCATTTGTCCAAAAGCCTGTCGTGAAAATGCTAAGCGGTTTACGATCGAGCGTTTTCGGCAAGAGTTTTCAGAATTAGTTGAGAGGATGCAAAAGAGATGAAAGGATTGATTTTAGCTGGTGGAAGCGGAACTAGGCTCTGGCCCCTATCGCGCAGTAATTTCCCCAAACAATTCTTACGCTTGGACGGGGAGGAATCGTTTTTGCAAAAAACCATCCGCCGCAACCTTGAAATCACAGATAGCCTTTATATCATCACAAACGCCACCTATTTTCATGAAGTTGCGCGCCAAGCCAAAGAGATCTCTCCCGAATTGGAAGCCAATATCTTACTTGAGCCTGAGAAAAAAAATACAGCCCCAGCGATCGCTCTTGCCTTGCAACAGATTGAAGGGGATGATGTCTTTTTAGTTATGCCAGCTGATCACATGATTGCGCCTGTAGACAAGTACTTGGAAGCTATTTGCAGGGCCGAGGTGCTCGCATTGAAAGGGGATCTTGTCACATTTGGCGTGCGCCCCTCGCGTCCCGAAACAGGCTATGGCTACCTAAAAGCTAAAGATGGCCGTGTTGAAGAGTTTGTCGAGAAGCCCAATTTACAAACAGCGCGTAGCTATCTTGAGGATGGGAACTACTTTTGGAATGCGGGAATTTTTGCCTTTACCAAGGAGACCTTTGAAAGAGAAGCCTCCTTGCACGCTCCTGAGCTTGTCGATCTCCCTTTTTCTGCGATGCCCGATATCTCTATTGACTATGCCATCATGGAGAAGAGCAACTGTGTGGCAATGGTCCCTCTCGATCTCACCTGGTCTGATATCGGTTCCTGGGAAAATGTTTATGAATTTCTTGAAAAAGATGGCGATCAAAATGTCATACACGGTGATGTCCTCGCTCATGAGACCACAAATTCCCTCATTTATGCTGAAAAGCGGCTGGTTTCAACAATTGGCCTCGATCAGATGATGGTCATTGAAACAGACGATGTCGTCTTGGTCGCTCCAAGAGAGGCCTCCCAAAACGTCAAAGAAATTGTGGACAAGCTTACGAAAATGGGAAAGAAGGAGGTCTCAGATCACCTTACTACCAACCGTCCTTGGGGATCGTATACGGTGCTCATGGAGGGTGAGCGGTATAAGATCAAGCGCATCGAAGTAAAACCAAAACAAAAATTAAGTTTACAGATGCACTACCACCGTAGCGAACACTGGGTCGTTGTCTGTGG
Organism: Chlamydiota bacterium; assembly: GCA_021772455.1. Taxonomy (GTDB): domain Bacteria; phylum Chlamydiota; class Chlamydiia; order Chlamydiales; family JAAKFR01; genus JAJACP01. The sequence continues at coordinate 234,344 of JAJFLY010000006.1, forward strand.
CACCGCAACGGTGACCGTAGGAGATAAGGAGCATGTCATTCACGAGGGGGAGAGTATTTTTGTCCCCAAGTCAGCTATGCACCGGGTCGAGAACCCTGGGAAGGTCCCTCTTGAGATTATCGAGGTCCAGGTTGGTGAATACCTCGGTGAGGACGATATTGTCCGCTTCGAGGACGTCTACGGGAGGCTTAAAGAGGATGAAGCCTTCAATGTGTTAAAAAATAATTTTTCGTAATGAGTTAAATCTCTTTTTCCTTTATCCTTATAGGCTAAACAAGGTTGAAATATGCCCCTATTTTTAGTTTTTTTAACTTTTTTTGTCTGGTCAACTTCCTTCACCCTTGCGAAGACAACGCTTGAGTGTGGCCCTCCGATTTTTTTGACAGGGGTTCGGATGTTCCTCGGTGGGATCCTTATTCTGGCCCTCTTAGCCATTTTTAAGCGCTCCGATTTCAAAATCAAAAAACATCAATTTTTTCCTTTAATTCTGCTTGCAGTCTCAGCTGTCTACCTCACCAATGTGTTCGAATTTTGGGGGCTTCAGTACCTCACAGCTGCTAAAGCGTGCTTTATTTACAGCCTCTCCCCCTTCCTATCGGCTCTGTTTTCCTATATCGAGTTCAAGGAGAAGATGACCTCCAGAAAGTTAATGGGCTTATTGGTTGGATTTGTTGGATTTTTTCCTGTTTTACTCAGCCAGTCGGGGGCCGAAGAGCTTGTCGGGGGCTTTAGTTTTCTCTCCTGGGCGGAAGTTGCTTTGATTGTTGCAACCATAACCTCTGTTTACGGCTGGATCTTGCTACGTAAGCTTGGCAAGGACAAGGATGGCATGTCTCCTGTGATGGCCAATGGTACCTCGATGTGTTTGGGGGGTGTCTTTGCCCTTACCCATTCCCTATTTGCTGATTCATGGTCACCGACTCCGATCACAAACTACTCTGGCTTTTTCCAGGGTGTTATCTTGATGATCGTGATTTCCAACCTCATCTGCTACAACCTTTATGGCTGGCTGCTAAAGCGCTTTACAGCGACATTCCTCTCTTTTGCCGGCTTGATGACCCCCCTCTTCGCTGCTTTCTTTGGGTGGCTTGTCCTTGGTGAGACCGTTTCTTGGACATTCTTTGTATCCGTCGGGATTATTTCGATTGGACTATGGCTTGTCTACTCTGAGGAGCTACGTCTTGGCTATATCGTCAAGCGTGCAGCCAAGGCCCAAAAAGAACCCGCTGTTTAAGCAGTGTATTCCTCACCATGAACGTGCCTGAGCCCGAGTGCGTGCCCATGCCCGATTTTCTGATTTTTTCTCTTTCAGTTAAGAGCTGCTAAGGTGCCATGCCGACCGCTCTCCTGCACACGTCTATAAGAAAAACACTCTTCAGGGTTTGAATACGTACAAAGCTCAGCTATCTCTATGTGGTGGGGAAGAACCCCAGCTTCTGTGAGTTGCTGTCGAGAGATTTCCCAAAAGTCGAAATAGGTTGGCTTTACTTGATACGGCCAAAAGGATTTGGGTAGCTCGGTGCGGTAGTTGCGAAATTCAGCCGCCATTGGCCCCAAGCTTGGTGAAATACCGACAAGGAGCTCTTCAGGCCGGCTCCCATAACGCACTTTCATCCTCTCGACTGTCTTTTTGTAGATATTTGCCACGCTCCCACGCCATCCGGCATGTACATTTGCGAGGGCATGATGAATAGGGTCGTAGAAAATAGCGGCTTGGCAGTCGGCATGCAGAACTAGTAAACCCAGATCGAATCGATCTGTGATTAGTCCATCTCCTTCACCCTTAGAGTTTGGATTAGCCTCGACTACATGGCTTGAGTGTTTTTGGTAGAGATTAGTGTAGTCGTTGATTCCAAGTGCATCTAGGGCTCGCTGCCTGTTGGTCGTCACATGCTCGGGTAAATCCCCTTGAGTAAGGGCGAGGTTGAGCGAATCAAACGCCCCTTCACTCACACCGCCGTGACGTAAAAAAAAACCATGCGCAAGGCGGGGGCAGTTGGAAAGCAGATCTAGTGTGAGCCACTCGACTCCATTATGAGAATGTCGCTGCATATAGAAGAATGATACCACAAAAAAACCCCTCCGAAAAGGAGGGGTTTTAGTTAGGGACACTTAACCTCTAAACATTCCGTTAACCGTCTGAGTCAAGGAATCAGCTGTAGATTTCAAGATATTCATCGCATAATCCAAGTTCTGCTGTGTACCACTTGCCATTTGGTCAGAACGGTTAAAAGCTTGACCGAAGAACTGTGCATACTGCTCAGCCTGTTTATCAATAGCTTGTGCTTGACCCTGTTCCGCTTGATGATGAGCCATAATGGCTTTAAAATGAGAATCCACAAAGAGTCCTTGGAGACTATTCCCAAGCTGGCCTGCAATTTGCGATGTTGTATATGTAGTATTGAATCCCTTACTAAATTTTGCTATCACCTTTTCCCTTTGTGCGTTGAACCACCCAGTCGTTCTCATCCCACGATCCTTCCATGAAGGGTCCTGATTGCTGAGGGCAGCATCTGCTTCATCCCGATCCATTCCACCATCCATAAATGGCTTGACTGCCTCATCTCTTGCAACGACATCAGGATCAGCTTCAACATCTGCACCGTATGCGGTAACTCCTCCTGCCACTACAGACGTACCAAACATACCCAAGGCAATCCATCCTTGATCGCTTGACATGTGGGCGTCAGCCAAAGTCGCTTTCGACTGAGCTTGGTAGGAGTCATTCACAGCTTGTCCGATAATGGGCGCGAACTTCACTTCCATTTGCATCGATTGGGAAGCTTGCTTCCAAAGGGTGCTCCAGAAATTTGAATTACTCTTCGCTTGCAAGGTCATCACTTCGCCAATAATCGAGATGAGATTACGCGACTCATAGGCGCCTTGATCCCCATCCTTACCCTTGAGTCCTTTAAAACTTCCTTTTGGGATTTGAAGGGTGGGTTTTGAATCTTTCCCTTTTGCAGGGCTTTTAGTTTGAACATCGCCAGCAGATGGGACTACCGTGTCTTTGGCAACGTTATGCCTAGCTTTGGCATGGTTTGCTGTCGCAATCTGTGCCTCTACACGTTTTGGCACAGTCTTGCTGTTTTGCTGTTCAGCATTGATGGTTTGATTGATTCCACTACTCATATTTATTCCTCTTATTATTAATTTGTCTTTTATTAAACAGCGTTAGAAAGACCGTAACTAATGTGCTGGTAACCATTTGTAATATCACTAAATGTCTCAACAATTTGCGAGGCGCCGTTGTTTTCCTCTTGTATGACACTGCTTACTCGCTTTAACATCTTTTGAAAAAATTGGAAGTAGGCGTTGTTCACTTGCAGTTTAGATATAGCAGATCCACTTTCTTGTTCAAGGGTACTAGCCTGTTTTTGCAGGGAATATGTCACACGGCTTTCTTGGAACTTCATTAAATCTGGTGCACCGAAACCAGCTCCAACCCCTGCGCCGAAAGTTCTTTTACCGGCTTGTTTTGCGAGGTATTTCGTCCAACTCTCTTCAGCTGTTTCTTGTGCGTTAGTAGCTAAACTTGCTTCTCCTTCCTCTGCTACAGTTTCTGCAGCTCCCTCTGCTACAGTTTCTCCCCCCGCGGTAGCCATCCCCAAAAAACTGGCTTCTCCAGCCGCAGCGAACAAGGAGGCTCCTCCATCGAAGAGTGCACTTGCAAGAGTGATGCCGATAACGACAATACCAACTACCCTCACAACATCGCTGACAGTGTTAATCTCTCCTGCCATTTTTTTTTGATAGGCAAATATCTTGGCTTTAATTTGTTGTATCGATTCTTCCATGTTATACACAATCGTTTGCGATTTAAGTACATATGAGGACATTATCTGGTTCAATTGCTGATCCTGAGCGAAGTTTTTAGTTTGCGTGATCAATCCTTTAGACTGAGCCTTAAAAGCATCTGCAAACGCTTCGGCAAGCGTCGCTAAGACTCCCTGATTTGTTGATTTTTGAGCTTTTGGGAGCTTTGGGCTCTTTCCAATCTGTACTTGCGGTGTTTTGCTCTGCTTATGCCCAGTAACAAGGGTATCTTGAGTTGGTGCAATATCCTTTTTCTTTACATCCACATTTTGAGTGTGTCGCGCATACTCTATTGGGAGGTTAGTAAATTTTACTGAATTATCCATAAATAACCTTATTATTTTTTATTAACTTTTAGCGATTTTATAATGAGCTCGCATCGGTTTTTTAGGTCCTGAAATTCTGGACGCTTGTCACACACCAAAATTGTCACGTTCGCAAATTCTTTAGCCTCTTCTAAAAGGTTCTGTTTTAAGAAGCAGTCCATTACATAGTAGGCTGGTTCTGGATTGCTTGGTTCGATATTGAAGGCGATATAGAAACCTGCAGCCGCCTCCGCATAGATTTTTAGCTGGTGATAAGATGCGGCAAAGCCCATCACATATTTATAGGTCTTTGGACATACACCAGTAAGAAATTGGAATAAGCAGGCAGATTCCTTGTATTTACCCTGGTCATAATAGCTGTAGGCAAGGCTATAGATTTCTTCGAGAGTTTCGTCGCTGACTCCGGTCGCATCTTGGAGGGTCATTCCTGTCTTTAAGTTTTTAAGAATCTCATCTGCAATCGCTTGCGTGTCGTTTTTTTCGAGAAGACCCAATCTGACATCTTGTTTACTATTCATCGTGTATTATCCATTAGAAATTTAATTATAAAAGTATTATATCAAATAAATAATTGTATATCAATAGTTTTTTAAAGATTGTGTTAGAATATTTAATAAATCTTAATAATTGTTAGTATTTATTATAGTAACTATAATAAAAAATATGAAAAACTGGCACTATTTCAGGAGTTGTTTACAGAAAGTTAATAAGAAGCTTTATCTCTATGAAGTGGGCTTTTATTTCTCCTATTTGATCCATCGCTACAGGGCAAGTCAAATAGATCTCAAAAATTTCTCTGAAAATGTAAAGGTCCTCCAGAGAGTTTCCAGGCATCAGGGTATCGATTCCAACCGACACGGAAAGTTGAAGATCCTCGCAACAAAATGGGAGAAATGCTTCTTTTCCATAAGGAACATTCTTCTTCTAGGAGCCCCTTCTAGTCGCGTCGAGAGGGTTGTTTACTTAACATTTGTGACGCTCACACTTGAGTTGAATAATCCCTTTGATAAGAATGTGTTAGAGATTTTTCTCGAAAAAAAAATCGCCTTGTTAAAGCGCATGCTAAAACGGCATCCTGGAAATCATACGATGATCAAGGCGCATATTGAGGCTTTCCATAGGAGCTCATTGCTCCAGTATCATGTGATTGAGAATATGCAGCGCGCTACTGCACATCAAAAAACACCACCCATCATTGAAGATGCCAAGGAAGCACTAAAAAAAGGACTCTATCCGATTTTAATCACCGTGGGGTGCTCTGGCGCCTATTGGATGCGTAGTTCGGATCGCCAGGTAGCTGGCCTTTTCAAGCCTTTTGATGAGGAAATTCACGCTCCTAACAACCCAAGTGGGCCTACTTTGCAAGGGGCTTTAGGGCTGCGGATGACGCGCCATGGATGTCGGGTCGGGGAGGCGGCCCATCATGAGGTTGGGGCCTATTTAGTCGATGCCTTCTTCGGTTTTGGGATTGTTCCTCGCACCTACTACGCTGAGTTTACCCACCGCACCTTCTTTTTGGCCCGTGAAGACCGCTACGCTTCCTACCGTCCAGAAAAGAGGAAATATGGTTCATTTCAAGAGTATCTAGAAGGTTTTGTCTCTTTCTCTGACATCTATCATGAGGAGAAGGATGCACTTCCTGTGGTCGAGTTCCAATTATTAATCGTGCTTGATGTAATTATAGGAAATACCGATCGCAATGTGGGCAATATTTTGGTCGGAGAGGAAAAAATTGCGGCGATAGACCACGGCCTTTGCTTTCCCGACGTGCATGAAGATTTGAACTACTGGTACTGGACGCTTGAAATGGGAAATGAACCGCTCATTGCCTCACTTGTGGATCTGCTCAAGAATTTTCCATTCGAAGCTCTTGAATGGAAGTTGAAGAAGAACTGTTTTATCACCACGAGCAGCCTCAATCGCCTTCGGGAGCGGGTGGTCTTGTTTAGGGAGGCAATCTTAGCTGGACTTGTTCCTAAGGAGCTAAACGAACTGATGAAGCCTGAGTATCTCTATCCCCTCATGTACCACAAGGATCTCCTGACAGAAAAGGCGTGTGAGCAGGTCGAAAGGTATAAAGAGGGTCTTTAGACCCTGATTGCTACCTAAACGCGGCGTGTCTGGGAAAAAACGCCTGCGTTCTAGACAAGCAGAGCGTGAAATCAGCAGTAGAAGGACAGAGCGCGGATTTTTACTTAAAGTAATCTGCACAATTTTGGCCTACAGTTTCTCGTGTATTTGCAACCCTTCGCTCGTCTAGAAACCGTTTGAGCACGCCATCTACTGCCTGCAGAGCCAAACGGTTTCTAGGCGAGGTTTAGGTAGCAATCAGGGTCCTAGGAATAATTGACATTTTAAGCCACTTTTCATAGCGTTACAGCCATGATCAAAGCGGCTTATCAATTTCTAGAATACTTGCGCACCATGAAAAATGCGTCGGAGCATACGATTCGCAACTATGCAATCGATCTCAACTCTCTGAAAAACTTCCTCGAAGATGACTCTCCAACAGACAAGATTCGCTTCGACCGCCCCTACAGCGCACACGAAAACCCCTCACCCCTTTCACTTGCACAAATCGACCGCAAAACACTTCGTAGATTCCTCGCCGAGCTTACTGAAAACAACATCCAAAAACGGACCATTGTCAGGCGCATCTCTTCACTACGCACCTTCTTCAAATATTGCGTCCGCCAAAAACTGCTCGAGGCGAGTCCCGCCGAAGAGCTTGAAAGCCCTAAGCTCGACAAACGGATTCCTGTTTCCCTCTCCTACGACAACGTTCAACGACTCTTCGAACAACCCGATACAACCAACTACCTTGGGTTTCGCGACAGATGTATTATGGAACTTTTCTACAGCTCAGGACTCCGCGTCAGTGAACTTGTTGCCCTTAACCGCTCCGATCTCGACCCCCAAGCCCTCCTTGTCCACCTGAAAGGAAAAGGAAAAAAAGAGCGCGTTATCCCCATCACCAAAAATGCTGCCGACTGGATCACCTCGTACCTCGAGCATGCCGAGCGGCCTAAAAATTGCGACCCTAAAGCGATTTTTCTCAATAGACTCGCGACTCGCCTTACGACCCGTTCGGTCGACCGAAAATTTGATAAATATTTAAAACAAAGTGGACTTGCTGATAACATTACCCCACACACCATTCGCCACACCATCGCCACCCACTGGCTCGAGAATGGGATGGATTTGAAAACTATTCAACTACTCCTTGGCCATACCTCATTGGCTACGACCACAATCTACACCCACGTCTCGCCTAAGCTCAAAAAGGAGGTCTACGACAAAGCGCATCCCCGCGCTTGAAATATTTTCTTGCTTCCTTTATTAATCAGTAATGCGACTAGCTTCCCTAATCACAGCCCTTACCCTTTCGATTGCATCCTATGGATATTGGATTACGATCCCCGATGGTGTAACCTCTACCACCCCTATTGCAGTGAGTGGTGTTGGCAACAATGCACTCATTGAAGAGGGAGGAGTACTGGCCATTCCAGCTATCGGCGTTGTTTCAGGAATCACCTTGAATGCCGCGAATCAAACGGCCGTTAATCGTGGGCTGCTTTCAACTGTAGATTTTGCTTCCCGTGGACTTTTCAACATGTCTAATGTGAATTCCACTCTTTTGAACTTTGGTACCATCTTGACTACAGGACAATCTGGTATTGGGATGTTCAATACCAATGGGAATAATGGCTTTATAATGAACAGCGGTCAAATCAGGACTACTGGAAATTCTGGTTGGGGAATGACTAATATTAACGGCGATGATACTGTCATGTTGAATGCCGGCACCATTACAACTACTGGGAGCGATGGAGTAGGTATGGTCAACCTGATTGCCGATGATCTCTCCATCATAAATAGGGGTTATATCTCGACAACAGGACCAGACTCCTACGGAATTCTTAGCAACACAGCAATAGATGTTGTGATTACCAACAGCGGTCTTGTCTCAACTACAGGAAGTGGTTCTCATGGAATTTTTTACATGCTGGGTGCAGATGTCCAGATTATCAACTCGGGAACAATTCGATCAACGCAATCTAATGTCCTTAACCTACTAGGTGCCACTCCCACACTCACTCTTCTTCGAGGCTCCAACTTAGAAGGGACCATTCAGCTCATACTTGACCCCCTCGATCTCAATGTTGAAAGAGGATTGAATCTTGCTCTCACTCAGACCGTTGGAAGTATGGGCTATAACAACCTAAACATCGATGCCCCCTTTGCAGTTGTGGGTAACACCGTGAACGTCATTGACCCGACCGGTCTCACCCTTCAACCCGATGTCATTGCCGACCTGTCAGACACGATCCTAAATAACATCTACCATCGTCGCCTCGCGTGCAGCACACCGTGTAACCGCGGTTTTTGGGTCGAAGGGATTGGGAGTTACCGCAAACGGAGCTGCGCCCACAACCACATTGGCTACGACAACTGGCATGGCGGCGCTCTAGTTGGTTACAACATGCCCCTTTGTCAAGGAACAGCTGGCATCTTCGTTGGCACAACTTACGGCGAGGCAGAAGTTGACCAGCACACCCAAAAAGCATTTATCAATAGCTATATAGGTGGTTTAACCTACGAAACCTGTTTCTGCAACACCTACATTGGCCTTGCCTTTGCAGGCGGCTACATCGACTGGGATAACGACCGCTTTGTGATGAATAACTTAGCTAATGGAGGTGTCGAAATTGCCCGCTCCAACATCGATGGCCTCTTCCTCTCACCTGAAATCACCTTAGCCCGTCAATTTTCTCTCTGCATCCAGCCTGTTATGAGCTTTTCGCTCCGCTATGCTGGATTTTTCCCAGGAAGTTATCATGAAGACAATTTCTCAGTAAAAGACCGCCAGATCGATCTACTCACCACCCGTTTAGAAGCAGCTCTCCCCTACTCCAATACATGCGGCACATGCTGCTGGAGTATCGAGCCTTACATTGGGGTCTTTGGAAGATTCCAATTGGGGGGGAATCACATAGATAGTACGCTCTTAGATCAACCGATCGACTTTGACCAGCCCGGCCCTCGAAATGTCGCAGCTTTCCTTTCCGGCGTACGTGGGACACAAAACTTTGGCCGCCTCAATCTCTTTCTTAACTTAGAAGCGAGTTTTGACAGCGCAAGTAGCGCCCGCCTCCTCGGTGAGGGTGGAGTTGGTCTCAGCTTCTAGTCTTCCTTTTTTCAGTTAGAATTGTAAAAAATCCATCTCTCTTAGCAATTTTATGTTCTTAATGGGGAGCAGTATAGCCTCGGATTGTTTCCAGCGATCTTAAGCAACAGTCGACTCAACCGTCATCTTCACAAAATCCCCTGGACATGCTGGCATCCCCTCTTTCGATTTCTAGCTCTTTTGTTTAAACGAGATTTTGAAAGTAAGGACAGAGCGCGGATTTTTACTTAAAGTAATCTGCACAATTTTGGCCTACAGTTTCTCGTGTATTTGCAACCCTTCACTCGTCTAGAAACCGTTTGAGCACGCCCTGGAGGACTAAAACATTTTGTTGAAAATTATCCAGAATGTAAACCGCTTCTTCTCTATCGCGGCACGACCAAATTGGTTGAGGGAAATATTGCATACATACCATGCGAAGATTTTCTAAAACTCATCATCCCCAACGCGCCTTTACACTAACTTTAAAATAGTCTTTTCGTTATCATGATCTTCCTTTTTTTATCAGGGAAAAAACATGTCCAGCTCTTCTAGCTCTTCTAGCTCCTCGACCTCCAGTTCGATTGATGCTCCCGCACCACAAGCTGTACAAAAACTCAGCATTCAGTGGCTTAGCATTGGTCGTACACGGAAATTTGTCGATCTAACCAACAAAAAAAGCGAAAAGATTCGACTCGAAAAACTTGTTGAAAAAGTCATTGAAATTTACAACCAACAAGCGAAGATCCCATTTAACAGGATCGAATATCCACTAGATCAAACGCGATACTCTGTTTCAGCCTACTGTCAGGCTCATGAGACCGAGACAGCAATTGCGCATGTTCTAGGAGGAATAACCGGGCTCCCCAAAAAATCGCATGCAGATTATATCCTCTTTTTTCACCGTAATAAACCAAGAGAATGTATTGCTCTCACCTCAGGCCAAGCCTTTAATGTCGTACGCCCATGCATCAACTACAGCTTTCCTGTCACTGTTGCTGAGCGCATTTTGCATCCGAGTAGAGTTCTGCAGATTGTCCGCCGTTGCATCCTCCAAACAACCGCAAAAGAAACCCTTGTTAACCCTACTGGGATCGAGCTCTACAAAACGGCTACCTTATACTATTTGGTCGAAAATTTTCACTGTGAGTCTAAACCCGGTTCCTCACTTTCCAGACTAGAGTGCTTTCAACCCACACCACCTTCGATAAAAGTTAGCACAGGCTTACTAAGAATCGAACAACGGCTACCTCTTGAAGCCTATCCATATATTCTCACGCTTTTTTCAAAATATATGCACGATGAGGATACCTATTCAGAAAATAATGAGCTCGAAACTCCCGACCCCGGATTCGAATTCCTACACTTTATGCAACTTTTTCGGGGAGAAACAGCTTCTCTGGATTATAAGCTGCTTACAAGCATTTTCCACGCCTATGAAACAGACTCCCTTCAAACAGTGCGCCTTCTATACAAAAATTTAGATGAATACTTATTTGCTGAAAGCTTCTCTCTACAACTAGGGAAAGGAAAGAACTTCTGCGAGCTGCCTCCTAAACCCCCAACCCTTGAAGAGGTCCTCCATCTTCTTGAAGCACACCACAAAGAGAGCTTTGACAAGGAAGAAGACTTTGCTGAGGTGTTGAAGGGGTGCAAACTAAGATTCAAACCCCAAGGAGGACCAAAAATAGAATTTCCTCTTATCAACTTTTTGGAAGGTGAAGTTCGTGTTGAAGAAGAGGGCTGTTACTGCAAAATCAGAGGGAATTGGTACCAGCTAAACGTCGATTACCTAGCTCTTGTCCAGGAAGATTTCAAAAGAATGCTAAGAAAAACTCTTATTGGCAAAGACGATAAAACCTATCTCCCTCTTCCATGGGCGGGAAATAAAAATACGGGAAGGTTTACGATTAATGTGCTTAAAAAGAGGCTCGGAATTAAGAAAGGGCAGCGAGGACTCAATACCCGTTTGATCAATGCAGAAGTTTTTTTTATATTGGCATCAGGGAAGGTTCATCAACCCAAGTTGGCCGGCGAAATCCTCAAAGAAAAATGTATCCAATCTCATAAAGATGCGATTAACGAGCTTCTTAAAAAAGGGACATGCACAAAGACTACACTTGGAAAAGTTGTCGGAAAAGCAGATCGCGATACCATCTGGAAAGCTCTAACAAAAAAGCGGCCCATCTTTATCAAAAAATCCAGCGAGCGCTTTGTAATCAATCCCATGCTACCTCATAATTTTGAGAGACACGATGGCCTAATCAATCTACTTGAAGAATACGAGTCCCTATATCGCAATACTGTCACCGAGACCGAAGAGGTATATAGTCGTAAATATTTAGAAATGAAAAATCACCTTGTTTTTGACCAGATCTGCCCTGATAATATCGAACCATTTGATGTCGTCCATTTCCATGATGGAAAGGCCTACCTACACCACATTAAGGAAAAGTTTGGGCAACCTACCCGAGAAGCGTGCTCACAAATTCGCAATGCCGCCAAGGAATTTAGAAGCGCTCTTCTAATGAAACAAGCAAAAAACTTTATTGAGAACATGTTCGAAAAAGGAGTGGAAACAGATAGTAAAGAGACGTGGCGCTTGAAAGTACAGGAACAACTCAAAGAGATGGGAAAGGAGAGCTTTTGTAAGCTTTTTTACGACCAAGAACTCGTCTTTGTCTACTCCTATTTGGAAAATGAGAAGCAATCGCTCTACTATGAATCCCAAGCCCCCTCCAGCCTCTCTCCCGAGCACCTCAAGCTTGGCTCTAAGAAAGAAAATGAAAAAGCTTTCCAAGCCCTTTTAAAAGCCAAATTTTTAGATAACAGAGGGCGTTTAACGGGCAAATTTTTAGCCTCAAGCAAAAAGAAGTTTACCTTAAAGGGTCTTGATAGTGAAAAAATCTACGACACCTTAGCGAAATTCAAGTCGGTATCGGAAAGCACTTTGGCAAAACTCGAGCTCATCCAACTGGAACAAGAACTCCATAATCTAGGGTTTCAGTTAAAGATCTGCCCTATTTCACGCTCTGGTTCCACGCTCGCTTCTGCTGAAAAATCTCCAGAAGCAAATGGAACTGAATCTTCTGATGACACCGAAAAGCCACCTGAGATTCAAAATGGCCCTCCCTCTCTCAAGAATATAGGCAATAGCTGTTACATCAATGCCATCTTGCAACTGCTTTTTAATATGCCCGAAATGCGTACCTCATTTGAAACATCAAGTCAGGATCGTGTAATTGCCCGTTTAGAGGATGTTTTCAAAGAACCTAGTGAAGAGAATCTCAAACTACTGCGCCGTAAAATTTTCAAGCATCGAAAAAAGAGTCAGCTCGAAGGAGGGCTCAACGCACAACACGATGTGCATGAACTACTCCTTATGCTATTCGACCGTCTAGACTGGAATCCACTAAGTGTCAATACACAGATCACCCAAAATGACACCAAGACAGACAATCCTGAACAAACAAACCATCTCACCCTTCCATTAGAGCAAAAAAAGCTTCAAGGGGTTGTGAATGAATATTTCAAGCTTGTAGATATGGAGGATGACGACAAAGAGTGGCAGGAAAAGAGATCTCTTCAGTCGCAACCAGATTATCTCTTCTTACATCTAAAAAGATTCGATAATGCAGGCCAAAAAAACCAAACCCAAGTCGTTTTTCCACAGACCCAGGAAATCACATTTCCACTGGAAGATGGGAGCACTGTAAACTATGAAATAGTTGGGCACATCCATCACATTAATGGAAATAGTCTAGAATCTGGGCACTACATCACCTATCTAAAAAATAGCCGCCAAGGTGATAGCTTGGGCGAATGGTTTTTGTGCAACGACGAGGATATTACCTCGTGCGGACCCGAAGCAGTTAAGAGCAATAACGCTTACATCGTACAGCTTAAACGCGTTGACAATGAATCAGACACACAGTAACTTGACACCTTTTTTATCCGAGAAAGAGGAATATCGATCATGTCTGTAACTGTTGAACCTAATTTATCCTACTCATATTCCCTCCATAATAATGGGATAATCGATCGCACATTGACGCTCTCGATTCGCGATGATATAGATCATTTCTTTTTCCGTTTTTTTGATGACCATGGGAAATTATTGTGTTTTGGCTGGCGTTCACTAACAAACAACCCCGATATCCTGCCCGCACTCAGAGAGAATAGGATTCCTGATCTTTTTCGCAGGGTTGTCCTCATCATGGACGATGAGAACACGATTAGAGAAATCTTAGCTCAACCTGAACCTTCCTAATCGGGGGGATAGCTATAAAAAAAACAAATACTTTTTTGACTAATACCGGTCGCTTCAAGTAACCTTTTTAAAAAATAAAATACAAAAAACAGGAGAATGCATGGCGCCCGTAGCAAGTACCCCTTTATCGCGAGACTATTCCCGGCTCAACGATGGGGTTAATGATAGGACAATCACCCTTGTGTCTGAAAATATGGATCAAATATCCATCCGTTTTTTTGACATTCAAGGAACTCAACTACACCAAGTTAACCGTCCTCTTCTCGAGATGTTCGAAACCATAAAAGCAGTGGAAGAGAACAGGATTTTGGATGTCGTTAAAAGTCTCTTCTTTCTTGTAAAGAATGATGATGCGCTTCGTAGGGATATGCTCTCTCATTCCGGAATGGAACAATACCGCGAGGGACCTCCCCTGCCTCCTGATCATGGACTTATGGCCGAATCGGAATCCTCCAGTACGGAAAATAGTAATGCTTGGACCTCGCAACGTGAGTTGGAATGGGAAGGAGGGGGCGATTAATTTTGCAAGGAAGCACTAAGATTATGTGCCATAACATGCTTGAAAGTACACACATTCTTTGTTATAGTATTCAGCATGAGTATTACGCTAGACAATATTTCAAAAAGCTTTGGAAGCCAAGCCCTCTTTAGCGAGGTTTCGGTCACCTTTAACCCTGGAAACCGCTACGGCCTAACAGGCCCCAATGGCGCCGGAAAATCGACACTGCTGCGCATCATTATGGGAATGATCGAGCCTAATAGCGGTGCCATCTCCCTCCCTGAGCGGGTGGGGATGTTGAAGCAAAATATCGAAGCGTTCCGCGACATGATCGTCCTTGACGTTGTGATCATGGGTAATAGCCGCCTTTGGGATGCACTGAAGGAGCGCGATCGCCTCTACGAATTGGAAATTACCGATGAGATCGGTATGCAACTGGGCGATCTTGAAGAGATCATCGCTCATGAAGATGGTTACATGGCGGATGCCAATGCTGAAGAGCTGCTTGTTGGGGCAGGAATTCCAGCAGAGCTTCATGGCCAGAAAATGAGTACACTGCCGACAGATATGCAGTTCCGCGCTCTTCTTTGTCAGGCTCTTTTTGGAAATCCTCAAGCTCTGCTACTCGATGAGCCGACAAACCACCTCGATCTCGATTCGATCGGATGGTTGGAAGAATTCTTTCACAACTACACAGGCACATTGATTGTTGTTAGCCACGACCGCCACTTCCTCAACTCGGTCACAACACACATCGCGGATATCGACTATGATACGGTTATTGTCTATCCTGGCAACTACGACCAGATGCTCGTTACAAAAACCTCTGTGCATGAAAAGGGTGAATCAGAAGCGCGCTCTAAAGAGAAAAAGATCTCCCAGTTGAAGGAATTCGTTGCGAAATTTAGCGCGGGAACACGAGCATCGCAGGTGCAGTCACGCTTGCGAGAAATCGAGCGCCTGCAGCCTCAAGAGTTGAAAAAATCGAATATTCAACGCCCCTACATTCGCTTTATTCCGACAGAAAAGCCTTCTGGAAAAATCGTATGTAAGCTTGACAAGGTCTCTAAAAGCTATGACGATCTTCAGATCATCAAAGACCTCTCCTTTGAGATTCACCGGGGAGACAAAATCGGAGTGATCGGAAACAATGGGCGTGGTAAGACGACGCTGTTAAAGATGGTCGTTGGAGCTCTCGCCCCTGATTCAGGAGCAATCGAGGGTGGCCATCAAGTGATCACAAGTTATTTTCCTCAAGACCACTCTGAGATTATTTCCAAAGAAGACAAAGACAACTGCTTCGATTGGTTGCGCGCGAGAAAAGCGGGGCTCTACGATCAAGACCTGCGTAGCGCTCTTGGAAAGATGCTCTTTGGAGGTGATGATGCCTTTAAAAACGTGGCAACACTCTCAGGAGGAGAAACCGCTCGCTTAATTTTAGCCGGGATGATGCTTGAGGACCACAACTTCATCGTTCTCGATGAGCCCAATGGACACCTCGATCTAGAAGCTGTTTCAGCCTTGGGCTGGGGGCTTGAGGAGTATAAAGGTACCGCGCTTGTCGTCAGCCACGACCGAGGGTTGATCAACCACTTTGCGACAAAGATCATCGCTTTTGAATCCGATGGAATCCATTTCTTTGATGGAAACTTGGACAACTATTTAATGAGCCGGGCATGACCACCGACAAGAAGGAGCAGATCGCCTTTCATGTCGGAAAAATTCTTGAAATCTTAGAGCTCGATCTTGAAAAAACCCCTGAGCGGGTTGCGGAAATGTATGTTGATGAGGTCTTTAGCGGACTTAATCCCGATACCTACCCAGCAATCTCCCTTCTCGAAGAGAACGTGAACAATGAAGTTGTTCTCGTCAAAAATATCTCGCTTGTAAGTTTTTGTGAGCACCACTTGGTTCCGATGATCGGGGTAGCACATATCGCCTACCTCCCTTCGAAAGGGGTGCTTGGTCTTTCTAAAATCCATCAGCTTGCCCGTTTCTATGCAAAACAGCCTCAGCTCCAGGAAAGAATGACCCAGCAAATAGCCGAAAGCTTAAGTCAAGAGCTGCAAACCGAAGATGTGGCTGTTGCGATTTGCATGAAACACCTTTGCGTGCTTGCGCGCGGCGTGGAAGACCAGACGAGTGAGATGGAAACACATGTGCTAAAGGGGCGTTTTGATTCTGATCCAGAAACGCGCTCTGAGTTTTTCTTAAGAATCTCTGAAAAAAAAGTGGGAGAGAGGATAAGCCGGATTCTGTCTTCATAGAAATGAAGGGCAATCATTCCTCTAGGAACTTTGTCACCAAAGCTCTCAAGCGACTCATTGAAAAGGGTGGCGGAGCACGTATCCCTCTTTCGTCTTGCTTCGGATAGGGTTTACAACGCCTTGAGTCTCCTCAAGTGCGCTCGACTCTCAAAGCCGAGATTTTCAGCCTGTCTGGATAAATCCAGCGGAATATTTTCTGTTGCACTTTCCGTAGCCTTACGGCCCCCAGCGTTTCGCTGGTATCCTCTCCTGCAAAGTCCAGACTTTCCTCCCCTCTCACAAAGTGAGAGCAGCGATTGCCTCTCTCTCCCAAAAACTTAAGTGTTAGCAGTTGTCGCACGACGACGGCGACGACGTGGAGCTTCTTCACCCTCTACTTCTGCAGCCTCAGCTTCCTGCCAGAAGAGGACGCGCGAACAATGTTCGCAGAAAACCAATCGATCTCCTTTACGAACCAAATTCTCATGCTGAGGGGTAAGAAGAATATGACAGCCACTGCATGTGCGGTTTTCAATCGGAACAACAACGCGATCACGCTTGTTTTTCAGTAGACGCTCATAGATCTGAAAAAGCTCTTCTGGAACTCCACCCTTCATACCCTCGCGTTTCTCTAAAATCGAACGTCCCTCTTCATTGATCTTTGCAATGCTCTCGTGGATCTCTTTTTCGATGAGTTCGCTATTTTCCTCAGTGGACTGGAGGTTTTCTTTAAGAGTCACAAGAAAATCTTCTTCAGCTGCAAGCTTATCCATAAGATCGCTAAGACGGTGCTCAACAGCGCTACGTTCACGGCCGGCCGCAGTCATTTCTTGAGTCAACGCATTGAACTCATCCATCTTTTTCACTGCTACCTGCTGAGCTTCAAACTTCGCAACTTTCTCTTGAATCTCTTTGATCTGCGTTTCACCCATGCGAATTTCTTTTTTCACATTAGTGATTTCAGACTCTTTATCAGTTACTTGAGTCTGAATGTCCTCTTTCAGCTGATGAATCTTAGTGAGTTCCTTTTGCCGCTCTTTTTTAACGCGCATCAGGCGAATCATATTAATATCAAGCTCTTGAATGCTAAGAATTGTCTGAAAAGACTCGTCCATATGTGATCCCAAAAATTAAGAATTGATCCAAGATCTTAACTTTTACCCCCATAATTATCAACAAAAAAGGAATGTTATCGTTGTCAAATTTCAATTTAAAATTTATATTTTGTGATATGGCAAAAAGAAAACAGAAGAAAACGCGTGTCGTCATCCAGGTTGACTCCGATTTTCCAAGCGAGCTCTACTTAAGAGGAGAGGGTCTCCCCGACTTGAGTTGGGAGAAGGGTGTTGAACTGAAGCACGAGCAACCAAGCGAGTGGGTTTTTGAAACCGATGAGCCCTTTTCAACTGGTTCTTTCAAGGTTTTGATCAACGATCAAACTTTTGAGCTTGGCGAAAGCCACCCTCTCTACCCGGGAGCCTCAATCAGAGTTAACCCCAAATTCCCGAAACAAGATTGACTTTTTGCCTTAAGGCAACAATAATCCCCAGCTATGCAAAATCTACTTGATTCCTACCTCAGCAAAAGCAAAGAGAAGCGCTCTGATGTGATCGCCTACCTGGCAGCTCTTGACCATCTCCAGACCGTTTCGCCTTCAATCGCAGATCTCATCCTTAAAGAACTTGTGGATCAGCGCACCTACCTGAAGCTGATCGCCTCAGAAAATTACTCCTCCCTTTCTGTTCAACTGGCGATGGGAAATCTCCTAACAGATAAATACAGTGAAGGTTACCCATACCATAGGTTTTATGCTGGATGCGAAAACGTTGATGCCGTTGAAGCAGAAGCTGCTACCCTAGCGCAGGATTTATTTGAGGTCGACCACGCCTACGTCCAACCTCATTCAGGAGCAGACGCAAATTTGGTCGCTTTTTGGGCCATCTTGACAGAGCGGATCCAAAACCCTTTCATGGAAAAGCTCAGAAAGAAAAATCCCGATGAGCTTTCACCTGAAGAGTTCGAAGAGTTGCGCCAGCTCTTATGTAACCAGTCTTTTATGGGCCTTTCCTTAAGCTCTGGCGGCCACTTAACCCATGGATTTCGGCAAAACGTCTCTGCTAAAATGATGCGCGCCCACACCTATGACATCGACCCCAAGACAGGGCTCCTCAATTACGACACCATTGCCAAACAAGCGCGAAAGATCAAACCTCTGATCTTGCTGGCTGGATACTCTGCCTACCCTCGCCACATCAATTTCGCTAAAATGCGTGAAATTGCAGATGAGGTTGGCGCTGTCTTTATGGTCGATATGGCCCATTTTGCCGGTCTTGTCGCGGGAAAAGTTTTCCAAGGAGAGACCAATCCAACAAAATTTGCCCATATTTTGACAACAACTACTCATAAAACCTTACGTGGACCACGCGGAGGACTGGTTTTATGTGAAGAGTCTCTCTCTCAAAGTGTCAATAAAGGGTGCCCCCATGTTTTAGGAGGGCCTCTTCCACACGTTATGGCTGCAAAGGCGATCGCTTTTCGCGAAGCGCACACTACCGACTTCAGAAATTACGCCCATCAAATCGTCGAGAATTCCCACGCCCTTGCCGAAGAATTCATCCATCAAGGACTTAAATTGGTGACCGGAGGGACAGACAACCATCTTGTTTTGATCGACCTCACAATGTTTGGAATCACAGGGCGAATTGCAGAGACCGCCCTTCGCCAAGCCGGACTCACTGTTAACCGCAATATGATTCCTTTTGACCAGAACGGCGCGTGGTACACATCGGGTCTCCGCCTAGGAACCCCTGCACTCACAACCTTGGGCATGGGCAAAAAAGAGATGAAAGAGATCGCTTTGATTCTCACCAAAGTTTTGAAGCACACCAAACCTGAAACGGTGAAAAGTACAGGACAGCTCAGCAAGGCACGAGGAATCACCGACCCAAAAATTATCGAAGAGGCACGCACGCGTGTACAATCATTACTTGACCAATATCCGCTCTATCCGGAGATTATAATAAGCTAGGTACTAGGAGGTAATCAGTGACTAACGAAAAAAACGATTTCAAATCCCTTAATGATAAAATTGATAGCACTATTTTAGAGTCGCGCCGCATTTTCTTTGCGGACCAAGTAGACAATAATAGCGCGCACGACGCTATTCGGAAAATTTGGTATCTGGAACTCACAGATCCAGGAAAGCCGATTACTTTCATCATTAACAGCCCCGGTGGCTCAGTCGATTCTGGATTTGCGGTTTGGGATCAAGTGAAAATGATCACCTCTCCTGTGACAACTCTTGTAACAGGACTTGCAGCATCGATGGGTTCTGTATTAAGTCTGTGTGCAAGCCCGAAGAAACGCTTTGCCACAGAACATGCGCGCATCATGATTCACCAACCTTCGATTTCCGGCCCAGTTCAAGGGCAAGCAACTGATTTGAATATCCATGCAGAGGAAATCATCAAAACCAAAAACCAACTTATCGATCTCTACACAAAGCACACTGGTAAAAAAAGAGAAGAGATTGCAAAAGCTTTAGATCGCGATACGTGGTTAACGGCTCAAGAAGCGTTGGAATTCGGGCTCCTCGACAAAATTGTTACCTCATTTGACGATCTAAAATGAGATACTCCCTTTACTCGGGAGCCGGAAATACATTTGCCATAACCGATGAACCTATCTCCCCTGAGAATGTCGCGATCCTTTGTGAAGAGCATGCAATCGATGGGGTTATTTTTGGGGAAGATGTCTTTCGGATGCGTATCTTCAACCGCGATGGAAGCGAAGCTGAAATGTGTGGAAATGGGCTACGCTGTTTTGTCAAAAATTTAATAGAACAAAATATCCATCAAGAACGGTACGAAATCGAAACACTTGCAGGCACACATATCGCATGGGCAAACGGGGATCAAATTTGCGTCAAGCTCCCCCCTCCTCAAGATTTCCGTTGGAATCTCAGTATCCCTCCCTATCACTTGCACCACCTAAACACCGGCGTCCCACACGCTGTTTTATTTGTTGAATCTGTCGATGAAATCGATTTGACACAGCTTGGCCCATCCATTCGTTATCATTCCCTTTTTCCGGAAGGGGTAAATGTTAATGTTGTAGATCCGATATCGTTACAGATGCGCACCTACGAACGAGGAGTGGAAGCTGAAACACTCGCTTGTGGAACGGGAGCTGTCGCCTCAGCACTTGCGTTGGCCAAGCAGTTCGGGCTCCCCTCCCCAATTAGTATGGAAGTGAAATCGGGTGAAAAGCTCAATATTTCCTTTACTTCAGATTGGCAAACCATAATCATGGAGGGGCCTGCAAATCGAGTTGAGGTTAAAAAAACAATCTCCTATACTAGTCCCCCATATGAGTAAAATACCCACACCCCAAAATCCCCTAATCCTCCGCGCCCTTCGTTTAATGGACGCTTTTTCAAAATCCAACGATGAGAGAGACTTCTTACTCGATCGTGTAGAAGGATTTATCATCTTTGTCGATCTAGACAAGGAAGAGGGCGATCTAATAGCACTCCAAAAAGAACTCGATACGAACCCCGAGCGCTATTGTACTATTCCAAAGCTCACCTTCTATGAAACAAAAAAAATTATGGAAGGCTTTGTAAACGAAAAGGTTTACGACATCGACACGAAGGAGAAGCTTCTTGATATCATTGGAGGAAAAGAAGCTCGGGAGCAGTTTTTAGAGTTTATTTATGACCATGAGACAGAGCTTGAAAAGTGGCAACAGTTTTACCAAGAGCGTTCACGCGTTAGAATCATTGAATGGCTCCGCAACAACAACTTTACCTTTGTTTTTGAAGAAGATTTAGAGCTTCCTGTCCATATCATCGAGCAATTGAAAATGAAGCTTTTTGATGCCAAAGTCCCCAAAGAGGTTCAGCAAGGGCGTACTCAACTCATTAAAAAGGCTGAGACCTACTATTCCAACGAAGCGCTTAATCCCCGCCCCAAGCGTGGACGGCCACCAAAACAAGTTGTGAAAATCGAAGTAGAGACTCAGATTACCAACGATATCTTCACTCAGGTGCCCACATCTGTACGCCGTTTTCTCCACCAACCCGATATCCAAACGGCAAATGCGATCACATTTTCCGAAAATTTCGATTCAGAAGAAGAATTTCTAGCCCACTTGCGTGGAGCAGGACGCTCGGATGCTGAAAATCAACTCGAAGCCTTATCGGAAAAGTTTGCTTCGCTACGTAAACTCTCTTCTCAACTCGGCTTAGAAGGAGAACTCACGATCCCTTCCTTTGGAGATGATGATGATGATGACGAAGAGGAAGAAGCTGCAGCTCCACATAAAAGCAAACGTAAACCCAAAAAATAGCCTGACTGTAGCGCGTTCAAACACAGTACGATTATATGGAAGATTTCACCAAAATAGTAATTGAAGAATTTAAATTCAAAGCGGACTTCTTGCTTGAACTTCACTTTCGAGATGGAAAAATCCAAACAATTGATTTCAGCAAAATTAATTACAGGGGCTGGATGAAAGAGTTAGAAGAACTAGAGTATTTCAATAAAGTAGCCCTCAACGAATGCGGTAATCTCGCATGGCCAAATGGTCAAGATTTTATGCCTGAATATTTATACGACTGGGACAAATTCAAACATCTTTTTATAGATAACTCAGTCTAAATAATTTTCAACGACTGGAACAAATTCGGGGAAATTGCATTCAGTCCAATGGCGCAGGCCTCCCAAACGCTTTTTCAGTTCGCCCTCTGTACACATCTCGGTTTCTTTGTAAAATTGCCCCGTGTCAATAAAAAGAGCGCGAGGCTCAGAGATACAAAATGCGACGTTTTGCACAAACGCACGGTCGCGGTCGGCGATCCCCTTCTCACAACGCTTGCTTACAACATCTATTAACTGTTCGATCAACTCGTGCACTTGCTCATTCGAAGTAACAGCTGCAAAAGCTTCTTTTACAGAAATCGCGCGCATTTGAACCATAAATTCATGCTGATCAAGGTCAATACGGTGTTTGCGTCCAATTTTATCGATCAATACAACCTTTGACTCTAAAGAGGGGGTGCGATTGAGATGAATATAGAGAAGACCTGTCTCTTCGCAAATCTCCTCATAAGCGAGCTTGCAGCTCGCAAAGAGGTTTTCCACACGTTTTTTTCGACGCTCGATTTTTGCATCACATATTTCCCTAAGCTTGCGAGGTAAGGGGACTGAATTAAGCCGCGTGAAAGGCCTTAAATGTTTGTGTTTGAGGAATTTTAATACGTATTTCCCATCTGCACTCTCAAAAGCATAAAACTGCGCCCCTTTTCCTAAATAACGAAATGGCTGTGAAAGAAAATTTTGCATCTCTCTTTTTTGATCTTCTTCCAGTGGCACTTCAAATTGAGGATAGGGGGGAAGAGAAGAGCTAATCTGGTGGAGGCTAAATCCATCGGTGATTTGGTTGTAATAATAAAACCCACCCCACCCCAGCAAAAGTAGAGCGACTAAAAGAAAAAGTTTTCGTATTAATCTCATAGGGGCTAGAGTATAGCCCAAAGTTGCTATCATGTCTCGAAAGAAAAAAGTCCTTATTATCATCCACTTGATCTTCGCCTTCTCCTTCCTTTCTTGGTTGTTGATGAAGCCATATGTGATGGAAGTTGTCTCGAGTAAATCGCAAAAGGCTCTCTACGAGATGGTGATGGAGCGTGAAGCACTTTTTCAAAAATTGCCTCAAGCAGAGCAAGAGGCTCTTACGAAAGGCTCCCCGAAGAAAACGGGCACCTCCTGGACACACGAATTTGGAAAAACACCTTCTTTTGCCCTTGCCTGGATCTTTTTCTCGCTTGTAATCAGTCTACTTCTCCTCTTTCATATCGAGGGGGCTAAAGCAGCTGTTTGGATTTTGCCTCTTCTGGTTGTTGGGTACGGCTATTTTCTGTACGCAAGCCCTCAGACAGCTCCCCCTGGCCTCTTTCCAAGTGAGCAATATGTACGCGAGACCTATCTTCTTGAAGAGGAAAATACAAGCCAACGGGAGCAGCTTTTACAAGGGTGGCATCACTATGTGATCCATGAATGGGCACATCAGACACCAAGTGCAGATCCTGCCCTTTATGATCAACAGCTTGACGAGGGACTATTTGCCTTTAATATCGCCCGCCTTCAATGGATTTGGGCAGGCAAAGGGGATGAAGTTGTCGTCGCCGGTTTCACAACACCCCCGTCAGCTTTTCGAGTCCTCACATATTTACTATGGAACCTAATTTTTGCATGGATGATCAATCGACGCGAGAAAAACTCACCATCCGTAGCGCTATCAAGCCCAGCCTGAAAGAGGGCACACTTAAAAAAGGTGGATGGATTGCAGCGGCAGGCGCGATCGCAATTCTTTTAGGGGGAACGCTGCTCCCCTTAACTTACTTAAAATTTTGGGGTCTTCCGATCTTCTTATCCGGACTCATTCTCATCGCAATCGGATGGCTCCCCTTCCGTCGTCTACAGAGGCTAGAAATAAAACCGCATTCGCTTGAATATGATGGTGAATATTTTCTCTTTGTAAAGGATGGGAAACCATTATTTCGGATCCCCAAAAAAAGTATTTCGATGCTCAAGTATGTCGAAGAAAAGGATATGTATGGAGTCGGAATTTGGTTAAAAAAACCGATCGAAGAGAAGGTCGCTGTGCTACAGAAAAGATTTATGAATGAATCGGTATACCAGACTGGGGGATGCGATCTTTTCCTCCCCTATTTCACCGAAAACAGCGTCAAACTCCTGCTTGAATCAGATCATGCATCTTGATGACACCCACAACCTGACTCCGATCGACAACAGGAAGCACCATAATCGGATGGTGCTCATCGGACTCCATGAGTTTCATGGCATCCCATGCGAGGGCCTCGACATCGATCGATTTGGGTGAAGGGGTCATCAAATCACCCACTTTCTCTTGAAGGACTTTTTCCCCTTTTTCTTGAAGGGCACGGCGCAAATCACCATCGGTAAAAATCCCTTTGAGCTGTTTTTGCTCATCGACCACAACTAAACACCCACACCGTTTGTTCGTAAAATCGACCAAAACTTCTTCTAGCCGTTCTTCGACGGTGCACGTAGGCATCCTTTCTTGATCGAGCATCATTTCGCGCACCTTTACAGAGACGCGACGGCCGATCCGTCCACCAGGATGATTGGCTGCATATTGATCGAGGGTAAATCCCTTTGATTGCATCACAGCAACTGCGAGCACATCGCCAAAAAGAAGTTGAACCTCAGTTGAAATCGTGGGAGCCAGATCGAAAGGACATAGTTCGGTTGCACAAGGGAGAACAGCTGAAAGATCGCTCTGTTTTGCAAGGCGGCTATTTCGATTTGAGGTCACGCCGATTAGCAGAGCGCCGCGATTACGAATAAAAGAGAGAAGCTGCAGTAGCTCATCGGTCTCGCCGCTTTTACTGAGAATGATAACCAGGTCGCGGTTCGAAACCATACCCAGATCGCCGTGCAATGCATCGATTGGAGGGAGAAATGCGGTTTGCGTCCCCGTCGACAACATTGTTGCCGCGATTTTTTGTGCGATAAACCCGCTTTTCCCAATGCCCGTAAAAAAGACGACACCAGCGCACGCCAATACGGCTTCTACAACCTGCTCACATGGCTGCAGTTCCAGCTCAGAATAAAACGTCTCAAGCGCTTGCTTTTGTTTGGCTAATAGTTCTTTTAACATAACAAACGCAATTGTAGCTCCAATGCCCCTTGAAGTCATTGAAAAAATCTTCTAGAATGAGCCCATTATGACTAAAAAACATCCTATTACAGTTGCTGAAGGGGACGGAATTGGTCCCGAAATCATGGACGCTACCCTCCATATTCTAGAGGAAGCTGGCGCAGAGCTTGAAATCGAAAAAATCGAGATTGGGGAAAAGGTCTATCTCGCAGGAAACCCTGCTGGAATGGAAGAAAATGCCTGGGATTCTCTCCTTAGAACCGGTGTCTTTTTAAAAGCGCCGATCACAACCCCTCAGGGGGGGGGGTATCGCAGCCTCAATGTCACCGTACGCACCAAGCTTGGCCTCTACGCCAACATTCGCCCTTGCGTCTCGTACTCCCCTTTTATCGAGACCAAGCACCCGAATATGGATGTGGTAATCGTGCGAGAAAACGAAGAAGATCTCTACGTAGGGATTGAATATCGCCAAACACCTGACGTCAGCCAAGCACTGAAATTGATCAGTCAGCCGGCAAGTGAACGGATCGTGCGCTACGCTTTCGAGTATGCAAGACGGTATGGCAGAAAAAAAGTGACCGCCTTCACAAAAGATAATATCCTTAAGATGAGCGATGGACTCTTTCACCGGGTCTTTGATGAGATCGCCGAAGAGTACCCCGATATTGAAAATGAACATTGGATTATCGACATCGGTGCGGCAAAACTCGCCGACACGCCGGAAAATTTTGATGTGATCGTCATGCCCAACCTCTATGGCGACATCGTCTCAGATGTGGCTGCGCAAATCACAGGTTCAGTGGGACTTGTCGGAACAGCTAATATTGGCGAGAAGGGAGCCATGTTTGAAGCGATTCACGGTTCTGCCCCCCGCCTCGCTGGACAAAATGGCGCCAACCCAACCGGATTGATTCTTGCCTCTGTCCTCATGCTTGTCCATATTCATCAGCCCGAGGCGGCAAGCCGCATCCATAACGCGTGGCTCAAAACGATTGAAGAGGGAATCCACACAAAAGATATTTGCAAAAAGGGCACCCCTGTCGGAACCAAAGAGTTTGCTCAGGCTGTCGCTGCTCGCCTTGGACAAAAACCCGATACGCTTAAGGCCGTTGAATATAGTGCCTCTAAAGCAGAAACATGGGCCCACCACGGCTCAAAAGTAACCTCCACAAAACGTGAGCTTGTTGGTGTCGATGTCTACCTCTACTCCCATGACGCTGTCGAAACCCTCGCGAAGAAGATCAAAGAGGCGAGTATCCCCTCCCTTAAACTCTCAGCTATCACTAACAGGGGCGGACGCGTATGGCCTGGAGGAATTCCCGATACATTTTGCGTCGACCACTGGCGTTGCCGCTTTGAAACAGACGGAGCCTTAAAGCCCCAAGAGATCGCCTCGCTTTTGCAAAGCTTTGCCGATTCAGGGCTTGATGTCATTAAAACAGAAAATCTTTACTCTTTTGATGGAAAACCTGGGTATTCACATGTCTAATTATAAAACACACCAGGGCTGTTAAACTAGGCACTTTTTTCCCCTTTTGATGACCTTTATCCTCACATTCACCTACTGCACCCTCTTTATGAATCCCGATCTCGATTTGGTTCATAATATTAAGGTCCTCTCCATTCGGGGAATTTTGTCGCTCCCCTTTCGGTTCTACTCACGTATCTTCAAGCACCGCGGAATCTCTCACTCTCTGATATTTGGGTCGCTGACACGGATTTTGTGGCTCGGTGGAATCGCGCTCGTGATCTATCAGGCGCTCCCCTCATCGCGCAACATGAATTACTGCCACTCGTATAAGTACTTTATCTGGTACGCTGCTGCAGGGGTCTGCCTAGCTGATTGGGGACATCTTCTACTCGACATTAAGCAGTAGCTCACAGACATTTTTTCCACCAATTATTGATCTTATTGTACTGATCTCGAACTTCACAAAGCTCATCAAAAGGATACCGTCTAAGGATACGCTTTGCATTGCGTAGACATTGAGAAGCACGCCACCGCTCCCCATTTGAAAGTGATGCAGAAGCACACTTCAGATGGGCTTGAATTTGAGCTATATCATCAACCATTTTTGCGCTTAGCGGTGGAGGCGCTGGCACTGGCAGACAACAAAAAGAGAGGCTATAGGCAAGCCCAACTCCAACTGGAATCACAACCGTGCAGTAGGAAGCCATTTTGAGAAGAGCTACACTATTAGTTCGACAATCATGATGAGGGCGAAGTTCATAAAATCCGGTAAAGTAGCGCCCACACGCTTGATTGACATACATTAGTGGAGCGAGATCGATTCTAGGTGATTCTTGAAGGCTGCTAAGAACTGGCAGCCGTAGATCCCATCGATAACCCTATGATCAAAAGTGAGAGTGAGATACATCATTTGACGCACCGCAAAAGAATCATCCTCGCGTACAACGACCCGTTTCTGGATTGTTCCAGCACCGATAATAGCAACTTCTGGGTGGCGAATAATCGGAACACCGATAAGCGCCCCCGTCATGCCGAAGTTAGTCAGAGTAACGGTCCCTCCAGAAACTTCGTCGGGAGAGAGTTTACCGCTGCGTGCACGCCCTGAAAGATCAGCTACAGAGTGGGCCAAGCTGACAAGATTGCGCTCGTGGCAGTTTTTGACGACAGGAACCATAAGCCCCTTCTCAACATTCACTGCAATTCCCACATTCACAGAACGTTTCATGATGATCGTCTCATCTTGAAGCGAAGCGTTGAGCATGGGAAACTGCTTAAGAGCTTTTGTCATCGCCTGGATTAAAAAGCTTGTAATCGTAAGTTTGACACCATGTGTCTCCTTAAACCGCTTTTTCTCATGGGCAATTAAGTGCATGATATCGGTCACATCTGCCTCAGAAACAAGTGAGGCGTGGGGCGCTTCGTAAAACGAGCGGACCATATTATCTGCAATCATTTTGCGCATACCACTGAGACGGATATGCTCTTCCTCTTCTCCCGGCTCTGAGATAGGAACTTTAGGAGTGCTTTTGTTTGCTAAATGATTTTCCACATCTTTTTTTGTGATCCGTCCACCCTCACCGGTTCCATCGATGGAACGGAGTGTATCGAATGAAATCCCTTCAACTTGAGCTAAGCGTAATACGGCGGGGGTAAAAACCTCCTCTTTTCCTTTACTCTTGAAAGGACAAGGCTCGACTTGGGCACGCGCTGTAACAGGAGAGGGAGCAGAAGGAGCAACCTCACCCACTTCAATTTTCAAAAGAGGGGCACCCACTTCAATTTCATCATCGACGTCGACTAGAATCTCTTTAACTATGCCGGCAACGGGGGAGGGAATTTCTGAATTGACTTTGTCTGTCGAAACTTCAAGCAAAGCTTCATCAACACCAACTTCATCTCCAACTTTCTTGAGCCATTGAACGACGGTTGCCCCGACTATACTCTCGCCAAGTTTAGGGAGGACAATCTCAACTATTTCTGTCATGACTGGCTCTCCTGAGGAACGGCTGGTTTGTGATCATAGCTGATATAGACACCGCTATTATATTGCTCTTCATCGAACTCTCCTTCGGACTTTGCAACAAAAACCGCTACAACCCCATCTCCTAGTACATTAACCACCGTCCCGATAATATCACGCAAGCGGTCAATTCCTGCCACAATGGCGATCCCTTCAAGGGGAAGACCGACCGAGCCAAGGACAATAGAGAGAGTCACAATCCCTCCACCAGGAATTCCTGCGCATCCTACTGCCGAAAGGGTAGCGGTCACCACAATCACAAGTAAGCTTTGCCATCCCAAGTCAATCCCATAAGCTTGAGAAATAAAGACAGCCGCAATCCCTTGAAATATAGCTGTTCCATTCATATTAATCGTCGAGCCAAGAGGCAAAATGAAGCTGGCAATATTTTTTGAAACGCCAAGGTTTTCCTCAACGCAGTGGAGCGTTGCAGGAAGCGAGGCTGAGCTGCTTGTTGTCGAAGCGGCCAAAGTAATCGCGTCGGTCATCCCTTTAAAGAAAGGGGTGATCCGCACTTTTGCGACAAAGAGTAAAATCCCACCGTATACAAGGATGAGATGGATCGTACACACAACATAGTGAGCTAAAACAAGTTTAAGAAGAGGAAAGAGAATCCCCACACCAAACGTCCCAGCTACCCATGCCATGATGGCAAAAATGCCGTAAGGGGCAAGGTTCATCACCATTCCGGTCATGGAGAACATCACTTCACTAAGCGATTCAAGAACTCTGGCAACGGGCTTCCCCTTTTCTCCTGCAAAATTGATTCCCAAACCGAGGAAGATCGAAAAAACGATCACCTGCAAAATATTCCCATTTGCAAGCGAACCGATTGGGTTCGAAGGGACGAGATTCATGAACATGCTGATAAGTTCGGGGGTCTCACCGATAGTTAAGTCGACAGCGCCGTGATTAAGCCCAATGCCGAGGCCTGGATTGACCAACTTAGCAGCGATAAGGGCAAATACAATCGCAATCATTGTTGTGACCATATAAAGCAAAAGTGTCTTAAAGCCAACACGTCCAAGTTTTCTTATGTCATTTATGGAGGTGACACCGACGGTCATTGATGAAAAGACAAGCAAAACCACAAGCATATTGAGAAGGCCTAGAAACACCGTTCCAAAGGGCTTAAGGTAGGCAGCTTTGGGCCCAAGCAAGATCCCTATAAGGGTTCCAAACGTCAGGCCGATCAACATTTTTTTCCATAACTTCATCGTGTTATTCCTGCGAGTATTGTTATTTCTTTTGTTATCCTATCCCAAGCTTCTCGGTTTTTTACAATTTTCAACTCCACTTTAGCCCAACCAATTGGCAATAGACTTGAAGCGGCAAAACTTGGGAGCTTCACCCGATCTTTCTCTGTACAGAGCACATACTCTGCTCCCCTCTCTTTACAGCGAGTAACAAAGCTTTTCAACTCCTTTTCCCCAACCGTCTTATGATCGGGAAGCGTGTGGGTAGCGACTACATCTATTCCAAGGGCTTGCATACTTTCAATAAAACGCCTCGGATTGCCAATCCCACAAAAAAGGCCAACCTTCTTCCCTTTTGATAAAGAGAGAGGTTCATCATTAATCAAGCGCAGCTCTGTTACACAAATTTGTGTTTCTACGCAAGGGGCTTGCGTTAACGCAGCCACCTTTTTCTCAACCCGCGCTGAGGGCTCACCGACAAAAACAACAAGATCAGCTCTTGCCAAGCGCTTGGGATCGTCACGTAAAAACCCTCTGGGAAAAAACTGCTCTCCACCCAAAGGATCGCTTCCACCAAGTACAACGATCTCAATATTACGAAACAAGCGACGGTGTTGCATTCCATCGTCGAGCAGAACAACACGTGCTCCTAACTTCTCGGCTTCCAAAGCGCTTTTCAAGCGATCTCTATGCACAATCACGTGCGCCTTTGGAAGGCGAGAGGCAAGCAACCAAGGCTCATCCCCACACTCTTTAGCCGTATGGCTTTCAATCGACACAACAACAGGATCTTTGCCTTTTTCAGCCCCTCCTCGATATCCTCTCGACAGAACCGCTACACCCTGCAATGCTTCTGCTAAAAGCAAAGTCACCTGTGTTTTCCCAACACCGCCCACAACTAAATTTCCGATGCTCACAACAGGCAGCGGGGCGTGTTTTTGCGTAAGCCACTTGTGATCGTAAAGCCAATGGCGCAAGCGAATCGCACGGGTATAGAACCAGCTTAAAGGGCGGGTTACAAGCCCCCAATCCCCTCTTTGAATCCCATCAACGATCCGAATCTCTAACGCTTTTTTCATAGGCTCAACATTTCTTCTAACATCTCCTTCTCGGCGCCATAAAAAAGGATCTCCTCCACCATCTCAATGATGATGTGAATAGCAGTCATATGCGCCTCCTGAATCCGATCAGAAGTCGTAAAACCTTCTATTAAAAGCTCTAAATCGGCAACACCTTTTAATGCGCCGCCCCCCTTCCCCAAAAAAGCAATTGTCCTTAGCCCCAGTGCCTTGGCCTGATTAAAAGCATTCACAAGATTCGAAGAGTTCCCACTTGTTGTCAAACCGACAAAAATGTCTCCCTCTTCACCATAAGCTTCAATGCCGCGCGAGAATACATGGTCAAAGCCCAAGTCGTTCCCCACACACGTGATATGTCCAGGCTCGCTTAAAGCAATAGCCGCAAGCGCCCGCCTCTTTTTTCGAAAAAAACCTGTTAACTCCTCGGCAAAGTGGGAGGCATCGCACAAACTCCCCCCATTGCCCGCAATCAAAACTTTTTTCTTCTCGCCAAAGCAGGTCGCAAGCATTTGAGCGCTCTTTTCAATAAAAGATAGAGGCTTTTCAGTCGTTAATTGACGAATGGCATCAACTCCATCCTCGACAGCTTGTAAAATTTTCTCTTTCACGATTCGGTACACACAATGAAAAATTATAAGCAAAAATTATATGTGAAAATGGTTTAAAAAGCAACTTGCTCAAAAAATACTTTGATGAAAAGATGGTTGAATCTCACAACTTTATACCAAAGATTTTTTCATGCACTTCACCCTCCCTCTCGACTCAAAAGCGCCCGATTTCTCGCTTCCCGCGACTGACAAAGGAAAATACACCCTAGCCAGTTTTGCAGGCGCAAAAGTGCTAGTTATATTTTTTACTTGTAATCACTGCCCCTACGTCATTAATTCCGACGAGGTCACACGCCAAACGGCTGAGAAATTCAAGTCTCGAGGGGTTCAATTTGTAGGAATCAACTCAAATAGCAAACACATATATGAGCAAGATGCATTCGAACATATGATCGAGCGAATGGAGACCCACAACTTTCCCTGGACCTACCTTTATGATGAATCGCAAGATGTAGCTCGCGCGTATGGTGCCTTGCGCACGCCTCACTTCTACGTTTTCGATGAGCATAGAAAGCTCATCTATTGTGGGCGGGGCGTAGATAGCCCTCGAGACACATCCAAGATGACGGAAAACACCCTAGAAAACGCCCTAGAAGAACATCTATCTGGAAAACAGATCTCGACCCCCCTCACCAACCCGATCGGCTGTAACGTTAAGTGGGAGGGGAAAGACGCCCACTGGATGCCTCCCCAGGCGTGTGATCTTGTCTAAACCAAAGAATCCGGCAGTTCGCTAGAAGCTCCTTCGGATGTGTTGCCTTGTGGGACTAATTCAATACTAGGCTCTTGCACACCAAACACAGGGTTAGGGCTTTCTTGATCAACAAAGCCCTCCGTCGGTCGCTCGAGAGCCCTTGCTGCGCCATGTGTGATGGTAAATTCACGAAAGATCGCTTTATTCGGGTCACCTGGGTAATAGACCTTCACTATCACCTCATCGTAAGGGGTATCTTCAAGTATGCAGTCATTTTTCAAAACTGTCATCGTCTCATCAAGGTAATATCCATGACCAAAGGAGGACCCTGTCTTAGGAAGAAGATTGCCTTTATTATCAAAAATTTCAATTTCTCCAATTAGATGAGCTTCTTCCATTTCATCTACAATGGAATAGCCTTGAAAAGGTTGTCCTTTGGAAGCATCAATCGTCTGCTGCTGATAGCGGCTTGTACAAAAACAGTTGTAGAAGCAAGCTCTTACTTTTTCCACACGTTTTGGAGCTCTAATTCCAAAAATTATTCCACTCACAGCCAAACCACTTAATAACCCTCCAAAATAGAGAATTGGCCCCCATTTTCCAACACGTACATCTACTTCTACATTAATTTTTGTCTCCAGACTCCCGGAACGGACAACAAGACTCACTATAATGGGAGAAGGAAAAAACGGCAGAACATCAAGCCAAGCGCGTGGATTTGCAATAAGCTTACGTTGCTCAGCCTCTGTTAGCTTGAGCCAGCTCGGAACCTTATCAATATCATCTGCCAGTGAATAGGCATAACGCGCTTCTTGAGCTTTATCTCCATAAATATCAAGAGCAAGATCGGAAGGTAATAGCTTTTCAGCTTCGTTATCAAGAACTGCTCGCATAGATATCGATGGATTTTTTGCAAATGGGGGCAAGTTGGTTACGACATCGACTACTAGACCGATGGATCTCTGAATTCCTGTCACACCGTCAGCCACCGCAAATGTTAATCGCAAAGTTTCGGTATCACTTAGAGATGGGGTACCACTTATACTGGTATTATCAAACTCTAGCCAATGAGAAATAGGAAGCCCACGCACTTCTAAATTTAATGGATTTCCATCCGAAGCATTATAAATACCTGAAAGATCTTGTACATATCGCTCACCTATTCGAGCAAAGGTTTTGGGCACTCCATCAGCTTCTATTTCAGGCCTAAGGGTCGGTCCATGGATAAAGACCACCTGAAGTGTCGTTTCCCGCGTCGCCCCTAAGCTATCACTTGCCCTGACACGTAATGTCTCAGGCCCCAAATTACTTGGGGCGCTGTTCGTAATAACACCCGTATCAGGCTCCATAACAAACCCTGGCAGAGGTGGGACTAGCTCAAAGGTCAGCGTGCGTCCACCAAGGTGAGTAAACGCTCCACTTGTAGCTATTTCAAGAGGGGCACCTCGAACGCCATATCTGGAAGGGAGCGATGATACGGTAATGACAGGCTTGATATTGAAAACCATGGATATGACTGCTGTGCTAGCATTTGCCCCGCTTCCTAATGCGGTTATATTTACTCGATGCAACCCTGCGGTCCCTCCTCCAGGAGTGCCTACTAATTCATAGGTTGGACGAAGGTAACTTACTTGTAACGATCCATCAATCATAAAAATATGATCTTTTCCCAATACAGCTTGTTTGAACGAAGACGAAGTCGGTGCTAAAATCGTTGTCACTACCTTAGGAGTTGAAGGTACGGTATAGTCTAAAATCCAGTATTTACTCGAACTGAGAAAGCAAGCAAGAAGCTTACCATCAGGTTCTTCCTTGACAACCAATCCTTTCGGAAGAGAAATCGCATAGGAACTTAAGTGATTCGGCTCATTGGATATGTCGTAAAGACGCACCTCCGTTTCTGTACACACAAATAATAAATCCTTATGCAAGCGAAAGCTCTTCAAATTACTTAGATTATGTATTGTACCTCGTAAGACAGGAAGCGTGGAATTGCTGTGCAAACCGTAAATTTCAACAACTTCCGGAGTCATTAAAGGAGCACTTGAATTGGTTCCACCCCATGCCATATTATTTCCATCTACAACAAAGCAATCGGTGAGAGAACTTCTAATCACCGACATAGAACCAGCTAGAAATATGTTCTCTGGTTGAATTAAATTAATGCTATAAAGGACAGCATCGTACGTAATGAAGTGTTCCATTACAACATATGCCATGTGGCCTTGGACAACATATGACGATATCCGATCAAGAGAGGAGGGGAGCAGGAGGAAAAACTCTCTAGAGATAAGTGGCTCAGAAACAAGGTCAGGATCCTGAGTTGTTACTCCTATAATATCAATAACCGAAAAATTGTAACTGTTTGAGAGCATACCAGCGCCCATATTAGAAAATAGACGCGTGTTGTTATGATACGGATAATAACTGACAGCAGAAGGAAGTACAGCCTCCCTAATAACACTTAACTCAGGAATATTTGCTAAATCGATAAGGGCTATCCTAGAAGGGATTATTGAAAGAAGCCTCTTATCATCTAGGAGAGCAGCCGAATCCGTTGGAATATTTGTAGCAGGAGTTTCAAATTGCAAGGGATGGCTAATGAAATTAATACCTCTTGGCACCCCTGTTGCATTAAGCAGAAGAGGACCTTCTCCTGCGCTCTCTAAAGTAGGACCCACATTTTGAATAATACTTAATGGAAACTCTTCTGTAGCATTGACCGTGAAAGTCGTAGCTGCTGCTCCAGGAAGTAATTGAAAGTTTTCTATCTGCTCAAAACACCGACCCAAAAAACCAAAGAACGAGGATCCACAATACTTTATCACATCAACTGTCGGGGCTAATACATGCTCTCCAATCACATGTCCGATCGACCGAGGAGCAAGCTCTACTGAACCGTCTGCTGATTCATACAATCGATTTCCTTGAATGCTGTGATCGATCGCACCATCTTCTCTATATCCATTCTCATAAGTTCCGTAATACACAGCTCCAGGATCACCCTGACTTGTGCAACTGCCCTGCATTCTTCCTGATAGTGGACCCATTGTTTTTCCTTAAGCTGGTGTAAAGTATAGAGGGAACTATGAAGAAAAATTAATTTTAAATAAAGAATATTCCAAATCCTCGCTGATGCCCCTAGACGTGTATTTTAGCGTAAAACACTAAACTTGTACCGACTAGGATTTTTTCATTTCTCGCAAAATTCTAGGGACTTTACCCTCTCCTGTTTTAAGGAATTTCATGTATTCCTTCATGTCGAGATCGCGAAACTCATCCACATCCTCATCAGTGTAAATACCCACAGAATTATCTTTAACCTCTTTTATGAGCTCAAGAATGCCCTTCAAGAAATCTTGCTGCATTTTATCACACGCTTCTTTTAGATCCTCATCGCTCATAGTGACTCCTTATGATAAAAATTAATCAGTATCCTATCATGATTAAGCATTTTTTTTGGAAATCTCACCTAATAATTCTTCGATTATCCAGCTCTCGTTGACTCTGTTGTGAGATTCCTTTTCAAAACAGAGGCATAACATTTTGCTCAAACAGATCGAAAATATGGCATTGCAAGTATTATATTTCTCCTGCTGATTGTCAATGTTTGCCTCCGTGCAACACTCAGCGCAAAACGCTCTCAAATGGTGTAATAAATTAACCTTAGCATCGTGAATTTTTGTAATCGTTTCTGAATGAATCTCTCCATAATCATTAATATAATCAGGATTAGCGCTATTGCTGTGAGCATCCTGCAAACCTTGACTTACCTTACGCCCCTCAAGTACCCTTTTAGTCGCTTCAATCCATTTGAAAAAGAGTGCCTTTTCAGCCCCTTGAAATTGCGCGGGGTGGTGGAATGTCTTTCTATCCTTTGGGTCGTCATTCTCATCAGGAACCAAAAGTTTATTTTCCAAGAGATCATCTTTTTCGAAATACCTGTTTACATAAAGGAAAAGGCCAATCAACGAGTAAAAGATCATCGGTGGATACCGACACGATTCAGAAAGAAACCATATGGAAATAACTTTTCTTTTCGTGTTAACAGCATCAATTTTTATCTTCTCATCTTTCTTCTTGTGATAGGGTCTCCTTCTAAAGCTGGACAGGGTATAATAACCCGAAAACCAGGAGAAATGGATAGATGGAACCTAAAATTAAAAGGTGGTCAGCAGCCAGAAAGACACAGATCATCATGGATCTACTGAGAGGATCAAAAGCTCTTGTCGACG
>JAJFLY010000007.1 GCA_021772455.1 Chlamydiota bacterium
TCAAATATTTTCTCCAGTCGCCGCCCACACCTAAAACCCAAGACACGAAAAAAGACTGCGTTTAACTGGGGTGGAAGGATTCGAACCTCCGATACACGGTACCAAAAACCGCTGCCTTACCGCTTGGCTACACCCCAAGAAGGGAAGCGACGATCTTACTTCAGTCTTTGATTTTCTATCAACGATTTAGTAGTCTGCGGGAATATGAAGATTGTACATTTGGCAAGTGAACTGGCCCCTGTGGCAAAAGTTGGGGGTTTGGGGGATGTTTTGCAGGGGCTATCGAGGGCTCTTTTGGCTAAGGGTCATCAGGTTGAGGTTATCCTCCCTAAGTATGATACTTTGGACTTAAGTTTACTCCCTCGGGAGATTCCGGTGAAGCTGATTGAATCTCCTTTTTTTGAGCGTGGGGTTATTTATGGGTGTGAGGACGATTCGGCCCGTTTTACATTTTTTTGCCGTGCAGCACTTGACTATTTACAGAAATCGGGCAGATGCCCTGATGTGATCCATTTGCACGACTGGCATACTGCGGTGGCTGCCCCTTTATTAAAGGAGCAGTACCCTGAATTGATAGCTCAGTGCATTTTTACGATTCATAACTTAGCTTATCAGGGTGAATGCGAGGAGAGTGTCCTCGACCAACTAGGCTGGAAGAGTGATATAATCAAAGAGGGTGCCACTTACAATTTAATGAAGGGGGGGATCCTCTACGCCGATCATGTGACAACCGTCTCCCCTAACTATGCGCACGAAATTTTAACCACAAATCAGGGTGGCACACTTCAAGCCGTTTTGCAGGCGCATCAAAACAAATTTTCTGGCGTACTCAACGGCATTGACTATGAATATTGGAATCCAGCAACCGATCCCCATCTACCCGCACCCTTTAGTCTAAAAAAATTGGCAGGCAAAAAACTTGCCAAGCAAGAGCTGCGCAAACGTCTTTCTCTTGCAGAGGAAGCGCGCCCTCTTGTGGTGGCGATAACGCGGCTTGTTCCCCAAAAAGGACCCGAATTAATTAAGGCTGCACTCTTAAAAACATTAGAGTTAGGTGGACAATTTATTCTATTAGGATCGGCTCTCGATGAAAAAACTCATAAAGAATTTGAGGCATTAAAGGTCGAACATACAGACTCTCCCCATGTTCACCTGGAGTTGACCTATAATGAAAAGCTTTCTCACCTTGTCTTTGGTGGTGGCGACCTCTTTTTAGTCCCCTCTCTGTTTGAACCGTGCGGATTGACGCAGATGATTGCAATGCACTACGGCAATGTGCCACTTGTGCGTGCGACAGGAGGGCTTGTCGATACGGTTTTTGATGGAGTGAACGGCTTCTCTTTTGGGCCACCCACGACAGAAGCGATCTGCGAGACGCTTGAGAGGGCACTGCCGCTATGGAATACACCTAAGTGGAATGCGTTGATCGAATCAGGGATGGAGGTTGATCACAGCTGGGACAGGCCTGCCGAAGAGTATCTAAAAATTTATAATGCTAAAGCGCGCGTTTGAGCTTTTGATAGATCCTTTCCCAGGCGTCGTGTGGAATGACTGGCCCCATCACC
The DNA here is from genome assembly GCA_021772455.1 of Chlamydiota bacterium. Classification (GTDB taxonomy): domain Bacteria; phylum Chlamydiota; class Chlamydiia; order Chlamydiales; family JAAKFR01; genus JAJACP01. The sequence goes on from JAJFLY010000007.1 coordinate 1,566, forward strand.
TGCACAACAGCCCGACCGGCAATCGCCCCATAATGGGCACAAATATCGACCGGATAATGGCGCATATAGCCGTGCAAAAAGCCGCTTGCAAAGAGATCTCCTGCCCCTGTCGTATCGAGTGGTTGAACCGGATAAGCTGGACAGTGACATTTGTGTTCCCCTTTTCGGACCCAGCACCCGCTGGAGCCCATCAACACAAGCCCCACCTCACAAATTTCCGCAAGCTTATCGCATGCAGCCTCTTCTTTTAAACCGAGCAAAGCGTGCGCCTCTTCTTCATTACAAAAGACCAAATCGACATAACGATCGAGTAAATAAAGAATATGCTCTCGAAAAGCCTCTACGATTTCAAAGCTGGCAAGATCAAAAGAGACCTTAGCCCCAACATCTTGGGCCAGTCGCATCGCACTCTCAGCTAAATCCTCGTTAAATAGGGTATACCCTTCCAAATGGACGAGTTTAGCCCCCTCAAAAATGTGCCTTTCTAGATGATGACCACGAATTTCAACAGTCGCCCCCTGAAAGGTGCGCATCGTCCGCTCCCCATCAGGCGTTACCAAAGAGAGAACAATAGCTGTAGGCGTTTCACTTTCGAGCAAAAGAGGGTGAATTCCCTGCTCTTCCAATAATTTTCGATACGTATCGCCGCGCGCATCGGTTCCAACCATTCCAACAAGTGCGCACTTCTCACCAAAGCGCGAAAGACCGTGCAGTGTGTTGCGAGCACTGCCGCCCGGAACAATAATCGATTCGGCGCCACTTTTACCTACGATCTCTTGAAGCTGGTCATAGGAGATTGGCTCCATCCCCCCTTTTTCACCCGGCACAGCCTCCAAATAGGTATCAGAAACCTTTAACAGTTGATCGAGAATAGGGCCGCCGATACCGATGATCTCGTACTTCACTCTTTACTACCCTTATCGGTCAGAAGGCGAATCACGAATTCCCGGTTTGCCCAGATGTACTCAATTCCCGAATAGAGAGCATAGAGAGCTGCGACTGCGACGGCAATTATCGACGTGGAGCGTAAAGTCGCTTGAGAAATCGCCCCAACAGAGAAAGGAATAAGCATAATCACGACAAGAAAGGCACATCCTGCCTGGATAACAGCTTTAATTTTACCTGTTGCACGCGCTGCCAAAGCAAAACCTCTTAGCGCACAGATCGTTCTGAGCGTGCTGATCACCGAGTCGCGGTAGAGGAAGATAAAGACGAGAAGGAGCGGAAGGTTAACGGGGGGCTGAGTAAATGTTAAAAAGACCGAGATGCGGTAAATACTGTCGGCCATGGGGTCAAGGAGCTTCCCGAGATCGGTCACCTGATGGAATTTACGTGCTAAAAAGCCGTCGAAAGCGTCAGATAATTCGGAAAACACAAGAAATATTAGGAGGAGATACGGGAGAAGGACAATACTAATGCCCAAAAGCTCATATTCCAAATAGAGGAACATGAAAATCGGCGTGATGAAGATTCGAAAAAATGTGAGGTAGTTTGCAATACTCACTTAAATCAACCTATTAATTTAGTATAGGCTATAGGGCGCACGAATATTATGCAAGAACCTCAAGCCAAAATCTGATTACTCGCCTGCTGGAGGGGCTGCGCCAGCTTCTGGCTCTGGTACTGGCAAAGGATCCTCTGTTGGATGAGTAACACCTTCTGGATCATCGGCAAGTCCTGATGCGGTAATAACAACTCTTAAAAGCTCATGATCTTCACTCTCAATAAGCGCGATATTCATACAATTCATTGCGATGTAGAGTTGCTCATAAAGAGTTGGATTGTTGTCATTAGACTTAAACTCCTTAAGCCTATTGACCAAGTACGTCCGCCTACTATCATCCACAAAATCATTGTCGGGAGAATCTTGAACAGCGCGCAAAATCAATAGGTCGATCAAATCTGATGGAGCAATTCCACCCTGAGATTGATTGGTGAGGGTTGCCCAAATAGCCTTATAATTTTTTTGATGATTTCCATAATTTTGGTTCGGAATATATCGACTGATATACCCTCCCATCTCATCTAAGAACAGCCCATTTTTTTTATCTTGAATCCTTGCCTTAAAAGAATATAAGAACCCGATAAATGCCACTTGCTTCATTGTATCTGGAGAACAACTAGCCAAGCTCTCCGAATTAAAATACCATCTTAAAATATCGATACCCGTGCGAAAGTAGGAAATAAGAAAATTTTCCTCCAACATATCTCTTTTCTTCTGCATTCTGATTTGATTCCCCTCTGTATCGGGAACCTCAGGAATGGGAGCCCCCGGAGCAGGAGGTGCAAGATTCAGTTGCCGAACTTGAGGAGGATGTACAACAGGAGGAAACTCGTAAGACATTAATTCTGAGGCTGTTATGACAGATCCCAATAGTTCATTCTCTCTCAGGATGCATAAATTAGCCCAAATACTGAAATCATGATAGAGAGCATTAAAGTGAGCATCCAAATTAATCTGTTGAAGTTGCTCTGTAAGCTGCTCGTGCGCTCCTGCATAAAAAGAAGTCGCTTCAAATTCATTTCCAACTGAAAACTCAAATACAACCTTTAATATCAACATGTCGACTAACTCAATAGGACGAGCTCCCCGCTGAATGAGTTGATCCCAATTTTCACCATTCCCTACTCCATCAGGAGCCCCCACCCTTAAAAAAAGACTTCGAGAATTGCTTTGAAGTGACTCCCTATAAGAATACAAAAAACCAAGTAGAGCCACCCGTAACATTGTCTCTGGCGTCCCAGCAGCCAATGTCTCCATTGCCTGGGGATTAAAATACCACCTTAACATCCCCACACCACTCCTAAGATGGGGGGCTAGAAATTGAAGCTGCAGCCTTGGGAGAAAACTTAGAGGAGCAGGGTTTGACGCATTCGTATTTAGTACCCCTTGAATATTCTCTACAAAAATCTGCTGAAAAATTGGTCCTTCCCTAATCGCCCCTCTATCAAAGTAGTACCCCCTAAGGCGCGTATTCTCACGCAAAGTCCGGCTCCCCCCTTGGATTTTATCATCCATCCAATAAGCAAGCAGTGGACAGATAATCCCAGCGATACCGGAAAAAACCTTCAAAGAAGCGCCCGTTAGGCAAACAACACGCACCTTCGTTTTACCAAAGAAATTTCGCCCCCCTTTGTGGCACAGATTTTGAAATACAGCGAGCGGCAGATGGAAAATTTCCTTGGCAAGCATTGCGACTCTAAAGGGAAGAGCAAGCATGTAGCCTCCCATTCCACACACATACATCACACCGAGACTGAACACCCGTTTCGGATCTTCCTTGATAGCACGCCAAGTCCAAAACTGACTTAAAGGATTGAAAACCAAAAACCGTTCGCGTACAGGCCAGTTGCCAATCTCAGGCCCCTGAATCTCAGGCCTATGAATTGCAGGCTGCTGATTTACAGCTCGTTGGATCTCGACCTGTTGAACCATTGGTTGCTGGACACCAAATTCTTCAGGTAGAGGTTGCCCTGGATGCAAACGCATCCACATATAAACACTCCAAGCCAAATCGTGATTAGCAGCGGCAAATACTGCAGCGTAACGCTCTTTCACATCTTTAGCCTCTTCTGGTTCATGCTCATAATTTTTTAAGAGAAGCTCTGGAGTCCAAACCGTAGGTCTAGGAGGAATAGCTGCTGCCATAGTTTTGCGCCCTTTTTTGGATCCATGTTAAAGAAACATTATTAAGATTTCAATAACATTCTTGAACTCAAATCACTTTCTAACAAATAAAAAAACAGATCAGATAGATAAAAATTTAATTTCGATTACTTCTTGAAAACAAGCGATTTAAAGTGGTGCCAAAGCCATTTCACCATATCGATATGGTTAATACTTAAAAACCAAATAAGTGCTTTTCGAGAACCGTATTGGGCCGAGATCGTCTGCCACGTCTCTGTTGCGAAGCGGAGCACTTTACCATAGGAAAAGCGCCCATAATCAAAATCGACTAAAATCCGGTCGATTGCAACGGTGCGTATCCCTTGTTCGTGGGTAATGCGACAAAAAAATTCAAACCCGGGGCGCAGTGTGAGATCGGGGTTAAACTTCCCCATCCGCTCAAACAGATCGCTGTGAAACCAACAGGCCGGAAGAGTAGCTGGGTGGCGCCCACTCTTTAGAACCTTCTCATCAAAAGGAAGTTGAATCGTGTGTGGCTCGCGCTGTACTTCCCTTTGGATGCTGCCGCAATGGATCAAATCTGGGAAGGTGTTTTCTGAGGCGCATTTGGAGAAATAGTGGTAGGTCGTGTCTGTGAGATAGGTGGTTCCGGGAAAAAGAAAGGTGAGGTACTGACCTGTCGCAAGCGAAATACCTCGGTTAAGCATATCGGGAAGATTGAAATCTGCAACGGTATAGATCCGCGTGATCAAGGAGGCGTAACTATTGACAATTTCAAGGGTGCGATCGGTGGAACCAGCGTCTACAACAATTAGTTCAAGAGGGGCGTAATTTTGCTTTTCAACGCTTTGAAGGGTCGCATCAATTGCCTCGGAGCAGTTGTAAACAGGCAAAATCACAGAAAGCGGGAGCGGCTCTATCCCCTCATCAGGAGGGAGCAGCTTCTCCTCAATCCCTTCAAACGACGCGTGCTTCTTTTTTTTCTGATTGCTCATGTTACCACATTTTTATATAGTTACCACCCGATGATAAACTTTCAAGAGATGATTTCAAGGCTTACCCAATTTTGGGCGAGCAAAGGGTGTTTAATCCATCAAGGTTACGACCTGGAGGTGGGTGCGGGCACGTTTAACCCTGCGACTTTTCTGCGCTGTCTAGGGCCAGAACCCTATTCTGCGGTCTATGTCGAGCCTTCGCGCAGGCCACAAGATGGACGGTATGGAGAAAATCCTAACCGCGTCCAGTCGTATCATCAGATGCAGGTGATTTTAAAACCGTCGCCGGCAGATATTCAAGATCTCTATCTACAATCGCTTGAGGCAATTGGCCTCGATTTGAGCAAACACGACATACGCTTTGTCCACGACGACTGGGAAAACCCAACAATTGGAGCGTGGGGACTTGGTTGGGAGGTGTGGGCCGATGGGATGGAGGTCTCTCAGTTCACCTATTTCCAGGCAGTGGGCGGCGTCCCTGTCAGACCTGTGAGTGGAGAGCTAACCTATGGCCTGGAGCGTTTAGCCCTCTATATTCAAGGCGTTGATTCGTTTTTTGATCTCAAATGGAACGATGAAATCTCCTACGGAGACCTTTATAAGCGGAATGAGTGGGAATGGAGCCATTACAATTTCACCGAAGCCAATACTGCAATGTGGCACCGCCATTTCGAAGATTTTGAAACCGAAGCAAAACGATTGGTAAGCAATCACTTACCCATACCCGCCTACGATTTTGTGATGAAAGCATCGCACGCCTTTAACATCCTTGATGCGCGCGGCATGATCTCAGTAACCGAACGAACAGGGTATATCGGAAGAATTCGAGCGCTAGCTAAGATGCTTGCAGAAAGCTATTTAAAGAGTCGCGAAGAGCAAGACTACCCCCTTCTTAAAGCCAAAAAAGAGACTGCCCAACCAAAAGTTCCGGCTCCCTCAACCGTTTGTAACCCAGATGAGAGAGAGGATTTCCTCCTTGAGATCGGTTCTGAAGAGCTTCCGGCAACCTTTGTGGCCATCGGTGTCAAGAATCTAGAAAATCAGATCGCCCATTTTCTTAAAGAGAATGCGCTTGCCTTTGAAGAGATAGCGGTCTATGGAACGCCACGCCGCCTTGCTGTTATCGTGACGAGACTTGCCGGCGGAACACACCCTAAATCCATTGAACGCAAAGGGCCCACATTACGCTCCGCATTTGACGAGGATGGAATGCCTACAAAAGCAGGGAGTGGTTTTTTCCACGCGCTTGGATTAACCGTCGATTCGCTCAAGCAGGTTAAAGAGATCCCAGAGCTCGAAATACGCACCATCAAAGATCAGGACTACCTCTTTGCCACCCTAGAAAAGAAAGGTGTCTCAACACGCGCCCTTTTAGCCGAAACCCTCCCTACAATGATCCTAAAAGCCGAATTTCCCAAAAAAATGCGCTGGGGTGATCTCGACATCGAGTACGCCAGGCCTTTACGTTGGATTGTGGCCATTTATGGTGAAGAAGTGATCCCTTTTGCTGTTGCAGGTATCCTATCTGGAAATTTTTCATACGGCCACCGCCAGCTCGATCCCGAGAAATTCACAGTTCCTCATGCAAGAGCCTATCTTGAGACACTCCGCTCCCATCACGTCATGGCATCGATTCAAGAACGGAAAGATTCCATTTGTAAGCAGATTGAAAAGTACGAAGCGGAGCTCGGTGGAAAAGCCCTTGCAAAAGAGCGCGTACTTGCCGAAGTGCTCCATCTGGTCGAATGGCCCTTTGTCACAGCAGCAACCTTTAACCCTAAATTCTTAGAGGCTCCCAAAGAGGTGTTAATCTCCGAAATGGTGGAGCATCAAAAGTACTTCCCTTTAGGAAATGGCAATGGTGAGCTGATTCCCCACTTTTTGATCGTCTGTAACAACAAGCCAACAGATCTGATCCGCGCTGGAAATAAAAAAGCACTCTCCCCACGCCTGGCCGACGGCGTCTTCCTCTACGAAGAGGATTTAAAAACCTCTTTTGAAGATTTCAACACCCAGCTGAAAAAAATGACCTTCCAAAAAGAGCTTGGAAGTGTGTGGGAAAAAGTGGGTCGAATCGGACAAATAGCTGCGATGCTGCACGAATTGCTCCCCATCTGCGACGCTAAAAATCTAAAGCGAGCAGCCGAGATTTGCAAATCCGATCTCGCCTCCCTGCTCGTCGGAGAATTCCCTGAATTACAAGGTCACGTCGGAGCTATTTATGCTCGCAAACAAAAAGAGCCCGAGGAGGTCGCCTCTGCGATTGATGAACATTGGATGCCACGCGGCGAAAAAGCCCCCCTCCCAAAGTCTCCTAGCGGTATTTTACTTAGCCTCGCAGATAAAATCGATAACCTACTCAGCTGTTTTGCCGTTGGGCTCAAACCCACCTCGTCGAGCGACCCCTATGCACTCCGTAGGCAAGGAATCGGCCTCCTCAAAATCCTCATCGAGCAAAAACTCCATCTTCCTCTAGATAAAGTCTTTGAGCAAGCGTTTACCCTTTTCTCCAAAGGCGATAAAAAAATCCTCCAAGAGATCGAAGACTTTTTAACCAGCCGTTTCCGTACGATGCTCGTCGACGAGGGATACGATAAGGATGAGGTTGAAGCCGTTCTTGCGCAAGGACTAAGCGATTGCTACGACTTAAAACAAAAAATCCACGCCCTCCACAATTTTAGACAAAAAAAGCGCGACACCTTTGTCGCCATCCTTCAAATGCATACGCGGGCCAAAAAGATCCTCTTGAGCCAAAAAAGCGATACCCGTTTCCCTGAAACAAATCCTAAACTCTTCCAAGACAAGAGTGAAGAGGTGCTTTTTCAAACGCTTACGCGCCTCAAAAAAGCGTTTTATGAGAAATACGCAGAGCGCCACTACGAGGCCGCCTTTTCCCTACTAGCCGAGCTTCAAGCTCCGGTTAATACCCTTTTTGATTCCGCCAAAGTCATTGCAGATGAGATAGATATCCGCACAAACCGACTTGCTCTCATGCAGGAGGTTAGAGACCTTTGCGAAGAGCTTGTCGACTTCAGTAAGCTCCAAGAAGACTAGTTTTAGAATCCTAGACCCTGATTGCCACCTAAACTTGTTGTTATAGTGCTCTACCAAATCAAAATGGAGGATAGTATGGATCTTTATGCAACTGTAGTTTAAGTGGTTAGTACTGAACTGCTGAAAATCCTTGGCGTACAAGACGACATTCAAGCGAAAATGGAAAATGCGGAAGTGATGACTTTTGCTGTTGTGGCTGCAAAATTTTTTCACAGTAACTATATGAAAACGAGATATTTTTGTAAGCGCCTCGGATTGTTTTCAGCAATCTTAAGCAAACGATTCCTAGACGAGGTTTAGGTAGCAATCAGGGTCTAAGCTATAAAAGGACTGGCAAAAAACCTTTAGTTAAATATCCGAATTGGATAGCCTTCTTGGCCTATGGCAGCCGTACCTTCTGCAGATTTATGTTCTTCTCTCCCTCAAGAGCTGTACGTTAACCATATTTTTGTGGAACTAGAGGATTCGGATTTACTCCGTATTTCTCAAGTTTGTCACTTCTTTTTATTCAGTGCATCCGATAACTCCCTATGGAGAAGGCGATTTCAGAAAAAATACGTTTTACCAACGATCGTGGCTATTCCACCAAGCTTTTCATGGAAAAATGAATATTTCCGGGTAAAAAGAGCATTCGCATCATTGAGTCCTCGAGCCTCACCTGCAGAAAAATTTCAAACCTTTTGGAAGTTTGGGTGCATTCACACAAAGCAAGTCAAAGACGATAGTTTTCACCTAAATCGAATAATGAGTGGCGAATATGTAGAGCATAATTTTAGGAAAGAGTCGTCTCAAGTCATTGCGTCGGTCATGCAAGCCATCTACTGTGGAGAGTTAGGAGAGGCTTTGACTCTCTATACAGCATATAAAACAACGTTGATCAAAGGGGATCTCCTACATGGATGGTGGCTTGGACATTTGCTCCAGGCGCTCACAAGAGCAGAAGGACGAACTGTTCAAATGGACCCAAAAGATCTAATCCGACTCCCAAATAGTTCAGATAAAAGATCGCTTATTTTTAGAGATACCCTTGAAGGGGGTGTTTTAGCTTGGTTTCGGCAAGGGAACAATAAGTTTGGAATGTTAGCATTAGATTGTTACATCCAACTTTCCAACAGCCTTGACAAGGAAAACATTCAAATAAAGGAAAATGCTGCATTATTTATAAAGCGTCTTTTTCTCTTAATAAGCGAGAAAGAGTGCCCGCATAGTTTTTGGGAACTTTTAGGCAAATGTATTAGTCGGTTTGATATTCCACAGACTGAACACGAAATTGAAGCCTATTCCAAATCTTTAGATATCGAAAAAGCGACATATACCCAAAAAAGGCACGTGAAGGGGTTAATTGGAGCTCTAGTAAGAAATCTTCAAAATCGCAAAGAAAGTAGTGCCATTGAATTTGAACGGGCGTGCCTTCCTATCCTACACATAAATCTACATGGTCCAGAGGGATTTAGTCACTCAGATATTATCGATATTGCCCTTATTGTTAGAGAGTATAAAATTGATAAAGTCTACGCTTTCACGCTGAAGCTGCTTGAACCTATTCTGTCGAATGATTCACTGTCGAAAAAGAAATTGGAGCAACTCTATTACAGCATGATGCCCCTTCTTATGGAAAAGAATAGAAGCATTAAAGCAATTCATCTGTGGGGTTTACTTGGTCGAATGACCTTTCCTAGTCAAGAGGAGAAAGGGATCATTAAAGATCTGATATGTGGACAATCCTATTTTGATTTGGGGTATCAGATTCTTAATAAAAGCCCTAAAGCTCGAATTGAACTCATGAAGTTTGCTGGCTCATCTCCATACGTTGATTGTGGGGTAGCATACGTGTTTGCGTTAGAAGGAAAATTTCCTGCCGCCTATAAGACAATAATCACTGTTGCACCTGATGTCTCCCCAGATGCACTTTATTGGGCAAAAGAGCTCGGAAGAAATGAGCTTGAAATCGCTATTGCTTACTCCCACAGCATAAAAACTACAGGTGCTCTTGAGGATTACTTTAATGAGCTTTTTGATTATTACCCAGACCAACCCTTCTTGTTATATTTTTTCCTTGCAAAGCGAATGGTCGCATTAGATGAAGTGGGTAGAGGGCTTGAAATTCTGGAATTAGCACTTGAATATCAGTCGGAAGACGAGGAGGCTCGAAAATTGGAAGCAGAGTGGAGGTTAATTTTCCACAGTCGTAATAATGCAGAAGCACTGGACACCCTTGCCACAGCCAAAGTCAGTTAAACCCTCGCCAGTGGTCGCCGTAATGCCCACCTGACTCGCGTCTAAATTCATTTCGCGCGCAATATTTTCCCTCAGTTCGGGAATACGCTTAAGAAATTTTGGGCGAAATGCCTCGATCGTGAGTGCTACATGGGAAATCTGCTGCTTACCCAAGGTTTTAAGTGCCTCTTGCAAGTAAACACTACTATCGGTAATCCCTTCCTTTTCGAGCAGCTCATCAGCCCGAATACCCAAGATAATCTCCCCTGTCACAGAAGAGATCGCGTTGCAGATGGTGTGAAAGATCACATCCCCGTCTGAATTGGCGCGAAATCCAGGAATATCCTCGAAAACTAAACCTCCAAGAATACAAGGCTTGGTTGAATCTTCAGAGAGAAAGCGATGGCTGTCTTGTCCAATTCCAGTACGAATTTTCATAACAGGGTAAGAGTAGCAAAAACTCAGAATAAAAAAAAGCCGCCGGGCGAACCCAGCGGCTTAAATTCAAGTACCTCTGCCTACTATTAGTAGACGTGAGTAGCTTCAGTATCAGTTACCGGAGCACCTAATCCATCAGAGGATAGGGTAGCTTCAGCCCGAGCATCTCCGACAGAGACTGCTTTCACGCGAACGCAGTACTCAACGCATTGCTTAGGATCGAGTCTATCAATAGGCTCGAAAGTAACAGTTTGTCCTGAAACAGTTCCTTTTGTAGGACCATTTGCAGATTCAGGCTTCAATTCATTTGTGAAGTGGAGAACCAATTTCACATTTGAATCTTCAGCGCTTCCTCGGTTAGAGACACAAATTTTGTAGATAGTTGAATCGTCACCGTCGATGCAGATTGGATCACAAGTATCTACCATACACATATGAGTTGCAGGAACGCCTTTCCAGCATGTGGTGGCTTCCGCGCAAGATACGCACTGACCGCAGTCAGAATTTGTTGAAACTGTTACCTTATTGGTCAAACAACCAGTAACTTGAGACTGTAAAGACACGTGGAATGTCTTTGTTTCGCCTGGGCAAAATTCTGGAATGCACCAGATAGCTCTGTTACAGCAGATTTCTGCTCCAGGAGCATCAACTACTATTGTTCCGGCTGGAGAAACGTCATCAACGATCACATCTCTTAAGACCAAATCACCTGGGTTAGTAACTGTAATAGTGTAATCAACTGTCTTACAAATGTAAGCCCAATCGGCACCAGTTTTAGTTACTTCAACACATGGCTCGTTAATAAGTGTGCTAGCTTCGGCAGAACATCTAGGACCACCGCAATAGCTAACTGTCGCTACATTCGTTACACATCCACGCTTAGTCGCGCAGAAGTCAACATTAAAGGACCGACTTTCACCTGGGCAAAGATCGCCTAACTCATAGTTAAGGCAAGTCATTCCAGATGAATGAGAAAGACCTTCAGGCACTTGATCTTGCACAACAACATCATAAGCTGTTGCTGAACCTGAGTTGCACACATCAATTTGATAGCAAACAGGGCAATACAAGCATGCACATTCAGGACCGTACTTCTTGATACAAACCACAGGCTGTCCACACTTTGTGTAAGCACAAAGCTGTGGGCAAGCGCAGACTGTTGCAGCAGCTAAGCAGCAACCTTCTTTCATTGGTCGTACCCAAACACAGATTCTCTGAGTCTCACCACACTTCATGTGTGGGAATTCCCAGCGAAGTGAGTTGTCTTTATCTGGCTGTGCTGGAGGATCACTCTTAATAAATTCAGAGTCACATGGCAACGTTTGGTTGACAACGACATCTGCACATTCCTTTTGAGCCGTAATATTGATCTCAACAGGATAAGGTGATCCAACTGTGGCGTATTCTGGTGCACGCTGGCACAGATCTACAACACAATCATCACAGGTTTGATAAGATCTCATATTTCCAAAGCAACGCTCCTCAGGGAAGGGTTGCTCGCAACCACCATTACCACAAGGGTAATAGCTTTGGCCGCATGGGGCATATGAGTTATCATTCGGCTTGCATGGTTTTGGACATGGCGCCGAACAACTAGGTTCGCAACGTGGCGATGGCTTGCAGCAAGGATCGCATTTCGGTGTACACGGGTCACACTTCGGTGGACATTTTACTTCGCAAGGCGAACAGAAACAATCGCACCAGTTACGATTACAGCTTGCTAAGCAAAATACGCTCATCAAAAAGAGAGCTGCTACAGCAGTTCGTAAGGGTTTAGTCATAGGAAACTCCTATAAGTTTTAATAGATACTAACATTTTCCCAACAGTGACCTGGTAGAAATGTTCACCTCGGATTACAAGGCCGTTAACAGGCATTTTATCCTGAACACTTAACTTTCGACTCCTAGCCATTCACTTTTTCTCCTACTTGTGATTCAGGCTCAAGGGTTACCCCTCAAGTCCTGAGTACATTTCTACCTGTTCCAAATTCTAACTATGGGCAGCAACGAGGAGCACACTTTGGTGGGCACTTCGGAGCGCATGGAGCACATTTCGGAGCACATGGCTCACACTTAGGTGCACATGGAGCACAGTTTGGTTGGCAATTAGGTGTGTAAGTAGGGCATCCAGGCTCGCAACGTGGAGTTGGGCAGCAAGGATCACACTTAGGTGCACATGGAGCACACTTAGGTGCACATGGAGCACACTTTGGCGCGCAAGGCTGTGGACAACATGGGTCACACTTAGGCTGACAGCAAGGATCGCAAAAGCAATCTGACCATCGGCTGCAGCTAGCCATGCTGAACATGCTCATTACGAACAAAGCTGCAAAAAACATTTTTAAAGACGGTTTCATATGAAACTCCTTATTTGTTTAGAGTAAAGTTGATTAATTTATTTGCCCTTTCAAAATAATCTGGGGGCTCTGCACTCTTTCGTACAGTCCATATGAATCTATTATCAAATGAATACTAAAATTTTATCAAACTTTTTTATAATAAAACTATCTAAAGGCAATCTTTATAATAAATTATCAAACAACTTTCAACATCAACCTCAAAGACTTAAGCTTGTTTTATTCCCCGATTCTTAGAAAAATAATATTGCAACTTTGCGTCGAGTTCTGTACGGTTATGGCAAAAATAGATCATCCCCAACGCAAATCAAAAAATACTGACATTTAAAAGGATAGAAAATGGACATTCTCCAAGTGCATGGTAATGGGAAACTTAAGGGAGAGGTAAAAGCTGCCGGCGCAAAGAACGCAATGACAAAACTTCTTGTCGCTTCGCTTCTTTCCGACAAGAAATGCATTTTTTATAATGTTCCCGATATTGGAGATGTGCAGATAACCGTAAATTTGTGCAAAGAAATTGGCGCAGAAGTGGAATGGGATCGTGAGAAAGGGATCATCGAAATCATCACCAAAGAATTAAAATCGACCTACATTCCCCAACGCTTTTCTGGTGCAAATCGCATTCCTATTTTAATGGCAGGTGCATTACTCGGCCGAACCGACAACGACATTATTATTCCAACTGTTGGTGGTGATGCGATTGGAAAAAGGTCTGTCGATTTTCATGTTTCCGCTTTGACACAACTTGGCGCCACAGTTGAATTCCGCGAAATGAAAAAAGAGGGTGCCTATCTTGCCCATGCCCACAACGGACTCATAGGAAATCATATTCAACTCCCCTTCCCATCGGTTGGTGCAACAGAAAATGCAATCTTAGCCGGCGTGCGCGCTAAAGGAAACACCGTCATAACAAACGCCGCGATCGAACCTGAGATTGTCGACCTGATTTTGTTTTTGCAGAAACTTGGGGCGATTATATCACTCGATGTCGACCGTACAATTCATATCGAAGGGACCACAACATCGTATGAAGTTGAACATACTGTGATGTCCGATCGGATCGAAGCCGCTTCATTTGGAATGGCAGCTATCGCAACAAAAGGAAACATCTTTGTTAAAGGGGCTCAACATCTCCATATGATCGCCTTTTTAAATAAGCTCCGCGAACTGGGTGGTGGCTTTGCCGTTAAAAGTGATGGAATCGAATTCTTCCACCAAGGCCCCCTAAAAGGAGGTGTCCACCTTGAAACAGATGTCCACCCCGGGTTTATGACAGATTGGCAGCAACCCTTCGCCGTCTTACTGACCCAAGCAAAAGGAACCTCTGTCATCCATGAAACCGTCTATGAAAACCGATTCGGCTATACAAAAACACTTAAACAAATGGGCGCGGATATCGATCTTTTCACACAGTGTCTGGGAAGTAAATGTTGCCGTTACGGCTTGAGAAGTTATGAGCATAGTATCATCGTGAAAGGTGGCGCTCCTTTACAAGGGTGTGATATCACAATACCCGACCTGCGCGCAGGCTTTGCCTACGTCATGGCAGCTCTTATTGCCACAGGTGAGAGCACAATCAATGGAATGGCCTTCCTAGACCGCGGCTACGAAAGACTCGTCCCCAAACTCCAAAAGCTTGGCGCAAATATCAAGCGGGTCCAAACAAAACCCGATACCGCTCCCATCAAGCCGATCACTCCACCCCAAAAAGCGCCCACAAAGAAAAAGCTGTCCGTATGACCTGGCAAAACATCCTCCGTCAAAACATCACCTCCTGGGAGCAACTTTGTGCATTTACAGAAATTGATCTCATTGAGACTAAAAATGTTAACTTTCCTCTCAATCTTCCTGTCCGTTTAGCACAAAAAATTGAGAAAGGGAACCTTGAGGACCCGATCCTAAAACAGTTCGTTCCACGTGCAAAAGAGAATGAAAAAAGCCCCTTCTATCAGGTAGATCCTGTAGGGGATCAACCCTCTCGCTGCGCCCCCAAGAGCTTAAAAAAGTATGAACAGCGCATTTTACTCGTCACCACCCAAGCGTGTGCAATGCATTGCCGCTACTGTTTTCGCCAAAATTTTGACTACGCCAAGCAGAAGGGATTCCAAGAAGAGATCTCCCAAATCAAGGGCGACACAACGCTTCGAGAGGTGATCTTGAGTGGTGGAGACCCCCTCTCCTTGAGCGACAGAGTCCTAAAAGAGCTTATCGACGATTTATCCTCCATCCCCCACCTAAAACGGCTCCGCTTTCACACACGTTTTCCAATCGGCATCCCAGAAAGAATCACTCCCAAACTGATCGCGCTATTAAAAGAGTGCCCCTTGCAAACATGGTTTGTGATCCACTGTAACCATCCACGCGAGCTTGATACCGACGTGCTTCAAGCGTTAAAGGCGATTCAAAAATGTGGCATTCCTGTCCTCAACCAAGCCGTCTTGCTTAGAGGGGTGAATGACACGATTGAGACCCTACAAGGGCTTTGCGAGACGCTCGCAGACAACGGCATCCACTCCTACTACCTCCATCAGCTCGACCGCGTTCAAGGTGCTGCCCATTTTGAAGTGAGCCAAAAAGAGGGTAAACGACTGATTGAAGAGCTTAGAACACGTATTGCAGGATATGCCGTCCCAACCTACGTCCAAGAAATTGCAAATAAGCACTCAAAGAGTGTGATTTTTTAACTTCCTACCAAAAGAGATCCCTCATGGCACCAATTTCGCGCAGCAATAGCTCAGGTTCTAACGAAGCTCATCATTTTAGAGTCGCATTAGCAACCTCATCAGAGCTTATAGAGATTGCCGATCGACTTGCCGAAGAATTGAAGGGAGTAAGCGATCCGAATGAAATCGTAAGACTCTACAAAAAGTGCCTGCAAGAAAACCCACAACTAGACCAAGAGGTATACCACACGACAGCCCTTAATTTGAGTAACCTAGGATGCGCATATGAATCTCTTAATGAGTATGAAAAAGCAAGCAAATGTCACGAACAAAGCCTTAAAATCAGACGCCAACTCAATTCTGATGCATCCAGATTTTCCACTGATCATCGAAAAAAACATGAGAAGAATAGTCCACAGCCCAATCACCCCCCACCCCCTCAAGAAAAGGAAAAACAGGGGTGCTGCACGATCTCCTAAGAGTACTTTGTTTTGATACGAAGAAGGCGCAAAGCGTTAAAGATTACTAGCATGGTTGCACCAGTGTCGGCTGCAATTGCCATCCACAGTGTCGCCATATTCAACAGAGCCAGCCCAATAAATAGAGCCTTTACTCCCAAAGCGAAGGTGATATTTTGCTTTATAATTCTCAACACGCGGCGTGAATAATGGAAAAGCCAAGGCAACTTGGTCAGATCATCGGACATTAACGCAATATCTGCCGTTTCAATTGCCGCATCAGTTCCCATCCCTCCCATCGCAAACCCTACGGTGGCTGCCGCCATAGCAGGGGCATCATTGACTCCATCTCCAACCATCCCCACTTTGCCCCACTTCTTCACAAGGGCCAAGACAGCCCTGACCTTCTCTTCTGGGAGCAATTCAGCCAGATAGTAGTCGACCCCAGCGTGTGTGGCAAGGGCGCGTGCCGTTGGCTCATTATCGCCCGTTAACATCACTACCTCGTTGATCCCTGTCTCACGAATCGCTTCTATGGTCTCGCGGATCAACTTGCGGGGGGTATCAGCGATACTAATTAGCCCACAAACATGGTCGTCGGTCCCGATTGCGACAATCGAATGGCCCGCATCTTCAAGGGCAAGGGCCTGTTCATGAATAAAAGGGGTTTCTTGTTTCATCTCATGCATAAAACGGTGGCTCCCTATCCAGTAGAGATGCCCCTGAAACGTGGCCAAAGCCCCTTTACCTCTAATCGCCTGGTAATTTTGAGCTGAGTTGGCTGTGATGCCCATCTCCTCCCCTTTTTTCAAGATCGCGCGCGCAAGAGGGTGCTCGGAAGGTTTTTCAAGGGCAATTGCTCGCTCCATCAACTGCTCTATTGTATGCTCATTTAGTGGGACCAGTTTTTGCACTTCAGGATGTCCATAGGTGAGCGTCCCCGTTTTGTCCAACGCGAGCGCCTGTAGCTGCCCCACCTCTTCTAGATAGATGCCCCCTTTGATCAAAATCCCATTTCTAGCTGCTGCTGTCAGTCCCGAAACAATGCTAACCGGCGTTGAAATAACAAGCGCACACGGACAGGCTATTACGAGCAGAACAAGGCCGCGATAAATCCAGTCAAACCAGGCCATTGAAAAGATCAGAGGCGGCACCACCATCACGAGCAGCGCAAAGCTAAGCATAATGGGGGTGTAGTAACGAGCAAAAGTTTCGACCCACTGCTCACTCTCTGAACGTTTTGAGCGCGCCTCTTCTACCAGGCGTATCATCCGCGCGAGCGTCCCCTCTTGCGCGCTCTTAGTCACCTTGCACTCAAGAGCACCATCGCCATTGAGCGTACCGGCAAACAACTCATCACCAACCTCTTTTAAAACAGGGATCGATTCTCCAGTAATCGGAGATTGGTCGACCGATGAAATTCCATGAGAGACCACACCATCCATCGGGATTTTCTCGCCAGGGCGAATCAATAGAGTCTCCCCCACTCCAACTTGTTCTACCTCTAATTCTTTAAGCTCCCCATTATCAGAATTAACCACCCGGGCCCGCGTTGGAGCGAGATCCATCAACGCCGAAATAGCCTTGCGCGCCCTGCCTACGCTCCATTGTTCAAGTAGTAGTGCCAAAGAGAAGAGAAAGGCAACTGTTGCTCCTTCCACCCACTCTTGAATTCCGATTGCTCCAAGAATCGCGATGATCATCAAAAGATTCATATCGGGACGAATTGAGCGGACAGAGAAATAGGCCTTTGGAACGACATACACCACGCCGCACACAATCGCCCCCAAATAAAATAGATAATGGTGGAAAATAAGACCCAATATTAGAAAAAGAGCGCTTAAGAGGGTCAAGATGAGGCGGCCGTGAGACTTTTTTTTCTCGCGCCGCTTTTCCCAAAGCTTTGCCCTCATACCCGTTGCCTGAACCTGCGCCAGAATCTCACTAGAATTGAGCTTACTCGAATCGTAGCTCACTGTCATTTTTTCTTGGACGAGATTGCATTCGAGAGATTCAACCCCATCTAAGCTTCCGATCACTTTTTTAAGAAGGGCAACCTCGTGGCCACAATGAAGCCCTTCAATATGATAACTATCTGTTTTCAAGCTTGCCTTGTTCCAGTGCCTGGTCGACTTGGCTTTTAGCACCATAGAGATCACTCTGATCGTTTGCAATTTGGGTCAAAGCCGTTTTTAAACTCGCCTTCACCGAGTCGGGAATGTTTTGATTATCCACCAAGCTTTTTAACTCTTTTTCGATTTGTAACAGTTTATTAGGATTTGGTGCATTCCCCTTTTCTACCTGTTCGAGGAATTCGTGGATTTTGTTATCCACACCTTGAATACTTGAAAGGTCTTTAGAATTTAATGGACTAGACATAACACTCCCCCTATAGGTCTATTTTAAGGGATTGTCGAATATTGAGCGTTACATTCTTTCAACTGTATGAATTCCAAGAATTTGCAATCCTCTCTGCATCGTGCGCGCAACCACTTCGCATAAAAGGAGGCGACTATTTTGCTCTGCGACCCCCTCTACGCGGCAATCACGGAAAAATGCATTGAACTTTTGAGCTAACGTATAGAGATAATCGGTTAAAATATTCGGAAGAAGTTCGCTTTCAACCATTTGCAAAGTTTCCGCAAAACGCAGTACATGCAAACCAAGATCGATTTCGGAAGGGTGCTCGAGAGAGACTTTTTCCGTCGTAAGTAATTTTTTAATGTCGATATTCCCAATTTTCCTCTTAATTCCATTGACTCGGACATTGGAGTAGAGAATAAAAGCTGCGGTGTTTCCTTCAAAACGGAGCATTCTTTCGTAGCTAAAGACATAATCGCTAATTCGATTGCAGGAGAGATCGGCATATTTTACTGCATCAATTCCAAGGACATGCGCCAGATGGTTGAGCTCTTTTTCCGACATATCGTATTCACGCTCTTTAAGAAGCGCCTTAGCTTCCTTAATAGCTGTTGTCAGCAAATCGATCAGCCTTACCACCTCTCCAGAACGCGTTTTGAACTTTTTTCCATCCTCTCCAAGCACAACACCAAATGGGACGTGATCAAAGCGCACTTTTTTCGGATCGAGATACCCCGCTTTTTCAGCTGTTCTACGAATCAAGTCAAAATGGAGGTTTTGGCCAGCGTCAGTGAGAATGATAATCCGTTCTGCTCGCTCATCGTCTATCCGATGGAGCATAGCAGCCATATCTGTTGTATCGTAGTTGTAGCCTCCGTCAGATTTTTGGACCATCAAGGGAATGCGTAGTCCCTCGTGGAACACACATTTTGCCCCCTCAGAAACCTCAACGAGCCCCTTATCTTCTAAATCTCTAACAATTTCAGATAACATGGGGTTGTAAAACGATTCACCTCGCTCTTCGAGCTTGATATCTAGTAGGTCGTAGACTTCCTGGAAAGCTGTCCGCGAGATCTGGCAGATCATCTCCCACGCCTTCAACGCAAAGGGATCGCCTCCCTGCAGAGCGACCACCGCCTGGCGGGCACGCCCTTTAAACGCTTCATCGCTATCAAATCGCTCCTTTGAACTTCGATACCATTGCATCAACATTGGCAGATCGGTCTCGACAGTCCCTTCAAGCACTTCAGGAACTTCTTCTTGCATATAGACGATCAACATCCCAAAAGCCGTTCCCCAATCACCAACATGGTTCAGACGGACCACATCATGCCCTAAAAATTCGAATAAACGTGCTAAGGCATCCCCAATAATTGTGGAGCGCAAGTGGCCTACATGCATTTCTTTGGCAATATTGGGAGAGGAGAACTCGACGATGATCCGTTTAGGCTTAGCCGGACGCTGAACCCCAAGGCGCCCATCACGCACCACCTCGTTGACAAGAGCTGAGAGCACCTGTGGTCTTAATGTAAGATTAATGAAACCGGGGCCTGCAATCTCAACCTCTTCAAAAAGAGCGCGCTCCAGCTGATCTACAATAGCTTGAGAGATCTCACGCGGAGCTTTTTTTAGCCCCTTGGCAAGGCGCATCGCGCTATTACACTGGTAATGGCCAAATTTCCCCTGTGTAGCAGGAGTAACCACCATTTTCAGCTCCTCAGCAGGCACTTGTGGGTAAGCTGCATAAGCGGCTTTTGTGAGGGCATCTTCGACTGTTTCAATGAGAGGGTCCATAAGAGGGGGAGAATAGCAAACTCGCTTATATTAAACATCATAATAAATCTTTTAATCATGTTTTTTCAAAATTAATCCTATGTTAACACTTGTTTAATATAATGGTTGTGAAGGAGTTAGGATTATGTTTATACGTGAAATACTTCCAACGCCCCAAACCTTGCTTAAAACCACAGCGAGCAAAAGCTTTGATGTGATTAAAGAGGTTGCCCGTTTTGCCATCGATTGCCTAGTAATGGTTTCGTATCTGCTTGAGCATGCCCATTGCTGGATGGTAACTGATACCTCTGCCCCCAAGCGCATATTTGGAAAAGGCATCTTTCAAGAGACACACAACTACGCCAAGCTCTCTGAATTGTGGAGTTATGTCAAACTGCGCCGTAATCCTGAGTCACTTTTCGAAAGAGCCAAAATGTTAGAAATCAATTATGGATTAACCACAGGCAGGACCCATATCTGGACATCGCCTCACTCGACTGGAATGTGTCAAGGTGCTGTGACTACCTTTTATGAAAAATGGTTTGAGACACCGAATAATATCGATGCTGTGGCCATGCACTTTGAAGGAGGCGTCCCTATTGAAGGAGCCAAATACCAACAAATATATATGGACTTAGAGAATACCGGCAACAATCGAAATATGACGATAACCGAAGTTAACCGTGCTAGCTTCGAGCTTGCCTCCTTAAAAGCCGATATCCTTCACTCTAATGCTCCACCAAAGGATATCTTAAACTCGGAACTTTCTCCAGGTGCCTATAACCTAACATTCCCCACATTTGGGATTTTAGGAGGAGAGAAAGGGCGCCATACCATCGCGTTCATCGTCCGAGAAGGTGGAGACTCTTACTTCTACGATCCCAATTGGTGCATAGCAGAGGCTCGCCAAGAAGAGACTCAGGCAACTCTTGGGCGCCTTCTAGGAAGCTATACCGGTTTTGATTATAGTGAAAACCTCGACGGGATCGCCCCCGGTTTTTTTGGAAAAGCCTGGAATTTTGTCAATGAGCGCTCAAATCCCCCTGCAGCTTTCCTCACCTCAGGAATCGACCTGATTAGAATTACGGGACAGACCCCTTAGCACCCGCCTTATACCAGTCGCGAAGCTCAGCGATCTTGACCATGATGCGGTCGGCAATCTCGGTTTGAGCCTCTTTTTTTTCCACATCCAGCAAATCCTTGAATGTTATCGGAGAACCAAAAACACAGGCGGTTTTACCAAAAAGCTTAGGAAATTTGCGCTTGGTATTCCAGATCTCATATGCTCCATCAATATAGACAGGAATAACTTGGCAATCGAGCCTATGAACGAGCATCCCTACGCCCAGTTGCCCTTTATGGAGCTGCCCATCGGGAGATCTCCTACCCTCTGGGAAGAGTACTACTTTACTTCCTTCACGGACAAACTGCATTGTCATCTTAAATGCTTGCGCATTCCCTTTTCCACGCTTAACAGGGTGGGTGTTAAGTTTCCCGATGAACCACCCGAAGGGGCGGAAATGAAAGAGTGAATCGCGCCCTAAAAAGTGGACCTCGCCAGGGCAGGATATCCCGATGAGTGGAGGATCAAGAAAGGAGGTATGATTTGAGCAAATGATCCCTCCGCCCCTTGGAAACTGCTCTTTTCCATACACGTGGTGACGATAAAAGATATTCACGTAGAAGCGGACGATAAAAATTACGAATATACGAATCATGAGGGAATCAAAGCCATTACACGTTCAATTACTTGTTCTAAGGTCAGGTCTGATGTGTCGACCAAATGAGCATCTTCAGCCTGAACTAAAGGTGATACTTCGCGGGTTGAATCGAAATGATCGCGCTCCAAAAGCCCTTGCATCACCTTTTCTTCGGTGGTCTGGGCATTTGAATCTTTTAATTCCAAATACCGCCTTTCAGCCCGCACAGACGGACGCGCTGTCAAAAAAATCTTTACGTCGGCCTTTGGGAAGACAATGGTTCCCATGTCGCGCCCTTCAAACACAGCCTTTTTTACCGCTCCAAACTCCCTTTGCACACGAACAAGAGCCTGGCGAATCGTGGCATTAGCAGAGACCTCGGAAACATGACTTGTGACATCTGCCGAACGAATCGTTTCGGTAATGTCCTCACCATCGACAAAATACCGTTTCGTACTATTCTTCGAGCGAATTTCAAAGTTAAAACTTTCAAGAAATGGAGTGAGTTGCTCAGGATTAGATAGGTCGATTTTATTTTGTAGAACTTTGTAGGTAACCGCGCGGTACATCGCTCCGGTATCAAAGTAGTCGTAACCAAGCTTTTCTGCAACGCTGCGCGCAATTGTTGTTTTACCAGTCCCAGCCGGACCATCAATTGTTACAATCATGTATAAACGACTCGCAGGAAAATGTAGAGAAGTGGAGCTGTGAAAAGCAGCGAGTCGACCATATCCAAGATCCCCCCAACACCAGGAATCGAGTTGCTATCTTTCACTTTCGCATCTCGCTTTAAAAGGGATTCGGCTAAATCACCAACTTGCCCGACAACACCGATCAAAGCTCCAAGCCAAAGCGCTTGAATGTAAGAGAAGCTCTCGAAAACATCGCCCACTTTCTTGCCCAAAAAGCAGATGAAAAGACTGATCAAAATAGCCGCTAAAAGTCCACCCAGAGCTCCTTCCAAGGTCTTATTCGGGCTCAATTTATGGGCAAGTTTTCGTTTCCCAAAATAACTTCCGATAAAGTAGCCCCCAACATCGGCGCTTTTTGTCACAGCAAGCAAATAGACAATCCACCAGCTTCCTTGTAGTTGAGGATCTTCCATCCCGCCAAAGGTAAAAAAGTAGATCACCCGAACAAAAAGACCGAGCGGAACGGCGATATAAACGATCCCAAAAAATGAGGTCGAAATATTTAAAAGAGGCGAATTGGGAACCATGGTAAATTGGACAAAGCAGCCGAAAAACGCAAGGCCCAAGACGATCTCAGGAAGATGGGGCCACAGGGCAGGCAAAAATGTGTACGGAGCTTGTGTTTTAAAGAAAATAGCGAAGACATAAAAGACAGCTGTCACCATGCTCAGGATTGTTGCAGGGGTTAAAGCTTTTTTCTTTAAGAGCTGATCGTATTCCCAAATCGCCGTCGCAGCAATCGAGGCCACTGCAGCTGTAAAAAGCCACCTAAAAGCGCTGACTTCTGCAAAAAAAATAAAAATAGCGATCAAAACGGCGCTGCTGCCATTGATCAGAGTTCTTTGTGTTAAATCTTTTGCTTTTCTCTGTTTTTTACTCATTTGTCTATCATTTGCCAAGGCGTCTTATTCGTTTTTGAAAATCTAGCACAGCATCTAATAGATCGCGAGGAGTAAAGTCGGGCCATAAAACATCCGTAACATAGACCTCTGTATAGGCTAGCTGCCATAGAAGAAAATTACTGATGCGCTGCTCACCGCTTGTCCGGATTAAAAGTTCAGGGTCGATGTAACGAGCGGTATCTAAATAGTCGGCAATTACCTCTTCTGTGATTAACTCTTTCTCCAAGTCTCCCCTTTCCATAGCACCCACCATCGAAACAAGAGCGCGCCGCATCTCATCGCGCGCCCCATAATTCATCGCCAGCACAAGATCGATTGTCTTCCCATCGGCAGTCGCTTCACGCGTCTTTTCAATCTCTTCTTTCAAAGAGTCGGGAAAAGGAGCTAAATTCCCAATTGTTCCGAGCCGAACCCCCAAGCCGACCATTTTTGATCGGTTCTTACGTAAAAAGGTCTCAAAAACCGAAAAAAGAGTTTGCACCTCCTGCTTGGGGCGGAGCCAGTTCTCCGTAGAAAAACTGTAAACGGTGAGAGCCTCAACTCCAAGATCGGAGGCGGCCTCCACAATCGTTGTAAGGATTGAAGCTCCAGCCCAATGCCCCTTCATTAAATTAAAGGCCGACTGCTTCTTTGCCCAGCGCCGATTCCCGTCCGGAATAATCGCGATATGCTTGGGAACGGGATGTTGCTGAACGATCGCGAGCTCTTCATTCGAATAGAAAGCAGAGGGCGTGGCGCACTCTAAAGACACAACTGTCATCCATATTGGTGATTTATTAACCCAACAAAAATACACGATGTATCAATTTAAATGCCAGTCATTGACAGATAGGGTAGCAAGTGGTATCTTCGCGAGATTAATCTTGAATAAGGAATGAATCATGGAAAAACGGAAACGGTGGCAGCTCTTTCTTATCTTAGGAGTTGTTTTTCTAACTATTTATAACATTCTCCCAACGGTATTTTTTTACTCAAAGCCTCTCAAAAAATCGATCAGTGCTGTTGAAGCCGAAAAGGTTGCGAGTGGAATTGTTGCGCGTGTCGATAGTCTTGAAGGATTTACCCTCTCCTGGTTAAAAGCTCAAAGTAAAAATTTAGGACTCAAACCTGTCGAAATCAAGTTAGATGAACACGATCCACGGTTGGCCAAGGTTGTCTTCAAGAAACCTGAAGAAGCTAACTTTTTTGCAAAAACTCTTTTCCGTGCTGGCGCCCTTATCCCTTTTGTTCCCGCTCAGTTAACTCCTGACACAAGTTCAATGGCAGAAGAAAATACAACAGTCGTCGTTCAAAGACGCATCGGCGTACATCTCGATCCTAGCCAGCTCGATAAATATTTCGCATACACACCCAAAACGACCGAAGAGGGCACTGTCTCTCCCGAGTACCAGCACCTTATCAACGACCGTGCAGCCTCTTTAGCTCTAGGCTTCGGAGGCGTGAGCGAACCTGGACGCATTCTTACAGAAATCAGTCAGGGACAAGGAAATGACGAAGAGGTCATCCGTTTAGCACGCAGTATTGTCGAATATGAAACGGCATTTGGAGACCAAAACTCCATAACCGAGCGCTATTACTCAAGTTTCACCCAAGTCCCCCCCTCTCTTTCAAGAGCAGATCTCGTTCAAAAATTTGCTGCCAAACTCGAGAATGTGAGCCAAAAGTTAGGTTCTGTTACCACAAAAATGAAAGAGGAGCAAAAGCAACTTCAAGGGGAAGGAAAATTCTTTGATTCGGTTCAGCAACAACGCCTTGAAGTTCTAGGAAACCAAAAAAGTATTGTAGATTCGGCAGCAACAATTGTCCGCCGGAATAACGCAGCTTTTGAAAAAGGGGTAGCTCCACTTACAAAGGACGAAATCCTCACTGCGCTAGGCTCTACTCCAATCCCCGATAGCAAGGTCCAATTTATTCAAATCGGCGCACACAACCCGTTCGTGGATAAAATTGAAATCGATTGGAACAAAGACCAACTTCAAATCTATTTACATCCAGAAGTGAATGCGATCCGCAATTCGGATGCAAAATCTGAGATCGACGCGATTCGCCAAGAGAAGCTGGGCAAGCTCCTTTTTAATGATATTGCTGCAGCCTCACGCACTTCCGATGAAACGATCTCTCCTTCAGTTGAGAGCTTTGGAGTTTCCTTAAATAAACTAACAAATAGTTCGAGCCTTCTAACTTTCGATATCGGGGCAATTGCCGAGATGCAGACGGATACGCTCGAACAGATGTTAACAAACAGCTGGCAGCCAAAGGATGGAGAATTCTCAAATAAAGCCTATCCTATTCACTCTTTCAGCGAATTTGAGAAGCTACCAGCTCAAGAACAAAAACTCGGCATGGTCATCTACGCACCGGCAATGGAGTCGCAGACCAAAGAGGGCTTCCGCAACAGCTCGATTTATGTCATTGCTCGTGGGCTCAATACAGTTCGTCAAAAATATCAAGATCTCCCTGATAGCGCCGAAAAAGCAAACTTTGAAAAAGATTTTCATTCTTTGCAGGAGTTGATGCGCCAAAACGGGTTTATATCCTACTCTGGAGCCTCTTCAAATTTACCGACCACTTATAAAGACGATTTCATATTTGAACTCGATGACTACTATTCCTACCTGTTGGCGGCTACACGAGAAGATTTTTCGATTAAAGGTAGTAAGCAATACGCCGTTTTGGAATTCACCGACGTTGAACAACGGATCTTGACGCTCAACAAAATCCAAACACGGGAGCACGAAGATCTGATCAAATGGCGCGACGAATACCGCCAAGCAGGCGTTGCTGTCGATCCAAAAGCAAAATACGATGTCCCTCCTCCGACTAAGAACGTTTTGTTAGACAACTTCCGTCTAAGTTTTGTCAAATATTTCCGTGGTGACGAACGCAAGATCATTAAATGGGGTCTCGACCTATCGGGAGGAAAGACAGTCCGTGTGGGCTTGCGTGATCAAAACAATACCCCTATCACGGATGAAGACGATCTGAAGCAAGCGGTTAATGAGCTCTATAGCCGGGTCAATCGCCTGGGTGTTTCTGAAGTAGGGATCCGTACCGAAGGCTCAACAATTGTTTTAGATTTCCCAGGTTCGCAAGGTCTCTCTGCGACCGATTTGATTCAAGCCTCGGCTATGCAATTCCACGTCGTAAACGAGAAGTTCACCGCAAACAACCCAATTCTTGGGGAAGCGGTCAACATGTTCCTCGAAGAGGTTTGGAATGAAGCGGTGATCACTAGCCGCACCGATCCGGAAAACTTAAGCGAAATTGCGTGGCAACACTTAGGTGGAGACCCTGAGAATCCAGAGGAATTTCATCCACTAACAAGCCATGCACAACTTCTATTCGAGCATGGATTGCGCTTCCCTGGCCCCAAAGCTAAAGCAAGCTCAAGCGTCTTCGATGATTCTCTTTCAGCTATCTCCCTTTTCCGAGGTTCTGATTACGCAGATTGGTACGGACAAACCTATCCTCTCTTGATCGTCTTCCGCAATTTCGCTCTTGAAGGGTCAAATCTGGAAGATGTTCAAACAGGCTATGATGCCTCGGAAGGAAACACTCTCTACTTTGGCGTAAAAGGTGCCTATCTCAACCGAGCAGGAGAGAAGGTTAACCCGCGCGACGACTTCTTTAATTGGACCTCTCAGTTTTCCGAAGAGAAAATTGGTGGAACTCCAAATGAGGCTGCTACTCAAGGGAGAGGGTGGCGTATGGCCGTAATCTTAAACGGCTCGATTATCAGCGCACCTGCACTTAACTCACCCCTAAGAGAGAGCGCCCGTATCAGCGGACACTTCTCACAAAGGGAAATTAACCAGTTAGCAGCCGACCTTAAGGCCGGATCGCTCAGCTTTACTCCACACATCCTCTCTGAGGAAAATGTAAGCCCTGATCTTGGAAAGGAGCAACGCTTACAGGGAATCTTAGCTGCAGGGCTTGGACTATTTCTTGTCTTCTTGACAATGATCTCCTACTACCGATTTAGCGGTATCGTAGCGAGCTTAGCTGTAATCTTTAACCTCCTTATTATTTGGGGTGTTCTACAGAATCTAGGGGCTGCCATGACCCTTCCTAGTATTGCTGGGATTATTTTGGCAGTCGGGATGTCGGTCGATGCCAACGTCCTTGTATTTGAGCGAATTCGGGAAGAATTTGCCATCTCTAAGCGCCTTCCATCTGCAGTTGCTGCTGGTTATCGCAAAGCTTTCACAGCCATTGTCGATTCGAACCTAACAACCATTATTGCAGCAGTTATTCTGCTTAATTTCGATTCGGGCCCTATTAAAGGATTTGCCCTCACTTTGATTATCGGAATTGTCTCCTCAATGTTCACCTCATTGTTTGTGACGCGCTTTTTCTTCTCGGGTTGGGTGCAAAATCCTGCGCATAAAGAGCTTAAAATGGCTCGTCTTTTCGGTGAGACCAAAATTAACTTCTTGAAAAGAGCGCGCCTGGCGATCACCATTTCGCTAATCTTGATTGTTGGCGGTGGCTTCTTCCTCGTAAAGGAAAGAGAATCCATTTTTGGTATGGACTTCACAGGTGGATATGCCCTAACACTCGACCTTCAGGAGCAACCTGAAACCAACTACCGCCTCGTCGCAGAGAAAGCACTCGAAGAAGCGGGAGCGGTACCTAGTGATTTCCAAATCCAAGAGTTAAATAAGCCCAATCAACTACGTATTCAACTCGGTATGGGATTAGAGCAAGAAGGGAAACCCTTCTACAATCTCGATACAAAACCGGCGGTTGAAAATGCTCTATTCGCCTACCAAACCTATCCACGTATTGTGTGGATCGTAGATGCTCTTGAAAGAGGCGGCCTTGAAGTGAATCCTACCTCCTTACCTGGATTAAACCTCCACTGGACTGAGATGAGTGGTCAACTTTCTGAAACAATGCGCAACCAAGCCTTGTTGGGCCTAGGGCTTGCCCTTCTTTGCATTTTGATCTACATTACCTTCCGGTTCGAGTTCAAATTTGCAATTAGTGCAACATTGGCTCTTGCCCATGATTTGTTGATTACAATGGGCTTACTTGCTTTTCTGCATCTATTCTATGATGGAATTCAGATCGATCTTCAAGTGATCGCCGCTCTCATGACAATTGTCGGTTACTCTTTGAATGATACGATTATCATCTTCGATAGAATTCGGGAAGATATGCAAAGTCTTAGAAAGCTTTCATTCAGAGAGATCGTTAATCATGCTCTGAATGCGACTTTGAGTCGTACAGTCATGACATCGTTCACGACGCTTGTCGTATTGCTTGCTCTCGTCATTTTTGGCGGGGGATCGATTTTCAATTTTGCTCTTATTATGACAATGGGTGTTGCAATTGGAACGCTCTCCTCACTATATATTGCAGCACCCCTGCTGCTCTATTTCCAAAAGCGTGAAGAGAGTAAGGAAATCACATCCACAAACAACGCATAACTGCGGGAATAAATGTGGTCAACTGGGCTATGGCTTGCTATCATGGCCCAGTAGACTTAATATGCGCGCGTGCGTTTTGATATGAGATAATAATGGCAACATCAAGTGAACCGATCTGGGTCTTTCCGAAGGATAATCCTTCTTGGCTAGATCAAATCACTAAAGAATTTCGCATTCATCCGATTACAGCCCAGATTCTTGTATCGAGGAGTTTCCCCACGCTTGGAGATATTCATAACTTCCTCTACAGTCAACTCCCTGATCTTTATGATCCTAAACTATTTCAGGATATGTCAAAAGCTGTACAACGTATTACATGCGCAGTTAAAGAAGGAGAGGGAGTTCTTGTCTACGGTGACAATGATGTTGACGGAATGACAGGAGCTGCACTGCTTGCCGATTTTTTAAAGAAAGTCGGCGGAAAAGTCTTCTATTATGTCCCCAACCCGAATACACAGCGGGAGGGACTTTTTTTAGATGCGCTTCAATATGCTAAAGATCATAAATGTAAGTTAATGGTCACGGTCGACTGTGGAATCACTGCTTATAAGGAGATTCAGAAGTTTATCGATGATAGTATCGATGTCATCATCACCGATCACCATGAACCGACCGATAAGATCCCCAATTGTATCGCGACATTAAACCCAAAATTGCTCAATCATACCTACCCAAACCGCGATTTAACTGGAGTGGGTGTCGCTTTTAAATTGGCTCATGCTCTCACAAATGATCTTGTTTCCAGGGGTGAGATCTCTCCTAAAAAAATTGATCTTAAAGTCTTTTTAGACCTTGTTGCTTTGGGAACCATCGCCGATATGGGTGTTTTGCGTGATGAAAACCGCATCCTTGTCCGTTATGGGCTTAAGCAGCTGCAAAAGACAAAGCGGATGGGCCTGATCAAACTGTTTGATGTCTGCGGTCTGGAACGCACTGATTTAAATGCCGTCGATATCGCCTCGAAAATTGCTCCGAGAATGAATAGCCTTGGTCGTGTTGCTGATCCTACTAAGGGAGTAGAGCTTTTATTAGTACGCGATGAAAAAAAGGCGAGTGAACTTGCCAAAGAGCTCGACCTCTTTAATACAGAACGACAAAAAATTGAGCAGGTTGTTTCTGTGGATGTTGAAAAGATCTTGAAAGAGCACCCCGAGCTTCTCGATAACAAGGCAATTGTCCTAAGCTCAAAAAACTGGCATCCAGGCGTTATCCCCATTATCTCCGCGCGTATCGCAAAGCTTTACAATCGTCCAACTGTAATAATTGCCATCGATAACGGAATTGGAAAAGGCTCGATCCGCACCATTCGTGAGTTCCCTCTCCTCCCCGTTCTTAAAAAATGCAATGACCTCTTCCTTAACTATGGAGGGCACGATTTTGCGGCAGGATTAACCATTAAAGAAGATAATATTGAGCGTTTTGTAAAACGTTTCATCCATACAGCCAACTCCTCCCTGAAGGAGCAAGACATCATTTCTAAACTCTACATAGATGCCTATGCAAATTTTACAGATCTCACCTACGACCTTCTTGCCTCGCTCGAGCTTTTCGAACCATATGGCAACGAAAATGCACAGCCCATTCTCTACTGTGAAGCCAAACAAGCGTGGCCGCCTAAAATCATTGGAGGCTCACACTTAAAACTTTACTTGGAACAGGGTGATCGGATGCTTGAGGGGATTGCTTTTGGAATGGCTGATCGCCGCGCTCAATTAAGACGAAAGGATCTAACATTGCGGGTTGCCTACACCCCTCAAATCAACCGCTTTCACAACAAGAGTAGCATCCAGCTTCTAATCCGCGACTTCCAAATAATAGAGTAGCTCTGTTCTCCCCTTTTGGCAGCTTTTTGCCCAAATTAATTATAGCGTTGACAGGCATTACACAAAGCTATAATCAGCCCTAATGGACAAAAAAAAACGCCCATGATCAATACATGGACGTTTAGGAACGTATGAAAAAAAGAACTGGATTAGCTAGCTTGTTGCTGCTGATTCTCCACTTTCTTCTCTAAATACTCGTTCTTATAACGCGCGACCTCATCTGTATGAATAACCCAGGCAGCTCCTTTACGAGTTCCCTTGATCATCCCAGTACGCGTCGCGTAGTAAACCTTTTGTGCTGGAACGCCAAGCATCCGAGCAACTTGATTTACCGAATAATACCCCTTGTTGTTATCAAAAAGAAGCTCTCCGTCGAACATAGACTTCGTACGTGAGTACTTATTGTTGCGGTAATCTTCTAAATCCTTCAAATCAATTTCCCAGCGCGTTTTCTTAGTCGCTTTCAGCTTCTTTTGCTTAATCGCAACGTAAATAGCTTGTCTGGTCACTTGGTTGATCTTCGCAGCTTCAGTAATCGAAACAACTTTTCTCTCTTCAACTTGGGCAGAAGAGATCTTATGACTCTCCGGAGCATCCATCTCTTTTATATTTTCCATTTTATTTAACCCCCTAAGGTTTTTAATTTTCACAAAACTTGTGTTGAGGCGTGTAGTTATTATCTTATCGTTTCTACTCTTGTTAATAGGTCGTTAACGCCCCGCTAACTTTTTTATCTCTCCAATTACTCTAACCCAGTCATTATGAAGTATTTATTATCTCTTAAAATAGATTTATGAATCAAGGATTTTTTTTTGTCATAGTGTAAATATCCATATTTCAAAATTTCACGTTAGAGTAAGGACTCCCCCTCCTATTAATCTCAATTCGTGTAATATTTTGATTAAGAATCGAATTCAAATCAATCATTTTCCTTTTTTATTACCTCTTTATAATATCTTAACGAGATAATTAATCTTCAGTAAAGGAGGCAATAGTTTAGCAAACCTTGAAACTCAGGGACATCGTATTTTTTTCTTTATTAAATCTTAACTGTCTGTAAAATGCTGGCATTAAATCTATTCTTCACCAATTATGTGACCAAATGGCTAAGACTATTCGTAACGCTTTATTTCTCCTGCTCCTCGTTACACAGGGACTCTTTGGAAGCAAACTCCCAGAGATTTCTAATAGCGATGTGGTCTCGACTCTTAATCAAATGATGGAGGCGCACGCCTCTTTCAAAGAACTCTCCTCCCCCTTGATTGGACGTGTCCTTGAAGAGTATTTAGAGGAACTAGATCCAACCAAGACCTATCTATTGGGAGGAGAAGTTGATAAGTGGCTCTCCCCCTCAGATGAGATCCTAGATTTCGTGTTAAATGAGGCAAAAAATGGAAACTACACAGCTTTTTGGTCAATCCACGACTTGATGGTTGAGGCTGTCAGTAGACGTGCCCGCTTGGAGAGCCAGCTTGATGGGATTGCTCTTCCTAAAGACGTCTCAGTCAATGAGTTCAAAAATCTAGATTGGGTCCAATCAGAGGAAGAGCTTCTCGAACGCCTTACGCGCATCAAAGCCCTACAGGCAAATGCAGCAGCGCGCCTAGATGACGACGAAACACGCGATCGAGCTCTACAAAGAATTGCCAAAAGACGCATCTCCCGCGAGGAAGAGATCTCATCTAAGGACGAAGATGAGCGTGGCTGTTTGATCCGCTCGCACATCCTTAAAGCTTTCGCAGCCTCTTTTGATGCGCATACCGCCTATTTCACTCCCGCTGAAGCCTCTCAATTTATGATTCAGGTGCAACAACGCCTTTTCGGTATTGGCGCCCAACTGCGCGACGATCTCAATGGCTTTACAATCGTAAAAATTATTGAAGGTGGACCTGCAAGCTGGGCGACAGGACTTAAGGTGAATGACCGAATCATCGCAATCAATCACGAGCCTGTGGTTGGCTATGAGATTACTGAAGCGGTCGAGCTTATTCGCGGGGAAGAAGGAACGCCTGTTCTATTAACTGTCTTGCGCGATGACGACGAAAAGCTTGAGATCGAGATTATCCGTGGTGAGGTTGTGATAAAAGAGGCTCGAATCGAATCTTCGGTCATCCCCTATGGTGATGGCGTTGTGGCCCACATCTCTTTGCACGCCTTCTACCAAGACCCCATCCACTCCTCTGCAGCCGATTTGTATGAGGAGATTGCAAGAATCCGTTCTGAGCACAAAATTAAGGGACTCGTCCTCGACCTGCGACTCAACTCTGGAGGGATTCTTCCACAGGCAGTTGCTGTCACAGGTCTCTTTATAACGAAAGGGATTGTCGTCTCGATCAAGGATAATCACGGGTCTATTGAACACCTACGCGATATCGATGGAAAGACAGCTTATGATGGTCCTCTTGTCGTCTTAACAAGTAAGTTGAGCGCCTCTGCTGCTGAAATCGTTGCCCAGACACTTCAAGATTATGGGCGCGCGGTCGTTATCGGAGACGAGCACACGTATGGGAAAGGGACATTCCAGACCTTTACGCTTGATGCTGCGAATAATGGTAGGGTCAATCCTAAAGGGGAATTTAAGGTCACCCGGGGAAGATACTACACCGTTTCTGGAAAAAGCCCACAACTGGTTGGAGTAATACCTGATATCATCGTTCCAGGCTTATATTCAGCGATGGAAATTGGAGAAAAACACGCCAAACACCCCCTTGAAAATGACTCAATCCCAGAGAATTTCCATGATGACTTGGCGGATATTCCAGTCGTTCAGCGCGACCAGATCAGCTGGCTCTATCGCTTTAACCTCCAACCCAAACTGAAAACCTACACGCGCCTTATCCCTCATCTTAAGAAAAATTCAGAGACCCGCATTGCGCAAAACAAGCTTTATCAAAGTTTTTTAGCCATTCTCGATGAAGAGGATGCCCCTCCTGAGACCGTTGAGCTTTATGCCGAAGGGGACCCACAGCTCAAAGAATCAATCAACATCATGCAAGACCTCATAGTCTTGTTGAAATAACTCCATCCGTCTATACTTCCTTCCTTTTAGTTAAATACAGTGAGATTAAGTTCATGGATAAGCCCGTCCGAGTGCGTATTGCCCCCTCCCCTACCGGAGACCCTCATGTTGGAACAGCCTATATGGCCCTCTTTAACCTGATTTTTGCACGCAAATTTGAGGGGAAATTCATTCTCCGCATCGAGGATACTGACAGAACACGGAGCCGCCCAGAGTACGAAACCAGCATTTATGAAGCTTTACGCTGGTGTGGCATCGAGTGGGATGAAGGACCGGATGTTGGAGGAGCTTACGGCCCCTATAGACAATCTGAGCGCAGTGAGCTCTATAAAAAATATGCCCAGCAGCTTCTCGATAAGGGAAAAGCCTATAAATGCTTTGCCACACCAGAGGAGCTTGCTGAAATGCGCCAAATCGGCTCCAAAGGGTATGATCGTCGCTACCGCAATTTAAGCCCTGAAGAGGTGCTTACGCGCGAGCAGGCGGGACAATCGTACGTGATCCGACTCAAAGTGCCCTTAACGGGCGAATGTGTCTTTGAGGACGCTGTAAAGGGGCGTATCACCTTCCCTTGGGCCGATATCGACGATCAGGTCCTCCTTAAATCCGATGGCTTCCCCACCTACCACCTTGCCAACATCGTCGACGACCACTTGATGGAGATCACTCACGTCATCCGCGGAGATGAATGGATTAGCTCCACCCCAAAGCACATCCTCCTCTACGAGGTATTTGGCTGGGAGCCTCCTCAGTTCATTCATATGCCACTCCTACTTGGAACAGATGGAAAAAAGCTCTCTAAAAGACGTAACCCCACCTCGATCTTCTTCTACAGAGATTCGGGCTACCTTCCAGAAGCTTTCCTTAATTTTCTCACCCTTATGGGCTATAGCATGCCCTCAGATGAGGAAATTTACTCCTTAGAGACGATTATCCAAGCTTTCGATCCAAAGCGCATAGGCCTCTCAGGAGCTATTTTTGATATAGCCAAACTCGACTGGCTCAATCAACAATACCTAATCAATAACATCCCCCAAGAAAAGCTCTGGGACCGAATCCGAGAGTGGAGTTTCTCCGACACTTTTATGCAAAAACTGATGCCCCTCGCCCACACCCGCATCAAAACTTTTGGCGAGTTTATGGAGCTGTGTCAGTTCTTTTTCATCAATAATGTCCCTTACACGCACGAGCTTTTAACTCCTAAAAGCACCACTCCTGAGCAGGCAGCCTCCATGCTCCAGACCCTTATATGGTCGATGGAAGAACAAGAAAACTGGGAAGGAAGCGGCATTGAAAAAGCCTCCCGGGAGGTCTCCGAGGCCTTTGGAGTCAACCACAAGAAGGTGGTAATGGCTCTCCTCTTTGGCACGATTATGGGCAAAAAGCAGGGCCCCCCTCTCTTTGCCTCGGTAGAGATCTTGGGCAAAGACCGGACCCGCGCACGTCTCCTTCAGGCTATAGCCTTCCTCGGAGGTCTTTCAAAGAAAAAAACTGAGCACCTCAAGGATCTGTGGGAGACACGAGCGTGCACATCTCTGATAAAGGAGAGCTAGAGCTCTCCTTTTCTGCCACGATGTAAATAGGTTGATATGGGAGGGGGCGGCAGCAGCAACCACCTAAAAACAGACCGAAAAGAAGTAGTAAAAAAGCCGCTCTCATAGATCTATTCTATTCCCTTATTAAAAATATGTTCAATATTAAGATTAAATAAAAAAC
Source organism: Chlamydiota bacterium (assembly GCA_021772455.1). Lineage (GTDB taxonomy): Bacteria > Chlamydiota > Chlamydiia > Chlamydiales > JAAKFR01 > JAJACP01. The sequence goes on from JAJFLY010000007.1 coordinate 36,794, forward strand.
TTAACTAATTGCGAATTAATTAGAAGTATGTTATAATATATTTTATTAATTATAATTCGAGGGTTTGTTTAATGACTTCTGCAACAAGTTATGGTTCATATGTTGAAGCGCTACGGGAGCGAGGTCTAAAGCTTGATCCTGGGAATGGAGAAAAAGTCTATATAGATGGTCGAAGCTATGAAAGGCGTATCTTTGCCGATCGCCGCTTAGGAAATGAAGCGGGAATACCTGAGCGTATCGTACGAGGAACTGCTGGCGTTGCATTGGGTATCTCAAACCTCTCTAGTAGTTGCCTCGAGAGGTCTTGGGGTGTTATTACCAAAGGGCGCATCGAAGAAAACGTCCTAGTTCCTAATCACGAAACAGACAGGTCGAGAGCAAACCTTATTCAAAATTTAGGATACGATCCCACTAAAAATGAATCCATTCAAGAGTACCTAAAGATTCCTAGAATATGGGCTCAGCTCGAAGGACGAGACGGTCACTTCATGCTACGCGAAGAGCGTCGCGGTAGGACCTCAAGCTTTATTTTTGTACCGAATGGGGATTTCAGCAAGGCCACTTCCATCGTCTTATCGACCTCAAAAACAGGAGAAGCCTTAAAAGGAGCCCAGCTTCAAAGAGCGATGTATACCTTCAGCGCTCAGTATGAGGATTTGAAGGAAGGAATGGAAAAGGGAGCTGAGAAATTTGCTACCGATTATTTGGTGAAAAACCCAACTGCAAACAAAAACAAAATAAAACAACAGTACCTCGAGCAGATGCAAGGCTTTGTGATCAGCGCAAGACGTAAACATACCCGCGTCTTCGGACATGTCGATACTAATAAGCGAGGCCTCTATGACTGGTATCTTGGTGGATATAAGATCGACTGGAGTGAAGGGACCAAAAAAGATGTGAAAGACCTCCACGAAATGGAACCTGGAAAGGAGCTTAAAGCAAGCTATCCATTTGCAGAACCTGCGCCTCCTCCAACTGACCGGGCTCGCCAGGAACCAAACAGCGGAAGGAGTTAAGTCCAATCTGTGCAATAGGACGGATCCCTCCCATTGAATTCGTACGAAAATAGGCTGCCCCTTGGGGCAGCTCTTCCACCCCAACTTCAACCTCTTCGATGCGGTAGCCTTGGCTTTTGACACGTTCAATTATTTTGGTAAGCGTCACCCCGAAATAGAGCGGTAGATTACGACTTGGCGTATAAAACGTCTTCTCGATCACCCAACAAAGATTCCCAAAGGCAAGCTCCAATACAATTTCATTCTCAGTTAATGTAAGACAATCATCGACCCCTTGTTTGCGCGCCTCCTCCATGATATAGAGGCGGTTGAGGTGGGCAAGGCTCTTAAACGACGCGTGACATAAATGAAATGGGTGGGGGAAAATGCCAATTTTGAGAGGCTCATTTGAAGGCGCCTCAGAGGGTTTGAGGATCATTAGCAAACGCCCTTCACGCTCAGGCAAATAGAGAGCTGTCTCATCTCCTCCAGTGACGATCACTTTCAAACGCCAAATCCCAGATTGCGCCTGATTGAGTCGGATCAACTCGAAAATGGTGGCTTGCGTAAGGGGTGGCATCAAAAGATTGAGGCTGTGACACTGCTCCTGAAGGCGTTCTAAATGGGTCTCCACAAAAAGAGGGGTCCCCTCTCTCACCTGAATGGTTGCATACGCGCCATCTCCAAACAACAACCCTCTGTCGCTAATTGGAATGCGCGCCTCCTCGTCAGGCATAAACGCCCCTTCATAATAAACAAAGCTCATGCGCCCCCAATATTTTGAATAAAGATTCTCCCTTATGCAACGTCTCTTCAAATTCCTTGACCGGATCGGAATCGCTCACAATCGCCCCACCAAGTTGTATCTGGACATATTCCGGGTGAACGACAAGCGTACGTATTGCCACATTAAAATCAAAGTCTCCATTAGCTGCAAAATAGCCGATCGACCCCGTATAAATGCCGCGCGCCCTTTTTTCTAAAGTCGCAATCGCCTCCATCGCTCGTAACTTGGGACATCCGGTAATCGACCCTCCAGGAAACAGTTGTCTGATAAGCGGAACGGGATCCATGCTAGATCTGCTCTCGATAATCGATAAGAGGTGAAAGACATTTGTATAGGCCTCACACCGCGCGATTTCCTTTGTCTTCACCGAGCCTGGAAGGGAAACTTTGCCCAAATCATTGCGCATTAAATCGGTGATCATCAACAGTTCTGCGCGCTCTTTTTCAGAGCTCAAAAGCACCTGGGGATTCTCATTTCGAGGTGCCGTCCCTTTAATTGGCCGCGTCTCTAAGAGATCGCCTCGCCTCGACAAAAAACGCTCAGGTGAGGAAGAGACAAGAGCAAAATCTCGACACCGTGCATAGGCCGAAAAAGGAGCTGGATTGAGAGCTGTAATCTTTTCGAAGAGGCCAAAAGGATCGCTTTTTCCTTCTAGATGAAATTCCTGCGAGAGGTTCACTTGATAGACCTCTCCTTCTAAAATCCACTCTTGGGCTCGACCGATCTTCTCTACATAGCTTTCAAGCGTATCAGATCGAAATCCACACACTAAGTTCGAAGAAAATGTCGAAGAACTTCCCTCTAAAGAGATCTCTTTTTTTGCAAAAAGGGTCGCAGCCCCGGTCGGGTGATCGAAATGGATGACAACAGAGGGGCAATAAAAACAGGCGTCAGGTGTTTTAGGTCGATAATAAAGAGTCTCAACATCGGCAAAACACCCCATCTCATAGCCGAGATAGCCCACCCACTTAGGAATTGATAAATCCAAGTCAAAAGAACCGAGCGCTTTTTCAAGCTCTTCCCAACACCCTAGACCTGCGGTTACTGTCACTTTTTCTTCAGGAAATAGGCAGAGATAAGAAGCATTTTCCGAGTGAAGAAGAAATGTCCCTTCTATATCCGAAAAGCGGGAGGCGAGCTTTAGAGGCTCGCTCGGTTTAAAGGTCCATGTTGTGATAGACCGCATCGACATCCTCGAGTTCCTCTAGCCAGTCGATTAGAGCCAAATTTGCATCCCGTGTCTCATCATCACATGCAACAAGCGTTTTAGGAAGCATCTCAATCTCCGCTCCGGAAGCAAGAATTTCTTTTTCTGCGAGTTTTTCCTTAACCGCATAAAGCTCTACTGGGTCAGTTGTGATCATATACGCCTCTTCAGCCGCTTCAAAATCTTCAGCTCCAGCCTCAATGGCTGCATTAAAGAGGGTCTCTTCTTCCATGCTCCCCTTTTCAATCTGAAGCACCCCCTTGCGGTCAAAGTTAAAGGCAACAGCGCCTGGTGCAGCGATATTCCCCCCTCTTTTGTTGGTGGCAATGCGCATATCAGAAGCAGTGCGGTTTTTATTGTCGGTCATCGCCTCTACGATCACGCCAACTCCGCCATGTCCATAAATTTCATATGTAAGCGACTCATAATCCGATTGATCGTCATTCGAAGCCTTTTTGATATTTCGATCGACATTGTCATTGGGCATATTGGCTTCTTTTGCCTTCTGAACCGCGAGACGTAAACGGGGATTGTTTTTCGGCTCGGGACCACCCACTTTGACGGCGCTGATAATTTCTTTCGCGATGCGCGAAAAGATCTTTCCTTTTTGCTTATCAGCCCGATCTTTTTTGTGCTTAATATTTGCCCATTTACTATGACCTGCCATTGCTAACCTCTAAAAAAGTGCATTTTATTTTTTTTCTCCCACTCAACCGCTTGCCTGTAGTGTTCAAATTGACGCTCGCGCTCTTTAAACTCTCGCCCATGAATACGAAAATGCCCACGCTCATCGACATATCCCGGTACAATCGCATGGACCATTTCGTGATACAAAATAAAGCGGACGAAAAATTCCGGAACAAAAGGATCGTCAAGAATACGATGCATTTTAACAAGGCGCAAGTTGTCTTGATAGAGCCCAAATGTAATCCGGCTCCTACTATTTAGCCTTCTTGCTCCAAACCATGTAAGCCCGAGATCTAGAGCTCCTTCAAAATAACGCGTATTCAACTCGTCATATAGGGGCTGTAAATCATAGATCTCCCCTTTTTGAACCAAGTTCGCTCGCTTAAGACGGTGGGAGCAATCAAAGCGGGAGAGATTCTCCTGAATATACCCGCGCAAGACCAGATTTTGCTCAGTGGATTTTCTTCTACTGCCTCGAATATAATGTGCTATTGCCGCAATCACGTGGTCGGGCGCATCCAAAAACATCTTGTGCAGTGAGAGCCTATTGCGCTTTTTTTGCAGGCTGAGCATTGTGCTGCGGTTTTCATTGATCACAAGCTCAACATCGCGCTTCAAATGTTTACGAAGCTTAAGCTTTAAACACGCTTCTGTCACAAAATCCGTTCCATAATCACTTTGCCGATATACTCGCCATTATCCTTCATAAAATGCTTTTGGAATCCGATTTCTCTAAACCCAAAGCGCTCGTAGAGACTAATCGCTCGGTTCCCCTCATAAACTTCCAAATAAAGAACCTCGATTCCAAAGTGCTTTTGACCCAAGTGGATTAAGTTATTCATTAGCAGAGTTCCAACACCTTTTCCTCGCGCTTCTTTCGACACAATAATCGAGACCAAACACTGGTGGATCAGTTTGCGATAGGGCATCAAACAAAGGGTGGCAATGCCAACGGGTTTATCGTCAATAGTGGCTGTTAAGCTACTTTTATACTTGGCAAACCCGATCCAGTGTCTGACCGAATCTTCGACCTCTGGTGGATCTGCCATTGGAAATCCACGTAAAATCCCCGGCTCTTCTAGCCACTCCTGAAGAGCGGGCGCGTCCTCCTGCAGAGTGTACCGGACTTGCACTTCTTTTTTTTCTTCGCTCATTTATTAAACCTCAGTAAGTATGTGATAATGAAATCATCTAATAACTCGCCATCCATCATCGCCTGAATGTTTCCTGACTCATAGCTTGTACGGGTATCTTTAACAAGTGTGTAGGGTTGAAACACATAATTTCGTATTTGCGACCCCCACGCGTTCTCTTTTTTCTCTCCACCCATCAACCTCAAGCTCGCCTCGCGCTCCATCACCTCTTTCTCATAGAGCTTAGAACGCAAAAGCTTCATGCACGTCTCGCGATTTTGCAGCTGACTCCGCTCATTTTGACAGGTGACAACAATTCCTGTCGCAATATGGGTAATTCGGACAGCCGAATCGGTTACATTGACGTGCTGTCCACCAGCTCCAGAAGCGCGAAAAGTGTCGACCCGAATATCACTTGGTGAAATCGCAATCTCAATATCATCGGTAATTTCTGGCGTCACGTCAACAGAGGCGAAACTCGTGTGGCGGCGGCTGCCGCTATCGAAAGGAGAGATGCGCACAAGGCGATGAACCCCCTTCTCAGCTTTTGCGTAGCCGTATGCAAATGGTCCCGACAACTTCAACGTGATGCTTTTGACACCCGCGACATCTCCATCAACCGAATCGACCACCTCAACTTTCCATCCTCTTCCTTCAGCCCAACGCTGATACATCCGTGAAAGCATCAAAGCCCAGTCACACGCCTCCGTACCACCCGCGCCAGAGTTGATATTTAAGAAGCACTGCTTGTCATCCATTTCGCCGGAGAGCATCCGACGCACTTCGAGGGCACCGAGCTCCTTTTCAACCCTAGAGAGCTCTTCAAGAAGCTCTTCGACAAGAGCCTCATCTTCCAGCTCCGAGGCTTCGGGAAGGAGGCTCTCCACCCCACCAAACCGCTCTTTGATCTCAAAATAGGGAACGGTCCACACTTTGAGAGCATTCACCTCAGCGATCACCTCTTGAGCTTTTGTATTATCTTCCCAAAATTTGGGATCTTCCATGAGCTTTTCAAGCTCTTTTACGCGGGATTGCTTGGTTTCGAGGTCAAAGATACCTCCACATGTGAAGGGTTCGCTCTTTCACATTTTGCAAGCGCTCTTGAACATCTTCTCTCATAAATACCTCTTGTAACGGAGACGAAATTCTACGTTTTCTCTCTGAAAAAGTCAATTTTGTTTAAGGAGACGCTGATTAACTGCTTTCCCGGAGATTGTAACAGATTTTTTGTCAGAAGCGAGGTTTGGATCTCGAAGGATCAGAGGTTCATTAAAAAGATGCAAACCGCTATCTTCTTAACATGATCGCTTCACTTACAAGCTTTTTTCTAAACGTGTATATGAACCCAGCGCAACACGAAAATGCTATTTGGGTAATGGCTGGTGTGATAGTTGCAGCGTGCGCGGGGCTCGCCTATTTGGTTATGCAAGTTTATGAAAAGTACTGTCCAGAAAGAACTTGATCCCCTTCCATTCGATATTTCCACTCCCAATCAGCCCGCTCTTTTTGGAAAGAGCCATCAGGTTTGGCAATCCACCGCTCCCCATTGGGTACGCAAATCATCTGATTTCCTTGAAATGTGACATTTTCCGCATAAAACTCTGAGTGCCCCTCTAGGTGAATGGCCAAGGCTTCGTGGCGCTCGATCTGGTTTTTCCAATAGCAATTTGATGCGTCGCGGTTGATCCCTTTATTTTCCACCCGCACCCCCTTCAACACACACTTACCCGTTTGCTGACTGTAGCGGAGTAGCCCCTGTGAATGGTGCCCCATCACATTGCGGGCTTCAATGAGACAGCTCCCCTCCAAATCGAGATCTTCTATTTCCACATCGGCGATTTCCAACTGAAGCTCAGCATTTTTTGCAAATTTTCCCTTGCGGATTTTTTGGGTAATCAACGTGTAGAGAGGACCCAAAGCAGGGTGGTAAAGAAAGAGGTGCGAAGGACCCTCCTTCAAATATGTCTCGGGAGAGCAAAAATCACCGATCTCTGTGCCACACTTTTTCTTCAAAAGCGCGTGAGCATTGTAAAGCAGATCGTAAAAGGCCCCCTCAGGAGTTTCCATCAGTCCCCCCCCCTCTTCCAAGCTTCGCTTTGTTGCAGAAATCGTGCGACGCCTCTCGTTGTAGGTCAGAAAGGTTGGAAGTTTTCCCCCTTTTTTAGCAGGCAGTGCGTCACTGATATTTTGCATCATGCTCTCCAGCCGCCCTCCACTCTCCTCTTTCATGTTCAAAATCAGACCCGGCAGAGGATTTTTTTGAATCACCGGCTGAAGCAGCTTGATGTCAGCATACAAAATGTTCGTATTAGCAGGGTAGGGGTGCTCTTCGATTCCGTATTTCTTAAACTCGGTGTACTCGATATTCGAAAGATGGGTGAACTCACCAACCTCTTTCACCACCAAAGCCCCCTCGGCAGCATTTGGGAGGCGCTCACAGGAGGCGAATCCAAAAGCTTTTCCCTCCTTTTTCCCCACTCCAAGAAGGGCGATCAGCCCATTATCAATCCCAGCAATCGGGTTATTGATTTGCCGTATCAAAAGAGCATGTGTATTTTGCGCGCGGAACCATGAGAAGACCCCCTGCTCTTCGGCTGTCCGCCACAAGGCGCCATGGCCACCTGGCTGCAACAACGGTTCAAGTGGCGCGCGCATCACCCACTCTCCTTGGGCGCTAATTACGGGCACCGAAAGCTGGGAGAAGAGAGAGAAACTCTCCACTGGACGCCCAAACCAGTGGTTTTTTTCACAAATCCTCCGAGCGCGGCGCGCATTTTTTTTCTCATGTGACGTCATCATCGCAATTGGCACCGTCACCTGCATGCCAAAGAGTCGGAAGTAGAGAAACTCGCGCGCCTGTACATCGCGCACAAGGCCATGCAGTAGCGTACGACCCAAAAAAGGTAAGCAGGCGGCGGGGAGAGGATCTCCGCTGTTCGATAATAGGTTCAAGCGCGATCCAAGCCCCCCAATTGGGTAGAGCTCACCCGTTTCAGGTAGAGCTCGAATCCCCGCTGCAACAGCGCTCTCTACTTCGGCTGAATGGGAGGTAAGATCAATTCCAGAAGCTCGCCCATAGCTCGGTTTAGACTCTTTAGAATGTTTTTGTGCGAGCAGTTGCAACACATTCAAATGATATCCAACAATCCCGCCAATACTCTCGTAAAACCGATCGATCCTTGCAAATGTCTTCAACAAGGCGCTCACCTTTTGCCTCGAAGGATCGCCTTCCCCAAAAAGATTTTTCTCCTGTTTGATCGCGATTAAGGAGAGAAGAGCTATTTTAGATGGAAGATCGTCTGTAAAATGCTTACAAAGGCCTCCTGAGGTCATTTTGTCATGCTGAAAATGGGACAGGAAAATTTCTTGTTTTTCCTCTAATCCCTTGCTCTTTTTAAGAGATGCGGCAAGAGGGGTCAGTATTTCGATTTCTTCTTGAAAATTCATAGTGTAAAAAAATAGTGTATAAACTGTTAAACATCAAACATTTAAAATTTCTCTATAGAGAGCGGGTTTTTATTTGTTTTGACGAGAAACACCTAGGAACGATAAAAGAATTGGAACGAAGAGTAAACTTTTTTTCCAAGTTAAGGAGTTAAACATGGCAACGAAGAAAAAGAATAGCGCATTTATGCAGCCTGTTGAGATCAGCGACGATCTAAAAGCTGTTGTTGGCCCAGGCCCCCTGCCACGCACTGAAATCATCAAAAAATTGTGGGCATACATCAAGAAAAATAACCTCCAAGATGAGAAAAACAAGCGCAACATCATTCCTGATGAGAAGCTTGCAAAAGTATTTGGTGGAAAGGCTGCGATCGATATGTTCCAGATGACAAAAAAAGTTTCAGCTCATATTAAGTAGATCTTTTTGTCATTATCTCTGTATTATGTACGGCAGCCCTCAAATAGGGTTGCCGTATTATTATGTCTTTATTTGTTGATTTTTTAAGTATTGCATCAGTTGTGGGGATTTGGCCTCGCTTTATAGAACCTAAAATGGTTTCTATCAGCGAGACTCCGTGGCATTTAGAGCCTGATCAGGCCCATTTAGATAACCTCACCATTATCCAACTTAGCGACCTCCACTTTCACAAAGGTGTGTCACAAAAATTTTTAGATAAAATTGTACGTAGGGTTTGTCGCAAACGTCCCGACCTGATCTTGTTTACGGGCGATTTCCTTTGCTACTCTCAGCTTGAAGAGGCTGAACGCATTAAAGACTTTCTTCAAAGATTAAAAGCTCCCTTAGGCTGCTTCTGTATTTTCGGAAACCACGACTATAGCCAATATGTGAGTCGCAACAGGGAAGGAATTTATGATTTAATTCCTCCACCAAATCCCCTCAGAGGTGTTTTAAAAGGCATCAGCACAATTTTCTCAGCTCCTCAAACCCGATATGGCGTCTCTGATGCCGTCCTTTCCATCGAGCACCACCAAGAGCTATGCTCCCTTTTGAAGCAGACCCACTTTCAATTACTGGAAAATGCGACCGTCACCTTGCCCTTAGGTTTGAATATCACAGGTCTTGGTGACATGGCCCTTGGACGGTGCCGCCCCGAGACAGCTTTTGCCGGCTACAACCGGAAATTCCCAGGCATGATTCTCTCCCACAATCCCGACTCATTCCCAAAACTGCTCGACTATCCGGGCGATTGGATCTTGTCGGGCCACACCCACGGAGAGCAGATCCACTTCCCTTGGCCAAAATTTCTCAATCGGGTCTCTCAAAAGCTTGCGCGACTAGATAATCGAGAATATACGCGTGGACTTTTTACCGTCGGCGACAAAAAAATGTATGTCAGCCGAGGCTTAGGATGTCATAAACCATTCCGCTTCTGCTCAGTTCCTGAAATTTCTGTGATACGGACCTCAATATGAAAATTAGTGCAGTCCTACTTGCCGGTGGAATGGGCGCGCGCATGGAAAGCCCCCTTCCCAAACAATACCTCCTACTTAATGGGAAACCGATCGCGTGCCACAGCCTGGAAATTTTCCTAAATCATCCCATGGTAGAGCAAGTCATCGTTGTGTGCGCTCTTGAATTCCGCCCCCACTTTTCCAGATACTCCGTTCAATTTGCAGATCCAGGCGCACGTAGACAAGATTCTCTATTTAACGGACTTGAGATTGCAAAGCACCCATGGGTATGCGTCCACGATGCGGCGCGCCCAAATCTTACAGCTGAACTGCTCGACCGTTTGATCGAAGAGGGAAAAGAGGTTGGTGCTGCAACGCTCGCCCTGCCGGTAAAAAATACCGTCAAAGAGTGTGATCAAAACGGATTTGTAAGCTCCACACCCGATCGCCACTACATTTGGGAAGTGCAAACCCCACAGCTTCTAACTAAAGAGATTCTAGAAAAGGGCTTTGCGTATGCCAATACCCATCGATTAACCGTGACCGATGACGTCTCCTTAGCCGAGCTCATCGGCCACCCCGTAAAACTTGTTTCCGGCTCATATCAAAACATAAAAATCACAACCCCCGAAGATTTGCTTCTATGCCAAAGTATAAGCTCACAATCTCCTACGATGGAAGCGCATACGTAGGGTGGCAAATCCAGCCAAATGGCACATCGATTCAAGGATTGCTTGAAGAGGCGTTATCCACCCTTCTTAAAACCCAAACGCGCGTAATCGGTGCAGGGCGTACCGACGCTGGGGTGCACGCTTTGAGACAAGCTGCCCATTTCGTATCGGAGCAAGAATGCGACACCTCCCTATTACTCCGCTCTATGAACGGGATGCTCCCTCACGACATCCGCGTTCTTGAATTAGAGCTTGTTCTAGACACCTTTCACGCCCAATATTCAGCCGGCGGTAAGGAGTACCACTACCACCTTTGGCTTGGACCGATTGTCACCCCATTTGTCCGCCTCTACCGCCACCAAGTCACCTTCCCCCTCGATCTTGAGCTTTTAAGGCGAGCAGCCCAAGAGTTTGTGGGAACACATGATTTTGCCACCTTCGCTAATCTTGGCAGCTCCGTCAAAACAACCGTGCGCAACATCAAACGGATCGATGTTGTGGAGCAAGAGGGAGGAGTACGACTCGAATTTGAAGGGAACGGTTTTCTCTATAAAATGGTGCGCAACATCGTCGGCACGCTAATTGAAGTGGCAAGTGGAAAAAGAGAGTGGCACGAAATCCGCGCCTTGCTTGCCGCAAAAGATAGGCGCGCTGGCGGAATCGCAGCTCCTGCTCGTGGCCTATGCCTTATGCACGTAAAGTATGAAAATTTGGAATGTGCGAAAACCCATTCCCCAAAGCTTTAACTTCATCCTCAGAAAACAAATCAGTGACCAAAAAAGCCTCGGCTGGCGTCCCCAAAAGAGCTTGCAAGCCGCGCGGAGAGTCTTCAAACCCCACGATGCGATCCCCTTCTGCTGCTAATTTCTCAATCGCTTTTAGATAACATTCCGATGAAGGTTTAGGCTCGGAGTAGTCTTCGCGCGTGATCCAATTTGGAATCGAATTCAAGATCGGCTGATTTGCGCGAATCATGTCGATTTGCGCGCGGCTCGAGTGGGTGACCACACACCGCTTGATACCTGCCCGATCGAGCTCTTTTAGAAGAACCTCAACCCCCGGCATAAGCGTCACGCCACGTGTCTCTAACAATTCAGCGTAAGCCTCGCCTTTTTCTTGATAGTGCACCTTCCAATTAGGTCCCAAATCAGGAAATTCTTTGCAGATCCCCTCCTTGGGCCCGGTTCCATTATACATCGCATGGCGGATATAGGTAGGCATATCCCATGGAAGCGAAAATCCCCGATCCGCGCACATTTTCTTGTATGCCAAATAGTGAAGCTCTTCGGTATTCACAAGAATTCCGTCGAAATCAAAGAGAAAAAGTTGATAATCGTAAATCCAATGCATAAAAAACATCATAAAGCTCTGCTGCTATTTCTTCTACTCTTTGTTTCCGGGTGTACAAACGAGGAAAAAAAGCTCCGGCGGGAAAATTTACGGGGAGAGCATCTCATCCGCAAACATGATGAATATTTTTTCACACCTCCCCCTCCTCAGCCTCGCAGCCGAGAAAGTTACCCCTGGGAGGACAAATACATCGGCAGCTTCCCCCGGATTTCCAAAGAATTTTTTCGCTGTAAAGGCAACCCTCTCAACCCCGTCATCGTCCAAGATCGGGGCGACAAAGAGTCTTTTTACTATCGCGATTGCTCCGGAAGGCGACACGGTCTACCGATCAAAGATGGACAGGAGTTTGTCTACCCTTGCCTCATCAATCTGCTCAATTTCGTGCAAGAAAAGACCGAAAAAAGGGTCGTGATCACCGCTGGCCACCGCTGCCCAACCCACAATGCCTACTGCGACTACACCCCCTATAACTGGGGCTCCAAACACATGCTAGGTGCCGAGGTCGATTTTTATGTCGAAGGGATGGAAGAGCAGCCCGAGGCTATTATCAAAATTTTGATGGAATACTACCCCGAGGAAGAGTTTACCCGTTTCAAAAGCGAAGGGCTCAATATCTCCACCCCTCCTTGGTACAACAAAGAGATCTTTATCAAGCTCTACCACCCCCTTGAGGGGCGGAATCATGATAACCAACACGCCTATCCCTATATCGGGATTCAGGTCCGTTATGATTGCGAGGAGAATAAGCGCATCATTTTTAATCAGGAGCAATCGCAAAACTATTTGCGCCATTAGTAACGGTTCGGTATTATCTTGGTGTTTCATTGCCGACGTGGTGAAATTGGTATACGCGGTAGACTCAAAATCTACTCCTAGCAATAGGGTGTCGGTTCGAGTCCGACCGTCGGCACTTCGCCGGAGATATTTCTAAAGGTCGATCTATCTCCGGCTTTTTTCAAAAGGATAACACCTGTGAGCGCAACCCCTCCCCTTTTAGACCCTCTTTTTTTGACACACAATCGGCAAAGTCACCTTTCATTAGAAGATGAAATTCAAAAGCTCAAGGAGACGATTCGACAACAAGGAGATCTGCCACACACCACGATCAAAGAGCAGCTAGAGCTTTTAAACGACCTAGCTCAATTCCCTTTAGGTCAATTTCTCATTCAAAACAAAGGGCTTAATGGATTGTGGACCGATTATATTCTCATGCATGCTAAGCGTGGTCGAGTGACAGACAAGCCTTTGTCAACCTTAGAAGATTTCATGCTAAATCGAGCCCCTACCGTCCTCGCAACCCAAGAGCGTTTTGGTATTTTCCAAGAAGAGCTTCAAAAGCGATGCCAAAATGGCGTTACGCTCGCTTCCATCCCTTGTGGCTTAATGAGTGATCTATTGACTCTAGACACCACTGATTGCGAGCTTTTGGGTATCGATATCGACAAAGAATCCCTCGAAAAGGTCTCTTGCGATCGTGTAATTACAATTGAAGGCGATGCATGGACAACTCCCCTCCCTCACCAAGTTGACGTGATTACAAGTAACGGCCTTAACATCTATGAACCTGATGAGACACGCGTGATTGAACTTTATCGTCAATTCTACGACAACCTTAAACCAGGCGGCACACTCATTACGAGTTTCTTAACCCCTCCGCCAGCGTTATCTTCCGATTCGGAATGGATCCTAGATAAAATTAACCCAGAGGATGCGCGCCTTCAAAAGGTCATTTTTGCTGACATTCTCGCCGCCACATGGCAGGTCTACCGGACATCCGAGGAGACAACCAGGCAATTGGAGATTGCAGGCTTCCACGAAATTGAAATTATCAAAGGTAAAGCTGGCATATTCCCAACTGTGATTGCGCACAAACTCTTTTAGGATTAATGAAAATTATGACAGATACTCGTAAAAATCTTTGCCCCTGTTCGAGCGGTAAGCTCTATGAGGAGTGTTGTAAGCCCTTGCACGAGGGGAAAGTAGCTGAAAATGCGGAGCAGCTAATGCGTTCGCGCTTCTCTGCCTATGCCCTAAATCTTCCCAAATACATCATCAAAACAACCCACCCCTCAAGCCCTCAGTATTCTAAGAATAAGTTTGCTTGGAAACGGAGTATCTCTCAATTTTCGACAGCAGCCACCTTTGACAAGTTAGAGATCCTTGATTTCAAGGAAAATAAAATGGTCGCTACGGTCACTTTTACAGCTTATATCACCCAAGATGATGCCGATTCTACCTTCACTGAGAAAAGCTATTTTGAATTCTTGGGCGGAAGATGGCTATACCGGAGCGGCAGGCTTGAAGAGGGGCACGCTCCCAATCTGGTAACAACCGGCCAATTGAAACTTCTTCCACTTGCCTACTATGGAGATCCTATTTTAAGAAAAGTGGCTGATCCTGTAGGAGAAATCACCGATGAGATTCGAGCATTGGCAGAAGAGATGATCGAAACGATGGATGCGTGTGATGGACTCGGTCTTGCAGCTCCGCAAGTGCACCACTCGATTCGGATGTTTGTCACCCGCCCTCCTCCTGCTGAGGATGAAGCGGAGAAGCACGCCCTTGGTGAGGTGAAAGTTTTCATCAATCCTAAAATTACCGCTTCAAGTAGTGAAACGTGGAGAGCGGAGGAAGGGTGTCTTTCGATTCCAGCGATCCATGGCGATGTCAAACGTGCACATGAAATCACAGTCGAATACACAGATCTCGAGGGAAAGACAAAAACAGAAACATTTTCTGGGTGGCCGGCAAAAATTTTTCAACATGAAAACGATCACATCGATGGGATCCTTTTTATCGATTATTTGGATGTGCAAGAGCGGCAAAAATTAGAGCCCCTACTTAAAAATCTAGAAAAACACATCCACGATGGCACAGAAATGTAGTTTTTTCTGTTGCAGATAATTTTTTTCTGTCTATTTTAGTTATCTATTATGAAAGAAGAAAAACTGCTCCATTTACTAAAAAAAAAGAAGGGTTTTTTCGAGACGATACTCGATTTGACCGAGACGGAAGGTGAACTTCCGGTTAGTGAATGGATCGCTGTTTTAGAACAGAAAAAAATCCTTCTCACCTGCATCGATGATGTTGACGCAGAAATCCGCCCTTTTCAGCGCGCCATGCAGGATCTCTCACAAGAGATTTCCGAAGAGCTGGATTCGATTCGTAAAGTCATTCGCAATATTTTGCATCTCGATTCTCATAATCAACTGAAACGCAAAGAGGAGCTCAAACTCGATGCAGGACGACCAGAGTGATTTGCAGCTTCAGGTAGCTCTTTTTTCTCAAGAGACAAAGCGTCTTGAGGACGCGCATGAAGAGCTGCAAAATAAATTCGAAGTTTTGCGAGAAAAACTCGATGCCTCTCACCAAACTTTAGAGCAAATCATTAATCACATGTCGGGCGGCCTTTTGTTTATCACGCAAAATGGAATCGTCACTCTTTACAATCCTGCTGCAGCCCTGATCACCGACATCCCTCAAGAAGAAGTGACTGGAGTCTCTTATTGGGAAAATTTTTCGGACACCCTCTTTGGATTTCCCCTTGGCATTGCTTTAAAAAATGGCCACACGCCAGGCCGAGTTTTCTTAAGCCTCTCTAATGGGCGTGAGGTCGAGGTTGAACCGGCTCTCATCCCTGAAAAAGGGGTGCTGATCTTGCTAAATGACCGTACTGAACTCAAACAGCTCGAAAGCAGTCTACAGCAAGGCGATCGACTCAAAGACCTGGGGGAGATGGCGGCAACTCTTGCTCATGAAATCCGCAATCCTCTTGGTGGGATCGAGGGGTTTGCCTCGCTTCTGAAACGCGATTTAACAAAACCCGATCAAAAGCGTATGGTAAATGCAATCTTAGAGGGTAGCAGAACCCTCAATACTCTCGTTACAAATGTTCTAGAATATGCACGCCCTCTTGTATTGCATTTTGCTCCAACTGATTTAGCCGAATTTATCGAAGAAACAGCGAGACTAAGCTGTGCGAGTGGCCACCCGTGCCAGGTCCGAATCGAAAAGAATCATACGACCTCGATTGATTCCGGCAGGATGCGACTTGTACTACTCAACTTGATTCGCAATAGTTTTGAGGCGGGATCTTCTCACGTGGAGATCGTTTTAACCCAAGAGGGCGAAATTGAGGTAAAGGACGAGGGAGAGGGAATCTCACCTGAAAGAATAGAAAAAATCTTCACTCCTTTTTTCACCACAAAGACGACGGGAACAGGACTCGGACTGGCCGAAGCGTATAAAGTTGTCCGCGCACATGGTGGAACCATTACCGTTGACTCAAAAGTGGGAAAGGGAACATGTGTAAGGGTAAATTATGGCAATTGAAAACATATTAGTGGTCGATGATGAGGTGCTGATGCGCCAGTTTTTGGAAGAGGCTCTCCAACGGAAAGGGTTTGGAGTTGATATCGCCGAAAACGGCAAGCAGGCTCTTTATCTACTCAAAAAAAATACCTATGACCTCGTGATTACAGACATGAAAATGCCCGATATCTCGGGTCTTGAGGTGCTCAAAAAAACCAAAGAGCTCTCCCCTCAAACCGTTGTCTTGGTGATGACAGCGTTTGGAACGATCGAAAATGCTGTCGAAGCGATGCGTCTGGGTGCTTTTAACTATTTGCTCAAGCCTTTCACTCCCGATGCTATAGAGATGCTCATCGAAAAAGCGGGCGAACATCAGGCTCTTGTAAATGAAAACGTCTACTTGCGCGAACAGATTTCTAGCAAAGTGAAGGTGATCGCAGAGAGCCCGACCATGAAAAAAGTGCTACAAGAGGCCTCTCAGGTCGCCAAAAGCAACGCGAGTGTTTTGATCCACGGCGAATCTGGAACGGGCAAGGAGGTAGTAGCTGGCGCCATTCACGCCCATTCGCTGCGCGCTAAAAACCCCTACATCCAAGTCAACTGCGCCGCCATTCCAGATACTCTGATCGAATCGGAGTTTTTCGGGCATGAAAAAGGCTCTTTTACCGGGGCAAATTCCAAACGCCTCGGCCGCTTTGAATTAGCCGATCATGGAACACTTCTTCTCGATGAAGTGACAGAAATTCCTCTCAACCTGCAACCTAAGCTATTGCGCGTCATTCAAGAACAAGAATTTGAGAGAGTTGGAGGAAGTCGCGCTGTTTCAGTGGATGTCCGTTTAATCTCGACATCGAATAGAGACTTGCAAGAAGCGATCGATGATAAAATCTTCCGCGCTGATCTCTTCTACCGTCTCAACGTCGTCCCTATTCATCTTCCCCCATTGCGTGAGCGGAGAGAAGACATCCTTCCTTTGACAACACATTTTCTAAATAAATTCTGCTGCGAAAACAAGAAAAAGCCCAAAA
Organism: Chlamydiota bacterium; assembly: GCA_021772455.1. GTDB lineage: Bacteria > Chlamydiota > Chlamydiia > Chlamydiales > JAAKFR01 > JAJACP01. The sequence continues at coordinate 53,820 of JAJFLY010000007.1, forward strand.
CCCTCTCTAAAGCTGCAGAAAAAAAATTGCTCGACTATCCCTGGCCGGGAAATATTCGCGAGCTTGCCAATGTGGTTGAGCGGATCGTTGTTCTAGACTATGGACAGCAGATCGAATCCGAGCACATTAGTTTATAAGAAGCAGCTTTTAACAGCGATGCGTAGTCTGGCAAACCAGGATCAAATTGGTAGTGGCCAGCTTCTTGGTCAAAATGGCCTGTCAAAACCTGTTCTCCATTAGCTAGCGTCAAAAAAGGAGCTTGGACCACCGTATTGTATCCCACGACTTGGCTAGCAAATTTGGGTGTGAGAGGAAGCGCTTTGCATTCGATCATCAATAGGGGAAATAGGGCGTGATCGGGGTGGATTCCCTTCGCATAAACGATCACATCAGCCCTTCTTTTAGGAATCGCATCCCTCTCAGTTAGAATTAAATGCGGGAGTAAGGAGAGCTCTTTTTCTACAGAAAGAAGGGAGAGCGGATAGCCCAGCTCTCCCAGCATCTTTTCAATCAACTGCTGGCGGATGATCTCTTCAGGGGTCGCTTCGACCCACTTCTTACGAACCAGATCAAAGAGCTGTTTACTCGGCTTCGATAACCCCATAATTCTCATCTTTGCGGCGGTAGATCACTTTCAACTTATTATCTTCTTCACCGCGATAGACTAAAAAGGTCTTTTCGGTCAGCTCCATTTTCATGATCGCCTCTTCCTGACTGAGCGTTTTAAGGCGTCTCTTCTCATTGCTCACAACCTGATGCGGCTGTAGCTCTTGTTCAGCTTGGGAGAGGTTTTCCTCTTCGATTTGATCGTTAATATCTTCAAGCGGCGAGATGCGCTTAATCACATTGACGTTCATATCAATTTCGGCAAGCCCTTTGGCATGATGATCGTGAAGCCGCTTGATATAACGACGCAACTTCGATTCGAGTTTATCGATCGCCTGATCGATAGAAGCATACATATTTTCGCTACGCCCGGTCACTTTGATGATGGTGTTGTTGACATTGATGAGAAAGTCAACCGTATGCATGAGCTTTTGGATATCCATGATGATCACGGCATCGACGACCCGCCCACCAAACCGATCCACTTTTACTAATTTATCAACTGCATACGATTTCATCGGGTCTGTAATGTCGAGATGACGCCCGATGGTTTGAATTGGGTACTCTGTGTGAGTGAATTTTTCTCTAACTTCAGCTTTTGTCTTTTCTGTCATGATAGCCTCTCATTCGTTATAGAAAATTATACACGAACCCGACTCTTACTTTAAAGAGGAAAGCTGGCGACGCAACTTCGTGTTTCCTAATTGCCCGCAGGCAGCCATGATTTGCTTACCCCGAGCTCTTCTCACAAACGTCAGATACCCATGTGCGCGCATCCGTTCAGCAAAAGCATCCACATCCTCCGCACTAGGTGGTGCAAATCGATCTTTACTCTGTGGATTATAAGGAATTAAGTTAACCGTCACACGCAATCCCTGCAAATAGAGCGCCAGCTCATCCGCGGCCTCAAGTCCATCCGTCCTTCCAGAAATCATCACATATTCGGCAAAAATACGCCGCCTTGGATGTGCACAGTACGCCTCCATTGCTTTTTTTAACGTGGCCATATCGTACTCTCGATTGACCGGCATAAGCCGATTTCTAACGGCGTTATTAGGAGAGTTGATTGAGACCGCAAGGTTGATCGCCGGATCGGCATCTTCGATTAAACGATAGATTTTATCGACAAGACCGCTTGTTGAAATGGAGACCCTACTTGGGCCAAGAGCAAAGGCGTGCACATCCGTTAAAATCTTAACCGCCCCCATCACTGATTCGTAGTTGTCGAGCGGCTCCCCCATTCCCATAAAGACGATATTGTGCACATTCAAACCCAAAGCGTGCTTAGCCTGATAAACCTGGCTAACGATTTCCTCGGTTGTCAGGGAGCGCAAAAGCCCCATTTTTCCTGTTTCGCAAAAGGCACACCCCATGCGACACCCCACCTGCGAGGAGACGCAGAGCGTGTACCCTGCTGGCATGGGTAAGCAGACCATTTCAACCTCGAGCCCATCAGCTGTTTTGAGTAGATATTTTTCCGTCTTTTCCTCATCTCCTTGTTTTACAAAAGGAAGAGCTGAGAAATCAGTTAGATCTATGATCTCTTTGAGAAGAGCTGGGGCGTTTTTGAAGTGGGGATCTTTTCCAACGTGCGTCCCCTCCTGAAACCATTCCCTATAGAGGAGGCGCGCATGCTCTGCCCCTTTTCCGAGTTTCTTTGAAATGTAATCAGCGTACGACTTAGAAGTGTGTCCAAGAATTTTCATAATGGGGTAATTTTCAGCTAAATAGGGTAAAAAGTCCAGGGATTTACCCTATTTCACCCACATTAATGCGCTAAAATATAAAAATATTTTAAACTCGCTTCCAACCAAATGGCATTGATTTAAGCAAATAACGCTTGTAGAAATAGGGTAATTCAAACAAAAATAGGGTAAAATCGATGTTATTTTACCCTATTTAAAGAACGCTATGCATTCACTGACACAAGATTATTTAAAAAAACTGGCATTTTCAGCCGAAGAGCTCGCAACCCTCCGAGCTATTGGAGAGCATCAAGGCAAGCAAGCCCTTTACTTCAAGCAATCTCCCGAAATTTTAAGGGGTCTGCAGCAAGTTGCAGTTATTGAATCAAGCGAATCCTCTAACCGTCTAGAGGGGATAACAGCGCCTCATCAAGCAATTGCAGATCTAGTTGTTAAAAATACAGAGCCTCAAGATAGGTCGGAACAAGAGATTGCTGGATATCGAGATGCGTTAAACTTAATCCACCAATCAGCATCACATATGCCTCTTTCGGTTAATGTGGTATTACAACTGCATTCATGGCTTTACCGTTACCTTCCAACCGAAGGAGGACGGTGGAAAACCATTGATAACGAGATTACTGAGATTCATCCTGATGGTAGAAAACTGATCAGATTTATTCCATCTTCAGCCTTCAATACTCCAGAAGCTATGAAAAAGCTCATCATTCAGCACGACAAATGTCTAAAAGAATGGGACCAAGAACCCTTGTTAGTGATTCCACTACTTATCTTAGATTTTTTATGCATTCACCCCTTTCGTGATGGAAATGGAAGAACAGCCCGCCTTCTCACCTTGCTTTCGCTCTATCACTTTGATTATCAAGTTGGACGTTACATTAGCTTAGAGCGGATCTTTGAAGAGTCGAAGGAAAGCTATTATAAAACCTTAGCAAAAAGCTCACAGGGATGGCATGAAGGGAAGCACGATGTCATGCCATGGCTAACGTATTTTTGGGGGGTTTTGCTGCGTGCCTATAAAGAGTTTGAACTGCGTGTAGGACACCTTAAAATCCATGGGAGCAAAACGCAACACATTCGCGCAACGATAGAAAATATGGTGGGTCCCTTTGCGATTTCAGATATTGAAAAGAATTGTCCTTCTGTCAGCAGAGACACCATCCGACTTGTTTTGAGACAATTAAGAGATGAAGGAATCATTATAACAGAAGGTAAGGGGCGTGGCGCAAAATGGAAAAAAAAGCAGTAGTATAGCCCACTACCTAATGAATAGATATGCTATTGAAAAAGTAGGTGCGATGCGTTTCATCCTCATCGGTTGTACCCATTTGAATCAGACGATCTTTGGTGCAAAGAAAGCGCAAAAAAGCGACCTCATTGTGATCCTTGGGAATAATATCCGCCGCATACATGCACCCCATGCGCTTAAAATCTTCAGTATCAAGTGGAGCGACAGTAAATCCAGGATTTGCCATTGCAATCACTGAAATGAATTCCTCCAAAGTTTTTGGAGAGGCAGGACCTGGGTTAAAAGAGGTCGCAATCATATAAGGAATTCTACCTTCTATATCACCCGTTAACGATACCGAGCTATTCTGCATGTGCGCGCCGGAATAATTCGGAATAAGAGCTGTAAAATGAAGGCCATTCATATCAAAATAGACCTCATGCCATGAGTTCCCTTCGAATGCGACCTCCTGGTCTGTTTTACCCCAACCGCCCGCTTCCAAAGGGGACATGATCACAAGAGCGAATAAAATTGAGTAAAGCAAACGCATTTTTCTCTACCTATATTTTTTAGATGCACCGAAGAGGACTCGAACCTCTAACCACCTGGTTCGAAGCCAGGTACTCTATCCGATTGAGCTATCGGTGCCGAGCCGGAAAGCTTACCAAGTTTAGGGGTTGACGACAAGGGAAATGTCGATCAGACTCCCCTCTATGAACACATGCGTCGGAGTAGTTTTATCGGTTTTAGCCTTTCAGGAGAGCGATCAAATCGTCACGGTCTTTTCTCCAAGTGGAATCGTCAAATTTTTTGTAAAACGGAAGCGCTCCCCCCTCCTCTCAGCTCTGACCGAAGGCGAATTTGTATATGCCGCAGGACGTGGGGATATGAACAAGTTTAGAGATGGCTCGATTTTAGAGCAGCACCTCAAGCTAAGAGACCGGCTTGAAAACCTAGAGGCCGCTGGGAAGCTCGTCCAAGCGGTCATGCAGTCACAGATGCCTGGGAAGGCAGCCCCGCATCTCTATCAGCTTTTTTGTTACTGTTTGCGGATGATTCCAGAAGTTGAGCGCCCGTTAGATCTAGCAGCCCTCTTTCTCGTTAAAACGTTGAAGCACGAAGGGCTTTTTCAGCAGCTACAGAGATGTACAGCGTGCGAGAAAAACCCCTCCTCCCGCTATGGAGGCGAGCGTTATTGCGCTGAACACGCTCCCAGAGGCTCTCTCAAGCTCAACTACGAAGAGGAAGAGCGCCTCATCGAACTTGCCAATGGGCGCTCTTTAAAGGAGTTATTGGCAAAACCGCTTGAGCAACATGCCCAAATCACCACACTCTTTGATCAAGAGTTTCCTACCAAACCCTTCACAGCTTGAACTTGATCTGCTGCCTCATCTGGTTTGTTGGGAGTACAATAAGCTAACACAATTTTATCAAAACTGTTCGAATGTTCTTCCAAGTACCCTTTGATTGCACGGATGGCCACACGCTGCGCTTCATTAAAGTCATATCCATGTATTCCTGTCGATATTGCGGGGAAGGCGATCGAACGAACTCCCATCTTTTGGGCTTCTTTAAGAGCATTTACATAGGTGTTTACGAGGAGTTGTTCTTTATTAACCCTATCGCCAGTCGGTCCCACAACATGGATAACAAAGCGAACATGTGGATTTTGCTCCATGACACCAAATGCTTTAGTAAGGACGGCCTCTCCCACATCGATTTGAGTGATTCCCATCTTTTGCTTATGAAGATCGCACGCCTGGGCCAATTTAGGTCCCGCTGCAGAATGAACCGCACCACATACGCCGCCCCCATGAGCAAGAGAGACCTGCGCTGCATTCACAACCGCCTCTACCGGCAGATCTAACATATTCCCCTCTAAAACATCCAATGTACATCGACCCTGTGCTGGTTGCACTAATGCCAAATACTCCTCATATGGGAGAAGTGAACTTTTTAACTCGTTAGGAAGATAGCGAAGATATGCGGAAGAACTCAAAATTTGTTTTGATTCACAGGATTGCAGCCGATTAGCGTAAGTATAAAATTTTTCGTGCAACTCCAAGTCAAGAGCTTCGGTGTCCAACCAGTCGATAAAACCTTGAATCTCAGAGTGATTTAGAATAACGCGACAAAGACTCATTGCCGCAGGGTGTGAGCCTTGAGAGGACGACTTTTCTATTGCAACTTGTACAAACTCGAAAAATTGATGCCCTTTCATCATGTTAACTACATCCTGAATGTGATGGTCGGAATACAATGTATGAAAATAGGAGTCCCAGAGTACATCAAAAATTTCTTCATTCGTTATCACTTTGCGTGAGAACTCGCCTTCTTGCTGAGAAATATTGCGTCTTGCGCGAAGAACTACGACCACCATCCCCAGCATAGCCCCTACCGATGCGGCACCAAAAACTGCCTCTCCATAAAAAGGCAAAGCGCTGGTTGCAAACAGGGCAACAGCTCCCGCAGCGGCCACCACTGCGATCACCCCAAGGACAACTAAAGAGATCCTACGCTCAGTTTTCTTAGCTGCAATGCTCGCGTCAGTAGCTTCCCTTTCCTGAGCGACTTTCCGAGCGAATTGTGGGTTCTCCCGAACTTGTCTCAGGAACAAGCCATTGTCTATCGGTTGATGTGTCATGATTTCTCCAAAAAGTTTTGTGCAAGTGTAACAAAATTAAGCACGACTTACAAGCTCTCATTAACAAAATATAAAGACCCGCCTCCTCAAGAAGAAAAAATGTCCTCTAATTAATATTTGATTTTTTTTCTTTGCAGGTTCGCAGAGGTAACATAAAAACCTATCCTACAAGGGATAAGATCTTTTTCTGATTGCAATAAAAATTTCTTGATAGAGCTTTGAAAAGCATTATCGTTGAATAAAAAGGAATAGAAATGCGATTATAGTCGGCAAAACAAATCGGAGCACTGATGACTAAAAATACTCAACAAAATCTTAAAATCGCTATTGAAAAATCGCTTGATAAAACTCAGGCGAAAAAAGAGAAGGAAATATGCCGCTATTTACCAGGACCGCGCGGTGGTTATATTCACCACTTCACTTTTAAAAAGCTTAAAGAAAAAGAACCAGAAAAGTGCCTCGCTCTTTTAGAAGAGTTTATTTTAAATCCTGCAAAACCACGCGAACTCGACCCAACTCCACGTGCTCCTCGCGGCCTAAACCGCAGCAACAATCAAATCAAACTGCCAAATGAAATGGTGAATCGTATCATTCAAATCGCCCGCGAGAGTGGCGATGATTCACTACTTTCTAAGATTTTGGCTGCCCGCCCATTGAATCAGGTAAAGCGCGATTTAATTCGCTCTATTCGCGACAACAAAGCGAATAACGAGCTTTGGGATGCATACAAAGAAGCTGTCTTAGCAAACGAGTAATCGTTGTTAACTTTTCTAAATTCTCTCTCCGCTTGGATTTGGAACCCGCTTTTTTTTGTACTGACGGGTATTGGACTCTTTTTGACATTTCGTCTTAAAGGCGTCCAATTCAAATATTTGATTTTCTCCTTAAAGCAAGCATTCTCCTCGCACGATGAAAAGGGCGAGGGTGATATCTCCCATTTTCAAGCTTTGATGACGGCGCTTGCCGCAACCATTGGGATAGGGAATATTGCTGGTGTTGCCACAGCGATTACGATTGGAGGTATCGGCTCCATTTTTTGGCTCTGGGTGACGGCACTGATCGGGATGGCCCTGAAGTACGGGGAAGCTGCACTCGCGCTTAAGTACCGCGTCCGTGACAAGAAAAACGAGATGGCAGGTGGGCCGATGTACTACATCGAGCGCGGCCTCGGCTGGAAATGGCTTGCCGTACTCTTTTCACTCTTTGGGATCCTCGCATCCCTGTTTATCGGAAATGTAATTCAATCCAATTCGATTGCCGCAGCTGTGAACGGCACATTCCAAACAAATCCCTGGTTTGTAGGACTTGGACTCTCTCTTCTTACTGGCATTGTGCTTATTAAGGGAATCAAGTCGATTGGAAATGTAACGGCTTATTTAGTGCCATTCATGGCGCTTCTCTATATCACAGGCTGTCTGATCGTCATCGGGTTTAATTTTGCATCAGTTCCTGATGTGATTTGGTCGATTTTCCGCACAGCTTTTACCGGCCAAGCAGCTGTTGGAGGCTTTACTGGATCAACCCTTATGCTCGCCATGCAAATGGGGGTGACGCGGGGTGTTTTTTCCAACGAATCGGGGCTAGGAAGTGCGCCAATTGCCGCTGCAGCTGCAAAATCAGATCTTCCCGGCCACCAAGCGCTCATCTCCATGTCAGGCGCCTTCCTCTCAACTGTGGTTTGCTCATTTACAGCTTTGGCGATCGGCACATCGGGTGTGCTGGGTCAAACCGGCCCTGATGGAGAGCTGCTCAATGGAACGCTTATGACAATTGCCGCGTTTGATTCGGTAATTCCATTTGGAAGCGTTATTGTTGTTATCGGTAGCTTTCTTTTTGGCTACTCAACAATCTTGGGTTGGGCCTACTACGGAGAAAAATGTTGTGAGTACATTTTCGGGGCAAAAGGAATCTTCTTGTATCGCTTCTTTTTTTCGGTGATCGTGCTGTTTGGCGTTGCCATCCCCCTCAACATCGCCTGGGTACTGGCCGATATCGCAAATGCATGCATGGCTCTTCCTAACTTAGTTGCACTTTTCATGTTATCAGGAGTGGTTGTGGCTGAAAAGAATGCGTACTTTGCCACACTACGGCTGCATGAGGCAAAAGCCGTTTAGCAACTCTTCCATCTCTTTTTTATTCTCTTTCCACTTCTTTGAGGGAGTGAAGGTCGTAATTGCAACAGAACCATCATTATCGGAATAAAAATAGAGAAAAACTGTGATTGGATCGATGTTTTGATATTGAATCTCAAAGGTCCACGAAGAGACCTTGATGTGATTGACAAGACGCTCTTCAGAACCGAGATCCTTAAACATGATTAAGCTCTCTTTATCCTGACCCAAGACCTTGCTCTGGACAAAATCCTTGTACGCCTCGCGTGAAACATTTTTCTCTTTATACGCATAGGTCTTAGCGAATGCCTTTTTCTCAACATCCTTGCCGATAGAGACCTGCTCCTGAAGATCGATGAGCACCAAAGTCCACTCGGAAACATCTTGACCAGCATCAAAAGGGCTATCGAACAGAATCCACTGCTCGGGATTGTACCAAAGGCAATAGGGAAACTCGACCCCCTCCAAACGAATGGAAGAATCTTTCGGCTTTTCGTACGCACTTACCTCTGGAGCAATTTTATCTTTCTTGCTACTACCTGCGCAACCAGACAGTAGAACGACCGCAACTAGAAATAGGGACTGGATTTTCATATTTCAAGACTTAACACTTGTCCCAAATTAATTCTAGTTAGAAAACTTTGAAAACCAAAATCCATATCTGGAATGATCTACAAAGTAATATTACCGCAGAGACCCTGATTGCTACCTAAACCTCGTCTAGGAACCGTTTGAGTGCGACAGATACAACTGCGGAGCTGAAGGCAAGGGTTCCTCCCTTGCCGAGGCGACGCAGGCAGTAGATGGCGTGCTCAAACGGTTCCTAGACGAGTGAAGGGTTGCAAAGAAACGAGAAGCTGTAGGCTAAA
>JAJFLY010000008.1 GCA_021772455.1 Chlamydiota bacterium
AGCAACTATGTGAAAACGAGATATTTCTGTCAGCGTCTTGGATTGTTTCCTACGATCTTGAGTAACAGCCGACTCAACCGTCGTCTTCACAAAATCTCGTGGACAAGCTGGCATGCTCTCTTTCGATTTTTAGCTCTTTTGTTTAAACAAGATGCTGAAAATAAGATCTTTGCTGTGGATAGTTTCCCGATTGCATGCTGTCAAAAAAACCGTGTGGACAAGCGAAAACTTTTTCTCGAAAAGAGCTATTTAGGCTTTGCAGCTTCCAAAAAACGGTATTTCTGCGGAATTAAGGTGCACATGCTTGTGACCGGAGATGGCAAACCGGTCGAAGTACATTTTAAATCTGGTGCCATGAGTGATGTCAAAATTTTGTGGTCCATGGGGTTAGACATACCCAAAGATGCTCTTCTCTAGTAGGCGGCAGATAGTAGAAACGGCTTTTAGTTCAATAGCGAATTTATTACCTAGGTATCTAAAAGTAAGGACAGAGCGTGGATTTTTACTTAAAGTAATCTGCACAATTTTGGCCTACAGTTTCTCGTGTATTTGCAACCCTTCACTCGTCTAGAAACCGTTTGAGCACGCCATCTGCTGCCTGCATTGCCCCTCGACAAGGGAGGAACCCTTGCCTTTGGCTCTGCAGTTGTATCTGTCGCACCCAAACGGTTTCTAGACGAGGTTTAGGTAGCAATCAGGGTCAAAGGGGATGCTATTCTTTGAAGTGCCAAAAATAAGACTTTACGAAATTCCACAAGTCCATAATATTATTTACACAATCTTAATTATTTTCAGAAAAACACAGGAAGAGAAAAGCCGTGTCGTTGAATGGAGTGAATAATGCGCCGTGTTCTCATGCACCAGGAATTCTAAGAAGTTGCGTCTTGGAAATAATGATGCAAGACCCCTCTACAACTCTAAGAGTTTTAGAGGTTGTAAAATCGGCTTTTAAAGAGGTCAAAGAAACAAACGTAGAAGAATGGGTCCATTGTAAATTATGGCATACGGCTGCATTCTTCCCAGGTGATCATAGAAAAGAGATCACACAATGGATGAAAATCAATTTTCCGGCAGGAGGTCCTTCAGTTGAAGAATTTGGAAGACGGGCGTTTGACGATCCAAAGTTTCCAAAAAAACTCAAAATTGATTCTTTACTTGAATGTGCGGGTAAAATTGAGTTGGCACTAGAAAAAGTTCATGTTTGGAATTTTCAAGCTTCTAATCAGAGCTATACGGCTACATTATTCAAGACTCAAAGAAATAAACTAGAATGCCTTGTCCAACGAGGAGGACTTCCATCATCAGATGATTATGCTTACAGCATTCAGGTTCCACGAGAACATTCTATCGATGCAGCAATACACCTTATAAAACACTGTGATGTTATTTTATCTCTTAAGCAAAGACAACAATCTAAGTTAAGCGGGAAGTTGCACTTTGGAGTGATCGATCGGGATAAGCCTATATCGGACATTCCTGTGAGTTTAAGAAACGCTGCAAACCAACTGCAAACTTTGCTTTCAGATTCAGATTGTGCAGGTCCGCTTATAGATCAGGATGAAATACTAAACAAATTATCGATAAAGGTTGAGAAAACCCCATATGAAAAATATCTAAAGAGGCAACTGTTTCGCAAGACCCTCGATCTTTCCGTTCTTGTTGAAGCATTAAAAGAATGTGCAATGACGTTAGAAGCCGAAATCGCTCGAATAAAAAAGGAAGTACATACTTGGGAAGGTTACAGCTTGGAGGAAAAATATACGATTTCGCTTTTAGAAGTTGATGGAAGGCTCGAATGCCTGGTTCATAAGCAGAGCGATCGTTCTAACCTATCCGATTTTGCGTTCTGCAATCCTCAAGTGCATAATAGGAAGAGTCTTAAACAGTACTTATGTGGAGGAAGTCCAGAACGTTTAGAAGCTGACTTGCCTCAAAGAGATTCAAGGGACTCTGTATTAAGGGGGCGCGTCACGTTTTATTGTATTAAAAATAATATTCATAGCAAATTCGATCCGATGAAAAAACTTGACCCTTACAATTGGGCTATCACATTGATTGACTCCGGAGCATCTCAGGCCGATCCACTTACATGGGGAGGGCACGCAAAGATTCTTATAGAGGGTGTTGGAAAGGGTGAATATTTTCAACATTCATCAGACCTTGTTTATGATAAAACTAATGCTAAAGCTTGCGTAAGATATTATGACTCGGAAAACTATAGGGTCTCTTTCAGAGATCAACCTCACCGAAAATATAGTAAGTATACCATCGACCTCTTGTCAAAAAGCGAAACTTATATTCGTTCTATTGAGGCAGTTCATAGGATGCTCAATAAAATTAGAGCTGATAAATTCAGTGAGGTCCGAGAGATTCATTATTCACCAGTGGCAGAGTTTCCAACAGAAACCCCCAGTTTACCTTTAATTGCAACGGTTTTAATTCCCGGTCACGTATTTGCGGTGGCCTTGCTAGCAACAGGGGTGGTCGCTCCACCAGCGCTTCCAGTGGTGGCTATTGCTGGAGGGGGGGTATTGATAGTATCTCAAGCAGCCCTCGTAGTAGGTGTATTATTAGGTCCAAAGTTAGGGCGGTTCGTAATAAACCAACGATTCCCAAATAAGAATCTAAATGACTTATCCAGAAATATTTGCATTCAGAATTGTATCACTTGGGAATTAGGCATATTGAGAGAGGTTGGTATCGAGCTTTATAACGGCCATTCTAGCATCTTTTTTCCGATGCCTAGTCAATATACAGGAAAATGACAGCAAGAATAATTTGTTTTACAACCATTTTAAACTTAAAAAGAGGTAATTTTACTATGTCAGTTTCAAGATCAAGCTCAAGTGATAGTTTAGTCGATTGGAATACTGCGATCGATCAAGCTGCTGATAATGCAAAGCAAGCTGCAAAAGACTGGACAGGAGAAAATATTCCGGCAGCACGGGAAGTTATTGAAGCATCCTCAAAAGCTGCTTTAGAAACCTCTGTTGAGGGAGGCGCTACTGCCTTGAAAGGAGGTTCATACGTTGGAGGAGAAGCCGCAAAAGTAGGCGCCAGAGCGTATGGCGGTCCTCTTGCCGGCTCGGTTGTTGACCCTGTTGCTGACGCAGCGGTGGGTGCTGCACAAGGATGCATTGATGGTGCAAAACCGCACGTAGTCAGGGAGGGCAAGAGAGCGATTGGTGGTTCTGCTGAGTACTTAGAGCTAAAAGCACAAGGCCTTGCAGACAGTAGCATTGAGACTATTGTTGATGGTGGTGCAGGCGCTGCTAAAACAGCTACTTCTTCAATTGTCTAACGTTCATTGATAGCAAATTTTAGAGGTGAGTATGTGTTAATTTCACATACTCACCTATATCTCGGAGAAAATAATGTCTAGCACTATCAAAAATCGCATAGGTGGTTCCTGCACAGTAATCGAGGAGGAAAACCAGCCTAGTCGTCCGGTTTTAAGGCTGCGGGCTTCCCCTTTTACGTCTCCGAATTTTACGAATTTAGCGAAAACGGTTCTTGCTCTTGCCCATTATGAGAATCGTGAGCAGGTTGCCTTTCCCGGCCATGTAGAGATGACGGTTCGGGTGTTAACTCAATATCCAGGTGCACGATTGCATGCTGCAGGTGATTTTGAGCTAATCGCTGATTCGATTACAAACCGAGATGCCCATATTGGATCGGATCACACTCTTACCCTTAATTCTAAGGAGATTAATAATACTAGCGGACAAATCGTTGCTCAAACATTAAAAGGAATGGGAATAAATTGGACCAACGAAGGAATCTTAATTGGGAGAAGAAGTGTATATCTAGCTTTACAAGTCCTGAATATCGGAAAAAATGGCCAAGTAGTCTCTCCTGAAGGGAAAGTTCTGGTTGTAACCGAATCAGATTTAGAGGTTCTCGGCTCAGTTTTTGCAAAGCAGGGAATAAAGTTTACGACAAATAATGGGCGGCTCTACTTCAAAAAGGGCAATATCCTTGCGCCTGGCCAAAAGATTATCCTTCTGGCAAATTCCTCCATGCAAATCAAGAAGGGGAAGGATAGAGTTTCTTCTGTAAAAGATGAAGGGTCCGCATGGGATTGTGGTCTCATTCAAATATGCACCCGCTATAATACAGTCCATCTAGACGGCTCTGACATTTTTGGAAACTTATATGTAAAAAGTGGATGGGATTTCCAAGTTCAAAATTTCAAACAAACAACCTCAGATCCGATTCTCCAATTGATGAAAGCCAAGCGGGCCATAGAAATAAAAAATTCTAGTTTTGCGGGTGGGATTCAATTTAGTGGCTTTTCATTAAAACTCTCCGATGTCTTGGTTGATGCTCTCAACCAAGACCTTCTCTTCAACGGAAATCAGAGCATCAACCTTGATACGGTTAAGTTAGATCATGTTTGCAAGACAGAAATGCTTTTGGCCGCCAGAGCAAAGAGTCGTAACGAAAGCATTCATATAAATGGATTGAATTTAAGTACCAATAGGTTGAGTGTAAATGGACAAGGGTTAAGAGTAAACGACTCCAAATGGGTTGTGCGCGAAGGGGTTTTAGTGCTTGAGGGTGACCAAGCTGTTTTTGAAAATTCGCAACTCTACTCCCTTAATGGTCAGGAACATCGCTTTCAACAGGCTTGTTACCAAGATAGTATAATAGAGTCCTATGAAGGGGAGATTCTTCTTGCGCTTCAAAATAAGGGAACCTTACTTGAATCTCGTGTACGCTCTTTTTCAGGCAACATTCAGCTCGATTCTTCAGGTGGTGTAACCGTCTCAAAAACCACTCTAAATGCGTTACAGGTACTTCTTCATGTGCGGAGACTTGACGGTGTTGAGCACCATTTTGTTGGAAAAGAAGCAGTCTTAATAAGAGGGGAAGAAGCTTCGGTTCAGCATTCGACTTGGAGTGCAGAGCATCTGGATGTTGAGATGCAGAAGCTTTCAGCAACTCACCATCAGGCATCGGGAAATCGGGTGATGATTAAAACGCAGGGTGAGCTAGATCTTTCTCACAGCGTTTTGGAAGGAGGTGCAGGGAGCTCGCTTACTTCGACGGAGGGTCACGTCCATATGGTAGCAGCCTCCTTGAGAGGGGTCGAGTTTGCAATCGAAGCTCTAAAACAAGTCAATATTCAGGAGATTCGTGCACTTTTAGAGAGAGGAGCCTCCTTTCACAGTCAAAAGGGGTGGATTGATGCGAGTAGCATGGATGTTCAGATGGTTGGAGGGGTTTTACATCTCACAACACCCAATGGGCGGATTCGAATTGACCAGGGAAAAGTAGAAGTTGAAAGAGAGTTCATATTAAAGGGCAAAATTGCTGATGTGACCCGGACAACAGCACACGCAAAAGAGGAAATTGGAGTTGATGTTGGCACAGCCTATATGGCAGAAAACACGCTTCAGGCGCCAAAACTAACACTCTCTGCAACACAATCTCAAACGATTGAACGCTCTATGCATAGGGGAGGGACTGTTGCTGTTTCTGCAGGAGAATGGCTGCAAGAAAAACAAACCATTACCGAAGCTGACAGACTATCACGCGAGGCTGAAGGAATTATCCTCTTACGAACGCACGACCGGGCAGAAGAAGGAAGTCTAAGAGCTGGAAGGATCTTTACTCTTTGTGCATCAATTGAAAGGGGAGTTTGGTCTACTGAGGGACATGATGTTTCTATGCAGCAGACACAAGCAAGAGTTGAAGCGCTTAATGTAGCGGCTCGTGCGGATGCAAATCTTTCCAATAGCACGCTCAGTGGTGCCGTTGGGGTGAGAGCGGGCAGAAATGTTATGGCTGATGGTCTTACGACTCATGGTGAATCTACGCAGATGGAAGCCGGTGGGAGCTTAAGTGTTCGAGAAGCGGACCTCAACGCTGCTCACCGGGTTCATTTAAGTGGTCAAAGTATTCATGGCGCTGGAATGCAGACTCACAGTGGTGATAGGAGCACCATTGTTGCAGAAGAGTATGTAGAGCTAGTTGGAGGTGAGCATGAGGCAACAAATGAAATAGGCGTTCGGGCTGGTGTGATCGATTCTAGAGAGTCGAGATATTCTGCTCCCTCATTTCAACAAGTCGCATCGGGTCCAATCCACAATCAAGGTTCTACGGTTGCGGGGCGAGACTTCATACAAGAAGGAGATCACGTAAGTAATGACCAGGCTACTATCTATTTACAGGGAACACACCAAGCTAATGGCCAACAAGGTGTAAGTCAAAGAGGTACATCGACTGAGGCTTACAATCAAAGAGTTGAAGGGGGAAATGTTGATCAACGCGGTTCCCTAACAACCCTAACGGGTGGAGAATCCTCCGTCAGTGGCTCTCACGTTCTCACAAATGAGCAAACAAGGAGAAAGGGAACCGGAAGTTATTTTGTTACTTCCCATGCCTATCATACTGATAAAGGCGAGAACACGATTGAGGGGCTTCTCCACATCAACGGTTCATCGATTCGGATGGAGGGGATGAGCAATGTAGAAATTTTAGAGCTACAAGCAAAGATCGACTCGATCACTCTGCTAGGAGGAACAAGAGCTCTAAGAGGGAGCCTGCATGCTACTCGCTACATCGATAATGAGACAAACACCTTCTTTGAAACAGAAGGGTGGTTGAGCTGTTACCGCCTCAAGAATGGGAATGGAACTCTTCGCTCTGAAGGAGACTTGGGGATTCACCAAGAACACTACAATAATCCAGGAAACGCCACAGCGAAAAAAACCCTCATGTTGTCTACCCAAAGGGCGATGCAGATTGACCATCCCCTCGACGTTGAGGGTTCCCTTTTTCTAAGAAGTGTGGAAGGGGGAATAGGCTTAAGCCAACTTGTAAGAGCACAGGGAAGAGGGATTTTTGAGGCAGCTGGTATCTTAAATTTTCAAAACAATACTGTCGTCCTTGGGGACGGAATCGATGCTCGCTGCCAAATTTTCCGAAGCGACGCAGCAACGTTCACAATTACCGGAGATTCTCGTATAGTATGTGACCAGTTCTTGCTATTAGCGGGGCAAACCCACAGACCTACAAATCTCTATTTGCGTGGAGACCTCTACTTAGAGTCCCTTTTAAGAACGCTAAACGACGCGAGCAATTTTTTAGTTAATGGATCACTGGTTGCAAAGGGAGCCGCTTTAGAAAATCGCAATCGCACCCATCTTCACTCCTATAGTGAGAGGGTTGGACGGAGAAAAAAGCGGTTTTGTGGGGTCAATACTGGAAGCACGACATTATGTCGCACAGTGAACCAAATCATTATCGATGGTTTAGCAAATACTCAAATTCGCAACACGGCTGAAATAGATTGGGATGGAACTCTGGTAAATGATGGGATATTTGCTACCGGGTCTTTGATTGGTCGGGTTGGAAATATTAGAAATACCATTGAATCGGATGTTGGAAGAGCTCCTACATCGCTCCCTTCGTATCCCACCCTTTTTCGAAACCAACTCTTTCGACCAGGCGGCGACATCTATGCAGATCAGGATATCGATCTTCGTGTTGATCAACTGCTTTACAATCGAGGATTTTTTCATGCCGGTGAAAATGTCAGGATTAGAGCCCAACATTTTGTAAACGAGCCACGTATGACCGAGGAATTGGAAGATGTGCTGCGCATTAAACAATGGGGGCGTCACTCGAGAAGACGTGTGCAAGTTGATCACTTAGATGAGGGTGGCGTATTTGAAGGGACAAACGTCACACTGGAGCTCAGTGGAGATGGAAGTAATCGGGGAACGCTGCAAGCTCTCGAAACATTACAAGTTTCAGCTGAGAACTTCACCCAAGAAGCGATGCATGTACGCAGCGCAGTTCATCTAAGGGCGAAGGGAACCGCTCCCTGGTCATCTTGTAATGCATACAGCGTCCGAACTGATTTTGAACAGGCGCGCGCGCTATCAGGACGAGTTACGATCTTCGATATTCGCAATCAACTCTCGAATACAGCCAGTGAAATCACCTCTATGGGAGATGTTGCGATAAAAGCAGGTTCATTTATTCAGAGGACCTTATTTAGCGACTATAAATCGAGCGTGAAACGGGGAGTGACAAGCAGCCACGATCGTTATTCAATCATCATGTCTGAAGGCTCAGTTCGTAGTATGGGAGGAAATGTTTCCATAGAAACGACAACGGGCGATATCGATTTTGAAGGGGCAATTATTGCCGGGCAGGATATACGTCTTCAAAGTGCAAGGGATGTTTGGGCGCGAGCAAGAACGCATGGCGTTGATAATAGAGAGAGCCGCACTAAATTTACAGCAACTACGGTTTCTTTCGAAAAAACTGCCTACAACACAACCGAATCGAGTTTGCCTACCCTCTTTGCAGGGGGAGGGATTTCAATAGGAGCTGAACGCGATATTGATACAGAAGGATTACAGGCAGAAGCTGGAGGTGACATTGCCCTCAAGGCTGGAAGAGAAATTCGTGATAAGGGACATGAGGTCAGATACTATCGCAACACTTCCGGATTGACAGTTGGAGTTTCCTTCTTTGGTTCTCAAGCTCTTGAGGCACTCGCGCGAGGATCTTCCTTGAAGGATGTGGCGGTTGCCCTTGTACAAGAAGATCCCGCAATCGCCTCTCTTTACAAGATGGCGCAAGCACGAGGTAAGGCTGGTGTTGCGATTCAAGGTTTGATGACCTCTTTGACAGTGATGAATCAAGCTCTCGACATCAAAAATGGCAAAAAATCGCTCGGAGAGCATTTTGGCCTTACAGATGGCAACGGGAATTTTGATCCAGCAATTACAGTCCGGATAAGCGGCTATAAAGAATCCAATGAGTGGACCCAAACATTTCTCTCTCATTTTGTAGCCGGGGGAAATATTTCAGCTGAATCTAACACGCAAATGTGGCGGGGGACTCAGATGGAAGCTGGAGGTGATGTCACATTTAGCGCGGCTGAATGGCTCGAATTTGTCGCCGAAAGCGACACCTCAAGCTCTAGGAGACAAGAGGTTGGAGCAAGTGCAAGCTTCACTTCAGCAGGGTTAGTTGGAGGAGGTATTGACTATGCACAAAGCAATGCTTCATCAACTCAACATATGAATGCAAGCGTCCGTGCTGGTGGAAAACTTTCTATGCAAAGTGGCTCTACTGTTAGGCTTGGTGGATTTGAAGGGGAAGCTGAAAGTGTCGAGATCGAAGCTAAACATCTTCATATTGAGGATATGCAAGATACAATGCAGTCCAGTAGTTGTGCTGGATCTATCAGCACTTCAGGCGCAACTTTTTCGATGGATAATTCAAGTGTAAGAAGAGTCAATGCCCCGACGCAACTTAAGGCTCGAGATTTCGGAAAAAGTTTTGTGCGTGTGAAAAGCATGCATACAAAGGTCCGAGATCTTGAAGCTGTTTTTGAGAATATTCCTGTAGAAGCAAAGTCCCATACCCATGAGCAACTCACGGATAAGGAAAAACATTTAGCTTTTACGGCAACCTCGAAAGCTATAACCGACACTTTGGATAGAATTTTTACTCCAATTGAGCTTGAGGTAAATGTTCAATCGACAGAAAGTAAAGGCAAAGAGCCTGCAACAAATGAACCAGACAACAATGAAGAAGCGGGTCCGCTCCCTCCAGATATTGAGCTAGAGGATGAAGCTTTAGAGAGTATAATTCCTGGAATCCCCGATTTTAGAAATGGAAAGACAACATTTGCTGTAACCAACGAACTTTCTCAACCATTAAGGGAGAAAATGGCGTTGGTTGAGGATGCTTTGCACGCTCAAAATATGGTAAGCGCAGCTAATTTACTTATGTCGGCGCGTTATTCGCCCGGATTGTCTAGAAAATACTTAAATACTTTATGTAAAGATCTATCGCCTCAAGACAGAGCAAGACTAGTTAAGTATTATGAGAAAAGGGCTGTTGGTGTTCCGATAGAAATGAGCATGAAAGCCGTCCATGGCATTGCAAGTATCCCACGCGCTGTTGGGCGTGGTGTCGACTACATTGTAGACCGTATTGAAATGCCAGTGGCTGTAAAAAAGGCTGCAGAGCATGCAAGGGATGTTTATTCACTGGGTATGGCTTATCTAGTCGTGAATAATCGTCCCGCTCGGGTTGTGTACCAGATTGTTGAAGGTGCTGAGAGTAGAATAGGAAGCATTGGACGCGCGTATCTAAACCAATCAGAGCGCGCAACAGCATCCCTTTATGATGTTGGCTTGGTCGACCCGAGGGTCGCTTCAAGAGCCTTCACTAGCGATTTACCATACATGGCAGGCGTTGGGGTTTCTTTAATCCCAATTGGCCGGGCAGCAGGTGCTTTAAGTGGGGGGACTTCTTACGCAGTGAGGTCTGCTGGAACCAGAGCAGTTGAGAATCGATTTTTGGTTGGAGAACCTGTTCGTATGACTCGCATTCAGGCCGATTACTATGCAGCTCAGATTGCACGAGGGGCTCATCCTCAAGACCTTCCCCCAGGAGCTCTTTCGGGGCATGCCTATAAAAAACATGGAGCTGAATTTAAACGCTTAGGAAAACTCGATGCTCATCGTGTTGCAAAACAGTCTCAATTTGAAGGACATTTACGTAATGTGCTTTTAGATTCCGAAACTCAGATGGCTAGCTTAGGTCCGGGGCGTATTGTATTTGCCAATGATCGTTTAAAAACAGCGGGTTTTACAAGCTCTACTCATGAAGGAACAGCTTATCGTTTTAGAGGGGGAGCAGAGAAATTTGTCGAAAAACAGGTCCAAAAAGTATTAGATCGCGTTTCTCCCAAATACTATTCGAATTATTTAACACAACCTCACAATGGAGAATTTTTTAATGGCAGCACCTCACAATTGTACAAATATAAGAGCTCATGCAGGTGATGGATGGGCTTTCTACGACTGGCCTCATCCTCCCGGGACAGCCGCGATGGGTTCGAGTCACGCTAGCGTAAACCACCAAAATATGGTACACGCGAACATAGATATGGCAGTCGGATTTCTCTACAAGCATCAGGCAGTAATTGATCGATTGGACCACCAACTTACGAAATTAGAAGCTGAAGTCTCTGCTGCGATTAAATTGTGGAATGATCAATATGCAGAACTTTCTCGACAGATGGGGGTTGCCGAAAGTGAAAGAGCGGCGATGACTGGAGAAATTGGTCGGCTAAAGGCTTTAGTTGAGACTCAGAGTGATGCCCTCCGAGTGCAAGCGGAAAAGATTGAAGCCCTAATGAAGGGAAATGCTCAACTCAGTATGCAAGTAAGGGATTTACAGGAAAAAGATAAAAGAGTAGCTGCCGATTTACTTCAGGAATCCGATGAGAAGAAGCGGCTTGAAGAGCGACTTATGCGGCAGGAGGCTGAGAGGGCAGGCGATCGCCAAACGATTACTAATCTAGAGAATCTTATAAATGGTTTTGAAGCAAGATTTTCAGACTTGGAAGCTCGGAATGGGTTTTCTACAGCAGCCTCTTCTGTTTGTGGGGATGATCGTGATGAAATTGATGCTGCACTTTCGCGTGATCTTAGTGCTTAGTCTCAAGAGCTCTCTTTGACTGTGGAATGGGCTATTGATTAATCAGTCAGCTAACCCGTTGGAGGGATTTGAATGACGGCAGCACCAGTGAACTTGCCGTTGCGAAGATCATCCAAAGCTTCGTTCGCCTTTTCGAGCGGATAGGAGTGGACCTCTGTTTTAACTGGGACGTTGGGGGCTATGGCTAAAAACTCCTCTCCATCTTTGCGAGTAAGGTTTGCAACGGAGCGCAATACACGCTCATTCCACAATAGATCGTAGGAGAAAGCGGGAATTTCGCTCATATGAATGCCGGCGCAGACGACGGTCCCTCCATGTTTAACCGCTGCGAGCGCCCTTGGGATGAGCGCTCCGACAGGGGCGAAGATAATCGCCGCATCGAGGACGGAGGGGGGCGCTTCTTCGGAATTTCCTGACCAAACAGCACCGAGTGATTTTGCAAATTCCTGTGCCTCAATATCATCTTTCCGGGTAAAGGCGTAAACTTCTCCACCTTTATGACGCACGACTTGTATCAAGATGTGAGCAGAGGCGCCAAATCCATAAAAACCGATTTTTGTCGCATTTCCAATCATGCGAAGGGCGCGGTAGCCAATCAGTCCAGCACACAGAAGGGGAGCGGCCTGTAGATCGGGAAACGCGTTGGGAATCGGGAATGTGAACTGCGCATTTGCAACACAGTACTCGGCAAAGCCTCCGTTTATCTGATATCCTGTATAAAGGGCGTGTGAGCAAAGATTTTCCTTGCCGGCATGGCAGAAGTCGCACTCTCCACAGCTGCCCCCAAGCCACGGGACGCCGACGCGATCCGAGACTTTTAGGTTTGTCACCTTTTCTCCAACTTTTTCAACAGTCCCTATGATTTGATGGCCGGGAACAAGGGGGAGTTTGGGAGAGGGGAGCTCTCCATCGATAATATGGAGATCTGTGCGGCAGATTCCACAGGTAGAGACCCGAATCAAAACCTGGTTAGGTCCTGGCTCTGGTTTTTCAATTTTTTTTAGTTCGAGAGGCTTTCCAACCTCTGTGAATATCATCGCTTTCATTAATTCTCTAACACTGCTCTATAATGGATTTCATTGTTTGCTAACTTCTCTAGAGCAAGGTTTATGTCTTGCATCGCAAAGAGCTCGGTTTGGGCTTCAATTCCGTGTAGGGCGGCAAATTGGAGCATTTTGCGAATGACGGGTGCGCTTGCGATATTGCTTCCACAGACCGTTTTTCTTCCGACGATCAAATCGAATACTTCTAAATCGACTTGTTGATCTTTTGGGGCTCCCATAATGACAAGTTTACCCTTAGGACGTAAGAGTTTTAGATAGCTCTTTGCATCCACCGAGCCCGATGAGGTGTAAAGGAGCAAATCGACCAAATTTTCAGCGTTTGGGTGTGTACTTGAAAGAAAATGGTGGGCGCCGAATTTTTTTGCTTCTGCCTCTTTTTCGGGAGAAGAGGAGAATACAAACACTTCGCAGCCAAGAGCTTTTGCAAATTGGATCGCAAGATGCCCAAGACCTCCAACTCCTACCACGCCAATCTTCATCGTCGCATCGACGTTGTGTTGAAGCAGTGGAGAGAAAACGGTTGCGCCTCCACAAAGAAGAGGTGCGGCATTTACAGAATCGAGCGGCTCAGGAATGGGAAAGGCAAATCTGCTGTCAGCAACGATTTTATTGGCAAACCCGCCAAAATGTCCGACGCATGTTGCCTCTTGTTTGAGACATAGATTTTCTTCGCCCTGATGGCACCATTCACACTTACCACACGAACTTCCCTGCCACCCAATTCCGACACGCATGCCGATTTCAAGCTCTTGAACAAGACTCCCTTTCTGCTTCACAATTCCAATAATCTCGTGACCAGGAAGGAGGGGGTAGGTCGACCCACCCCAATCATTTTGGATGAGGTGCAGATCGCTATGGCACAGGCCGCAATGCGTGATTTCTACCTCAATATCCCACGGCCCAACTTGAGGGCAATCGTACTGAAATAGTTCAAGTAAGGCGCCTACTTTTTGCGCAGCATACCCTTCAATGGTTTTTGTTGTGATATCACTTGTTGACAACGTGCCCTTCCTCGATTTTCTTTTTGATGTGCTCGGGCATTGTTAACCCATTTTTGTGGTACCAGGCGATCGGATCGTGCTTCAATGCATTGATCATGACCGGAAGGGTTTTATCTAGGCTGTGTTTCGGCTCCCAATCCAGGATCTGCTTCGCTTTGGAAATATCGAGCTCGTAGTGGTCATCGGCAAGATCGATCATCCAAGGTTGGATAAAGTCGTTATCCATGAATGGCAGGTGGTTCTCAACCCACGCGCCGAATTTGGCGACAGATTTTGGTAGAGCATGGGTGTTAAACTCGCTTTCCTCTAGAAGTGAACAAATCCGACGTTGAAGATAATCGTAGCTGTAGGTTTTTCCCTCTCCGATTAAGAGAGTCAACTCTTCAGGAAGCTCGGCTCGCTTGTGAACACAACTTGCAATCGCCTCGACAAGGTCATCCATGTGCATGAAATCGGCGCCATGAGTGAGGTCTCCAGCAAAAAGGTGGGCATTCATTTGGTTTTCATAGATGCGCTGGATCTGCTGACCGATTGGAATAGAATGGCAATCATCGTCATATACACCTGAAATGCGTAAGTTTACCGTCGGAATATTTCCCCGCTCTTCGTGAATCACTTTTTCTGTTTTAACTTTAGATAGGGGATAGGCCCACTTTGGAGCGACCGGCCACTCTTCATTGATTTTTTGCCCCGGCTGACACGGCTGGTGTACGAGCATGGTGCTAGAGAAAATAAATTGCCCCACATTGAAATCCTGTAGACCCCTTAATAAGCGTCGGGTTCCTTCTACAGTGATCTTGTCATACTTTTTCATGCTGCGATCTTTGAAGCTGTAGTACGCCGCCAGGTGAATAACCGCTGTGATATTCGTTCCGTAGAAATCGCGAATGTGTCTTAAGGCTTGATGTGTGCTCTCATCTGATGAGAGATCGCATGGAACAAGTTCTTCGTTAGCAGAAGCATAAAAGGCTTTTAGGAGTTCAAATCCGACCATACGATGATCCGATCCTAATTTTTTTACGATTGCCGCTCCGATTCTCCCGCAGGAACCGGTAACTAATATGACTCCTTTTTCAGCCATTATTTACTCCTTTTTTAATAAATAAACAATTAGTTATAATTATAATTAATATAAGTAATATATTATAACTATTTCGAAAAAACTTAAATGTGAGCGGGTTATGGGATTGGTTCAGGCATTATTCTTGGATATCGGCGGCGTATTGATGACAAATGGATGGGGGCATGAGCTGCGCAGAGAGACGGCGGAAACCTTTGGGGTTGATTATGATGAGATGACCGCACGTCACCATTTGATCTTTGACACCTATGAGACGGGGAAGCTCACTTTTGACGAATATTTGAATCGGATCATCTTTTATGAAGAGAGGAATTGTACCTTAAAAGAGGTGAAAGAGTTTATTTTTAATGCCGTCCGCCCCTATGAGGATATGCTTAACTACATTCGTGAGATGAAGAAGAAGCACAACTTGAAAGTTGGAGTTGTAAGTAATGAGGGGCGTGAATTGGCAGTTGATAGAATTCGCCGTTTTGAGCTCTCATCGTTCATTGATTTTTTTGTAGTCTCTTCGTTTGTCCACTACCGCAAACCCGATGCCGATATCTACCGCCTTGCGATTGATATTGCGCAGGTGCCTCCATCGAACATCGTATATATAGATGACCGCTCGCTTCTAATTGAGGTAGCAAAGGGACTTGGCTTACAAGGGATTCACCACACGTCGCTTGAGTCGACACAGGCTGCTTTAGGAATGTTGTTTAAGCACAACTAACGATCTTAATTTTATTATATATTGCAAGGGTTTGGAGCTAATTTTTAACTTTCTAAACTAGTGTAGGGGAGAAAATCCAGGAGATCATCCAGTTGTTATTTTCTCCCTCGAGGCAGACGATGCAACTGCCGCAGAATGTCACAGGTGAGGGGCGTTCCTCATAAAAAAGCAAAGTTGTGAGAAGTCTTTCCATAAAGGGGAGATGTCCTACCAGCATGACATTCCGGTCAAAAGTGTGGATCTCCTCCAAAATAGATTCGATCGAATCCATCGGTTTCATTCCTTCTCGCTCAATTAAGGTGACATCAGGAGCGAGTCTCTTGCCCAAGATCTTAGCCGTTTGTTTCGCCCGGGTTTTGGCGCTATGGAGGATCTCATCGATCTCAATCCCACCACACTCTTTGAGATGTTTTGCAACAGACTCTGTTTCTTCAATTCCAACTGGGGTGAGGGTGTCTGAAGAGAGAGCCTCACCATGGCGCACCAAATAGAGTTTCATGCTCTAAAAAACCCCTCGTAGGTTAGAAATAGCCCAAGAAGTAAGCAGACAATCCCAATGTAAATTGGATTGTCCTTGGCAAGCGCTTTTTTTAAGATCTTCTTGTCTGCATGAGAGGGGACAAAAAGGCGCAAAAGTCCTTTAATAAGAGATAAATATCCTAAAAGTGTGATCGTAAGCGTCCACTTCCACTCCCACACATTGTGCCCCACAACAATCAAAAGACCAATAATCAGGCTCATCACAGCTGTGATAATCACAAAAGATTCATTGTCAAATATCTGCAAGGCTGCTTTTTGGATGTAGCTGCGGCGAAGTAGGTAAAAAAATCCGGTAATAATCAGATATAAACCGACTGTTCGTCCAAGAAAAATTGATAGGTTCATAGTTACGACTTGCTGGGTTCATGAAAAATAAGTTTGTACTGTGCCGGCCCGAGCTTGCCACCTTCCTTCTCATAAACAATCTCTACGAGCATTGTATATGACCGAGTGTGTATTAGATAGCCGCTTTCAACCATTTCGATCTCGAGAATTTTTTCTGCGGAGGGAAGAGAAGAGGTCATGTCAGGATTTTCGACGATCCCTTTGATCTCCAAAAGGCTTTGCTCCAAGGGAGCAAGTAGAGCAAAAGCTGGTTGCGTTGCCAGTAATAAAAAGGTAAAAATTAATTTTTTCATCATTTAATAACATCCAGTAATTGTAAATAATTTTTTACTTCCCGATAATAGAGTTATAGGGGGAAAGCAATGCGCTCAGCACTATTTCTAATTTTTTGTTTTATAAGCCTTGATGCAGAAAACATTCAAGCTGTAAATGAAGATATCCCAGCTCATACTCCCTACTACCTTCAGCAACACCAGCCCAAAATCCTCTCGAATACTCCCAAAGCACCGCCAACTCCTCGCGCCCACACACCCTACTATTCAACTAAACCTTATCACCCTCCTTTGCTTCAACCCCATCCATACGGGGACACGCCACCTCCACAAGGGTCAACTCCACCGTATCATTTATATCCCCAGCCTCCGATGCAAACCCAGCACTTAGATGACATGATGACCGAGCCTCAACCGCAGAGAAATCCAGTAGAACCAAACGTTAATCGTTTGCCTGGAGATGAATCTACGCTTCCAGATTATTAGTAAGTAGTTTATAATTAACCGATTTACATTTGAGGTTAGTTATGAAAATATTTAAATTTTTTTCTATTTTAGCTGTAGCAGCAATTTTATTAGGGCCAGTTGCAGCAGAAGCGCGCGGACCCCGCTTCAGTTTTTCTTTTAATTTTGTCGATGCATTTTTACCGCCTCCACCACCTCCTGTAGCAGTACCGGTATACGTGGCGTACCCACATCCACAACCTGTTTATGTTGAGAGATATCCTGTATACATCGAAAGACAAGGTCCAGAGTGTTATGTACAAGAACTCAGACCTGTTTGCCCCCATTGCCGCTGTTACTAATAAGTGATAACCTGGAATATCGAGCTTAAGGAAACGATATTCCAGGATTCTGCCATGTCTTTTGGGCAAAAAAAGGCATTGATCAAATGTCCCCTGAAAACCTACTTTGAATAATGACTTTCACAACGGTAACAGACAAGAATGGTAGAAAAAAAGACACTGATTTCACAAGAGGTCGAAATCCCGATAGGATCGGTCTCGCTTGAGGGGTCTTTGCACATCCCACCCGAAGCTAAAGGGATTGTCCTATTTGCCCATGGAAGTGGGAGTTCTAGACATAGCCCGCGTAATCAGCTTGTTGCCAATTTTCTACACGATAATCAACTAGGTACACTTCTTTTCGATTTGCTCACGCCAGAAGAAGATATAACAGATCAAGTTACTCATGAGCTGCGCTTTAATATCCCGCTCCTAGCTGAGCGGCTTTTAGCCGCAACAGAATGGATTGAAAAACACCCCGACACCCATCGCTTTTCTGTCGGCTATTTTGGTGCAAGCACCGGAGCTGCAGCTGCTCTCATAGCCGCCGCCGAGCTTGGACCTAAGATCAGCGCTGTTGTTTCGCGTGGAGGGCGTCCCGACCTTGCTGGACACGTTCTTCATAAGGTGCAAAGTCCCACTCTGCTCATCGTCGGAGGGAGTGATTTTGGGGTGATCGAGCTCAACCAAAGTAGCTTCGATCTACTCGAATGCAAGAAAAAAATTGAAATTGTACCCGGCGCAACCCATCTTTTTGATGAGCCTGGCACTCTCGAGGAAGTAGGGCGGATGGCCTCAATCTGGTTTTCTGACAATTTATAAGTTCAAATCTTAAGTAAAATATGTTAAGCTATTGGTATGTTAAAACCTTGTGGTTCAGCAATACCTGCTTTTATGAATGAAGACCTTTTCGCTGATAAGGTCGATTTGAGGCTTTCGGCTCTCTGTATTACCGGTATTGCGCTTCTGATTATAGGAGCGAGTATTGGGCAGGGGTACATTGTCTTCGACGCGATCCCCGCATCTTATATTTCTTGGACCGGTAGCATTTTGTTCGGCGTCGGAGGTCTTGCCCTCCTCATTCGCACTTGTCGTTCTGAATAGCTAATGCAAAATTAGTGTAATTGATTAATTATCAAATATGGTTGTGGTTTTTTATGGCTAATCCAGGTCAACCAGTTTCGGGCTTGTCGTCTCCCCATGGGGTCTCCCCTAATACTAGAGAGGGGACAAGCGTTGCCTTGCGGGTTTGTCAGATAGCATGTTTAGCGATCGCACTGGCAATGATGCCTCTTATTTCCTATGCCGTATGGCAATCGTATGAGGTTGCTTTTGTCATGCTCACCGTGGAAATGGTCCCGCTTATTGGTTATGTACTGTGGCGCTCACGTAAAGTAACTCCCATACAGACACCAACTATTCCATCACCCCCATCTCCGCTTGCAGTTCAGGCTGTTGAAAACCCGCCCGTTGTTTTAGAACCCGTAGTGCAAGTAGCTCAGAAAGTTGAGCAAGTAGTGGAGCCAATCCTCTCTTGGAAAACAGCTGCTGAGCGCACGGTTCTGATCGAAAGATCTGAAAATAAGGTTGATATCCGCTTATTACAGTTTTTGTTGAATGATTATGTGGGAGGGGGCAGAGGACACTCTATAGACCGTGCTGTTGATTTTCTTAAGCACTATTTGCAGCGCTATCTTTCGATATGGCCCCAAGATGTCCATGCGGCAAAAATTTACGAACGACTAGATAGCTATGTATACAGACCCGATCCAACACGTCCGCTTCAGGAGGTTGCTGCAGAGTTTTGGCTACTATTAGAAAAGAAAGAATATCTTTCCATGGGTGGGGGCTTTTATGATGGAGATGGAGGTGGACATGCCCTTTTTTATGAGTTTTTTCTCCTTAAGAATGGAACAGTTGCATTTACAGTAACAAATTCAGGAATGGGGCTTGAGTATCATATCAAAACAGAATCGGGAGAATTTTACCGCACGCTGAGTTTTTCTGGAGCCAGACTTCAAGATCTAAAAGATCAGCAGTTTTTGGAGCTTCTAGTCAGCTTCACAAGAACACGTCCCCCCCTAAAAAAGCTCGAGGGAGTTGTAACTAGTTTGCAGGGGCGTTTGTGTGGAGTCACAGATGTATATGTGGCTTTGCTATATGGGTGGCCTGGTGAAGGACCCTCTGTGGCGAGCAATCCGGGGAAACAGCAGCGAGCAAGCAGTTGCTCTGTGCAGGCTCTAATGAAATGGGTTAAGAGGACATGTGATAGCAATCATCACCCTTGGCTTGTTTTATGGGTTAAGCTCTCTTCTTTTTCCGATTATCTAGATAATAACACTGATGAGCACTCTGCGCAGTTTATTACAGATGCTGTGAGAAAGATGAGCTCACATCTTGATAAGATGGATCAGCAAGAAGATATTCCAGCTCCATTACTTGAGGCATGGCAGGAGATTTCAGCGCGCGCTCGATTAAAGAGAAGCGAGGCGCTTATTCAGGAAGCGGGTTTAAGATCTGCAAGAGCTCTTTCGGCTCGAGAATCTGGATGGGGATTAGACCTCTATGAGATTGTTTCTCTGAATGAGCTGCGCTCTATTGAAGGAGAGGCGGCTCCTGCTTCCTCCTATTACTATCCACACGCTTTCCCAGGAGAGCCCGCTCCGGTTGCAGAGCTGCCTAAATTAGCACAGGATAGAATTGCCCCGCTTTTTGATGAAATGGCGTATCGCTTGAATATGGTACGGTTGCTTCCATTTTGCACGGAGTGGGGAACGCTCTCAGAGCAAGAGGTCGTGCATCTGGGTCGCGTACTACAGCTATTTTTTTATATGGACAATCCTGCATCTTCTATTCATGTGCCTGATTCTTTCTTAGTTGATCTATTGAACGCATGGATGGGAATTTACTTAGTGGCAAAGAATGGAAATCAGATCACTCAAGAGGTTTTACTGGAATGGATGAATGGAGCTTCCCTTCTGATTGAAACCTACACGCCTGAGTATCGCTTTGATTCTCCACAAGCGAGAAAACGATGGGATCGTCTAGGGAAACGCATTAAAACTGAAGTGGATGATTTAAACCGTTCTTTGGATAGCTGTTACCGCGCGCCTCCCAACTATTGGACAGCTTGGGATAAAAATACTCGTGTCTTTAATTGCTACAGTCCATTTACCATCCCAGATGAAGACCCAATACTCAAATTGCAGCAACTCCCTGCTATGGCTCGTTTTGCACGCACAGTCTTGCAGTCGATGGCTTCTGTAGAAATTCCCTCAGATTCAAAGGAAACAATTGCACTAGAAGATCTGACGCCTGAAATCCTATTGACCGGTTATGCACGTCGTATTGAACGCTGGGATAAGGTTTCATGGTACAACGGGGTTGAGATACCAATAGAAGTTACAAAGGCAATCGATGCATTTGGATGCACTTTATTTGTTGTTCCTCACTATGAAGGATTAAGGAGAGGATTAGCAACTCTTTTTGCTCTCGCGGACAGACATTTAGGCAAGGGTTACACGTGTGGGCCCATTGGGGAGAAACGTAAGAGTACAGTTTCTACGGCGCCTGAGGAGCATGAAGTAGCGATAAGTACAGCTGTTATGAAGCAACCTGAGATTTACTCTGTAGGCACTTCGACAACGCGTTTTAAGCCGTGTCTGTCAACTCCCGAATGTCTGCTTGCTAAGACAGAAGCGCAGTGGAGGCCTCTCCAAGATCTTAATCAAAGAGTTCGGGGTGTGCTGCTTGAAGAGGAGAGGCAATTTCCTTTTATGACGGCTCAGGAAGAGCAGGAGCTGCTTATCTTTGTACAAAAAGATCCTGTGACACATCTTTCAGAGATGGTTGTCTTCTTTAGAAAATATCTTCATAAATTGTCCTTGCCCCCTTATCAAGCGACTTTTGAGTACCTTCTATTTAGCAAGGAAGGAGGGGAGCGGCTTGAGCAGCTTTTTGCCCAGAGTCCAGCTTCCATTTCTCTGCTGTTTCATTTTTTTGAAAGCAGTTATGACGATTTATTAACACGCAGCCCCAATCTGCAGACTGGGGCAGCAGCACTTTTTCACAGCCATTTACGCGTATTCCAGTTGAGTTGTCTCTATGGTCATCCAGAGCAGCCGCGACATCTAGAGCAGCTCCTCCAAAGTTGGGAGAGACTCATTCAGGCAGGACAGAAAAACCCTATTTTAGGTAGAGCTTTAGGGGAAGCTGTGTTTGCTGCTCTTCCTGCTCTTGAATACATCTATCCTCCCTTATTGGAGCGTCCTGAATTTCTTCAGATGCTTACCACAACTTGCTTACTTGAATGCATTCCCGCAGATTACAAACATATGCCTTATTCCCGTTTACAACTTCACTATGGATGGCTTTCATTCAATGCCTTGCTCAGAGGGTGTCCGGGCGAGGCTCCGAAGTTGTGGCAGCAAGCTGCTCAGCGGATTTTTGGGAGCGAAGAGAGCGCGACGTGTCATTGGGACTCTGAGAAAAACCAGTTGCGGCTCAATACATTAGAGATTGATTTGGCACAGCGTTGCATTGAGGGATCTGATGAGTTCAGCATGCGTTTGATCCCTCCCGATCACCGCGACTATCAGCTTTCGAATTTGTTTGGCAGACGTAACTTTTTTGCACATGCACGTACGGAAGGTTCCCTAACGATCTATGCTTTTACCTGGAAACAGGCTGTGTATGAGTGGCGCGTCGATTCTCTAACAGAGAAGAAAATGATTTATAAACAGTTTGGTAGAGAATGGTATCAGTTAGGCGATTTGGAATTTCTTCCTTGGAACCATTACTTTAAGAGCCAAAAGGAAGGAATTAGCGGTGCTAGAGTTTTTGTTGCTTGGCGAAACGGCAACAAATGCTTGATTGAGCGAGCTGAGACGCGTGAAATTGTGGCTGGAGGAACAGAGGAGGGGTTGTATCGCTATGCCCAAGGTAAGCCGGGCGCAGAGGTTCTCGTTTCTTTTGATAAGACAACTGTGTTGCATCCACTTTTTGATAGGCTAAATATCCCCGTACTGGTTTGGGCTGATCCAACTTCACGTCGTATTACGCTGATAGAGATGCCGCAGTTACAACTGGAATTTCACCCAGATATCGATGATCAGGAGCGGGTTCACTGCATCAACTTCCCAGGTTTTTTTCTTGCTCAGCATCAACAGGTTACATTTTTGAAAAATTTTTGTAGCGCCCTGATACTAGAAAATGCTGCTGGGCAAAAAAAAGTGATTGTGCCAATACTTAACCATCAAATATCTGAATATCAGCCATTTGAAGAAACATTATTACGTTCAAGTTGGAATGGGACTGGTGGTATGAAAACCCCACATCCCTATCTCACCTTTGATATTGAAGATGCATGCAGCCATCCGGTGCTCTCCCCACGGCCTTGCAATCAGGTAGCCATCACTTGGCTACTTGTACTTTATCTCAAAACGCGGGAATACGAGGCTGCCCTGAATCTCATTGAAGAGACGCGTGTGACAGCACAGCAATCCATACAGCCGCTTGCAAAGACCATTCGCTCTTTTGCATGTGATTCTTCGGATACCCATCCTCATGCAGTAGCTCTACGACTTCGACTGCACGCATGGAACTCGTCAGAGAAAGAGCTTGATCTATACGAAAATTTACAAAACGCGATGGGGAGATTTGCTCTTTCTGCAGAGGAGCTGGCTAAACTTAGGGCTAGGTGTAAGAAAAACGGGTTGAGGTTCCATTCAACATTATACGGTCAGAAATCTCTTGCAGTGCGATCTTTGATGACTCTTTCCTTAGATCTTCGACAGCATATTATTAAGGCCACTGGAGATTTACAACCCACTCTTTCCTTGACTGTTCCTGGAGAGGATTTTATTCTGAATTTTTTGAATTACCTCGAGATTATCCGAACGGGCTCTGAGACAAAAAAAAACTGTTTAAGAAAGCTTCTCTACTATACCTGGAATGATTCAGATCCACTTATTGCTATGCTCAGCAGGATTCTTGTATACGAAGATAAGATTACGGATCGAACGGGTTTTCCTGATCTTCGGGAGCTCTTTGAGCTCGATGACAAGGCGTTTGAGGTTCAATTTGAAAAGTTTAAGAAGAAGCTCGGCCCACATTTAGCTGGGCCAGCGAAGAAGAAGTTTATGGAAGGTCCCTCTTTGTCCTTTCCAGGATCAAGGGAACATCGCATACGTTTTTATGTAGATGGAGAGTCACAGAGCTCTCGACCTCGGGCAGCCCATTTTATCGACGAGTTTCAACCTTTACCAGCGATAGGTTTTCAACTCGTCTTAACCCCTCTTCCATTTTCAGAGATTGAAGGGGAATTAACCAGACCCTCTCCAGTTGATTTAGAGCCAGATCTTCGAGCTGCTGATCAACTTGCAAACTGGGCAACAAGCCAAATGCAAGAGGATGCCGTTTTGCAGGGCCCCTTCGATAGACTTAGTAGAGGTGCTGCCCAGCTCAGAGAAGAACTTAAGGCTGTAGGGACTGAAAAAGAGTTGGTTAATCTCAATCATAGAGAAGCTGTCTTGCAGCGCTATAGCCAAGAGATCGGCGCGCGGAGTGAATCTCTTGCACGCAAGGAGCATGAAATCCTGGAAAAGGCGAATAACCTCCACAATCAACGCCAGTTGCATCTCGAAGTGGGTCGTGAGCTGCGCAGACCATTTGATATCGAGACACTTCTGATTGCTTTAGGACGGAATGAATTAACTGTGATCCGCAATGGCAATCCTTCTCTTTCTGAAAGAGAAATTACTGAGATCATGCAAGAGGTGTTGGAATACGCGGCTCTACGAGCTGATTTGCAACATTTGAAACGGGCAGAAAAGAGCTTGGCTGAAAACCCGGAAGAGTACATCTCTCGTGCACGGGCTACCCGCTGCTACAATCCTGCTGAGCGTCCAGAGCTACTCGTTTTCGAGGTGCTTTCCGATCTGATCTTAAGAAAAGAGCAAGTCGATGCCCTCCAATCCTTAACTCCAGGCACTCTGTTCGAAGCGCGGACAGGCTTTGGAAAATCTAAAGTATTGCTCCCGCTATGGCTCTTGTTAACGGCCCAAGAGAGTTTGGCGATTTTAATTTCTCCAGCGACCCTCTTCGATGAACAAGATCGGTATCTGCAGCAGCTATTACACAAAGCGTATCGCTATTTTGCGATCAGTGTAGAATTTTCAAGAGAGAGCCCATCTTCTGCCCAAGATATCGCATTTATTGAAGGGGAAATGCGACGGGCTGAGCGGTTAAAACGTCCTGTCCTTATGAGCGACCAGACGGCTCACAACTTGTTTATACTAAAATTAAAAGAGCTCTCGCAAATCGAGTCAGCAGCAGAGGTTGTCGAAGCTTTACTGCGTGTGCGCAGCTTTGTAAAAGACAAGAGGGTCTATATTGATGAGCCGCACAAAGTCCTCGACGATAGACAAGAGTTTAACTATTCGATAGGGATGCCCGTGCGTCTTCCAGAGGAGCGCTTGCAATTTGAGACTCATCTCTACACCCATTTACTCACCCTAATCAAAGGGCGCTTCCAAGTCGAATTTTGGCCAGAGGAGGGATTACCTTCCTTAACAGAAGAGATTTACCGCAAGGAGTTTTTACATCTCTTGCTGGAGAATATGATTCAAGCCACTGATGAAGAGAGGCGCTATCTCAGGGGAGAGTTGAACCTTGAGGTGCAGCAAAAGTTTGAACGAGAGCTTGCAAACCAGGAGCCCAAACGGGCGACAGCTGTGCGTCTGTTGCACGATCAACTCCACCACTTTCTCCCACAGACAATCCAACGCAATTGTGACGAACACTATGCGCTTGCAAGTGATCGCATCGCCATTCCGCTAGAAGATGCACGAAACCCTAGAGAGGGAAATGAATTTGTCTCGATCGATCAGATGTTGAATTTTACGATTCAGGCGAACTTAAAAACTCCCCTTTCTGATGAGTACATCTTTGAGTTTCTTCAAGAGCTAGAGGATAGAGCGACCGGAGAGGCTGCGCGAGATGCAATAGCTTTGAAGGAAACACAAGCGTATCGCCAGTTTGTCCTTCTCACTCAAGCGATGACCCCGCGTCCGCCAGGTCTTATGCTCCTCAAACCAGTTGATATTATGCGGATACACGCTCACCTCAATAAGAATTTTGAGGCTAAACTGCTATTTATCCTTATAAAAGAGTTACCTAAGGTGCGTCAATTTCATGAAAAAGTGAGTAGTACGCCCCATCTACTAGTGAAGTGTTTTGATCATGTGGTGGGGGCGTCGGGAACGCTTTCGATGCAACACTTCCCTCACTCTTGCCAGGTCAAGTGTGATGAAAGGGCGATTGCCAGAACGGTTGCGACGCTTCTGAAGCACAACGCTCCTGTTATAGAGCTTAGTGAGAATGCAAGTTTGGCTCCCCTGGCCGCTATCCAATCTCAGTACCCTGAGGCCTCTGTTTTGATTGAAGTGGGAGCGATCCTGCGACAGTATCCAGATATTCTGCAGATTGCGGAGGATATTTTAAGACTCTATCCTCAATTTGGGGGAGTTGCAACTTTTGATTCACAAGGGCATCCTGTTGTGGCCACAAGAGACTCTGCGATATGGATTCCAGTAGAAAGTGCAGGTATTCCTCGATCTCAGCTTTTCTGGTTTTACGGGCAGAAGGATACGACGGGGCGTGACGAAAAGGTGGAAAAGGAGGCGGTTGCTGTTGTCTTAGTGAACCAGTTCACCACCCTGACCCACCTCGTGCAAGGGGTGGGGCGGATGCGTGGTATTTTGAATGGGCAACGAGCCAAGATCGTCATGGATCATAAAAGTGCGTTTTATATCCGAAAGAAAATCGGAAAAGCTGCTCAAGAACCGATCACACTACTCGATCTAATCGGCTATTGCGCTTTGCAAGAGGGAGAGGGCAATGGGGTCGCGAATTTCCGCTCCTTATCCCTACAACTTGACGCTCTTGTAGAGAGTTTCTTTTGGGATGGAATTGTTAGCGCTCAAGTCCCACAAGAGGTATTACAACCTCAATTAGCAGCAATCCACAGCTACATTTTTCAGTCGACAAAAGATGAACCTCTTAAGCGACCGAGTATGACTCTCACTTCAATTGCGATCAATTTGGCCTTAGAGGAGCTCATGACCGCTTTTCGTAAAAAAATTGAGGCAGTACAACAGCTTCGCGATTGGACGTTGACCCAAATCGATACAACTCAAATGGTAGGTGCAAGTGAGCAGGTGCAAAAGAGCATGCCCTATCCAAAAGTGGTCCTTCAAAATCACATTCTTGATTCTGCTCAAGTTGTAGAAACAACCTCTAATCAGACAGTGGATCAACAAGCAAGCACTGTGGGGCAGCAAGAAACTTTGGCCGCTGATGAGACCGAGACGATTAGCGCCCAGTTCGCGTGGAGTTCTGTCCTGCAAGGGAAAGAGCCTCTCCCACGTACAAAAGAGATTGTGCCCCATCCTCTATCTGTTGTGCTTTCTCACCCGTGCTTGAAAAAATACCTCCCTCTGTTTGCAACGAGTCGGCTCCACGTTTCTCAGAATGCGCTTTGCACATTTACAGGAGATAGTCCTAACCAGCCGGGATGGATCAATGGGTATATCAAACCCCTTCACTATATTGCTCAACTCTTAGATGGGCGTTATGTGCTTATTGATACAGATGAAGCAGGCCAGGTACTTAAGCAGCCACGATCGGTGCGCTTGCTATGGCTAGTAAACCACGGCCCTTTGATCGCTTTTACAGGAGAGGATATTCCTAATAGGATGGAGTTAGAAGCAAAATGGCTTAATGGGGATCAACGCTACAATCCTGAGCAACAGCGCCTATTTGACGCTGTTCCACAAGAGGGTCGTGTTCTTGTAAAAGAATTCACTCAAGAGTTTTATAAGCTGTATCTTCCAGTAGAGCGATAACTTCTTCATCGGTCGTTTGATCGAACGATTCGTAGAACTGCCCGACGGCATAAAAAGATAGGGGGGTGGCTAAACAAACAGTTTTGTCGACCTCCTTTTCCAATTTAGACAATGTGTCAGGTGGCGCTACCGGAACTGCCATCACAATCTCTTTGGCTTCTTCTGCCCTCACTGTTTTGATTGCCGCGCGCATGGTCGAGCCTGTTGCAAGGCCATCATCAACAATGATCACGCGTTTATTTTTCAAGTTTCGCGGTGGGCGATTTTTTCGATAGTGATCGAGGCGCCATTTTGCTTTTTTGGTCTCTTCTGCAATCGTTTTTTTTAGATATTCCTCGGAAACCTCTAGCTCCTGTGAGATAATCCCTTCCCCGGTTTCTGTGATGGCACCTATTGCATATTCCTCGTTAGAGGGAGCGCCAATTTTTCGTGGGCAGACTATATCGAGGGGAAGCTTGAGGGCTTTGGCCACTTCTGCCCCTACAACAACACCACCACGCGGGAGAGCGATGATGAGCGTGTTGGACTCTTCCGCGTAATCTTGAAGAGCTTGCGCTAAGCGCTGGCCAGCATGGCATCGATTTTTGTATATCACGATTTTATGCTAGAAGAGTTAAGAAAGTTTGTCCAGATGGCGAGCTGCTCATTGTTAGGGGCTTGCTGGGACTCTGGATATTGGAAAGTAACTGAGAAGACCCAGCCGCCAACGCATGAATTTAAGCCGATCCAGGCGCGGTACTCAGCGCGCCCTGCAGGATTGAGATAAGTGGCAATCAATATGGGGTGTTTGTCCCAAAAATCTTTGCTGATCTCTACTTTGGAGCACCCCATAAGTCCAAGTCTATGCAAAAGGGTCCCTTCTTCACTAAAGGTTGTGGGGCCTTGCTGGATAATATCGCCACTAAGACGGACAAAGAAAAATATGTCATCGACTTTATGGGTTTCGAGGAGCCTTTCGATCGCTCTCTCTTCTCCCCAAATGACACCGGCATACAAGTCGGGATTGGGACCCATCACAAATGTACTCGGAATCTGTGGTTCAACACTCAGCTTATCTGGAAAGGGAGGGAGAAGCTCTCTTCCAAAAATAGCAGGATTAACGCACAGGCAAACCAGGAATAATTTCTTCCACATAAGCCCACTTAAAATCTACCTGTCCCAGATCGTTCACGGAAAGGCCCTGAATTTTCGGGGACTTTAAATGTTTTGAATGCACCATATATAGTGGTATAACCGGCATCTCTTCTAAAATCAAGAGTTCTGCTTGTTTTAAGTGTTCAAGGCGCAAAATGGGGTCGGCTTCCTGGTCGGCAAGATCGAGTAGCTGCTGGTAGTGTTTGCTCTCCCACTGGGGGCTATTATATCGATGTGTTTTGTCCTTAAAAAACTCGAGTGTGTAGACGGGATCATGAAATTGACAGTACCAGATGCATCCACCAATTTGAAACTGTCTCTCACCTAAATTGGAGAAAAAGACGTTCCACTCAGAAGCTATAAGCTCGACCTTGATTCCAAAGGTCTTTTCCCAATTCTGTTGAATCGCTTCAGCTAATTTTTTTTGGCCAGGAATAGTGCTGTAGCTGTACTTGAGGATTGGAAATTCTTCGCGGGTGATGCAAAGTTCCTGCAGCCCTTGCTCAAAGAGCTTGCGAGATTTTTGCTCATTGGAGTCAGGAGAGAGATCGCTTGAGCCTAAGGAGGATAAAGATAAAGGGACGATGCTTTTTGTCGGAGTTTCGCCATGTGCGACATGTTCAGCAATGACCTCACGGTTTAACGCAACAGAAAGAGCTCTACGAATCTTTGAGGAGTTGAGGGGGAATTTTTCAGTGTTCAGACTGATCCAATAAACCCCGGAGATGGGTCGGGTGTTGAATTCAGAAGAGCTGGAGATTTTATCGAGTGTATCATGGGGAATGGTTGAGAATGGATGGCCAACCCAATCAATCTCTCCTTTTTCGTACATAAGAACGACTGTATTAGGATCGTTTACAAATGTGGTTTGAATGGTTTGGAGATGAACAGCGTCTGCATCCCAATATTGGGTGTTTTTCTCAAGGACGAGTTGTTTGTCATGCTCCCATTTTGTGACGGTAAAGGGTCCATTGAACACTTGAGGATTTTCAGAGTCATCGTAGAGGGGAGAAAAAAGAGAGCTTGAAATGAGATTGAGAAAATAGGGGGTTGGATGCTCAAGATCGACGATTAGGGTTTTGTTATCGACCGCTTGAATGCCCACTTCATCGAGAGAGACCTCACCACACTTGGCTTTTTTGGCATTTTTAATGGAGTAGAAAAGGTCGGCGCGCAAGCAGTTGGATCCTTTAGCGATGGCAGCCTTCCAGGTTCTCTCAAAGTGAAAAGCGGTCACCTCTTCCCCGTTTGTCCAAACCATAGGACGTATGCGGAATGTATACCGTGTTTGCGAGTGAGAGATGTCTAGCTTTTCCGCTCCTGCCAGCTCGGGAATTCCTTCGGGCGTTAGACGCGTCAACCCTTCAAAAAGGGCCTTTTGGAAGTTGCGGCACATCGCGTCAATTCCCGTATGTGGATGGAGGGAGGTGAGATCTGCTTGATTATTTATACGTAGTATTTGTGAAGAGGACATCTGTTTTTCCACATTGTTTTGTTGGTTTTGACACCCACTCAGAGCAATTAGTATAATCAGTAGCCATTTATTTTTCATCTCTATCCTTTTTAGTGTTTTCAAGATAGGCGGCACGGATGTCGATTTGATTGGAGTTCGAAAGGACATATCCTTTTAGCCGCGGATTTTTTACATAGCGGAATTTTTGATAGAACAGTGGAATAACTGGCATTTCATCTAGAAGAATTTGTTCGGCTTGATCGAGAAGAGCATGACAGGCTTTATGATCTTCAGCTTGCTTGGCTTTTTCGACTAAGCGCGCATACTTGAAATTTTTCCAGCTTGTGATACGCAGGGTATGTTCTCGATAGACGATTAGGTCATAAAAATAGCAGGGATGGTCGTGTCTGGGATACCAAACAAGCCCTCCAACCATAAAATCGCCCCGATGAAGCGATTCAAAATATTCATTCCAATTGCGTCGCTCATAGATAACTTTTACTCCTAGAGCCTCTTCCCATTGTCTCCCAATCTCACGGCTAATGGATTCCTGTACTTCGATTTCACTGTGGGTGAAGACAATTGGGGGAAGTCTATTCGCTGATAAACCTAGATCTTCCAGTCCCTTTTTAAAATAGAATTGAGCCAGTTTAGGATCATTATCTGGGAAGTTGCGGAGCGGAGCTGGAGAAGAAGAATTAGCAAACCCATAAGCTGGAGTATCAACACTATTTAGGATTTGGTCGATTAAATGTTTTCGATTCAAAGAGTATGCGAATGCTTTGCGCATATTGAGACTTTGAAAGGGGAGGTGGTCGTGATTGAGTTGTAGCCAGAAAAGGCCGAAATGTTTGTCATCGACCTCTAACAAGTTCTTCTTTTTCAAATTTGGAATTAGAGGAGGGTGGATTTTTGTTAACGGATCGCCTAGCCAATCGAGTTCCCCGCATGAGAACAAATCAAAAGCGGTTTTTTCGTTTTCAATAACACTCAGTTGGATACGGTCAAGTTTTACAGAAGGCGTATCCCAGTAGTTTGGGTTTTTTATCAGCTGAAGTTCGTCATTTAACTTCCATTTGTCGAGTTTGAAAGGGCCGTTGCAGACATATGTCTCGCCGCTATGGTAGGCCCACCCGGGATGTTTTTGATCTATCTCCCGGCAAAGGGGTGAGTAGACCCAGCTTGCTGATAATGAAAGGAATGTAGAGAAGGGGTGCTCAAGCTCCACAGAAAGCGTTAGGTTATCGATGGCTCGAATTCCCACTTGATTCATCGGGAGCTCTCCCTTTTTTACCGCTTCTGCGTTTTTGATAGGAAAAAAGAGAAGGGAGTAGGGAAAACGGAAGTCGGGTTCTAGGATTTTTTTCCACGCATACTCAAAATCATAGGCAGAGAGAGGGGCTCCGTTAGACCAGCTGCTTGCGCGTAGATGAAAGCGATAGGTTTTTCTGTCTTCCGAAAGGGTGTACGATTCTGCAATCGCTGGTTCGATTTCTCCCGTTTGGGCGATGCGCATGAGCCCTTCATAGAGCATGCAAATGACCACTCCGGAGTTTCGATCTGAACCCATGCGAGGATCTAGCGATTGGGCAGCTCTTGGAAGGTGGAGGTGGAGGACTTGGAGGTTTTGCTTCTTTTCCAGCCACGATGAAATCGTGGTGTCGATTAAATGGGTACAATGATCAGCTTGCTCTCGAGTTGGTTTGAGGTAGAGGCAGCAAAAATAATGGAATCGATCGACTTCAATTGAAGAGACTGCGAGTTGAAGAGTATCGGTTTCCAAAGGTATCAGAACTTCGGTCAGTTTCTCCTTGAGCTCGGGGTGGGTCGATTTAATGACGATTGCAAGAGCGTCATGACGGGCATCTATTTTTTTAAGACATTCATCTTGTTTAGGAAGGGGAACCTTAAGCATCTCTAAAAAAAGCGAGCAGAGCATTTTTCCTTTGTCAGGAGCAATATAGGTTTGCATCACCGAAGGGGTGAGTGAGTAGAAAAGATTTTCCAATAAAAAGGCATTTTCTTTTCCCTGCGGTCCGAGCTCTTCTTTGATCGCTTCTAGCTGCTCATTTTGTTTGAAAAGAAAGCCTCCATTATAATCGCGGAAGGTGCCTACCATCATTTCGAGGGATTTTACGACATATTGACGCGCCTTCACAAGGTCTACAGAGTGGTTTTTTCGAAGAAAAAGCTGGTTTTCGATTTCAAGGGTGAAGACATGCGCCTCCTTGACGTATTTCTTGCGAAGCAAGCCCACATTAGCGATCCGCTCGGGAATAAAATGGACGTTAGGGGGTAGGAAACGGCTGAGTTTAGTTAAGTTGCGGCTATTTTTTGTAAGAACCCTCAAAAGAATGATGTTGAAACGGAGTAAATCATTCTGCTGGTCTTGAAATGAGATGAACGCCTGCGGGAGATCGCGCACGTAGCGAAGCTCCTGGCTTAGGTTAATGATGTTCCGGATCAGCTCTTCTTCATTGCGTGGGATAAAAAGGGAGGGGGAGAGGTACTCGATGCTGTTTTTTAATTCACCCGGTAGCTTTTGTTTTAACTTCTTGATTTCATCAAGGGTGAAATCACCCCCTTTAGTCTTTTCAATCTCCAGATAGATAGTGAGTAGGCGATTTTCTTCATTTCTGTTGGAGTAATAGGAGTCTTGAGGCGCCTTTACTTGCTCTGGAATAAGTTGTTGAATCGCTTTTAGGATGTGACGGAGCTCAAAAGATTCGTAATCCTGCAAGGAATTGAGACAGATCGCGATTCCAAGCACTTTTTTTAAGCCAAAAGGGTAGTGCAGATGCGTGTGCATGAGCTTCAGATAAAGGTGGCGGCTGTGGGGGAAGAGTTTAGAATCTTTTTCGACGGCTTTTTGAAAGAGGTAGTGGGCGTAAATGATTCGGCATAAATGACGATGATCTCTGATTTGGCGAAAATCTTTTCGGCAATGAGCTAAAAAGTGTTGGATTTCGCGAAAGATATCGTCGGAGAACCGTTTCGGGTAGCGGCGAATCAGTTCTACTGCTGAATCGTGGATGTAGGAAGTGTAACCCTCCTGCGAAAGGCGTTTCATTTCCAGAATATGCTTGGCATGCCCTGAAGTTAGAGCCCCCAGCTTGATCTCTTGAGCGAGTCCTGGAAGACGCTTTTGGACAGCTTGAAGTGTCTTTTCATCGGGTACGTGAACGAGCAATTCAATAAAAAATAGAGGGGTTTTCCAATAGGGGAGTTTGAAGTCTAAATTTCTGGATGAAAGTAGCTTAAGTTGTTTATTGGGGACGAGCCAGTTTGTCGACATTTCTTCTACAAAAAGCATAGTTTTCCGGCTCCACTCAGAGGAGCAGAGAAGATAGAGAGAGAAAGCCCCGGGAGCAACGTTTACTTGCTTCCACTTTACCAGAGGGAGTTTTTTTGCGAGGTCTTCTTGGGTTGCAAGTTCCCGCCCAAAAACCTTGTTTGCAACTTTAAGCAAACTCTGTTTGTGCTTTTGTAAGTGATCGCTATCTGAAGAGGTTGCTTCCTCTTGGAGCATTTTGTACCGCCTTTGCGGGAAGTATTGGGGTTTACAGTTTTTAAATCAAATTTTAATCAAAATTTGACGCGTTTGTAAAATAGTTTGCTGTAAAACTCAATCGTATTAAAATAGATTCAAAATATCTTATGAAGTATCATATAATATATGGGTGGAGAAAAAAAATGGTATAAAGAAGCGATTATCTACGAGCTGCACGTCAAGTGTTTTAGCGATAGCTCGGGAGATGGGTTTGGGGATTTCAAAGGGTTAACCCAAAAACTCGACTACTTGCAAGACCTCGGAGTGACAGCGATTTGGCTTCTCCCATTTTACCCCTCT
This sequence comes from Chlamydiota bacterium, assembly GCA_021772455.1. Taxonomy (GTDB): domain Bacteria; phylum Chlamydiota; class Chlamydiia; order Chlamydiales; family JAAKFR01; genus JAJACP01. The sequence continues at coordinate 33,624 of JAJFLY010000008.1, forward strand.
CCTTTAAAAGATGATGGGTACGATATCGCTGATTACACAGACGTTCACCCACAGTATGGTAGGCTGCAAGATTTTAAGACGTTTTTAAATGAAGCGCATCGTCGCGGTCTGAAGGTGATCACCGAGCTTGTAATCAACCACACTTCCGATCAACACCCCTGGTTTCAAAAAGCACGTCATGCAGAAAAAGAATCGAAGCTGCGCGATTTTTATGTTTGGAACGATTCACCCGAAAAGTACAAAGATGCGCGGATCATTTTCCAAGATTTTGAGAGCTCAAATTGGACATGGGATCCGATTGCAAAAAGTTATTATTGGCACCGATTTTATTCCCATCAGCCCGATTTGAATTTTGAAAACCCCGCTGTCCACGAAGCGATTTTTCAGAAGCTGAGCTTCTGGCTGAAAATGGGTGTCGATGGGGTGCGTCTTGATGCTGTGCCCTATTTGTATGAGAGCGAGGGGACCATCTGCGAAAATCTTCCTCAGACCCACGCCTTTTTAAAGAAATTGCGCACCTACATCGATGAGAATTTTGAAGACCGTATGCTTTTGGCGGAGGCAAATCAATGGCCAGAAGATGCGGCAAAATATTTCGGGTCCGGCGATGAGTGTCATATGGCTTTTCACTTTCCAGTGATGCCGCGCCTCTTCATGTCGATCCATTTGGAAGATTCGCTCCCAATTATCGAGATCATGGGACAAACCCCCCAAATCCCTACTAATTGTCAGTGGGCTCTTTTCTTGCGCAATCACGATGAATTAACGCTTGAGATGGTGACCGATGAGGAGCGCGATTACATGTTTCGTGTCTATGCGCACGATCCACAAGCGCGGGTCAATCTTGGAATTCGCCGTAGGCTCGCCCCGCTTTTAAAAAATGACCGTCGCAAGATCGAATTGATGAATACGCTGCTCTTCTCGCTTACTGGAACGCCTGTCCTCTATTATGGTGATGAGCTTGGGATGGGGGACAATATCTATCTTGGAGACCGTGACGGGGTGCGTACACCGATGCAGTGGAGCAATGACCGCAACGCCGGTTTTTCCCGTGCCAATCCGCAGCAGCTCTACCTCCCGCCCATTATCGACCCTGAATACCACTACGAAACATTGAATGTCGAGGCTCAACTCAACAATCCCTACTCGCTTTTGTGGTGGACAAAGCAACTCGTTGCGCTGAGAAAGCGGTACAAAGCATTTAGCTACGGAACAACGGAGTTTTTGATTCCTGAAAACCGGAAAACTTTGGTCTTTTTTCGAGAGTGTGAAGACGAGCTGTTGATGGTTATCGCAAACCTCTCTAGATTCCCTCAGTACGTAGAATTAGATTTAAAGAAATACGATGGCTACAGTCTTGTCGAAATGTTCTCAGGACAGAGCTTTCCAAATATCGGGGAGCTGCCCTACTTTTTGACACTGGGCCCTTACGGCTACTACTGGTTTTCTCTAAAAAAGGAGCCTGAAGTGAGTGAGCTTGCCTTGGCTGTTAGAGAAAAAGAGCAGCAGATTATAGAGTTTACCCATAAGATCGAGCTCAGCGAGATTTTCCAAACTTCTATGCACCGCACTCTTGTGGGTATTTTGAGCAAGTATTTAGCCAAACGGGCGTGGTTTCAACCCTATCTTTCTCAGCTCGATCGGACAAAAACGCGCATTGTCGATCATCTCCACCTCTCAAAATGGGACCTTCATCTTGTAATGCTTGAAATCATGCTTATGAACGGGGTTATCCATAAAATTCCTCTTTTTGTTCGCCTTGACAAGAGAGGAATTCAGACACGTCCAGAGTTTGTGATCGCACAGTTTGAAAATGGTGTGCTGTACGAGGATTCAGAGATCACGGAAGTGCTCGATGACATTATCTGCAACAAACGCAGGTTCTGCTCTGATAAGGGAGAAATGCGTGGTGTGAATCTGACAGCGGATCGAGATTCTGTCCTTTTAGAAAATGAATCAATGGATCAGCACCGCGAAAAGGAGGGGGTCATTTTACCTCTCAAAAATGGGGTGTTAAAGGCTTTTACGATGGTCGAAGAGGGGCTGAAGCTCGATGTCGAGATGCGTCTCTTTCTCACCCAGAAAACCGATTTTCGCGCGTTTATCCCTCTTCGGGGATATATTGAGTATTCGACCCATGCACGTACAACGGTCGCTTTAGTTGAGGAAATTGCAGCTCATAGAACGGAGTTTAATGCGAAAGAGCTGGCTGTAGAGGCTGCTGATCGCTTTTTACTTCGCATGGAAGCAAACCCCCATGACATCGCGGTGCCGAAAGACTCTCTTTTAACTTTAGCAATGGGAACACTCGAAGAGGATGTTCATACCCTTTTGGAGGAGCAACTCGAGGTCTCCCGCCTTCTAGGAGAGACGACGGCCCATTTCCATCAGGCAATGTGCTCCTCTCAAATCGACCCCGATTTTGCCTCGATCCCTTTTACCCTCTTTTATCAACGCTCTTTATACCAGAATATGCGCCGCAAAATTCTTGAAGCTGTCGAACATAAAGATCTTGGGAAGGAATATGAAGAGCGCTTGCTAAAGCTATTGCAGAATCTTCCCCATGAAAAGCTAAATGCCGAGAGGATCCGGTGCCACGGAAATTTTGTCCTTGAGAACCTCCACTATACGGGAAAAAAGTATCTGATCGGGAATTTCGAGGGCAAGCAAGATGCGACCTACAACCAAAGGCGCTATAAACGCTCTGCCCTTGACGATTGCGCCTCTATGATTCTCTCCTTCTCAGAGGCTGGATTTGAAGCTATCGACCGATTGAGACAGCGGGGTACGCTTCGTGACGACCAGATCGAGCTTGTAAATAAGTGGGCGCAGGTGTGGTCGATATGGGTTAGTGCTTCATTTTTAAGAGCTTATTTCCACACTCTCGGTCAAGCCTCTTTTCTTCCTAAGGATACGAAAGAAATAGATTTTCTTCTCGGGATCTTTTTGATAGAACAGTGTGTTGATAAGGTTGCAACCTCTAAAGGGAACGCGCCTATTTCAGCGCTGCTGCATTGGCTTCCGATTTATGAATCTTTCTGAAATACCAACATCTGTCTATCGCTTTCAGCTAAACGGTGATTTTCCCCTAAAAAAAGCGATTCAATATCTCCCCTATCTTAAAGATTTAGGTGTGGAGGGGGTCTATTGCTCTCCCTTTTATGATGCTTTTAGCCCACACGGATATGATGTCACCGATCCGAACAAACTCAATCCTCAAATCGGAACTCCCGAAGAGTTTGAAACGTTTTGTAAAACGCTTAAAAAACTAGGACTCAAGCAAATCCTCGATGTCGTTCCCAACCACATGGGTTTCAAGGGAGGCAAAAATAAATGGTGGCAAGATGTTCTCGAAAAGGGCCCAGGCTCTCAGTATGCCCACTTTTTTGATATCAATTGGAATCCTGAGAAACACGAGCTGCAAAACCGCGTCTTGCTCCCCATCTTAGGGACAAGTTTTGGTGAGGCTTTAGACACGAACGCCATTCAGCTCCACCATGAAAATGGACGTCATTGGTATACATATGGCGATTACATCCTTCCAGTGGCCCCTAATACCGATTCAAAATTGGATAAACAACACTATCGCCTAGCCTATTGGAAGGTGGCGAGTCACGAGATTAACTACCGCAGATTTTTTAACATCTCTGAGCTTGTTGCAATTCGGATTGAAGACGAAGATGTTTTAGAAGCGCACCACAAGTGGCTTTTCGAGCTCATAGAAAAAGGCTATGTTCAGGGCTTAAGGATCGATCATCCCGATGGCCTTTACGATCCGGTTACCTATTTTGATCGTTTGCGCGCCCGTTATCCAATCTACACTGTTGTCGAAAAAATTCTCGATCGAGAAGAAGATCTGCCCGAGAATTGGAAGGTAGAGGGGACGGTCGGCTATGAATATGTAAACGTATTAAACGGTCTTTTTATCGACCAAAGCCACGAGCGCGATTTGGATGCAATTTATCAAGAATTTATCAGAGAGGCTCTCGATTTTGATGAAATTGTCTATCAATCGAAAAAGCTTTTTGCCGAGTATGAAATGGTGAGCGAAGTGGAAGCGCTTGGATTTCTTCTCGACCGCCTCTCGGAAAAGAGTCCTTATTACCGCGACTTTACCCGTTACGATTTAACCAAAGCCCTATCTGAGGTGATCGCGTGTTTCCCGGTTTATCGCACTTATATTGCCCCTGGAGGGAAAGTCAGTACACGCGATTCCAAATACCTCACAGTTGCCATTGAAAAAGCGAAAATGCGCGCCACCGATCTCGACCCCTCGATTTTCGATTTTCTCGATAAGTTATTGCATCTGAAGTTGGGAGATGAAGAATTTGTTTTAAAATTCCAGCAGCTCACCGCCCCGCTTATGGCAAAAGGGGTAGAAGATACCGCATTTTATCGTTACAACCGCTTTATCGCCCTCAATGAAGTGGGAGGAGATCCCACCCATTTTGGGTATTCGGTCAGCGATTTCCACCGATTTAATCAAGAGAAACTGAAAAAATGGCCCTTGGGTTTCCTCGCATCCTCCACACACGACACCAAGAGAAGTGAAGATGTGCGGTATCGCCTCGATGTTTTGAGTGAGATTCCTAAAGCATGGCACAAAGAGGTTGTAAAATGGAGTGCATCTGTAAAAAGTAAGGGCGTCTCAAAAAACACCCAATATTTGATTTTTCAGCTCCTTGTAGGCGTATGGCCGTGTGAAAAAGAGCGTCTTTGGGAAGTTGTGTTAAAATCGATCCGTGAGGCGAAGTTAGAGACAAATTGGATCTTTCCTGACCTCGCATACGAAAAGAAGGTGCGCAAATTTCTTTTTGAGCTGCTCGAAAACGCAAATATTCTCTTTTTCGTGCAGCAGATAGAGCATTTTGGCGCGCTTAATAGCTTATCAGCGACGGCCATAAAACTCGCTTCATGCGGAGTTGTCGATATCTATCAGGGGAATGAACTACTCAACTACCAACTTGTCGACCCCGATAACCGCACTCCCGTCGATTTTGAATGGCGTGAAAAAGAGTTAATGGCGATTAAAAAGGGTGACACCTCCAACTTGAGTCGGTTAAAAGGGTTTTTGCATTGGAAGGGGCTTCATTTCCGCCACGACCACCCCGCCCTTTTTCTGGAAGGTGATTACATACCTTTAGAAGTGAAGGGACAAAAAAATAAGCACTTAATCGCCTTTATGCGCATGCATGGAAAAGAGGCCTTGATCGTCTTAGCTGGGCGCTTTTTTGCCTCCCTCGAAGATGATTGGGAAGATACGGAGGTTGTCATCCCGAAAGACTACACATGGACCGAAATTTTTACGGATACGAAGATCACAAATTTCTTAGTTTCCGATATTTTTAAGCAACTACCTGTTGGGTATATTTATGGAAAAAGTAGCAGCTGAAAAAACATGGCAACTAGGACTTGGAGCCAACTTCGACAAAAATGGGAACACGACCTTTAAGGTTTGGGCTCCTTATCGCTCTTCTTTGCAATTGAAAGTGGTTGGAAAAGAGACCTATTCGATGAAGCGCGATCGAGATGGATTCCATACATTCCAAACCGATCAAGTCGTTCCTGGAGACCAGTATTATTATATAACGATTCACGACCGGGCAAGACCTGACCCAGTATCAAGATCTTTGCCCCACGGTGTTCATGGCCCCACAGAAGTAATCGATCCCCACGCCTTTACTTGGGATGATCAAGAGTGGAAGGGGATTGCCATACGTGATGCGATTCTCTACGAAATGCATGTTGGCGTCTACACTCCCGAGGGTACTTTTGATGCAGCAATCGGCAAACTCCCGTATTTGAAAGATTTAGGGATCAATTGCATCGAGATTATGCCCCTTGCCCAATTCCCGGGCCGTTTTAATTGGGGATACGATGGAGCCTCTCTCTACGCACCTTTTGGCGGGTACGGAGGAGCTGAAGGATTTAGGCGTTTTGTCAATGCATGCCATAAAGCAGAAATTGCTGTCTGTTTAGATGTTGTTTACAATCATCTTGGTCCCGAAGGAAACCACCTACAAGAATTTGGTCCCTATTTTAGCCATATCTACCACACTCCATGGGGTAAAGGCTTTAATTATGATGGCATGAATAACGGCACAGTTCGTGAGTATGTGATTAACAACGCCCTTTACTGGATGCACGAGTATCATGTCGATATGCTGCGTCTCGATGCCGTTCATGGGATTTATGATATCAGCGCTATACCCATGCTGCAGGAATTAACCCAAGCCGTCCAAGAAGCTTCCACGAATTTAGGACGCAAGCTCCACGTTATCGCTGAAACGGGTCTCAATGATACACGGGCGATTCGCACCAAAGAGTATGGTGGGATGGATCTGTGTGCCATTTGGAACGATGATTTTCATCACACAGCTCACGTCGCACTCACCGGGGAAAAGACGACCTATTACAGCGATTACAACGGCCTTCTTGACTTGGCCACTACCCTTTCAAAAGGTTTTGTCTACGATGGAAAATTCTCCGAATTTAGAAAATGTCGCCACGGCAACTCAGCTGCAGATATCCCTTTCGAGAAGTTGATCGTCTTTCTTCAAAACCACGACCAGACAGGAAATCGTCCCATGGGCGATCGCCTTTCGACACTTGTAAGCAAAAATAGACTGAAAGTAACAGCCTGCATGACCTTGTTATCTCCCTCGGTTCCCATGTTGTTCATGGGTGAAGAGTATGGAGAGACCGCTCCCTTTGAATACTTTGTTGATTATGAGAATGAAGCGTTGATGAACTCCATTTTCCAAGGGCGCAAACACGAGTTTCATTGTGACGATATGCCCTATCCAGGTGAAGAGTCTTTCAATAATTCCCAATTGACGTGGAAGGAAGATAGCGAGATGCTTACGCTCTATAAGACCCTCATCAACATCCGTAAGAACAACCGCCCAAAAGAAGGCATTACGGGCGTAGACATCCACGTTTATAGCTCAGAGGAAGAGGAGTGGGTTGCTTGGGAGTATCCGACAGAAAAAGGGGAGTGGCTCGGAGTTTTTCTCTATCTCGGTTCTGAAAAATTGGCTTTTTGCCCACCTTTTCAAAAAGCAAAGGGAGAGATTCTCCTGGCAACTCAAAAAACGGATCAAGGGCAGTTATGTCCAGATACGTGTTTAGTTATAGGGTCATAGCAAGGTTAAACATCACATGGGCAGCTATTGGAGCAGATAGATCCTTCCGAGTTTCTCTCAAGATACCAAAAGCTACACCGAGTGTAGTTGTCAAGCTGAGTAGAACAAAATTGGTTAGAGAAGATTGAAAAGGTGATAAATGCATCGCCCCGAATATGAGTGCCACAAGAGCAATACGGGCGATTTTTTTTATTCTTGAGGGATGCTCTCCCTGACAGAGTTCAATTTTGTCGTTTAAAAGTCCACGGAACATGATTTCTTCTAAAACAGGAGCTCCTATTACGACATAGCCCCGCCATAAACCTCTCCAAGCGAAATCCATTAATGGGTGAGCATTTTGAAATACATTGAAGATTTGAATAGTCTCTTGTGAGATTGAAAACCAAGAGTAGTGTGTCTGCAATGTATGGAAAACAGCTCCAGCGGCTAGAAAAAGACCGATTCCTACAATAATACCAATCGCAACATTCTTAGCCCTAGCGCATCCTTCGCTCGGAAACCAATTATTAATCGGAAGCATATCATGAAATGCTTCTTCAAATACTCCTTGATAGGCTGACGTCATAATACTACCTCATTATTTTCAAATGAGCCAAACTTCTTGAAGGGGATGGGAGCGGTAATGGTAAGCCGCTTACCAGTGAACGGGTGGGTAAACGAAATCCTGTGAGCATGCAAACAGAGACGCTCCTTATGAAGTGAGCCGTAGCGCTTGTCACCCATCACCGGATATCCCGCTTCCATGCACTGGACACGGATTTGGTGTTTCTTTCCGGTTTCGAGGCGGAGGCGCAGGTAGGTGAATTTCTTAGTGCGGCGGATTACTTTATAATGGGTAATGGCGAGCTTCCCAAGTTCGGGGGTTGTCACCTCAACATCGTAGTTTTCCTTCTCGCGCAGATAACTCTCCCAAGTCCCACTCTGATCAGGAATATTTCCCTCAACAATCGCTAGATATTCACGCTCTAGCTCATGTTTTTCAAACATCTCGTCAAACCGCTCTTGGGATTGGACGCCACGTGCAAAGATGAGAGTGCCCGAAGTATCTTGATCGATCCGATGGACAGGGAGTGCTGAATACCCCTCGCGAAGAAGAGAGAGGGCGCTTGGAAGGTCGTTTTCGGCAGGAACGCTTAAGAGACCCGATGGCTTATCGATAACTATGAGATAGCGATCTTCGTAAAGGATGGGGATGCTTTCAACGATCTTATCTTTTTTGCCTATTGTAATTTCTTGATCGGGAGTAAGAAGTTCGTTTGCTTTGGTTGTAACAGCTCCATCTACTGCGACACGCCCCCACTTAATCCAGCTAAGCAGAGTGCGGCGCGAACTGTCAGGATATTTAGCCTGCAGGGTTTGGATTAGATTCATATGCGGCGACTCGGGGAAGCTAGGGACCAAAGGAACCAGTTAATGAGCGCGACAATCATGGCAAAAAGAATCGCCCAACCGAAATTGTCGACTGTAAACCCGGGCACAATGGCGCTTACGAGATAGACGAGTAGGCCCATGATCACAAAAGAGAAAAGACCGAGAGTGAGAATATTGATCGGAAGGGTTAGAATGAAGATAATAGGGCGCAAAATCGCGTTGACTATCCCTAAAATGATTGCTACAACGATGCTCGTTGTGAAACTGTGCATCTGAATGCCAGGGAGAATAAATCCTGTCACCCAAACAGCGATCGTATTAATCAAAATTGCGAGTAAAATGGCCATAGTTCTTGTCGTGATTGTTTTTTGTTATTTAAGTATAGCAATTGTGGGGTTTTCTTTACACTATGGAATTTCCCCTATGCCCTCCTCGCTCAAAGCAAAAACTGCCATCCTCTCATTATTCCCAGAAAATCTACAAAATATTTTTGAATTGGGCTCTGGATGGGGGAATCTGATTTTCCCTCTGGCAAAACGGTTTCCTGCAGCCCAGATTCAAGCATTTGAAGGTTCGCATCTTCCTTGGGCTTTTTCCTGGGGATTTCAAAAAATTACCCGCTTTCCCAACTTGACGATTAAAAGAAAAAATTTTTACCAAGTCTCGCTTAAAGAGGCAGACATCGTGGTCTGTTATCTCTATCCGGGGGCGATGAAGCGTTTAAAAGGGAAGTTTCTAAAAGAATTAAAGCCGGGCACGCTTGTGGTTTCAAACACTTTTGCGATACCCGGCTGGATCCCAGAAAAAGTCGTAAGAGTTAACGATTTCTGGCGTTCTCACGTTTATCTATACAGCGTGCCTCTTAGCAACAGCTGAGATTGCCAAGCTGGCTAAGAACCAGGCGATGACAAAATCGGCGATCTCCACCCCAACAAAGCTGGGGGAAAAACCCCACCATACCCAGTTTGGTAGAGCGCTTACAATGCCCATGGCAAGTCCCAAGACTGTCACGAACCAAACGCCTTTGCAATACCCAGGAGCTCTTGTAAGTAAAAGCAAGTAGGTGACCAAAAATGCACCTATCGCCTGGATGATAAAGGCGTATACATAAGGAGCTGGTGAGTTGTAATCAAAGCCATCGCGTCGAATAGAAGCAAAGATTACAGGTCCTTTTTTTGTTTTTTCGGCACTGATCTCCATATCTTCATCTTTGCACATGCCCGGTAAAACATAGATTCCGTTTTCGGTCGTATTTTCCATCATGACAGAGCTCACTGCCGCGTCATCATGAAAGGTGTTCATCGTTTCACAATGCCATGGAATGAACATCCATGAGACCATCATCCAAACAAAGACAATGACTGCACCAGTAAGAGTTCCTAAAAATAGTGATTTTCCCATAAGCCTCCGGTATTTCGGTTTTCAAAAAAAAATACCATAGGGGCCTATTTGGTGTACACCAGATCTAGTAGATATTGGGCTTGTCTACTTTAGCATCGCATCTAGCTGTTTGACGGTTTCTTCCTTAGAAACAGCTCCATCAATCAGGATGAGCGAACCTTTGGCCTGATAGTGGGCCTTGACCGGCTCTGTTTGTTTGTGGAAGACCTTCAGGCGGTCGAGAACAACCTCTTTGGTGTCATCCTTCCTTTGGATCAATTTACCTCCACAACGGTCGCAAATCCCTTCCTGCTTTGGAGGGCTGGCCACCATATGGTAAGGAGCACCACAATCCTCGCAGACGATACGACCAGATAGCCGCTCAACAATCACCTCATCGGAGACCTCGAGGCTGATTGCGATTACACGTCCCTTTAGTCTGGAATCGAGAGCCTCAGCTTGGGGAATGGTGCGGGGGAAGCCGTCTAGAATATAACCAGCTTGGCAGTCGGGGGCTTTGATCCGCTCAAAAAGCATATCTAAGACGACCTCGTCAGGGACGAGCTGCCCTTTGTCCATGTAGCTTTTGGCTTTTTGGCCGACGGGAGTTTCATTGCGTAAATTTTCGCGGAAAAGATCGCCTGTGGAGATTTGAGGGATTCCCATTTTCTCACTTAAGCGGACCGCCTGGGTCCCTTTTCCAGCTCCAGGGGCGCCTAACATAATCAATACGGTTTGTGGATCTTCAGCTGGTTTCATGGCAAATAGTGGCAGGGCTAAAAGTGTTATCAGGGCAAAAAATTTCATCTACACTAACTCTCTTCCTCTATAAAGAAAAGGATTATGCCATATTTTTGAGGCTTATGCAATCACTGGGATGATGAGATTAGTTACTTGTAGAGAGTGTTCGTGGAATCCAGCTTCATAGAGATCGCGGGCAATCCCTTGCAGTGTCTCTGTTCTGACAGTAACATCTCTCAATTGAACGATCTCATCGATTCTCCGCAAGGCGCCAGCTAAATGAAATGCTTTATCAAAAACCGGAGACTGAGGGCGCTTAGAGCGTTCCGCTCTTTCATACTCTTTATTTCCTAGATCCGCTAATTCGCAACACGCTTTCTCTCTTGCATCTTCTGAATCTTGAAGCAATAATGGATCTAGTATCGAATCAAATTTTAATTTTTGCTCTAAATGAAATCTTCTTTTTTCTACTATATCTGACAAGGCTCGCCATTGCCTACAAACGGCCTTTGTTGATTTTAAATCATTACGAGGAAGATGAAGGAGCACGTTATGAATAATTTCGAGAGGAAGTACTTGATTCTCTAGATTAAATTTTGTTTGTTCCACCGCAGTCCATAACTTATAAAAAGCGGCCTCTGCAGGTTTTAAATCCTCGTGCGGAAGATAAAGGAGTACTTTTTTAAAAATTTCGGGAGGGAGCTGATTTTTTATCAGACTTTCCTCGCTTGAAAATTGAGGAAGCTCACCACCTCTGTTTGTTACTGCGCTCATATTATTACTAATGGTTATTAAACAACCAATTATATCAATTTTTCGTAAGTCACACAATAACAAACGTTTATATGACAATTTAAAATAAATACTAGTAGTGGGATTGTTGAAGAATAGCTCTATTCTCCCCTTTTGGCTGCTTTTTGCCCAATTTGAACGATCGCTCGCTCGCCGTATGGGAAATACTGTCTTCGCTCGCGATCGTCCAACTCGAACAAAAATCACCAAAAGCTCTATTTTTACGCTCTCAAGGATCGATCTTCCTAAGATTATAACACATGCACAGTAGAGTGAATTGAAGTGAGTTTTTGAGCCAACTCCGATACCGCACTCGTCTATTGGATACTGAATTTCTGGATCGGGGCGCTTAAGATAAGTTTGACATCTGCCGTCTCCGGTGTTAATACAATCGCTTTCATAACTCCTGTTCTAACACACTGGTTTGATATACGAAATGAGCGGATATAAATTTTCACAAATTCTTTTGATCGAGTTAATTGCAATTTTTCTGGGAATTGCTTTTGGAATCATTCCAGCCTTGATGGGGCTGATCACTAACCCAAATTTTCACGCCCTTTTGATCGAAGATGTGCGTATGTTGTTTGTCCCCTTTATCTTTGCAGCCATTATTTGTGCTGCTGTGACGGGGAGAGGGCCAATCTTTTTTTTCTTAGGCATGGGGGCGACGTGTTGTGCGCTTGCGTTGATTGGTGCAACGGCAATCTCTCTTAAAGATAGCTTTGTCCTGCTTTTTATCGCGCAAATTTTGCTCGGAGGGGGAGTGGGGAGTCTCTTAACGATTTTAAGTCGTTGGGTGTTTACCCTCTTTCCTAAGCGTAGTTTTAGTGCGATGCTCTTTTTGTGGGCTGGCGTGAGCTTTGGGATGCTTCTTTCGGGTCTTCTGATCGATTTTACCTTGATTTTACACAAGTGGTGGCTTGCTCCCTTGCTTGTGCTAGGCGCGCTTTTCGTTCTTCTTCTGCTTCTGGAACTTCTGGTTGATTTACCTCATGTACCTAAAAGGAAGGAGGCTTTAAAAGGCTCGATTTTTCTCTTTTTGATTCCTGCAGTTCTCTATGGCTACTTGATGTCGAATCTTGGGGTTTGGCACTACGATTTGATGTTGATGCGCTTTGATCTCTTATTCTTCAGCTTTTGGACTGTGATTACAGTCGCACGTTTCTTAATCGGCCTCTTTTTTCCTCTACTCTCGCCCATTATTTGGTACTGCGCATTTGCAGTAGTGATTGTGATTGCACCGCTGATTTTACCCCTTAGCACGTTTTTCTTAGCATTCGCGCTCGCAGCTCTTTTTCCGATTAATCTTGCATGGACGCAAAAACGTTTCGGTGGGGGGGCTGGGCTTGTGATTGCGTGTTATTTATTGGGTATTGCACTTGGACAGCCCTACAAGCTCGATCCTCTCGTGATTGTGAGTGGAGGGGCTCTTTTATTTTTCTTCCATCTGTTTACGGGTATTGCGTTTCCAGCAAAGAAGAAGGAACACACCGATCACAATAAAACCGGCAGCTGAGAGCATGGGAATGGTGATCATTCCGAGGCCGATATAATATTTTTCTGAACAACTTGGACCCGCTCCGCAAATGTCGATCGGATTCCAGCCTGGGATCTCCTGAATGGCGATCTGGTAGAGAGCTACCACAAGGCCGATGATTATCTGCGGTAGTACGTAGCGGGTGATGTCAAAGAAGCTTTTATAAGCTGCGATTCCGAGGATGATGACTAAGGGAAAAAGACAAATCCGTTGAAACCAGCACATGTGACACGGTTCTAGGTGGCGAATTTCGCTGAAATATAAGCTCACGAGCGTGCCGATTGAAGCGAGTAGCCATGCAATATAGAGTTCTAAACTTCGTGCCATTAATATACCCCTTCGTGCTCGAGAACTTCTTGGATCAATTTGGAAAGTCCATCTACTGTGAGCTCTTTAACTTCGATTCCGTTTACATACACTGTAGGTGTTGAGATCACTCCCCCCATTACTTTCGCGCCATACTCGGTGTTCTTCTTGATTTGGACGCGGTACTTCTCCATATCGATACATCTGGTGAGCTTATCGATCTTGATGGCAGGAGAGGTTTTCTTAGCAAACTCTCCAAGCTCAGCAGATGTTGCCCAATCGGTATGTTCGTCAGGTTGGTGTTCGTAAATGTAGTCGAAGTAATTTAAAAACATCTCACTGTTTGGATAGTCAGGGTCGGCATTGTAGACGCACAGAAGGGCAACGGCAGCTGGCATCGATCCAGGTAAAAATGAGACGGGAATAACGGTGTAGGTTACCTTGTTTGTATCGATGAACTCTTTTTTGATCGTTGGAAAAACCATATCATTATAATCGCGACAATTGGAGCACTTTGGTTCCTCGAAAACGACAATATGGACGCGGGCTTTTGGATAGCCGATTGTGGGTTGTCCTTCTGTATCGAGTTCAATTGCGGGAGGGAGCTCTGTTGAGCATAGATAATAAATTGTTCCACAAGCAATAACAAGTAACGCAAAAGTAAAAACAACCAACGATTTAATATGACGCATAAATACTCCTGATAAATTAGATTATATATAAATCTATATTTTATTTAGAGAATAGTTTTGTTAAGGGTTTGTTTGGTTTTATCTGTTTGAATTTTAGTAGATTAAATTCTATTCAGGAGGTTTTTGGCGGCGCTGGCGACGCTTCTTTTGCTTACGCAGCTTCTCCAACTTCTTCTCTTTAGGGGATTTTGTTCCAAATTGTTCTTTCTCAAGAAGTTCGCATAACTGCCTGCGGGCAAAGAAGCGGTTGAGCTCTCTAGAGCGCTCTTTACCGCACTTGACCTCGATGCCAGTGGGGAGGTGTTTTAGGTAGACACACGAGGCTGTTTTGTTGACTTTTTGTCCTCCAGGTCCGCTTCCGAGGACAAATTTTTCGATGAGATCTGCGTCTTGGATGCAGAGACGTTCCATCCGCCTCTGCAGCTCTTCGATTTTTTCCTTACCTACCGTACCCATAATATTTCCTAGAGAGGGAGTCATATAAAGAGGCTATATTGCCTGAATGCCCATTCTCCCTTTGTATCATATAGTGAGTTTCAAAGTCGTGGGCAATATGCCACCTCGCATTTGGAGGGAAATACCCTTGGCTGATTGCCTTTTCGACAAGAGCGGCGACTGCGCACGCATTTTCGTGCTCGATCCGCTCAACAGATTCGACATAGTCATTTTTGGAGATCTGACGGTTTTCAGCAAGCCAATCGAGACGCTCAAAGCGTTTTTCGGCTATTGCATTGTGGAGTTCAAAAAAGATCGAACGGATGACCTCTCCATGGGGACGGGGGACATTTGCATTAATGACAATCGCTCGGTCGTCTCCGACCCACATCGCAGGGCTTTTGCTGTGGAAACGGGCCCAATGAATGGAAATAGGACCCTCGGCTTCCACATCGGAAATCAATTTTTTCCCTTCGGGAAAATGGTAAATGGTATCCAGCGCCGATTTAAGCTCAGGGGCGCAACGTGGATAGGCATAGAGCGAGCTCAATAATAAAAGAGGTATCAGTAAATACTTTTTCATATTCCCACAGTCGTTTGAGTTTAAAGACTATGGGAGTATCTCTTATTTGTATGTGACTTGCAACAAGTCTTTTGCTTCTTTTACAAGATTTTCTGGGGTGAAGCCATATTTTTTTAAGAGCTCTTTTAGCGGAGCAGAGGCTCCAAATGTATGCATGCCGATCGAGCGTCCTTGTAATCCGACATAGCGCTCCCATCCAAAAGTCGAGGCTTGTTCGACAGAGATGCGGGCGGTGACGTTTGGTGGTAATACTGAGTTGCGGTAGTTCTCATCTTGTTTTTCAAAGAGTTCCCAAGAGGGCATACTGACGACACGGCATTTGACCCCTTCTTTTGTGAGCTCCTCATAGGCGTTTAGGCATAAAGAGACCTCACTTCCTGTTCCGATGAAAATGAGTTCGGGCGTTCCTTCGCAATCGGCAAGGACATAAGCTCCTTTATGGAGTCCTTCGGCGGAGCCATATTTAGTGCGGTCGAGAGTGGGGACGTTTTGGCGCGTCAGAACCATGACCACTGGCTCATGCTTTTGTTCTGCGATGTGTTTCCACGCTTCAAGGACTTCATTTGCATCGCACGGGCGGATGGTTGTCAAACCTGGAATGGCGCGCAGCGAGGCGAGCTGTTCGACAGGTTGGTGTGTGGGTCCATCTTCTCCCACTCCAATCGAGTCGTGGGTAAATAGGTAGACAACAGGAATTTCCATAAGGGCGCTTAAACGGATCGAAGGGCGGCAGTAGTCACTAAAGATGAAAAAGCCGGCTCCAAAGGGGCGCACTTTTGAAAGAGAGAGGCCGTTTAGGATAGAGGCCATTGCATGTTCCCGAATTCCAAAATGGAAGTTGCGTCCATTGTAACTTCCTGGCTCAAAATCGCCCGCACCCTCAAATTTCAGATGGGTTTTCGTCGATGGAGCCAAATCAGCGGCGCCTCCCATGAGCCATGGGTAGTTCTTGGCGAGCACATTCAATACTTCTCCGTTTGAGGTGCGTGTCGCCATCCCAACAGGGTCTGCTGGATACGGTTTAAAATCTTGGTCAAATCCATCTGGAAGTTGTCGATGTTGCATCTTATAGAGGTGGTCAGCGAGCTCTGGGTATTCTTGCTTATAGCGATCGAATTGTTCCATCCACCCTTCTCTTAATGTACGCCCCCGTTTTCCAATTCCCTTATTAAAGGTCTCTTGGACCTCATCGGGAACTAAAAACTTGGCATCTTCAGGCCATCCATAATTTTTCTTCGTGAGGCGAATTTCCTCTTCTCCAAGTGGCTCACCATGGGCGGCGCTTGTCCCTTGTTTATGGGGAGAGCCCCAGCCAATATGACTATCGACGATAATGAAGGTGGGGCGGTCGCTTGTTTTATGAAATGTTTCAAAAGCCTCAGAGAGTAAATGGAGATCGTTTGCATCTCCCACTCGCAGAACATTCCAGCCGTATCCAAGGAATCTTGAGGCGATATCCTCTGTAAAAGCGAGATCGGTGCTCCCTTCGATGGTGATGTGGTTGTTATCGTAAATCCAGCAGAGGTTTGAAAGCTTGAGGTGGCCTGCAATAGAGGCGGCCTCGGAGCTCACCCCTTCCATCATATCTCCATCGCCACAAATCGCATAAACGTTGTAATCGATCATATCAAATCCAGGACGGTTGAAGTAAGAGCTCATCCAGCGGCTTCCAATTGCCATCCCGACGCTGTTTGAAACCCCTTGGCCAAGTGGTCCAGTTGTCGTTTCGATTCCTGAGGTCCAACGGTATTCTGGATGGCCAGGACATTTACTCTCAAGCTGGCGGAATTTTTTAATGTCATCGAGTGTTACAGAGGGCTCACCAACAGATTCGTATTTTTCGTTTACCGCTTGGACGCCTGTGAGGTGGAGAAGGGAGTAGAGGAGCATCGATGCATGCCCATTTGAAAGGACAAAACGGTCTCGGTTCGGCCAAATACAATCTTTTGGATCAAATCGTAAATAGCGCTGCCATAGACAGTAGGCGACGGGAGCGAGCGCCATCGGGGTTCCAGGGTGGCCAGAATTTGCAGCTTGAACCGCATCCATGGCAAGTGTCCGGATCGTATTGATAGCCAGAATGTCTTCTTCGTTTGTATCTTTTGATTCGCTCATAATCTTTCCCTTAATAATTTAATCTTTTGCACCAAAGCCGAGTATCAAGCAGGCTCTTTCGCCATAAACAAAACCCATAAGAGCGAGTATTGCATAGATTACACCAAAAAATTGGTAGTAAGCACGTAATATGTTGCGATTTGCAAATACGACGCAAAAAGCTAGGGCTCCCGAGACAACGTGTAGTGTGTTGAGCCAAATGTTGACATGGAAGACATCTGCAAGACGTTCCTCAACAATGAGATTGGGAACAAATCCTGCTATTCCAATTAGCAGAAAGACGATCCCAATAATATAGGCAAATGGTCGCACTTTATTTTTCCTTTTAACCAATCATAATGAATAAATAAAAATTTTTATATTAATATTTTGGGAATGTATAATAAAATGAATGAAAATGCGGATTAACTAGGAGCGGAGATGTCGACCGAAAAGCAAGTAGTTGTTGTAACAGGAAGCAGTGGACGGATAGGCACACGGATAATTGAAAGCTTAGGCGAAGAATTTCAACCGGTTGGATTAGATTTTGTCGGAATCACATCTCATATACCTTCTATGGAATTTGTCTATGTCGATCTCTCATCGGATGAAAGTGTTGAGTGCGCCTTTGATCGCATTCGCAAGGCTTATGGGAATCGAATTGCATCGATTATTCATCTTGCCGCTTTCTATAGCTTTGAAGGGACACATCTCGAGCTTTATGATGCGATCACAGTTGAAGGGACGCGTCGAGTGCTACGAGAAGCGAAAAAATTCGAGGTTGGCCAGTTTATCTTTACTAGTACGATGCTCGTGCATGAACCAAGTGAGAGGGGAGTGATCCAAAACGAAGATTCTCCGATTCGCGGAAAATGGCACTATCCCGCATCAAAGGTGCGCACCGAGAAGGTGATTCGCGAAGAGCACGGAGATATTCCCTATGTGATCATCCGTATCGCAGGGTGTTATGATGACACGTGTAACTGCGTGCCGATCTCACAACACATCTCTCGCATCTACGAAAAGCAGTTAGCCAGTCTCGTCTTTCCGGGCAACTCATCGAACGGCGTCCCCTATACCCACTTTGAGGATTTAAGCGATCTCCTCTTACTTTTGATCCATAAGCGCAAAGAGGTTCCTAAAGAGCTTGTCCTGCTATGCTGCGAAGAAGATTCCATCACCTATCGCGAACTCCAAACAGCATTTGGACATCTGATTCACGACTCAAAAAAATGGCCGATGTGGTGGATTCCAAAGCCGATTGCAAAAATGGGCGCGTGGGTACAAAACCATACACCCTTTATGGCAAAGCCCTTTATTAAGCCCTGGATGGTCGATCTTGCCGATGATAACTATCAATTTACAATGGAAAGGGCAAAAAAAGTTCTTGGCTGGTCACCTAAACGCTCTTTACGTAAGACCATGCCAAAATTAATAGAAAACATGAAAGCCGATCCCATTGCGTGGTATAAGCGGCACAACATCCCTGTTCCTCACTCTCTAAGGAGAAAAAAATGACCCAAATAAGTGCAGAAGAACGCTGCAAAATCGAATGCGAATTCCACAATAAGATGATCTGGACCCGTTTTGGGATGATCGTTCTCGGCCTCTGGCTCCTCATGAGTCCCGAGTCTTTTGGGTATATCCACGCTCCGCTCCGCTATAGTGACTGGATTTCAGGAGGCTTACTCATCCTTTTTGGCTTCATGTCGATGAAGAGAAACTGGTGTGGCTGGATCTGGGGAGGGTGTCTTGTCGGAATCTGGCTCCAGTTTGCTCCACTTGCATTCTGGGCACAAGAATCGGTCATTTATGTAAACGATACACTGATCGGCGTCCTTGCGATCGCCTTTTGCGTCCTCGTTCCTCTGCGTCCTCAGCAGTTTGATATCGGCCCGCAAATTCCACCAGGCTGGACCTATAACCCTTCAGCGTGGTCGCAGCGGATCCCCGTTATTTTCTTCGCCATTGTGGGGTGGTTTCTTGCCCGTTATATGGCTGCTTTTCAGCTCCACTACATCGACTACGTGTGGGATCCATTTTTCGGGATGGGAACCGAAAAAGTGATCACCTCCCTGATCTCGAAAGAATTTCCTGTGCCCGACGCCGGCCTTGGCGCGATGGCCTACTCGTTAGAAGCGATTATGGGAGCTAAAGGGGGTGTACGTCGTTGGCATACAATGCCTTGGATTGTCGTCGTATTCGGAATTCTCGTTGTTCCACTTGGTTTTATCAGTATTACCCTCGTGATGCTCCAGCCGATTGCTGTTGGCGCGTGGTGTGGTCTTTGCTTGATTATTGCGGCCTGTATGTTGGTTATGCTTGCCCTAACCGTCGATGAAGTATTGGCCGTTTGCCAATATTTACACCGCGTGCGGCGCGAGAAAAAGAAATTTTGGCGTATATTCTTCAGAGGTTCAGAGTATAGCGAAGATAGTGTTGACACTAGAGCCCCAACGTTTAACCAATCGCCCTGGAAGATCATTAAAGGAATGTTCTGGGGTGTGCGCATCCAATGGAATCTTCTGATTACAGCGCTTATCGGAGCATGGTTGCTCTTTGCGAACAACATCATCGGATTTCATGGAGTTTTGGCTGATAATACCGACGTCTGTGGAGCGTTGATCGTCGTCTTTTCGATCATCTCCTTGGCAGAAGTTATTCGTCCGGTCAGATTTGTGAATATGCTCGTGGCGCTGTGGTTTGGAATTTCGGTTTTTGTTCTACCGGGAGCAACACCATTTTTGATGTGGCACGCCGTGATTGTCGCTGTTGTGGTGATTATGCTCTCAATTTTCCGTGGTCGGATCAAAGAGAAGTATGGCAACTGGGACCGAAAAATCTTCTAATAGGCGGATTGACGCAATTTACTAATATATGGCTACTAATTCAGCATGTTCTCTGACAATAAAAAAAATAACATGGTGTAAGCAGTTATTTAGTTGAAGTTATTTCTATTATATTGTATAATATCCCTACTTTTATTTACTAAATGGTGTGATTTATGGCGGCAATTACAGGTCCAGGAGATGCGGAAAGAGGGCAGCAATTTTTAATACAAAAAGAAGCCAATCCTAAGTCTACAGAGATTAAAATTTTTAACTATCTCCTTTCTGAAGCTGAAAATGGGAATGTAAGCGTTTATAGCGAACTCGCAGCTTGTTATGCACTTGGAGTAGGTGTTGAGCCTTCTCGTCGATCGGCAAAGCACTACTTTAAGCTTGCGGCTGCGAATAAAGATTCTAGTGCCATGTGTATCATCGGCTATTGTTATTTGAATGGAGAGGGTGAGGTTGAGCAAGACCCTAAAAAGGGAATAAAAATCCTAAAGAAAGCTGCAGCTCTGGGGCATTCTGTAGCACAAGATCTCCTCAATACGGCTAGATCCGATCAGCTATAATGTCTTCTCGATATTGTGCCATTATCTCAACCATAAAATGTAAATTATGAATCGTTGCAAGCGTCAAGCACGTCACCTCACGCGCCTTAAATAGGTGGTGCAAGTAGGCAAGGGTGTGGGTTTGGCAGGTTGGGCATGTGCACCCTGTTTCAATCGGCTCAAAACAGGTCGCGTACTTGCTCTGATTAATTTTTACCCCTCCAGTTTTAGTGAGCAGCATGCCATGGCGCGCTGCGCGTGTCGGGTAGGAGCTATCAAAGGTATCGATTCCAAGTGGTACGAGTTCTTGGATCGAGGGGAGATCACCGATGCCGAGCAGGTGATTGGGTTTCTCTTCGGGCAAAAATGGGCGAGTATAGGCGATGAGTTCACGCAGCTCTTTTTTATTTTTCCCTACACTTCCTCCGATCGCAAACCCATCAAAAGGGAGCTTAGTGAGCGTTTCACAGCTAAGTTTACGCAGTTCTTGTGAGATCCCTCCATGAATGACGGCATACATTCCTTGGTTCTGGGGGTTGGCTAGGTGGGTCTCGAGTGAGCGCATCTCCCAACGGTGTGTGCGGGCGAGCGATTTTTTTAGATCGTCATCTTGGATGTGGTAGGGAGGAAGCTCATCGAGAGGGATAATGATATCGGCGCCCAAGTCTTTTTGTGCTTGAACGGAAGATTCGGGGGTGAGCACGATTTTCTGTCCGTCGCGGTACGAGCGGAAGGTAACACCCTCTTCGTTAATTTTTAATACACACCCATCCCCCTTTTTTTTGCCGCGGCTTTTGAGCTCATCATGGACAGAGCCATAGGCGAGGCTGAAAACTTGAAAGCCTCCGGAATCGGTAATCAGGGGTTGTTTCCGTTTGATGAATTTATGGAGCCCGCCTGCTTGTTTTACGATATCTGTTCCAGGCTGGAGGAGGAGGTGGTAGGTGTTGCAAAACATGAGCTGCAAACCGAGTTCATCGGCAAGCTCGTTATTCAACGCTTTTAAGGTGCCATTGGTGCCGACGGCGACAAAATTGGGTGTGTCGATGATGCCGTGGGGTGTATGGATTCGACCGACTCGGGCATGCGATTTTTTTGATTTGTGTAGAATTTCAAACTTCATGGGGTATCACTCGCTTAGAAAAATAGATAAATGGTGAGGAGAGTAGGATTACAATCCCTTTGACCACCAGGCTGAACAAAATAATATGGCCGATGTTTTGTACAAGGCCGTAGAGTCCGAGAAAGGAGAAGAGGAGCGTGTCGAGTGTTTGTGAGAGAATTAGAGCGAGGGTAGTGCGACCAGTTAAATATTTTCCGCCTGTTTTTTTATGCAAAAAGCCGAAAAAGGCGAGATCAAAGAATTGGACAACAAGAAAAGAGAATAAAGAGGCAAGCATCAAGCGTGGCATCGGGTTAAGAAGAAAAGTAAAGTGGGAGTGGGCCAAGTCGTGGGAATTGGGAGCGTAGGCGAGTTGGATTTGAGAGAGCAAAACAAAGCTTATTGAGATAAAAAGTGAGATCCAAACTGTTCGATTTGCTGTTTTACGCCCAAAAAATTCTTGAATTAAATTCAAACCTAGAAGATACCCTACACCCAGAGCATCGCTCGATGTGACGCTTAAGCCAAAAAGAGTGATTTGTTTAAGTACAAAGAGATTCATGGTAACTGCCAAGAGCGCAAGCCATGCAATCATAAGCTCTTTGCCGAAACGTAATGCAAATAGGGTAAGCCCGCAAATCGTTGTGACATGGAGCGCAAGGATCAAGGAATTCATGGAAAGCAGTATGCCACAAAAAAAGAAAACGCTCATCATGAAATTTGGGGGAGCTGCTACAAAGACTCCCGAGTGTTTTTCCTCTCTGGCCCAGTTGATTCTTGAAAGAAAAAATGAATATCCACAAATTGTGGCTGTGGTAAGCGCGATGGGAGGGATGACCGATCACCTGATCTCCCTTGCCAAGCAGGTCAATCCCACACCGCCACACCGTGAATACGATATGCTTGTGAGTGCCGGTGAGAGGATCAGCATCTCACTTTTGGCGATGGCTCTAGCTGCCCAAGGGGGGCAAGCTGTCAGCTTTACCGGGAGTCAATCTGGAATTTTAACCACTGATGAGCACTCAGAGGCGCGGATTATTGAGGTGCGCCCAAACCGTCTTCATCCACACCTTGAATCTGGAAAAATTGTGATTGTGGCGGGTTTTCAAGGGGTGAGTAAGAGTAAAGAAATTACTACACTTGGACGTGGGGGGTCCGATACCTCAGCTGTTGCCCTTGGTATTGCCCTTAGAGCAGAGAAGGTCGAATTTTATAAGGATGTGAAGGGGATTTTTTCCAATGATCCGATTCACGATCCAGAAGCTTTCTTTTTTCAACAGTTAACATATGAGGAAGCATTGGATGTTGTTGAGAAAAGTGGGGGGAGAGTCATTCATCCGCGCGCCTTGAAATTGGCACAAAAAAATACCCTTCCTTTACATGTACGCTCTTTTCAGAATTTAGAAGGAGAGGGAACTTTAATCTCAGCCATGAATCTACAATCCGTGGGAACTTTTTATGAAGAGTGAGTTTCCCCGTATCGCTATCGACATGGAAAATGAACCGAACTTTTGTGTCGATGGTGTCAATAGGATTATGCACCACCTTGTTCCGCCTAGTTTTTTTCAGGATGAAGAGGGAAGCGCCCTTTTTGCAGCCCAACTTCCAATAATAAATTGGACGCCTCTCTCAGAGCCCCCCTTTGATATCTCGTTTTTTATCTGTTGCCGCTTTCGTCCTAATGCCTATCGCTTCTTCCATGAGATGGTGAGCCGCTGGCTTATTCCTGGAAAACGGCTAAATTCCCTTGTGCAGTTTGCGACCGATTTCTCTTTTCCAGAGCTCAGTTCTCAGAAATATATCGGGGGTGAGGTGATGGTGCGGATCGAAAATACTCATGAACTTGAAACACTTAAACGAAATTTATCGATCGTGGAAAGTGAAATCCGCCTGGGTGTTGAATCGTACTACCAAGCGTGCCGTATTTTGGAAATTAAAGGGTTAAGCACAGATGAAAAAACGGCACTAATCCAGGAGAGTATCGTCCCCCTTGTTCACCGCCGTCCCCAGGATTTTGATTACGATATCCTCTCTGAGATGCAACACTTTCTTGTGATGTGTAAAGAAGGCTTTAAAGCCGAGCGTACCTATCGCCATATGAGCCGTATTATTTGCGTCCACTACCTATTTAGGCGCGCTCTTAAGCTCTCTCTCGAATCCTTTCCCGATCGACGCTATATCAGTGTTAAGCTTGTGCGGGCGAAGCTCTTTGAGAAGCGTTCTGTATTGGGAATTGCAATTGGATTAAGCTATATCCATGATAATGAGCTATTTGAAATTCGTCATATTTTAAGTGGGATTCAAGCTATTCTCCCAAAGGCAAAAAAAGTGACCGGCTCATTTTTTCAAAATAAGGGGCGCTCAGATCCTATTTGCACATTCTACTTGGAAATTGAATTAGAGGGGGGATTTACCCTTGATGAGCAGAGGCTTTTAAAAGATGCGCTTCCCTCAGAGTTAAAAAACCGATTTGAGAAACGGCTTAGTCCTGTCTTCATGCCTCAAAACGAAGAAATGGTGATGCGCAATATTGTGACATTGAGCCATCAGTTAAAATTTGTGGGTGATTTACCTCAAGTGATGATCGACTTTAATCAACAAATGGAAGAACACCTGGAATTTTTGGTTATTCTCGCCCGGGTTGCCAAAGAGGGGAGTCCTTCAATTCATGACCACTTCAAAAATAAGCCCACCTATCTTGAATTTGTTCACGATCGGAAAAAAAATGTAGGGATGTTGCGGAAAAAATATCCCAAAGAAGCAAGTGTCTTTCGCTTAAGGATTCGCAAGCAGCCATTTTTTCGGAAAAATCACTCTGTTGATCTCTATAAAGCAAGGAAAGAGATTGCCTTGGAGCTTACTCGTCTAATTGGAGAATTTAGAGATTACAATGGAGGGACAATTTCAAAGGAGACGGAGCTATTTGATCATTTGATCGAAAGTATGGGAAAATTAGCAAAAGAGAACGCCTTCTTACTTGAGAATTACTTTTATGCGTTAACCCCACCCATCTTGAGAAGTGTCCTTCCCCCTGAGCCAATTGAAAAACTTTTTTTAATGATTCTAGAAGAAGAGCTGGATGAAGACCAGCCCTATGCGATACGGATTCAAGAGGATTCAAATTATTTATATGCATTAATTACCTCTGTAGACGACCATTTCCATAAAACCCTCCCTCTAGAGGATTATGGGGCGAAGATCGCAACTTGTCTCGTGCCTCAGAACGATTTTTCCAGCTTCGGGCTAATTCTACGCTCACCTACAACCCAGGAGTCACTGACTCTGCGCCTCTCTATTGAAGAGATGATGTCCACTCAATTAAAAAATTAATTATTATTCAAAATTAAACAAAGAAATGGTAAAATTGTTTATGAATAATACATAAAAGGGGGTAATTATGTCAGGTTTAAGAGATTGTGCTCAAGCTATACGAAAGAGCGGTTTTGAGTGCTCAACGAGCAAGATTGCTGGAGTTGGGGCGGCTCTGACAGGGCTCTGTATGGTGGCATTGGCGATTATTCTGGCAGCAGGAACGCAAGGTGCTGGGCAAATGTACTTTATGGCTGCTTTCTCAGCCGCAGGATCAATTTTACCATTCGCTTTAGCTGCTCATTTATTCTGTGATCACGAGGGGGAAGCTAATGGCTAGTAGTTTGTCTGGAGTTCTTTCATCTGGTGACTGTGAACTGACAACTAATAAGGTTGTTGGAGCGGCATCACTTGCAACAGGAGTTTCGACGATGGCTTTAGGGGCAATTGCTGGATCGGGCGTGTTTGGCGGCGGCGATATGTATTACGTTGCGGGTGGGCTTGTTGTCGGTTCGGTAATTTCATTTTTTGTAGCGGCTCATCAACTATCTTCTTGTTGTAAAAAAGATGATTCTAGCGATTACCTACTAGCTGCGATGAAAACCCAGCAAGAGTTGAGGGATCCCTAGAAATGCTGCAATCTCTTAAAAATTGTCACTGTTTAAACACTATTCGGCCATACATCACAAATGATACCTGTGCATTTGCGGCAACTGTAACGGCTATTGCTTTGCTGTCTTTAGCCTTTCTTCTAAATGGGAGTGTTTATAATGGAAGTTTTTGGCGCCTCCAATCAGGAGGTATTCTTTGGACAGGAAAATTTACTGGTCACCTGCTAGTAGACCTTTCTTTTTTCAGCGGCATTGCCACAGCCGCTCTCGCCAGTGCGTTGCTTTTGTGTCCAAATAGATGTATTTCTATTCGGCAACGGTGCTTCTAAGCGACTAAATTTCAGAGCTGCTTTTTTTGTTGATGTTTCGGGGCGGTTCCGGTATTCTTTCCATCTAATATTGAGAGTGAATTTTGAGGAATATGGCAGACCGAAATAACCGCCCTAGGTACTACAACGGCCCGATTCCAACTACACGCCACATCTCGCAGGTTCTTCCAAGTCTCCTTAGAAATATTGGAAGAAAATTCCAAGATCGCCCCGATTTGGTTTTAGCTTCTTGGCCAGATGTAGTTGGACAAAAACTCGCTCCTATGACACAAGCGCTTTCTTTCAGCGATGGCTTTTTGGTTGTGAAAGTCAATAACTCAACTCTCTATAGTCTACTGACTCAAAACGATAAACCTAGATTAATTAAAAACTTAAGAGATAAATTCCCCCAAACGATGATCAAATCGATCGTCTTTCAATTGGGCTAAAAGATGATAATAGAAGTGGAACAAGACGAAAAAACAGAAAAACAATACGACGCAAGTGCGATTACAGTCCTTGAAGGACTTGAAGCTGTACGTGAACGCCCCGGAATGTACATCGGTGACACGAGTGTCAGCGGTCTGCATCACCTTGTATATGAAGTTGTCGACAATAGTATCGATGAGGCAATGGCAGGCTTTTGCTCACATATCGATGTAACGGTTCATAAAGACAACAGCATTACTGTTGAGGATGATGGTCGAGGGATTCCTATCGGAAAGCACGAGCAAGAGTCGAAAAAACGTGGTTACGATGTTTCAGCTTTAGAAGTTGTACTCACTGTTTTACATGCGGGTGGAAAATTTTCGAAAGACACCTATAAGGTCTCAGGTGGATTGCATGGTGTTGGTGTCTCGTGTGTAAACGCCCTTGCCAAAGATTTTCAAGTCCAGGTCTATAAGGATGGGAAAATTTATGAGATGGCCTTCCAAAAAGGAAAGCCCGTTAAAAAATTAGAAGAAATAGGAACCACCGAAAAGCAAGGAACAAAAGTTACTTTTTGGCCCGATGATACGATCTTTTCTCTGGTAGAATTTGATTCTGACCTTCTTACAAAACGTCTACGTGAGCTTGCATTCCTCAATCGTGGAATTGATATCCGTTTTCGTGACGAGCGTGACGAAGAGCGACCTGATACCCAGTTTTGTTACGAAGGGGGGATTGTCTCTTTTGTCTCCTATCTAAACGAAAACCGTGAGACTCTCTTTCCTGATCCGGTTTATTTTCGCGGTGCCCGCGATGGAGATGATGGACCGATTGAGTTTGAAGTTTCGATGCAGTGGAACGACGGCTATGCTGAAACAATCTATTCCTATGCAAACAATATTCCAACCCGTCAGGGAGGAACACACTTAACAGGATTCTCAACAGCTCTCACCCGTGTTTTGAACACGTACATTAAGGGTCACAATCTTCTGAAGAGCGATAAGATCTCTCTTTGCGGAGATGATATGCGCGAAGGGCTAACGGCTGTGATTTCAGTTAAAGTGCCAAACCCTCAATTTGAAGGGCAAACAAAACAACGCCTAGGAAATGGCGATGTGGGTTCAATTGTGCAGCAGATTGTTGGAGAAGAGCTTACGATTTTTCTCGAAGAGAATCCTCAGATTGCGCGGTCGGTTGTCGACAAAGTTGTTATTGCTGCGCAAGCGAGAGAAGCTGCGAAAAAAGCGCGTGAGCTAACCCTTCGTAAATCAGCTCTTGATAGCGCTCGTCTTCCAGGAAAATTGATCGACTGTTCAGAGCGCAACCCTGAACATTGCGAAATCTACATTGTAGAGGGAGATTCTGCGGGTGGTTCAGCTAAGATGGGACGCGACCGAAAATTCCAGGCGATTTTACCGATTCGCGGTAAGATTCTTAATGTAGAGAAAGCGCGCCTGCAAAAAGTCTTTCAAAACCAAGAAGTGGGAACAATTATCTCAGCTTTAGGGTGTGGAATTGGAACCGAATCCTTTAATTTAGAGAAACTTCGCTACCATCGCGTTATTATCATGACGGATGCCGATGTCGATGGTTCACACATTCGCACACTTCTTTTGACCTTCTTTTATCGCCACATGCCCGCTTTGCTCGAAAATAATTACATCTACATCGCGCAACCTCCTCTTTACAAGGTTTCCCGCAAAAAACAGGGGCGCTATATCACCTCAGAAAAGGAGATGGATGATCATCTGCTCGAGCTGGGGATGAGAGATGTCACGTTCCACCACGCGGGGTGGGATAAAGAGCTCGAAGAGAAGGAAGGGCGTGAATTGGTCGAACTGATTATTGAAGTGGAGAATTTTATCACCTCGATTGAACGCAAAGCGATTCCTTTTCGAGAATTTTTAGATGCAAAGAATGCGGATGGGGTCTTTCCTCGCTACCTCCTTTCGGGAGAAGAGCTGCTGGTCTATTCCGAGGACGAATTTCTCGAGATCGCGCGTTCTCACGAAGAGACACAGCGCCAAGAGCATGATCTCTCGCTTGAATCGATTCCTGAGGAAGAAATTACGGAGGGGATGCGCACTTTTAGGCCCAAACCACTCCCTTACATTGAGTTGTATAAGGATGAGAACTTTGTAAAGTTAATAGAGAAACTTGATCGGTTCGGTTTTACGCTCGATAGCTACTTTATTGCAGACGGAAAGCTCCTCTCAACTTTTGAAGGTGAAGAGCGCCTTGAAGACTTCTTTACCCTTAAAGAACTCATTGATTTCTTAAGACTCAACGGGCGTAAGGGTGTAGAAATTCAACGCTATAAGGGTCTTGGAGAAATGAACGCCGATCAGCTTTGGGAGACGACGATGGATCCAAGCAAGCGCACTTTGATTAAAGTGACCTTGCCCGATGCAATTGCTGCCGATCACATGTTTACGATGCTTATGGGTGAAGAGGTGCCACCGCGCAGAGCCTTCATCGAAAGCCACGCTCTTTCAGTTAAGAATTTAGATATCTAGGAATTCACTCATGTCATTTAGAGAAAATGAAATCATTATAAACCGCAATCTCGAAGATGAGATGAAAGAGAGCTACTTACGCTACTCGATGTCAGTGATTATCTCGCGAGCGTTGCCTGATGTGCGTGATGGTCTCAAGCCTTCTCAGCGCCGTATTTTATTTGCTATGCGCCAGTTGAACCTTTCTCCTGGCGGAAAGCATAGAAAATGTGCGAAAATTTGTGGGGATACATCTGGAGATTACCATCCACACGGTGAATCGGTGATTTATCCGACGCTTGTACGGATGGCTCAACACTGGTCGATGCGCTATCGCCTCGTCGATGGGCAGGGAAACTTTGGTTCGGTTGATGGCGATCCTCCTGCTGCGATGCGGTATACGGAAGCGCGTTTGACGGCCAGCTCTGTTCAACTCATGGAAGATCTCGACAAAGACACAGTGGACATGGTGCCCAACTATGACGAAACGCGAGTAGAGCCTACGGTTTTTCCATCGAAGTTTCCCAATCTTCTGTGCAACGGTTCCACCGGTATCGCTGTGGGTATGGCCACAAATATTCCAACCCACAACCTTGGTGAGCTCATTGATGCGACACTTTTGGTTTTGGAAAACAAAGATGTTACGATCGAAGAGATCATGCAGGTGATGCCAGGTCCTGACTTTCCAACAGGGGGGCTCATTTGTGGTTTCAAGGGAATCTACGACGCCTATCACACTGGGCGTGGGCGGTTGATTTGCCGCGGATTGGTTCATACAGAAGATAATCCCGATCAAGTGAACCGTGAGCGCGTTGTGATCGATGAGATTCCTTACAATGTCAATAAGTCCCGTTTAGTCGAACAGATTGCAGATCTTGTTAACAACAAAGTTGTGACGGCAATCAGCGATGTGCGCGATGAGTCTGATAAAGATGGAATGCGCATTGTCATCGAACTTAAGCGAAATGAAATTCCCGATGTGGTAATCAATCAGCTCTACAAATATACCGACATGCAGGTCACATTCGGGTGCAATATGCTTGCGCTCGACAAAAACTTGCCACGCACGATGACAATCAAGCAAATGATTGTCGCGTGGACCCACCATCGTATCGAAGTAATCCGTCGCCGTACCCGTTTTGAGCTTAATAAAGCCGAAGCCCGTGCCCACATTCTAGAAGGGTATTTGAAAGCGATCGAGCATCTCGATGAAGTTGTAAAAATTATTCGTGGATGTGCCAATCGTGACGAAGCTCGTGAGGAGTTAATCGCGCGCTTCCAATTCTCTGAGCGTCAAACAAATGCTGTTCTCGACCTCCGTCTTTATCAATTAACAGGCCTCGAGCAAGACAAGATCAACGGTGAGTACGAAGAACTTCTCAAGAAAATTGAGTATCTCCGTTCTGTTTTGGCAAGTGAGCAGCTTGTTCGTGGAATTATTTCTGAAGAGCTTCTCTCAATTAAAAAATCGAATCCTTCTCCACGCATGACGCAGATCGTCCAGGCAGAAGGGGATTTTAATATGGAAGATCTCATTGCCGATGAGCCAGTGATTATTACGATTTCTGAAGATGATTACGTCAAAAGAATGCCGATCGATACATTCCGTGAGCAGAAGCGGGGAGGCCAAGGTGTTGCTGGCTTCGATATGAAGCGAGAGACTGATGCTCTTAAAAGCGTCTACGCGGCCTCTACTCATGACCACCTTCTGATCTATACGAATTTTGGGCGTTGTTATTGGTTGAAAGTGTGGCAGCTTCCTGAAGGAGAGAGGCGCTCTAAAGGTAAGGCTTTGATCAACTTCCTTGAGGGGATCCAGGAAGGTGAGCGGATTGCCACTATTTTGCGAACCAAAAAATTTGAAGCAGACCGTTATGTCTTGATGTCGACGAAAAATGGAATTGTAAAGAAGACAGATCTTTCGAACTTCAGCAATCCTCGCCGCAAGGGAATTCGTGCGATCGAGATCGATGAAAACGATGAACTCATTGCCGCCCGCTTGGTAGGGGGAGATCAACAAGTGATGCTCTTTACTCATGAAGGTATGGCGGTGCGCTTCGAGCATGGAAAAGTACGTGCAATGGGACGTACAGCTCGTGGTGTAAAAGGGGTGAGTTTGCGTAACGAGAACGACCGCGTAGTTGGATGTGAGGTGATTTCTAGCGAAGAAGATACCATTCTTGTTGTGTGTGAGAAAGGATTTGGAAAGCGTTCCTTTGTTGGAGATTTCCGTCAGACAAACCGGGGTGGTAAAGGGGTGCGTTCCATCATCACAAGCGAGCGGAATGGAAATGTTCTGGGAGCTGTTTCCGTTTCCAATGACGACGGTCTTCTAATGATGTCTGTTCAAGGGCAAACTGTGCGCATTAGCATGAAAGATCTCCGCATATTGGGACGGGCAACACAAGGAGTGAAGCTTCTTAACTTGAAGAAAGGCGATACCCTCATCGCAGTCGAAAAGCTTGAGGGTGTTGAAAAAGAAGATCTTGAGGATGTTGTAGAAGAGGAGACTACGGATGCAGCAGATCAATAAGCCCTACGAAGGGTTATTTATAACTGTTGAGGGTGGAGAAGGATCTGGAAAAACTTCCATTTGTGAACAGCTTAGCTTAACTCTTAATGCCCGTGGCTACGAAGTGATTTTAACGCGCGAGCCGGGAGGCTCTCCACTTTCTGAGGTGCTCCGCGATATCTTGTTGAACCCCGAAAAACAGTATAGTATTGGCGAACGGGCTGAGCTTCTCCTTTTTTTAGCAGCCCGTGCCCAGCACATTGAAGAGCAAATTTTACCAGCTCTACGTCACGGCAAGGTCGTGATTTGCGATCGTTATAACGACTCTTCGATCGCCTATCAAGGATGCGCACGCCATTTAGGTAAGAGTTACGTTGAGCAACTTTGTCATCTTGCGACAGAAGATTTAGCCGAGCCTAACTGCACTCTTTTTCTTGATCTCGATCCGACCATTGGGATGGAGCGGGTTAAGAACTTGCGAGGAGACCAGTTTGATCGACTCGAGCAGGAGAAATTACAATTTCACCAAGAGGTGCGCCAAGGGTATCTCCATTTAGCTGATGAACACCACGACCGGATAGAGGTGATCGATGCCTCTTTATCACTTGAGGAGGTAGTTGGATCGTGCTTAAAAGCATTGGAACCCCACCTCACTTTGAAACCTGTTCATGAATAGTCTCTCTCAAATGATCGCCTCGGAGCGGATTCCGCATGCGCTTCTTTTTTCAGGAGCCAGAGGCGCTAAGCTTGCTGAGGCAGCCCGTCAGTTTGCGATCGATCTTATTGGAAAACATCCTCATCCTGATGTTCACGAGTACTTTCCTGAAGGGAAAACACACATGCATCCGATCCAAAATTTACGCAAGCTTACAGAGGATATTGGCTTTGTTCCCTATCAGGCTAAGTGGAAGCTCTATATTGTCCATGAAGCCGAACGGATGCTCCCAACGAGTAGTAATGCCCTTCTCAAAACATTTGAGGAGCCGACTAAAAGCACGATCATCGTCCTTCTTTCCCACCATCCAGAAAAAATGCTTCCGACGATTCTCTCCCGCTGCCAAAAAATTGCATTTCCAGCTTCTCAAACAAGAGTTCAACACAAAATCCTTGAGGTATTAGCAGGAAAAGAGTCACTAGAGACCTTAGAGGAAGGGGAGCCCGACGCACTTTTTGAGACCATTTTGCTTTGGTACCGCGATCGGATGCTTCTGAATGTCCAAGGAGGGGAGCACTATCTCACTTATCCTGAATACCAGGAGCCAATCAAACAAACACCTTTCATCTCTCTTGACAAAGTGGAAAAAGCCTTAGAGCAGACGCGCCTTGGGTGTGAACGCTCAATGAAGTTATCAACATGCTTAGAAGCGCTTTTTATTCAGCTCAACACACCTTTTAGAAAAGCAGTTAGCTGATCCAAAATTGCTTGAGGAATCTCGTGTCCTCCATTAAATCGATGAAACTCTCCCTTGAGCCCTCCCTCTTGAAGGAGGCTTGAGAGATCTTCGGCATTTTGCAATGACAAAAGGGGATCATTGATTCCATGACTTTGGAAAAAAGAGGTTTTCGCATGCAAGTGGGAAAGCCTGCGCCAATTCGGCTCGCAAGTGAGGGTGCCGGAGAGAATTACGAGGGCAGCCACAGGATCCATTCCATGCAAGGCGGTCTCTACTGCAAGAATCGCCCCTTGGCTATAGCCCCCTAAAATAAGTTTGGAACGGGGAACAGCGAGCTCCCCGATCAAACGTTCAATATGTTCCCGAGGTTCATTAAGCTCATCGGGAAATGGATTTGAAAGATTTCCAAAATCAATTGGAAACCACGCGCGGCCGCTATATCCGGGTGCAAAAGAAATTTCTAGAGGACCATTTGGAAAGAGCCAGGTGGGGCGAGGACTTTGTTGAAATAGATTTGCCAGAGAGACAAGATCCATTGCACTTGCTCCAAACCCATGGAGAAGAATAATCACAGCTCCACCGGGATCACCTCGCACCTCCACCACATCGAGTCCAGCAATTTGCTTATTTTCCATAACGCCCCGAGACGACATCCCAATTAATGTTATTCCAGAATGCCTTGATATACCCCATTCTGTTTAAGCCATAATCAAGTAAATAGGCATGCTCCCATACATCCATGATTAGAATTGGATCGCCACCAGCGATATGGTTATCCTGATGCTCTGCGATCCACATATTCATTAAACGCCCCTGCACAGGATCTAAGTAGAGAACGACCCAGCCGACCCCGCGCATCATTCCCGTATTGATAAAATCCTCTTTCCACACCTCATAGCTTCCAAAATCTTTCACGATTCGTTGATGAAGGGGCGTCTCTGCAGCGAGCACTCCTTCTTTTCCACCCAAGTTAGAAAAGTAGAGTTCATGCAAACGCATACCGTCGAATTCAAAACCAAGTCGCCGCTTGATCGCACCAAACTGAGGTGTTGTCTCTTTGTTTTCCGCCATGTAGCTCTTCAAGATGCTGAGCAACAGATTCGTGTTTTTTACATACCCCTCATAAAGTTTAAAATGCATCTCAAGTGTTTGATTCGAAAACCCGGGCATCCCAATCAGATGAGAAAAATCCTTCGCCACATAAGGGGTATCCTCTACGGCAAATAGCGCAGAGCTAACCATAACTAATAGGAGCAGTAGCATTTTTCTCATCGAGAACCTCTTATAAATCTTTTTGAAATATGATGATCATAACCAATCTTTGTGCAATAATCAAATTTAAATGAGGAGGAAAAATGCCCGAAACAGTAATGGTTCAAGGTAAATCTTTTACCTTAAAAGGAAATATGGTGAAAGTTGGGGATAAAGCTCCCGATTGCCTCCTAACAAATGAAAAATTGGAAGACATCACCCTCTCATCCTTTGAAGGGAAAGCATTATTGATTATGACGGTCCCTTCGCTCGACACACCTGTATGCAGTAAAGAGGTGCACCGATTCAACCAAGAGCTTGGCCGTTTTGGAGAAGGTTTGACCGCTATTGCCATCAGTATGGATTTGCCCTTTGCGCAAAAACGGTGGTGTGCTGCCGAAGATGTTGATAATCTAATCGCCCTATCCGACTATAAAAATCGGGAGTTTGGGGAGAAGTTTGGAATCCTGATTCCCGATCTAGGTTTACTGGCACGCTCGATTTTCATCCTTGGCGCTGACGGAAAAATTTTAAGCGTTCATCTAGTAAAAGAGACGAGCGAGGAGCCCAACTATGACAAAATTCTTGAAGATTTAACTCTACGCATTGGATGATAGAATTACGGACAAGCAAAGAGCGTGGCTATGAAGATAAAGGGTGGTTGCAAACCTACCACACCTTTTCGTTCGACACGTACTACGATCCCGACTTTCTCCGCTACCGCGACCTGCGGGTGATAAACGAGGATACCGTGAAAGGGGGTAAGGGCTTCGGGGCTCACCACCACCGTGATGTCGAAATTTTGACCTATGTTCTTGAAGGTGCGCTCGAACACCGCGACAGCCTCGGCAATACAAGCGTGATCAGGCCAAACGAGGTTCTTCGCATGAGCGCGGGAACCGGGATTACCCATAGCGAATACAACTTGTCGCATCACCTTCCTGTGCGCTTTCTACAAATTTGGATCAACCCAGAGCGTCACGATCTCGAACCCTCCTACTCTCAGAAACTCTTTTCAAGTGCATCTAAATGGGGGCAGTGGTGCTTGATCGGCTCTCGTAATGGGCGTGACGGCTCGTTGCGCATCCACCAGGATCTCGATCTCTATTCCACCATTCTCGATGACAACGATGAAATTCGTTACGAGGCAATGTTTGATCGCTACTACTGGATTCAGGTTGTTTCGGGCAAATTCCTTGTTCAAGAGAGCATTTTGGAGGCTGGTGATAGCGCCTCACTCAATGACGAGTCAACGATCGAGATTCGCTGCCTGGAGGGGGGCGAGCTTCTTCTTTTTGATCTTATTTGAGTTCAATAGCATTAATAATATGGGAGTGTTGAAAAATAACACTCTTTCCCCCCTTTCCCCCATTTGAATCAATGTTCCGGATCACTCCAGCTTCTCAAGATTTAGAGATCAGTTAATTCAACATAATATGGATCAAGGGGAGTATAAAAAGGCGATCAAGCTCAGTCAGATTCGAAAAAAAATCCCACTACTCATATAGCTTAAAAATTACTTAAAACATTAACTATCTTTTATTTACAATCGACATTTGCAGATTGATACTCTATAATTATGCGGTTTTTCTAAAAAAGGAGTTTGAAATGCATTTACCAAATATTTTACGACGAACGCCTTGTTCTTCAGGAACGCCAGCGCGTGCTGAAAAAGCCTCGGTACAAGCAAGAGCGACCATGGAAGCTGCACAAGGTTTATCTGGACTCTCTGTAAGCAATAGAAGTCAAACAACAATTGAACAATGTAACTATCTGAATGAAAAAATTGTAGAAGTTGTGGATAAGGCATTTAAGGAGAATATTTATAGCGAAAATCAGACCGAAGAGCTTTGTATAAGTCAATCATGGGCTTACATCGAACTTGGAGAATATAAAAATGCTATGATATGTGTTGACCAAGGATTTGCCGCGAAGCCTAGTTCAAAATGCCTTCTCGGAAAACTCTTTCACATCAAAGCATTTGCTTGTCTCCTAAATGGCCAATATCAAAAAGTGCACAAAGTCGTGAAAAGAGGAATTCGAGAGAACCCAGATGATAAAGTGATGGTCAATGCACTTATGCAGATTAACACGTGGGCATCTAGACATTCTTTAAGTGATAGGGATGAGGAAAATGCAGCCTGGGGCTTAACTAAGCTTTCCTACTTACCTTTACCAAATACCTATGAGCTTCCACCAGAGGCTGCCAAGCCCCATCCAGATGATGATATTGACAACGCTTAAGATAAAACCAATGCGCCACCACGCTTTGACTTCTATATAGCCAGATCCATAGTAGATTGGAGCGGGGCCACTCCCGTAGTGGGTAAGTCCGCCCATCAAGTTGCTTGAAAAGGCAAAGACTAGGATCGCAATGGTGGGCGGCGCTCCAAGGCTGATCGCAACCATCAAGAATGCCGGGTACATGGCGCCAACATGGGCGGTGTTACTAGCAAAAAAGTAGTGGGAATAGAAGTAGATAAGCCCGAGAATTATAAAAGCGGGAATCCAATTCATCCCACCAACGACGTGGACAACCTGCTCACTTACCCAGGGGGTTAAGCCGAGGGTATTGAGCTGGGTTGCCATCATAATCAGGGTTGCAAACCAGATGAAGGTGTCCCACGCGGCATGTTCTCTAATCACATCGTTCCATTCGAGGACACTGAACAGTAAAATGAGGGCAAGGCCGGCTAGTGCTGCAACGGTGGCATTCATGCCGATTATTCCTCCAAATATCCAGAGTATGAGAAGGAGGATGAAAATCCCAAGCATCATCCACTCATCTTTTTCTAATTTGCCCATCTCGGCGAGTTTCTTGCGGGCGAGCTCTGTTGCGTGTGGGGTCTCTTTAATCGAAGGGGGGTAGAGCTTATAGACAATGAGGGGCATCAGAATTAAGCTGATTAGGCCTGGAACTAGGGCTGCTAAGGCCCACTTACCCCACGAGATGGAGTAACCTGCATCTTGTGTGAGGCCAACGAGGAAGGGGTTGGCAGCCATGGCTGTGAGAAACATCGCGCTCGTAATCACAGAGCCTTGGTAGGCGACTTTCATCAAAAATGAGCCGATCCGCCGTTCGGTTCCAAGGTGAGGCTCGCTCCCAAATGATTTGGCAAGCCCTTGCACAATAGGAAAAATCACCCCTCCGGTACGGGCTGTTACACTTGGAATTGCCGGAGAGAGGACAAGCTCGCTCATTAAAATACCATAGCTTAGGCCGAGTGTGCGCTTTCCAAAAATCGAGACGAAATAGTAGGCGATACGGCTTCCTAAGCCTGTTTTGATAAAGCCGCGCGAGATAAAAAAGGCAAAGACGACAAGCCAAACGATCGCGCTATGAAACCCGGCAAGGGTCTCTTCGAGTGTTAGCGTATAGGTCAAGGTAGAGATGCTCATAGAGAGAATGACAATGGCACCAATTGGAAGGGGCTTGAGGATGATTCCAAGAATCGTTGAAATGAAAATCGCAAGCAGGTGCCAAGCTCTTGCTTCAACCTTTTCAGGGTGAGGTAGAAACCAAATAGCAGCACCGACTAGCACTACAATGAGAAAAGAGATAATTTGCTTTTTGTTCACTGGCAGGGACTATATCACTGAAAAGAATAATTTCCCATCCACTTCTCCATTTCGGTAACTGTATCGTCGATCAGTTCGGCGTCATGAAAGAGTTGAAATAGGTGGCGTTGTTTCTCTTCAGCTAACGTTGTTGCGACATCTTCAAAGGAGATAAATGCGCTATTAATTAATTTAAGCTTATAAGCTTCTTGAATTTCGATGTATAGTTCTTCTGGATAGAGTGAGCAGCAACTCACAATCAAATGGTCCCAAACAAAAGAGGGGATTTTCTCAAGTTTACTCTGAAAAAGGGAGCGAAAGTACTCGATAATCTCTTTTCGATTGATCAAGCCACATCCGACAAGTGTGACCAAGCACGCCTGGCAGGCCGCACGGACGTATTCGTTGATGGCAGGGTTTTCAATTAAGTGTTTTAAAGGATCGATGTTTTTTCCACATACACTTGCAAAAATGCGGCTGAGATCTTCGGTTAGAACATCTCCTGCAATTGCGTGTGGAATTTCGCCTGGAAAGGAAAAAAGTTCGAGTATATAGGGATAAGCACCCTCATCGCGAAATTGGGCGAGCAAATACATCGCATAAAGATGGCCTTGATAGTTGTCATCTTCAATAATTTCATCAACCCTATAAACTGCATCTTCTAGAATAGCAATGAGGTGGGGCGTGATTTGTTTACGCTTTGCGATCGCAGCTTCTATTGCATCTCTAGGGAGATCTCCTCCCATATCGTAAGCTAACTCTTCGATGATATGCGCTAAGTTCATAATTTACGTCTTATAGCAAGATCGTCCTTTGCGAAAAACAGTTTTTTACTTAAAATTCTCTCGTTTTAAGAGGACACTAAATATGAGAGCAATCTTACTTGTAGGACTATTAGCTATTTTAGGTGCTTGTCAGGCACAAACCAAAGAGGAGACATCCATGACCAATCCAGTCGTAACCATCCAGACATCTGAGGGTGATATCGAAGTTGAGCTATTTGCCAACAAAGCTCCCACTACTGTGGAAAATTTTCTTACTTATGTTGATGAAGAGCATTATAACAAAACGATTTTCCACCGCGTAATCAACGGCTTTATGATCCAAGGTGGTGGGATGACCGCTGATATGCAAGAAAAAAAGACGCATGCACCGATTCAAAATGAAGCTTCAAATGGCGTTTTAAACAAGAAGGGGACACTCGCTATGGCGCGCACCTCAGATATTCACTCCGCAACTTCCCAATTCTTTATCAACGTTGCAGATAACGACTTCCTTAATTTCCGCAGCGCGACTTCCAGTGGATATGGCTATTGCGTTTTTGGTGAGGTGAAGAAGGGAATGGATGTTGTCGAGAAGATCAAATGTTGCGAGACAAGCACTCGAAAAGGGCACCAGGATGTTCCTGTGAAGGCGATCGAAATCATCAAAATCACCCGTAACTAATTTTAGATTAAGTGGCAGGCCACGAAGTGGTCTTTTTTCACTTCCCTCCATTCCGGAATCTCCGTTTTACAGCGATTGGTCGCAAGCGGACAGCGACTGGAAAATGGACAACCTGCAGGCGGATTTAGCGGATTGGGAACTTCCCCTTGAAGCACGATCCGGCTGCGTTTTTTTTCAATTTCAGGATCGGGAATAGGGATTGCTGAAAGTAGTGCCTGTGTATAAGGATGAAGCGGATCGCGATAGAGCTGCTCACTTGCCGTAAGCTCCATCAACTGCCCTAAGTACATCACAGCAACACGATCGGAAATATATTTAATCATCGAAAGGTCGTGGGCGATGAATAAAAATGTTAAATTCATCTCGCTTTGCAGCTTTTTGAGAAGATTGACCACTTGCGCCTGGATTGAGACATCCAGTGCTGAGATCGGCTCGTCGCAAATAATGAACTCAGGCTCAACGGCAAGGGCTCTGGCGATTCCGATTCGCTGTCTTTGTCCTCCGCTAAATTCGTGGGGAAATCGACTCATATGATTGGG
Source organism: Chlamydiota bacterium (assembly GCA_021772455.1). Classification (GTDB taxonomy): domain Bacteria; phylum Chlamydiota; class Chlamydiia; order Chlamydiales; family JAAKFR01; genus JAJACP01. The sequence continues at coordinate 73,033 of JAJFLY010000008.1, forward strand.
ATTGAGCCCGACACATCTTAAGAGCTCTTCAATTCTTTTACGCCGCTCTTTTCCACGTGCCAAGCGATGAATATCGAGGGGCTCTCCAACGATATCCTGAACGGTCATGCGGGGATTGAGCGAGGCGTAGGGGTCTTGGAAAACGATCTGCATGCGACGACGCATCCGTTTCATCTGACGCATCGTCAGAGATTGTAAATCGATCCCATCAAACTCCACATTTCCAGAGGTGGGCTCATAGAGGCGAAGAAGTGTGCGTCCTACGGTCGATTTACCACATCCACTCTCTCCGACAAGACCAAGGGTCTCTCCACGATAAATTTGGAGGTTAAGCGAGTGGATGGCGTGTAGTTGTCTCTTTCCTACTCTGAAGCTTTTTGCGAGCTCATTGATATTTACAAGTACATCTTTTGTCATCGATTATTCTGCCAGCAGGCAACCTCGTGTTGTTCATCAATGTGCTCTTTAGGGGGTGGTGTCGACTGGCAGATGCGCATGGCAGATGCGCAGCGTGGGCAAAAAGAGCATCCAGTGGGTGGGTTTAGGAGGTTTGGAGGCGTTCCATAAATCGGAATGAGCTCTTTTTGTTTATCCATATCCAAACGGGGGACGGAGCGCAAGAGCCCTTGCGTGTAAGGATGACGCGGGTTTTTGTAGATTTGGTCGACAGTTCCACTTTCTACGATCTCACCACCATACATCACAAGCACGCGGTCGCATATTCCCGCTACAACTCCTAAATCGTGAGTAATGAGAATGATGCTCGTTTCTGTTTTTTGTTGGATACTTTTCATCAGCTCGAGAATTTGGGCTTGAATAGTCACATCGAGCGCGGTTGTCGGCTCGTCGGCGATTAAAAGCTTGGGACGGCATGCAAGCGCAATTGCGATAACCACCCGCTGACGCATCCCTCCGCTGAATTCATGGGGATACTGATCAACACGTTTTTCGGGGTCCGACATTCCTACTAAGTTAAGCAATTGTATCGCTTGAGCACGCGCCTCGGGTTTTGAGAGACCACGGTGTTTAATGAGCCCCTCCATAATCTGCTTCCCAACACGCATAGTTGGGTTGAGAGAGGTCATTGGATCTTGGAAAATCATCCCAATCTCTTTGCCTCGAATCCCTTCCATCTGAGTGCGGCTCTTCGCAAGAAGGTCGGAGTCTTCAAAGAGTATTTTTCCCGAATCAATATTCCCTGGTGGAGTGGGAATTAATCTCATAATCGACTGTGCCGTTACACTCTTTCCGCACCCTGATTCCCCGACGATTGCGAGGGTTTCTCCGTAGCCGACCGAAAATGAGATGTCGCGTACAGCTTTGACTTGTCCTAAGTATGTGCGGAATGAAACACAGAGGTTTTCGACTTTTAAAAGCTTCTTCACTATTTCCTCAATTTTGGGTCGAGAGCATCGCGCAAGCCATCACCGACAAGGTTGAAGGCGAGCATGGTGATGCTGATAAAAAATGCAGGAAAAAAGAGGCGCCATGGGTAATAGCGCATAGCAGGCAGGCCATCGCTTGCCATTGTTCCCCAACTTGCCATCGGAGCTTGAACTCCTAGCCCCAAGAAACTCAAAAAGGCTTCGGTAAAGATCGCAATTGGAATGGTTAAGGTCATTGTTACAATAATGGGGCCCATCGCATTTGGGATTAAATGTTTTAATAGAATTCTTCTGCGGCCTGCACCCAAAGCGATCGCAGCCAAAATGTATTCTTGTTCTTTGAGTTGGAAGAGTTGTCCGCGCACGATGCGTGACATGCCAATCCATCCTGTGATCGTGAGCGCAATTATAATCGGAACCAGTCCCGATCCCATCACCACCATAAGCATAATGACAACAAGCAAATAGGGGATGGCATACAGAATATCGGCGATCCGCATGAGAAGATTATCGATTTTTCCCCCAGCAAGCGCGGCGATTCCACCCCATAAAACGCCGATCACTAAGTCGATTACCGCAGCTGTTATACCAACAAAAAGGGAGATGCGCGCTCCACAAGCTGTTCGTGTAAAGATATCGCGTCCCAAATCATCTGTTCCAAACCAAAATTCTCTCGAGGGAGCTTCGTTTTTTAAAGCAAGGTTGGTTTCATAGTAGGGATGTCCACTGATGATGGGGGCAAGAACAGCAAAACATGTTAACAAGGCCAACGTAAAGAGGCCTAAAATGGCGACACGATTCATCCGAAAACGGCGCCATACATCTTCCCAGAAGCTTAAAGAGGGGCGGGAGATCTCTTCACTAGTTGAGAGATCTTGGGCAAGAGGCTGGTATAGGTCGACTGTCATGCGCGCTTTCTTCCAATTTTAATGCGGGGATCGACCCAGCTGTAGGTTAGATCGACCAAAAAAATAGCTGAGAGCAAGATAATACTGTAAAAAACCGTGATCCCCATAATCACCGTATAGTCACGATTTGTAATGCTGTTAATAAACCATTGTCCAAGGCCTGGAATTCCGAAAATCTTCTCGATGATAAAACTCCCCGTCAAAATATTTGCCGTCAGCAACCCTATATAGGTGACGATGGGGAGAAGGGCGTTGCGCATTGCGTGCTTCACAATGACAACAAGGTCGCTCAAACCTTTGGCGCGCGCCGTTTTGATATAGTCCATAGAGAGAACCTCTACCATATTCGCCCGTGTTAAACGCGCAATAAAAGCCGTTGGAAGAGCAGCGAGCGAGAGCGCTGGGAGTATCGATTGTTGAATAGTGCCCCACCTGGCGACAGGAAAGAGATCGAGTTTTATCGAAAGAAGGTATTGAAGAAAAGCTGCCAAAATAAAGCTCGGAACAGAGATCCCGATCACAGCAATAACCATTGCCAAGTAGTCCTGCCACTGATTTTGCTTCAACGCAGCAATTGTCCCCAATACGACACCAAAAGTGATCGCCAAAGCCATCGCCTCGATTCCTAAAATTGCGGAAATAGGAAAGCCACTCTTGATGATGTCATTGACCGTGCGCGCTTTATACTTAAAGGAGGGACCGAGGTCCCATTTTGCTACAGATTTAAGGTAGTTGCCGTATTGAACATACCACGGATCGTTCAATTTGTAGTGTTCATAGAGCGATTGTAAGATCTCTTTTGGAAGGGCTTTTTCCTGGGTAAAGGGATCTCCCGGAATCGCTTTCATCAGAAAAAATGTCACGGTGATGATCACAAAAAGAGCGACTAAGTTCGCTAAAAAACGCTTCAAAATATACGATTTCATTCTTTGATATACGCTTTTTTAAAGTCCAAAATGCCGAGTGTTGAGATATATACTCCATGAATATAGGGTTTTTTCAAATAGGAATAATTTATATAGAAGAGGGGAATCACAGGCATTTCACTAATTAGGAGTGTTTCAGCTTTTTGTAGAATCTCAGCCCGCTTTACTCCATCGGTCTCCTGCTCCGCTAAATCGAGATAATGTCCAAAATCGGGATGTTCCCACCCCGTTTCATTGTTTCCGCCTAGATTTGGGTTATCTCGATACTTGAAAGGCTCTAGAAACGAGACGGGGTCGTGAAAATCTCCCAACCAACCAGTTCTGCCGATTTGATAATCCTGCCTATTAATTTTTGAGAGATAGACCTTCCAGTCTGATGTCTCTAAATCAATCTTAATCCTAAGACCTTCTTTCCATTGTTGCTGAATTGCTTGTGCAATTTTTTGATGCTCCCGATTTGTGTTGTAGCTTAGTGTGATTGTAGGAAACTGCTCTTTGGTGATTCCTAATTCTTTAAGACCTTTCGCAAATAATTTTTGGGCATTTTCAACATCCCCATCATTATAAAGTGATAAGGCATTCCATCCAGGCATTGGTGGTACGAGGGCAAAAGCAGGCACTTGATCGGCTTGCGTGATATGTTCAACAATCGCTGTACGGTTAATACAAAGGCCCAAGGCTTGCCGAATATTTGAATTTGATAAAACAGGATCGTCTGTATTGAGTTTATAGTAGTAGACACCGGACGCAGGGGTGATCTGAATTTGGCCTTCTTTTTTCAAGGCAGGGAGAATTTCAGGAGGGAGATTGGAGATAGGGGAGCCCGCCCAATCAAGCTCACCCATTTCGTACATGTAAAATTCAGTCGTTGTATCATCGATCATCGAGAGGTGGATCGAATCGAGCTTCACAGAATCTCTATCCCAGTAAAGGGGATTTTTCTCGACGAGAATTTCGCTCTCATGCTCCCATTTTTTTAGATAAAATGGCCCATTGGTAATAGATTCGGGATCCAATTCTGCTTGTTTGTTGATCGGATAAAAAGTTGGAAATGCTGTGAGTTCGAGAAAATAGGGGGTCGGATGGTTGAGGGTCACCTCTAAGGTTCTTTCATCGAGAACCTTTATCCCTAAATCTTCAACAGGCCTCTTCCCCTCTTTGACCTCAGCTCCATTTTTTATCACATAGAGTTTGTAAGCAAAAAGAGAGGGGAATTTCGGATCTAGAACTTTACGCCATGCGTATGCGAAATCTTCAGCGGAAACAAGATCTCCATTTGACCAATAGCTCTCGCGCAGCTTAAAAGTATAGGTGCGCTTATCGTCTGAAATAAGGATCTCTTCAGCAACTGCGGGGTGAGGGTTGTGGTCGTCGCCCAGTCGAGTCAACCCTTCGAACAACATCACCAAGACATTTGCCGATGTTGAATCGGTACACTTACGTGGATCTAGAGAGGGAGGCTCGCAATAGAGATTAACGCGTAAGCGCTGCTCATAGGTTTGCTTTGCACTATTTGAACAGGCAACTAATGTACACGTGATCAAAATCAATAGAATTCTTGAGAACATGCGAAAAAGGATAACAAATGCAGTTATTCAATTGTAGCATATTTAAAGTCCGCAATTCCAAGTGGTGAAAGTACGACGTCTTTTACATAACCTTTTTTAACATAATCAAATGCATAGTGATAAATCGGAGCAATCGGCATCTCATCAACTAAAATTTTTTCAGCCTTTTGCAAAATTTCATTCCGCTTAACCCGATCACACTCGGTGAGCGATTCGCTTAGCAGCTTAGAAAATGTTTCGTTGCACCACCCCGTATCGCTTATCCCATTTTCATCAAAGAGCTCCAAAAAGGCGAGCGGGTCGTTGAAATCGGCGATCCACTCTCCAGAACCTACTTGGTAGAGCCCTTCTCGGATATTGCGTCGATAGCAATGGATTTCGACAGCTTCCAATGCTACGTCGATATTAAAAGATTTTTTCCATTGATCTTGAACAAGTTGTGCGATATTTGTAATGCGAGTTGATGGCGTATAATTCAACACGATCTTAGGCAGAGTATCGCGTGTCCACCCATTTTCAGCCAAAACCTCTTCAAAAAGTTTTTTTGCCAAACGCGTATTGCCATCTTCAAAGTAAGGAGCCTCCTGCAGCTGCATCGAAGGGGGTAGTGGTCCTGTTGCAAGCGCTTGATTACCTTGCAAAATATGCTCGATGATCTCTTTCCTATTAATCGCATACGAAAAAGCGCGACGTAATTTTGGCTGATCAAACGGTGTTTTTTCAGTATTGAATTTGAACCAAAAAGTCCCCGCAACAGGGTAAGAGTCGTGCTTCATCCTAGAGATCAGGGCAAGTGCGATATCATGTGAGGTTGGTTGACCGAGCCAATCGAGCTCATTTTTTTCAAATAGAAGGCTCTCAGTATTGCTATCGTCGATGATTGTAAAGCTAAGACCGCTGAGATGGACATTATTTGCATCCCAATAGCGGCTATTTTTGACGAGAAGCATCTCCGATTGAGGCGTCCATTTCTTAACTTTAAACGGGCCATTGCACACAAATTTTTCACATTGCTTAACGGGAAAATAGGTTGGAAAAGCTGTAAGTTCCAGAAAATAGGGGGTCGGAGCTTCCAACTCCACCACCAAAGTACGCGCATTCAAAGCCGTTACCCCAACCTCATCGGTAGAGCACATTCCCTCGCGCGCAGCTTTTGCATTTTTAATCGGGTAGAGCATGTAGGAATAATCGCTACAAAACTCAGGATCGAGAGCCGATTTCCACGCATAGACAAAATCGTGTGCAGTCAGATGCGCGCCGTTTGTCCACTGAGACTCGCGTAAATGGAACGTGTACTTAAGTAAATCATCAGAAATTTCAAATCGCTCGGCGATTGCCCCTTGAGGCTCTCCATTCGCATCCATTCGCATCAACCCATCGAAGAGCTGTTTTACCACGGTTAGATCCTTGAGGCTTCTTACAACCCTTGGATCGAGCGAAACTGGATCATCAACAAGATTTAGGCGTAGAGCTTGGGAGGATTTTTTGTCGCCACAACTAGTGAGCGCAAGCAGCGCCAGCAAAATCGTTAAGTACCGCATCAGTATGTTCCTTAATTCTGAGTCTAGGGTCGGCTTTTACACACTCAGAGGCACCATGCTCCAGAAAAATGTGGTAGCCAAGACCCGCGATCATCGCTCCGTTATCCAAACAAAGACCTTCCCCAGGAAAGCAAATGGGAACAGAGCAACTCTCTTCAAGCAAGCGGCGGAAATAGAGATTCTGACTCACTCCGCCTCCTACAAGAATACTTTTACAAGCGAGCTCTCTTGTACCAGAATGAATCTTTTCAATGAGATTAGAAAATGCAGCATGCTGAAAACTCGCTGCCACATTTTTCTTATCCTCCTCCGAAATAATCAGAGGGGAGTGTTTATTTGCATTCTGCCCTTTTACCAGATAGAGAAGCGCTGTTTTCAACCCACTAAACGAAAAATCATACGGCCGTCCCTTAATCCGCCCCCCTTTAAATGGATAGCGGTGTGGATCGCCCTCCTTTGCTAGCTCCTCGATATGGGGACCACCCGGATAAGGAAGACCCAGCAGCTTGGCGGCCTTATCAAACGCCTCACCAATCGCGTCATCTTGCGTCTGCCCAATCAAACGATACTTGCCGACCCCCTCTACATAAACAAGCGCCGTATGGCCACCCGACATCACCACTCCAAGCGCTGGAAGCTCAGGTTCCGACTCCATAAGCGCCGAATAAAGATGCGCTTCAATGTGATTCACCCCCACAAGAGGCTTCCCCGTCGAAAGGGCAAGTCCTTGGGCAAAATTAACTCCAATTAGAAGGGCGCCGATCAACCCTGGGCCATTGGCCACTGCAATCGCATCGATCTCCTCAAGGGGGACGCAAAGAGATTTTTTTAACAGAGGCATCAACACATCAACATGGCGGCGGCACGCTATCTCCGGGACAACACCTCCATACCGTTCGTGCAAGTCTTCTTGCGTAGCCACTACGTTGGAGAGGATTTCCTTGCCGTCTCTGACGATCGCAAACCCCGTCTCATCGCATGTAGATTCGATTCCTAAAATTAACATGACAAGAAGTATGAGTGATCGACTCGATTGCGTCTAGTAAAAGAAATTTTTGAATTTAAAGTCAAAAGTTGCTCTTAATCAATTCTTTGTGTTAATCCCATTATGATTATTTATAATTCGCAGTTAGCGGTTGGTGTCATTTTGATGATCGGAGGAGCTGTTGCAGCAGGAGTTCTTTTTTCTCGCAGAGGGTCCAGTATGTCTATGTTTTGTAGACATACTGGATGAATCCATTTGAATAAAAACCAGAAAGTCTACATAATATAGACATACTGGAGTTTAGGATGAATGGGGTTATAAGCGAGATCAGAAGGAGGGCCAAAACAGAAGAATTAGACTATCTCTTCTTAATGGAATGCCTCTCTTCGTATAAGCAACCCCGAGACCGTCTGACTAAACTCATAAAATCCAATGAGTTGATTCGTGTTAAAAAGGGGCTGTACGTCTTTGGAAAGGAATATCAGCGCCGTCCCTACAGCCTAGAGGTTTTGGCAAATCTTATTTATGGCCCCTCTTACCTCTCATTTGAGTACGCGCTCTCTTATCACAATCTCATCCCTGAACGCGTGACGCGCGTGACAAGTGCGTGCAGTAAGCGGATTAAACATTTCCACACTCCTGTTGGAGAGTTTATCTATTATTACGTGCCCCAACCAAAATTTCCTGTAGGAATCACCTGGGAATCGATCGATGAGCAGACGCATTTTCTCATTGCCTCGAAGGAAAAAGCTCTGGCTGACTATTTAGCCCGCATCAAACCTTTTGAAAGCAAAGAGGATTTGCTTATTTATCTTGATGAAGGGATGCGGATTGATCTTCATGATATGGAGGGCTTTAACCGAGATTTAGTTTGTGAAATCGCCGAAATTTATCAAAATAAAAACGTAGATTTATTATGCACAATCCTCCAAGAATAAAAGCACCTGAAGCCTTGCAACGCATGCTCATGCGTTATGAGTTAAAAAGCGTTGCCGACTACAAAAATGCGATTAAAGAGATCGTCCAAGAGATCGCTCTGCTTGGGTTATGGAGGGCAAAGTTTTTTGATAAAGCAGCCTTTTATGGAGGGACAGCTTTAAGGATTCTCCATAAGCTCGATCGTTTTTCTGAAGATTTGGACTTCTCACTACTCAAGCCCGATCCCAATTTTGACCTCTCTAGTTACGAGAAAGCTGTTCAAGAGGAGCTAATGAGCTTGGGATTTACGGCTGAGGTTAAGAAAAAGAAGAAAACTAAAGAGAGCGCGATTGACTCGGCGTTTATTAAAATCAATACCATTCAACACCTTCTTCTAATCGGCATTCCCGAGGGGGTTGATCGCAGTATTCATCCCGAAGAGGTAATGAAGATTCGTTTTGAGGTGGATACCGATCCTCCTCTTCATGAAGGAAAAACAGAAAATGCTCTTCTCTTATTACCCTCGCCTTTTTCAGTGAAAACATTTTGTTTAGGGGATTTATTTGCAGGCAAGGTTCTTGCGACTCTCTGCCGAGAGTGGAAGGGACGTGTGAAGGGGAGAGATTGGTATGATTTGGTCTGGTTCATTGCCCGAGATATTCCCTGTAGCCTCGACTATCTAGAGAGACGGATGCGTCAGAGTGGTTTTTGGAATAAAGAGACATTTACGCGTGAAGATCTTCTTGAGCTTTTCGATCAGAAAATCGCCTCTTTAGACATTAAGTCTGCAAAAGAGGACATCCTCAATTTCATCAACGATTCTTCTAAGATTGATCTTTGGTCAAAGGATTTTTTTAGAGAGATTGTTCGTGCGATCAAAGTTGTTGGGTAGGCGTAAAATCTTGTTTTAATCAGGCTCTTACTTAATATGAGCCATGAGGTTTTTGGCGGCATCAAGGTCGACAATCCAAAGCGCGGGGTTTGACTCGGTCCCTATATTCTGAGAGGGATACTTTTCGTAGTTGAGGGGAGAGGTCAAAACTTTCTCCAACACGCCCGCTTTACTAGCTCCTAAAACATATAAGCAGATCTGGTGTGCAGCATTAATGCATTCATAGGTGAGCGACATGCGCCACGTATCCTTTTGGGGTACGTGATTTGCCACGACGAGTTTTCCTCTAGTTTTTAGAGCTTCGGTGTGAGGGAATAGCGAGGCTGTATGTCCATCGTCGCCCATACCAAGCATTACAAGGTCAAAGGGGTGGGCGCCGAGCTTATCCTGGATGAGCGTTTCGTATTCTGCTGCGTTCTTTTCGATATCGGTTTCTGCAACCATGCGGAAAATTTGATGGATAGGAATAGGAAGGCTCCCAAGCCCACTCTCTTCAATCGCCATTTGGTAGTTGCTATCTGGGTCGGTTGGCACGACGCTCCGTTCATCTCCCCAAAAGAGGTAGACTTTAGTCCAGTCGAGGGCATCGGGCCTTTGGGCGAGGATTTCGAAGATCTTTTTGGGTGTTGAGCCACCTGAAAGGGCTACGGCGAAAAAATCGTGGTCTTGAATCGATTCGTTTGCCGTCTCTATCCAGTTTTCGACTGCAAAATGGATGGTTTCATCGTGGTCGCCTGGGATGGCGAGAAGGCGTCGATCATCAAAAATAATAGGTTCTTTATGCATGTTTCCAGGGGATTTGGGTTAAGGTGTTTAGCATTCCACAGTAGTGGGCTCCAGCTGCTGGGTAGAAGATCTCTTCTATAATCTCTTTGCCCTCGGAAACGCCTGAGAGATAGCTGCAAATAGGGAGGTCACAGCGGTCCTTGTCGGAGTGTTGGACAAAAACCTGCCGAGTACTAGGGTGGCGCTTGAAGACGTAGTGAGCTTTGTTTTTTTCGCACTCGATTTCGATGTTGAGAATGGTGCCGGGGCTTAGCTCGCGAATCTCTTCGGGAATCAGGAGAACCACGACTTCATTTGTGGGGCGGCTGTAGGTAAGCCTGGTGTTTCCTTCGTTAGTCTCGAGCCTTTGAAAGGTCCAGTGGAGTCTGGAGGCGATCCACGCTTGAAAATAAGCGGCTTCAATTTTTGAGCGGTTATACTGGATGCGGATGGTTGTGCTTTGAACAAGGTTTACAAAAGAGTCGAAGGTTGCAAAAACTTGTGTAAAAAGAGTGCGCCAACCTGAAAGGGCGCTCCAGTTTAAATCGCCAATGGCACAATGGAAGCGGTTCAGCATGGTTAAAACAGTTTGTGCGTAGGCTTGGAGGTCGTGGGTCGATTCGGAATCAAAGATGATGCGGTCGGCAATAGATTCTAGGTAGGGGAGGATGGCGTTTTCTGTGATTGGGTCTTGGGTCCACAAGAGGTAGACGGGAAGATCAGGCAAGATTTGCGGGAGAATAATGAAGGAAACTCTTTCTCGAAGATCTCCAGCGACCTCGATGCGAATAATCTCGCAAAAGATCTGCAAATCTCCCTCGCCGATTGTCTCGGAGCTCACGGAGGTGCGCAGATAAGGCTCTTGCGCTCCATCATCGCTCACGATGAGGATGACGCGGCTGGGAAATTTTGAAACAACCGATTTGACAAGCTCTTCTGTAACATTTAGCTGCTCACTCTTCTGCACATAGACAATGAGTGTGAAAAGCGAAGCCCTGGTTTTATTCTCACCTTGCTCGGCATCCCAAAGGCGGTTGAGCTCTTCATTTATGTCTGTGAGCTGAATTTGGTTCACTAAATGAGCCTCCAGGCGCGCCCATCACGGGCTAACATCTCGTCTGCTGCTTTGGGTCCCCAAGTTCCTGATTGGTAATTAGGAAAATCGCTTGGGAGGCTTTCGTGCCACCGCTCTAAAATGGGTGTTATCCATTCCCAAGAAGTGAGTACCTCGTCTCCTCTAGCAAAAAGAGTTCCATCACCGAGCATGCAGTCGCAAATAAGCCTTTCATACGCTTCTGGAGGGGTTAATCCAAAGTAAGATCCATAACGGAATTCCATTTTTACCGGCTGAATGGGGCTACTTGGGCCGGGCACTTTGCAGTTTGTCCGTAACGAAATGCCCTCATCAGGCTGAATGCGGATGACAAGAACGTTGTTTTCGATTTTCTGCTCACCTTGTGAGAACAAAATTTTTGGAACTTGCTTGAAGGTGACAGCGATCTCGGTCGCCCGCTTGGGAAGACGCTTTCCTGCTCGTAAATAGAAGGGGACGCCCGCCCAACGCCAATTGTCGATATACAATTTTATAGCGGCATACGTTTCCATAGAGGACTTAGGGCTGACGTTGTTTTCTTCGCGATATCCAATGGCATTCTCACCGTTGATATATCCAGGAGCGTACTGTCCGCGGACAACATAGTCGTTAAAATTGGACAAATCGATGGGGCGCAAAGCCTTCAAGACTTTGACCTTCTCATCACGGATCGCTTTGGCGTTCAAACTTGCTGGTGGCTCCATCGCTGTCAAACAGAGGAGCTGCATGACGTGATTTTGGACAATATCGCGCAAAATCCCTGCCTCTTCATAAAAAGCGCCGCGTGTTCCAATGCCGATCTCTTCTCCAACGGTAATCTGCACGTGGTCGATATAGTGGTTATTCCAAAATGCCTCGAAAATCGAGTTTGCAAAGCGGAAGACCAAAATGTTTTGGACCGTCTCCTTTCCAAGATAGTGGTCGATGCGGAAAATTTGCGATTCAGCCAAGTGATTGAGAACAAACTGCTGCAGCTCGATACCTGAGTCATAATCGTGGCCAAAAGGCTTTTCAATAATGACGCGCGACCACTTCTTTTTTTCCTTGTTCGTATCGTAGATCAAGCCATGCTTTCCTAAATGCTCGATAATCGTTGGAAAAAAGCTTGGCTGGGTAGAGAGATAAAAAATCCGATTTCCCTTTGTTCCAAGCTGTTTGTCGAGATCATCGAGAAACTTACGAAGCGCCTCATACCCCTCATCCTCGTCAAAATTTGAGGTGTGGTAGTAAATTTGATTCATGAACGATGACCAAAGATTCTCATCGAGCGGCTTGACACGGGAAAATTGACTAACTGCATCTCGCATCTCGTCGCGAAATTGCTCATGGGTTTTTTGACGCCTTGCAAACCCCACACAGGCGAAGTGGCTTGGAAGCTGACCCTCACGCGTGAGATTATAGAGGGCGGGGAGAAGCTTGCGGGCAGTGAGATCACCAGTTGCCCCAAAAATCACAACGATGCAGGGATCCACAACCCGCCCTGATTTAGACCCTTCTTCTAGAGGACTTTGAAATGTAGCACTATTATTTTGATCGACTATGATGTCAGAGATGTTACGGGAGTGATTTTGCATAGTAACCTAAAAATAAACTTTATAAGTGTGCATAAGACTTGTAACCCGTTTCTTGTTTTGCTTTCAAGTCTCATTTCTTAATTATATACTTGATTATATATATTATTTAGTATAAACTACTTAAATGTTAATTGGTCAAGGTTCAAACCAGATCCATCCCCAGCCCGAGCATCGCATGTGCACCAACTATGTAGCTGAGACAATCTATTCGGTTGGCTCCTATCTCACAAGGCCAATCTTAAGAGAGGCCGATGCTGCAACACGCATTTTTGGTCCTTATAGGTGGCCAGGAAGAGATCTGGAAAATGTCAAGAATTGGGAGCGTGTTGTACTTGTCTTGCGCGGGGTTGAGTTCTTTACCCTCGCGATCCCCATCCTTCCAGGTATATTCGGTCTTATCTGTGTGACAGGTGTAGTGGGAGTGCCCTTACAGTATGCCGCTCTTCTCGTTTTTGCCCCCTCCGAGCTTACATGGGGGGTGAGCTTGATCGGACATTGCTTCAAGGTGGTAGCTTCCTACTGGTCGCAACCAGCTTCTCTCATTGAAAATACTGAGATCGATTTTAAAATAATAAATGGAGATAGCATCACGGTAAAGACCCATAACCTTTGCGCGATGCCAAAGTTTCTCTCCTCTTGCAACAACATGTGTGATCCTAGAACCCGTGTCTTAGAGCTTGCTGGTGGAGAGGAGGATGTCCTCTTCTTCCAAGAGGCCTTTCAGGCTTGCTCGGTGCGTATTCTTTCTGATTTGCTCACCAAGAACTATCGTCATATCGTGCATACAATTGCTCCGAATGAGTGGGGATTGAATAGTGGTCTTATGATTGCGAGTAAATACAAAGTTCTCGATGTTCATTTCCGCCCTTTCAATAACTGCACAGGAGAGGATTGGCTTGCTAATAAGGGATTTGTGCGGGCTGCAGTTGATCTGGGCGAGGGGAGAACAGCTGTTCTGTATAACGTCCACGGACAATCGAAACCAGGCAAACCCTTTGCACGCATTCGTCAAGAGCAACTTCAAACCATGAGAGAGGCAATCAAAGCTGACAATCAAGGCGCGAACCACGAAGCTGTGATTCTCTGTGGAGATTTCAACCTCCATAATGGCGAGAGTGACGAGATTCTTGGTTCTGAGTTTGTCGAGCAGGCTCCACCAGCAGGAAGTGGGACACTCTACCATCCAGATGGCAATGGAAGAGTTCTTGAAAATGAACAAGTAGATCGTATCTATTCGATTGGGGGAGTGCCAGGTGATGCCGTTGTCAAACACTCTCGTAAGAATGGTAAGATCCTTAATACAGATCACCTCTCTCTAACAGCGACGATTCTTACCAAAGGGGCTCACAGAGAAAGATTAGGGCTAAGACGACGGCGATAACTTAGCGCGTTTAGCTTGAGGTAACGATTCTTCTGTACGTCCATGCTTGCGAGGATCTGCAGGACCTTTTTTTGGAAGCATTTCAAGTGCTTTGCTTAGTGATTCGATCATTCTCTCATCTTCTGGGTTGAGCTCAAGGGCCCCCTCAGCAGCAAGCCTAGCCTCATCCCACAGCTCAAGTTTCATGCAAGCAGCCACCAATCTTGCCTGAAGCACAGCGAGAAGGGTTTGATCAGTAGGATTGGCTTCGATACCAGCTTGAGCAGCTTTTCTAGCTTCTTTCCACATCCCTTGTCCTTCAAAAGCAGCAGACTGTCTCTCCAAAAGAGCTGCACGTATGTCTGGATCGGTAGGATTTGCATTGATGCCCGCATCAATTGCCGACTCAACCTCTTTCCACTTCATAAAATGGCTGCAAACGGCGGCCGTTTTCTCGTTAAGAGATGCGAGTGTATCCTGATTAGTAGGATTGGCTTCAAGCCCTTTCCTTGTAGCCTCTCCAGCCTCTTCATACATCCCAAGTTGGATGTAAGCATCGGCAAGCTGGCAGCAAAGCCATGCGAGCGTATTTTTATTGGTTGGATTTGAATCAATACCCATATTTGCAAAGTGTACGATCTTTTCTAAATCCACAGTCTCAAGCTGACCACAAATGTGGATTATTCTTGCACAAAGTATTGCAAGAAGATTTGGCTTTGTAGGATTTGCAGCAATGCCATTCTCGGCTGCTTCCAATGCATTTTCAAATTCTCTAAGCTTTATACAAGCAGCAGATTTGATCTCATTGAGCGCAGCAAGCTTATTTGGATCGATAGTTTTAGCAATGCCGGCATCTGCAGATTCCTTCGCCTTGTTCCATTGACCACGATCATTACATTCTGTGGCCATTTGGAGATAAAAATTAGCAGAAGGAGAGGCTTGAGCAAGCCCATCTATTGCCACCGCGCACTTGCCAATCCGTTCATTGAGAGGTGTGAGATGAGAATCAACTTTCCTTTCTAAGCCCCGGCACATTTCAAAAAATGTAGTTTTGACTGCATCCAGACCGGTACGCGTGCTCATAAGTTTTCCTCTTATAAAAAAATGGATCATAGGTTGTTTTAACTTAAAGGAAAAGAGAATTTAATACCCGAGGTGGCCTTGCAGTAAGATTACGGCTGAGACGGCGTCGATCACTTTTGCCCGCTTTTTCCGATTCATGCTTCCCTCTTTAAGAGAACGTTCTGCTTGAACAGTTGAGAGGCGCTCATCGACAAGAACCACTGGACATAAGACTTCCTTTTCAAGAAGTGAAACAAAATGTTTCACCTCATCGGCTAGAAATCCTACTTTTCCATTTAGGTGAACAGGATAGCCAATCACGATCCTTTCAAGCTCGTAATCCTTTAATGCTGTTAGCAGTTTGGTGATCGTCTCACCGCTGCTCTTGCCAGCCTGAATCACACCTAGTGAGGAGGCGATGATTTGATTCTCGTCGGAAATTGCAAGCCCAATACGCTTGAGACCGTAATCGATACTAGCTATGCGCTTTTTTTTCATGATGCTCGACCATTGCCTTCACAAAATCCCGGAAAAGAGGGTGGGGCATTGTGGGGCGTGATTTAAATTCAGGGTGAAACTGGACGCCAACCATCCATGGATGGTCTTTTATCTCAGCTATTTCACAGAGGTTACCCTCTTCATAAGTACCAGAAAGTTGTAAGCCGTTCTTTTGAGCAAGCTCTTTGTAACGGTTGTTAAACTCATAACGGTGGCGGTGTCTTTCAGAAATATTTTTGGAGCCGTAAGCCGCGTGCGCTTTCGATCCCTCTTTTAGTAGGCAAGGGTAGGCACCCAGGCGCATCGTTCCGCCCATATCTTCCACGTTTTCCTGCTCACTTAAAAGGGAGATAATCGGTTCTTGAGCTTGAGGTTCCATCTCAGTAGAGTTGGCGTTTGAAAGCCCTAAGACACTTCTTGCAAATTCCACAACAAGGACTTGCATTCCGAGGCAAATTCCAAAGTAGGGAACTTTTTGCGAGCGGCAGTATTTAGCTGCTTCGAGTTTCCCTTCCCAGCCTCGTTCGCCAAAGCCTCCTGGTACAAGATAGCCGTCGCACCCTTCAATGTCGGAAGCTTTATCCGATTCAAGCGATTTGATCTGTAATGCATATCCAGCAGCAATCGCGCCGTGTTGCAGCGCTTCAAAGACCGATTTGTAGGCATCCTGGTGTTGGAGATATTTACCGACAATCCCAACTGTCACAGTCCCTTTTGGATTTTTGATCGTTTCAACGATTGCATCCCATTCAGAGAGGTCTATTTGAGAACACTCAAGTCCCAATTGCTTACAGATCCTCTCGGTAACACCCTGGCGCTCTAACATGAGGGGAACTTCATAGATCGAGGTATCAGCATCGACCTCATCGAAAACCGACTCAGCTGGAACATTGCAGAATAAGCTAATTTTTTCCTTAATCTCAGTTGAAAGCGATGATTCACACCGGCAGAGGATCAGATCGGGCAAAATCCCGATGCTGCGCAGCGTTTGGACCGAGTGTTGCGTCGGCTTTGTTTTCACCTCGCCGGCAGCTTTGAGGTAAGGAACATAGGTCATGTGGATATTAAGGCAATCTTGTGGGCGCTCGTAGCGGAACTGGCGGATCGCCTCGAGGAAAGGGAGCGATTCGATGTCCCCAATTGTTCCACCGATTTCAACAAGAACAACCTCGGCATCGGAAACTTCACCACACGCCACAATCCGCTTTTTAATCTCATCGGTGATGTGGGGGATCACCTGAACGGTTTTACCCAAATAATCGCCATGGCGCTCCCGTTTGATCACCGTATCGTAGATCTGTCCCGATGTGGCAGTAGAGGCGCGTGAAAGGGGGGCTGTGGTGTAACGGTAATAGTGGCCCAAATCGAGGTCGGTTTCAACACCATCGTCGGTGACGTAGACCTCACCATGTTCAAAAGGATTCATCGTTCCGGGATCGACATTCAGGTAGGGATCGAGCTTGAGCATGGCGATCTTAAAGCCCTTCTTTTCCAAGAGCATTGCAATCGATGCAAGGGTTAATCCTTTACCTAAAGAGGAGACGACTCCTCCTGTTATGAAGATGTATTTGCGCATAAAATTTCTTGAACCTTCTTTAAATCTTCCGGCGAATCAACGCCAATTCCTTGATCCTCGACAATCGAGACGTAAATTGGATACCCAGCCTCTAAAATTTTCAGTTGTTCTAAGTCTTCAATACTTTGAAGGCGGGTGTTATCCATTTCGGCATACAGCTTGAGAAACGGGCGTCTAAAGCAATATACACCGAGATGACGGTAGTAATCGTGTATTTTTTCAACCTTCTGCGGGAAGGGGATTGGCGCGCGGCTGAAATAGAGAGCTCTGCCATGGATATCGAAGACGCATTTCACAGATGAGGGGCTAAAAATCTGTTCTGGATTGACTATTTTGGCAATCGGCGTTGTCACATCCGCATCGGTCTGCTCAAGACGCTCAATTAAGGTGTCAATCACGGCAGGATCGAGACACGGCTCATCCCCTTGAATATTCACGACAATTGAGGCGTGAGGAAAATCGCGCTCGATGGCCTCGTTCACCCGGTCTGTTCCAGAGGGGCAGCTCTCGGAGGTCATGCACGCCTTTCCACCAAATTCTAAGACGTGATCGTAGATCCTTTGATCATCGGTTGCGACCACCAACTCATCCAAGCGGGAACACTGTCGAGCATTCTCATAACTTCTTTTAATTAAGGATTTTCCAAGTATGTCGACGAGCGGTTTGCCGGGAAAGCGACTACTCTCCCAACGGGCAGGAATGACTCCAACTACTTGATTCTCTGTCATGCAATCCTCAATTTTATCGGTTCATCATACTAAAAAAGGATTTTAACTGCAAGAACAAGAGTTTGAATCACTAATAAAAACAATTTTTTTAAACTTAGTTATAGTATAGAATTAAATTATTACGAAAAAGAATGAATTAAAGGTTAACTATGAGTCTAATTCCAAACAAACTATTACTAAACATTCTCGCTTGTGGTTTAGTTCTTTCCTGCCCACTTCTTGAAGGGGCGCCTACAACTCAAAAACCTGCTCAAGTAGAGCAAGAGTGGACAACTTTTACCTCAAAAGGGGATGGGTTTTCTGTCGAACTTCCCAAAAAGCCTGAGCACGTTCAACAGAAGATCGATATTCCGAATACCGATTTAAAAATTGACTACAACACTTACCTCAGCGAACCGAGCGATAACGTTGTCTATGTAATCTCTGTTTGGAACTATCCAGCTCAAATCGATATGTCGAAGCCCGAGGTTAACCTTCAAGATGGATTTGCCGGCATGTTGTCAGCCCTCCCAGGCTCTGAGGTGACCAACATGCAGATGAGCGAAGTTGAAGGACATAAAGCTCTCGAATTTTTAGTGAAAAACGAAGATATTTTTTTCCAAGGGAAGTTGATCTTAGTCCACAACACCCTCTATCAGGTTTTCACTGTTTATAAGAACAGCGTTGATATGAGTGATGATTACAGAAACTTTATCGACTCGTTCAAGCTGATCAATGCAGATAGTCGAAAAGTAACGCCTGAGAAGAAAGAAAATGACAAAAAGATGAACGTCTAAAGTAAAGAGTGAGTGGGAAGCCTTATTACAGGCTTCCCGCTTCATCAATGAGAGCGCTTACAGCAAAGCCTCTTTCCGATCCAATAGTCAATAGAGACAAATCCCGGTCCAAAACACATAACGATCAAAGATGCGTAAAGGTAGAGAAACGGGCTCTCCATAATAAATAGATTCGGGTTGGTGAAGAAGCTAATCAAAGCCTCTTGGTGGGCGGTTGCATAGGCTGCAAAAAAGAGAATGACCAGCATAATCGAAAAAAGCCGGCTAAATAGCCCAATAAAGAGAGAAGCTCCCCCCACAATCTCGACTATTCCTATGAAATAGGCCATAAACATCGGGGCAGGGAGTCCTAGAGAGGCGAAGAAATCAGCCACTCCCTCTGCATTCATTATCTTTCCAAGCCCCGCAAGTACGAGCAGACCACCCCAATAGAGGCGTATAATCAAGAGCAGGAAATTTCCTAAAAAGCGCTCTCCTCTGACGATTCCACAATAGAGGCGGCTCCAGGCCCCTCTTTCCACATTATCTTCCATAAATCCTCCTGTTATCAACTATTTACTTGATACTACAGAGAGAGAAATAACGCAAGTATATTAATACTTGCTTAATAGTTTAAAATATGCTATAATAAGTACATGTTAAATTACTTAAGATCAACAGATTCATCTCATCAATTTCCTTTAGTACGTCCTAAAATGAGCTCTACAGCTAAGGCTTTACTCATTACGGGGGTTGCGCTCGCTGCGGTTGCTGGATTATCAATGCTTGCAGTTCCGGTAGGAACGATCGGTTTTTACCTTTCGGCAGGCGGAATGGCCCTGGGAGTGGCCCTTGTCCTCGGTGAGCTGATGGGCTACTATCCTAGTAGTGAAACCCATTGTGCTGAAATCCCCAGTGCTGAATCATCTAATGATGAGACCCTTATGGAGCAATTTCTCAGATTTATCGATGACGACTACCGCAATCTTCTTGAGATAGACCAAGGGAAACTCCATGAGTTGAAATTTCAGAATGTAATGAACTTTCATGAGTTAGGTTGGATAGGAGGATTTAAGCGAGTAGACAACATTCATTACCATCATGAGATTAATCAAGGGAAATTCCATGAGATCAAGCTTCCAAATTTACCGAATAATCAAGGCCTGTACATTGGTAAATTTGAGAAAGAATTAGCTTCTCAAAACCCAGAAAATCTAAAAAACAAGAATATTTGCCTGTTAAATGGCCACCCCTATGTATACCATGCTGGGGAACCTGATCAAAATTTATGCGCCCAAAACACGAATGACCTAGAACGTGGAAACATTTATCTATTGAACGGCCGGCCTTTCTCTCTTGTTAATACCGATTTCCGTAACGAAGTACAAGAGATTGTAAATAACACGCAACTAACCGATCAAATCATTGCATGGTCAGAAGATGAGCGAGACCCCGAGAGATTTAAAAAATTAATGGGAGAAATCACTACAGCTGACAATATTGAACTGATAAACAATAGTTATTTCAAAAACCGAGTTAATGAAATCCCTAATCAAGTTCCAAAAAAGCTTCATCCCTATTTAAATCAATCCATTGTAGCCGACATACTATGTCCAATGGTGGATAAATATTGGAATGGTGATCTAGTCGCGATAGGTGCTAATCCTGACGCATATTCTATGCTTGTTAACTTTGATCTCGACAAAGGGTATGTATACGTACGCACGATGCTACAATTTAGCATCCCTCAGGAAAGTACTTATTTTCCACTTTACCTTGCACCTGAATTGAAACTCGATCTCGAGACGCGGGTTGCAACCCTATCATGGACAAGTCCTCAAACAACACCACCTGATGCTTAAGCCTATAGCCTTCCCAACCGAGACTGTTTATGGGTTAGGTGCACCTGTTTTTTCGCCTGAAATTATTCAGAAAATCTATGAGCTCAAAGGGCGTCCTCAAGACAATCCTCTGATCGTTCATGTCGCGAATTTTGAGCAGATGGCGCTCATTGTTGAGTCCTATCCTGAAGAGCTCGCCCGCCATTTTTGGCCAGGTCCTTTAACTCTCATCCTTCCCAAAAAAAGCACAGTGCCTTCGATCGTTTCTGCTGGCTTACCCACTATTGGCGTGCGCATGCCAGCTCATCCACTGGCAAGGGAGCTAATCGAGGCTGTAGGGGAGCCGCTCGCCGCCCCTTCGGCAAATCTTTCGGGGCGCCCGAGTAGCACAACAGCGGCGCATGTGCGTGACGATTTTGGTGACCAGGTGATGATTTTAGATGGGGGACCGTGTGAGCAAGGCTTAGAATCAACGGTGCTGAGCTTAGATCCTCCGACCATTTTACGCCCCGGGACGATCACTAAAGAAGAGATCGAAGCTGTGCTTGGGACAAAAGTGCTTGTCGCAAATGGAGAGGTGGAAAAACCTCTTTCTCCTGGCATGAAGTACAAGCATTACTCTCCATATGCGCGTGTCCGCCTGGTTGAGGTAAACGAAATTGTGGTTCCCTCTCCAAAAAAGATGATTCTTCAGGCTGTCAAGCCTGAAGAGCTTTATGCTCTTTTTCGAGAAGCTGACAAGCTGGGAATGGAAGAGATTGTCATTCGTTGTGATCAGAATATGAAGTCAAATGCCGCTCTTATGAATCGGCTCATTCGTGCTGCCCATTAAATCCTTTTCTGCTACGTTATTGTCTTAATTTAGGAGGATTGTATGGGACAGAATGTTGCAGAGAAGTTGATTGAGAGCCATCTCGTTGAAGGAAAGATGGAAGCGGGAAGTGAGATTGGTTTAAAGATCGATCAAACTCTGACGCAAGATGCGACGGGAACGATGGTGATGCTTGAGCTCGAGGCGATGAATGTTCCGCGCGCGAAGACTGATGTCTCTGTTCAGTATGTCGATCACAATATTCTCCAAAATGACTTTAAAAACGCTGAGGACCACCTCTTTTTACGGAGTGCATGCCAACGCTTTGGCATCTGGTACAGCCGCGCTGGAAATGGTGTGAGCCATCCGATCCACATGGAGCGCTTCGGAATTCCTGGAAAAACACTTCTTGGTTCTGATAGTCACACGTGCGCTGCGGGCTCGATGGGGATGCTTGCGATGGGAGCGGGTGGCTTAGAGGTCGCTTTTGCAATTGCGGGAGAGACTTTTCATGTCAAAATGCCGAAAATTTGGGGTGTTAAGTTAACAGGAGAGCTCCCTAAATGGGTGAGCGCGAAAGATGTGATTTTGGAGATGCTTCGTCGCCACGATGTCGCTGGAGGGGTTGGAAAAATTATCGAGTATTATGGTCCTGGGCTTGAGTCTCTCTCAGCGATGGACCGCCATGTGATTGCCAATATGGGCGCTGAGCTTGGGGCGACGGCAACTGTGTTCCCTTCTGACCAGGAAGTGCGCCGTTTTATGAAAAGTCAGCGGCGTGAAGATCAGTGGGTCGAAATTCTTGCTGATGAAGATTGTACGTACGATCTGCACGAGGAGATTGATTTATCGGGGTTAGAGCCGTTAATCGCCCTTCCGAGCAGTCCTGGGAATGTTGTTCCTATTAAAGAGGTCGAGGGGAAAGAAGTTTACCAAGTGATGGTCGGTTCTTCTGCAAATCCCGGTTATCGCGACTTTGCTGTTGTGGCTGAAATCATGAAAGGTAAGCGGGCACACGATCAGGTCTCTTTTGATGTGAATCCTACTTCGCGCCAAATCTTGGAGAATCTTGCGCGCAATGGCCACCTTGAAAAGCTTGTGCTTTCAGGAGCAAGGATCCACCAGGCGGGTTGTAATGGGTGTATTGGAATGGGGCAGGCACCGGCAAATGGACGCCCATCACTGCGCACCGTCCCGCGTAACTTCCCCGGTCGCTCGGGGACGAAGGAGGATTCGGTCTATCTCTGTAGTCCTGAAATTGCCGCCGCCGGAGCACTTACAGGTAAAATCACAGATCCTCGGAAACTCGATATGGAATACCCCAAAGTTTCTGAGCCAGACACTTTACTGATCGATGCTGATGCTGTTACCCCTCCACCTGCCGATGGAAGGGGAATCGAGCTCGACAAAGGGAGCAATATCAAGCCTTTGCCTCAGTTTAAACCCTTATCGGAAAGTCTTGAAGGGCCGGTTTCTATTAAAACTGGAGAGAACATTTCCACAGACGATATTATGCCGGCGGGCTCTAAAGTGTTGCCATTTCGGAGCAATATCCCCGCAATTAGTGATTTTGTGTTTGACCAACTCGACGAGACCTATCCTGAGCGAACCAAACCTTACCGTGAATCGGGCCATTTTATCGTGGGTGGTGATAACTATGGCCAGGGCTCTTCTCGCGAACATGCTGCCATTGCGCCGCGCTTTTTAGGGGTTCAGGCTGTTTTAGTTAAAGGATTTGCCCGTATTCACCGTGCGAATTTAACGAACTTTGGGATTGTCCCCCTCTACTTCGAAGATCTCAAGGATTATGACCGTATCGTGCAAGAAGATATCCTCAGCTTCCCCCATATTCGAAAGGAGATTCAAGAAGGTGAGCGTGTAACGGTTAAAAACGTGACGCAGGGCTACCAATTTTTTGCAAAACACAACATGACCAAGCGTGAGCTAGAAAATGTCCTTGAAGGTGGCATGATCGGCCGGTATCGCAAAAAGATGGGGCACTAATGATTCCAATAGCTGATTTACATTGCGATCTGCTCGTCTACTTAGCGGAGAAAGGGGACATTAACAACCCTGAAGCGCGCTGCTCCCTTCCTCAGCTTATCGAGGGGAATGTTAAAATTCAGACGTTGGCAATTTATACCGCAACAGGAGAAAATCCTGTCGTCTCAGCAGAGAAGCAGCGCGCTATTTTTTGCACCTTGCCTCAAGATAAAATTCAATTCATCCCCGCCATCGAAAATGCTTCAGGGTTATGTGACGAGAGCGAAAAATTAGAAAATGCTTTTACACGTTTTGATAACTTCCGTAAAACGCTCGGCCCCATTCTCTACATCGGCCTGACGTGGCATGATGAGAACCGTTTTGGCGGAGGAAATCTATCAACCGCGGGGCTTAAAGCTGACGGGGAGCGGATGTTAGATTATCTTGATGGCAAAAAAATCGCGATTGATTTAAGCCACACTTCCGATGCGCTGGCTCACGATATCCTCAACTACATCGATGCAAAAGGCTTGAAGATCACACCGATTGCGAGCCACTCGAATTTTAGAGCGGTGACCGAACATGCTCGCAATTTACCAGATCCCCTTGCAAAAGAAGTTTTTCGAAGGGGTGGCGTGATGGGATTGAATTTCGTTAAAGACTTTATCGGACAGAGTTTTAGCGCGCACGTCGAGCATGCTAAATCCCTTGGGGGATTCGATTCTTATTGCTTTGGAGCTGATTTTTTCTATAGTGAAGATATGCCTTTTTTTGAAGAGTTTTCAAACGCTTCTTGCTATCCCAAAATGCTCGAGTTATTGAAAGAGGGGGAGAAAATGGCCTATATCAATTTCGAAAACTTTTTAGCTCGGATGCACACATGATTATTGCTGGTGATATTGGGGGGACAAAGACAAATCTCGCCCTTTTTGATGAAAATGAAGGGAGTTACTCCTTTTCAAACCTTATGAAATTCCCCAGTCAAGACTACAAAGATTTAAAGACGATTGTCCTCGAGTATATGGAGAAGTGTGAGGCTGCAAAAGGGGTGAATCGAGCGTGTTTTGCGATTGCAGGACCTGTTAAGGATGGAGTGTGCAAAGCGACCAACCTTCCATGGATTGTCGATACTTCCGACCTTTCTAAATCGCTCAATATCCCGACCGTCTACCTAATAAACGATCTAGAAGCGAACGCTTATGCAATCGAAATTCTCCCTTCTGAAAATATTTTAGAAATTCATCCAGGCAAGGGAAATCTGGATGCGAATCGTTGCATCGTTTCTCCCGGCACAGGGCTAGGAGAGGCGGGCTTATATTGGGATGGAAAGGGCCACCACCCATTTGCTGGAGAAGGTGGGCATTGCGATTTTGCTCCGCGTGGAGAGCTGCAAATCAACTTTTGCCGCTATCTCTATAAACGTTTCGGACACGGTTCGTATGAGCGCGCATTATCAGGCCCGGGACTATTCAATATTTATGAATTTTTCCGCGATGAAGAAAAACATGAGGAGCCCTCGTGGCTGGCTGAGGAGATAAAAAATGACGATCCAGCCAAAGTGATCACCCAAAATGCTTTGGAAAAGAAATCGGAGATTTGTGAGATGACGCTCGATTTTTTTATGACGCTGCTTGGAGCAGAATGCAGCAACTCGGCTTTGAAGTTTATGGCGACCGGTGGTGTTTATCTCGGCGGGGGGATTCCACCCAAAATTTTACCTAAATTCAAAGAGCCCCTCTTTTACAAAGCTTTTCTAGACAAGGGGCGTTTTCGCGAATTGCTCGAAGAGATGCCGATTCGAGTGATTTTGGATGACAAAGCGAGTTTAAAGGGTGCCGCGCATTTTTGTCGGAAATACCCGCCTGAAAAAGGCTAAGCACTTCTCAATTTCTGCTTTTAGTTCCTTGGGATAGGGATGATCTGGTGTCAGAGCATCAATCATTGCATCAGCAAGGCGACATTTAAATGTAAAGCAATCCTCTTCAGATAATATGAGCTTATGTTTCATTTTTTTTGTTTCTTTTGTTTTCATAAAGATCGTATCCATATAGATATGCACTAATTCGGAAAAGTGCTCAGGAGCTATCCGAGATAAGGTAATGATCCCTTGAATTGTGGCTTCGACATATCTTTCATTTTGATAACCTTTTGGCAAAAGATGAATACCAAATTTCACCTGTTGTATAAGGTGAGGGATCGAGTTGGAATCGGTGTAAAGCGATCCGATCCGTAGAATCATTTCAAGATGCTCAAATGTAAAATGCTCTCCAGCAAATGCTTTAAAGGAGTCGGAGTATCCATGCACTAACATTAACAAATTAGTCGCCTCATTTGTCTTTTCAGTCATAAGAAGACCATCAAGTGTCTGGTAGATATAAGACCAAAGCGCAGCATCGGGCTTCCACTTATCTGCACAAAGAGCCGTGTTCATCAACTTAGCAGCGCCCGTATAACACTCTTGTTCCAATAAAAATGGGACAATATTTTTTGTCTCAAGAGTAGAATTTGGCACAAATTCAACAACTTCCAGGCATTTAAATAGGAGGGGGCTACGCATGGTTGCTAGGAAATTGATCAATATACCTGCCTGTTGCCAATAGTTCACGGAATGCGTTTTTTCGAGCATTTCATTGAGATGCGCTTCAGCAAGGCTTTCAGGTTCCGTCTTTAATAGAGTACGGAAAAAATAACAGTCGATTTTGAAGGCAATAGAATCTTTTACTTCTTGCTCATCAATAGTTTTCAACAGCACTTTTGCGATCAAGTAGATCTCTCGAAGCGATTCTGAATAGGGAGCGTGCTCAGCAGCATACGCTAAAAAATCTCTGTGAGCATAGAGAATGAGTTGTGGGTACATAGACAAAGCGCACACTATTTTGTGCTCGTCTGGAAAATTTGATAACGTCGGATCAGCGTGCAATGCAGCCAGGTAGAGGGAAAAATAGGCCGGATGTCTTTTCTGTATAAATTGGTTATTTTTAATCAGATGGTAAAGTTCAACAATAAAAGGTGAGTTTTCCTCCTTAAAACGCTTGATCATCTCGTACCACACTTTAATACTGATGCCGTCCAAATCTGTTACATAGTGGTATAGAAGCCTGCAGAGTTGCTCTGGCGTCCCTCCGTCAGCTAATACATCTGCTAACACGCATTGTAATCTCTCTCGCTGCCTAATTCCCTCAAAAAATGCAGTACCAGTTAGCCAGAGTAAGCGTTCTTCTTGAGGAAGCTTTTCACAAAGGGCGAGGACTCTATCTGTAGTTAAGAAACTGAATGGATCGAATTGTTCGGGGAGGTAAGGGATAAAATCTTCAACAGGGCAGATCTCCTTTTCGACAAGGATAAGCTTCACTTCAATGGCGTTCTGATTTCCGTCAAACCCTTGCCTCTCACCTTCTCTAAATAGGATTGCAATCATCTCATAGTCAGCTTTCTCATCTTGGCACCATGCTTTTAAGGTTTTATACCACGGCCCGCTCATCGATTTTGGAAGTGTGATCTGCTTCTCAAAACACGTCATACATAAAGCCCTAGAACAAGGGATGAACTCTCTAAGAGTCTTTAAGGCATGCTCTACAGCTTTAATATCTTTAACTGCGTGTGTATTGAGGGTGCTTAGAATGATTTCAACAACAGCCTTCTTTTGTGGAGCCCCCCCACATAACTTCAGCAGCAGAGTAAAAAGATCCTCATCGTAAAATTCCCGATTCTCGTTATAGAGCTTTAAGATAAACTCTAGTTGCTCTTTATTGGAGAGTAATCCATCTGCGATAACCTCCTTAAAATGCTTTACCGAAGGCTCAGAAAAGAGCACGAGGCGTGTGCACGCATTTCTTTGTGCCTTAAAATATCCTCTTTCCAGTCCTAGACGCGCAATCAGAAGTGATTGCGAGCGCTCAAAATACCAATCTAGAGCTTTTGTACTATGAGGTCTTTCGTGTTGTTCATGGTCTATAAGTTCGGGGATCTTACTTTGCATATAGTCAGCAAGCTGAGCATGCTCGAGAGAATCAGACTTGGATAGGGTATTTCCACAAGCAAGTACGCACTGGAAAGCCTCATTTGGATACTCTTTGAGTTTCATCATATGCATGAAGAGGCGCAATGCCCAATGAGGCTGATTGTGAGTGAGTGTTTCAATTAAAACAAATGAGTCTGGATTGGATGCAAGCCCTTTCCATACATCGAAACCTGTCTCTTCAGAACAACGTTCAGGCTCAAACAAAACACGTATCCACTTCTCCATAAAACGGGGATCATTAAGCCCAGGAATCGACTTAGGACCGATAAAATGTATCAGTTCTTTCCGTACAGCTTCCTTGTCTTTAACAAGTTCTAAAATAGAAAGAACATTTTTCTCAGCAAGCTTCCGTTTGGTAGAAAGATCAACACTCGGATTTCTAAAGAGCAGAGTCAATCCTAGATAGCGAATAAATGGGTGCTCACTTTCCATCATGTTGAGACTACAATGTGTGAGCTTTTCAAGATCGACACCAACATCTTCCAAAAATGCTCGATCGTACGGCGTATGAGAGTCTGAAGGGGGGCACACTAATAAGAATAGCTCTGCCAACTCGGGGGAGATATTATTCAAAGCGTCGTGGATCTTCATATCGAGCTGAATCGTATAAGTACCCATTTTTAGGAGCAAAACTGGGGAGGTAAAGGCATGGGTCCCGATCTCAACTAGACCATTTCTGCCATAAACTTGGAATGCAGCGAGCTTCAAAACATTTTCTACGGATTTGAAGGGAATAGAGTCTTCACACACAAGCTTTTTAACTAAAACAAGAAGAGGATAATCATCGGAAAGTTCAGCCTGCAATATTTCCCGAATCGTTTCCTCAGAAACCCTTCCTCGCAAATGGAGACACATATTTAATGTGAAAACACTAACGGCTAAGGGATCGTCCGGATGGTGTTTTTTGATCCATTTGACGTAGTTATCTAATTCGGTCACCCTTGAGAAAAGGTAGGGCTCTAGATGTGGGTCCTCTGGGCTTTTTGGAATATATATGCAGCAATTGCCCTTTGTGACCCAGGATAGGTAGCGAAACCACCCTTTATCATCGATTGAGGTGATGTTTTCGGCGTCGGTAAACC
Source organism: Chlamydiota bacterium (assembly GCA_021772455.1). Lineage (GTDB taxonomy): Bacteria > Chlamydiota > Chlamydiia > Chlamydiales > JAAKFR01 > JAJACP01. Next base: position 101,305 of record JAJFLY010000008.1, read on the forward strand.
CCAGAAGGTAGTGTAAAAACGATTCTAGGGGTTGACCGCGATGAGATTCTGGTGCTGTGGGATCCTGCAATTCAAGATAAAGATCATCCACAGTAAAAACACAATCTCGTAACAAACGGTGAAAGAGAATCCAGTCGATAGGCGTGTTTTTTAAAGAGAGAAGTTGCATGAGAAGAAAGTCGGTCTCGATCGTACATAGATCATCGAAAGCTTGCTCGTGCAGTTTGGTTTGCAACGCCTCTGCGGGTAAGAAACTGTCGTTTTGCAGCCCGGCAAACATATCTGCAATTCTACTTGTTGCAAGATTTCTCAATTGTTCCATGTCATGCTTGGTCATCCCCGTGCCCATTGCAGGGTGTTTTTCCATATGGATGCGTAAATCGATATCGGCAGGTCCCTTATCTGATTTGCGTAGGAGACCCTCATCATATAAATCGGAAATCTCAACCTTCTCAAAAACTCTGCGCGCATAGTCAGTTTGAGAAAAGAGCAAATACGAGACGTAACCCCCAATCAGACGAGTCGAACGGGCATAAAGATCGGGACGGTGGTTTGGTACGGTTGAAAAAAAAGTCTCTAAAATCTTATGCGTCGAGGTCCGCATCGCGTGTGTATCATCGATTTTGATCTCAAACTCTTTCTCGAGCTCGGCTCTTATGAGAGCAAACTCTTCTGCAGTAAGAGGAGGAAGAGTCATGTTTGCATATTCGGGAGTAATCTTGCCATATGGGGTTAAAATCCCTTTTTCTACAAGCGCACGGAAGAGCTCTCCTCTAGGCCCGCTCATATATCGAAAATGAGTCAGTGAAGGAAATTCCAGATCATTAGTAGGTTTTGATGTCTCTACTGACCGAAACTCGACAGAAGTTGTAGATTTGACGTGCGCGCTCATAACTAACAAAAAAATATAAGGAATCAGACTCTATTCATCAAGAAAAAATAAATTGGTTTTTAAATTAATTTTTTAATAATATTAAGTATATGAGTAAATTATCTCGATCTAAAGAAAAAATCCAGATTAAGTGGGGCGTTGAGCTCTTTAGCTGTTTTGTTCTATTTTCAGCTAAAAGAGGGACAATCTCTCCCTCACAGGCTCACACCTTGCTAGAAGAGTTAGGGGAGTTTGCACAAGCGGCAATTGGAGAAGATGCTCCCGAGTTGATTGCCGAGCAGCTCAATCAATATATTGGGATGATCAATGCTCAGATCAAGCAAAATGTCGACTCGACCAAATACGTTCCCTTTCCAACCTTTTCCTTCGCAACAGGAGGCTATCTTCTGTCAGCTGTGTTGGATCAGCTCGATATGGTCGAGAGAACCTTGACCGAAGCTGCAGATACTGGAGTCATCGACTGGAACACAGAGAGCGACTATTTTGCTGAGGTTTTTAAGATATTTGCAAGCGTAGAGAGTAAAAAAATGCGACCCGAAGAGGGGATGGCTAAGCTTCTATCGGAAATTCAGAAGATTAACAAGATTCTTCCTGCCGAAAATATTCTACCACTACCAGATTTAGGTGCTTATGAGTAATATTGGTTCAGTTCAACCAGGTCAAGGCCCCGAATCCACTCCTCCTCCGGAGTCGAAAGCAGAGCGGCAAAAGCTCTTTGAGTTGCAATGGGAAATCAGCCTACTTGGAATAGTTGATGCTGTCTCGAATAAGAATGGAAACGTTCAACACCAGCTCGGGAACCTTAAACAAAGTATGGTGGCAGGTCAGCCCCCTGAAAAACTTCTCCCAGCCGTCAATCAAGTCATTGACCAGCTCAATCAAGGGCTTCCTCCCTTTGATCTAACCTCAGGAGGAAACGAAAATAAGGCGATAACGCAATACACGGATTCTGTGGAGAGATATATCAATTTAGCCGCCGAAAAAGGGAAGATTAGCTCTGAGGATCAGGAACACCTAACCGGCCAAACACACGCTCTTATCGAGCAGATAGGAACCATTCCAACCACTGAGGCTATGCATACGTTTAACAGTATCATTGATTCTGCTAATCAGGCGCTCCCCGCCGCTTTCCAGCTTCCACGCTTAGGAAAGTAGGGAATTATCTACGGTTATTCCTTTTTAGAGCCCTCGCGCCAGATCCTGCAAATGGTTGAACTGCCGGGCGTTTTTCAGCTGCAACAGAATTGAGTGGTGGAGGAGGGGGGCGACGTACTCTTGTCCCAGTCCCAGACCCGGATCCATCATCTCTACACCTCTTCCCAAAAAGATCGAGCTCATTATCAATATTCTGAGAGAGACCTGTTAGAGTAAGAGGCTCAGGATTTGAGCGATGATAGCTGTCATAGTTCTGCTTAGTCTCTACAGTAGTATAGACAAGAGCCACCAGACTCACGGTAGCCGCAAGAGCAGCAAGACCTACTACACCAGCAACGGGTACAATAGCTGTTACTCCTAAAATGGGGATCACCCAAGTCGAAAGAGAAGCGCCATAAACGGCTAAAGCTGCCATGCCAGCAAGCGCGACACCTAACGGCGTTATGATGCCCGGAACCATATCCTTCGGAATAGCATCAACCCATGCCTTTTCTTTAGGAGCCGATTGTGCTTCTGGGGGAGGAGCTCTTCCGGCCCCCTCTGAATTAAAATTTTCAACAAACATAGTTACCTCTAATTTTTTAAAAATATTATAACATATTATTTTATAATAATCTATACTTAATTTCTTTACAAAACATTTACAATTCTCTTGAAATTTGTGATGAGGCTCTGAAAAACTATTAATTGACAGAATAAAGAGATGTGTGATTAACAAAATTATTTACAGGGGGAGTTTTATGCGCACGTTAATTGTTGCCAATCAAAAAGGGGGAGTTGGTAAGAGTACAACCACGATCAATTTAGCGGCCGGGCTGGCACGTTTAAATAAAAAAGTACTCATTATTGATTCCGATCCACAAGGTCATTCTACCTTAGGGTTGAATGTCTCGACGGAGAAACGGAAGACGATTGCCGAGCTTTTAACAGAGGAGAGGGTCACGGCAAGGGAGGTTATTCAAAAGACCTACGCGCCGAATCTCGATATTATTCCATCGGATCTCTCCTTAGCAGTGGCAGACTTAAAGCTTGCTAATCTGGGTGCACGGGAATTTAAGCTGCGCAATAAGGTCAAACAGATCGATGGGGAGTACGACTATATTCTGATCGACTCTCCTCCAACATTTGGGACGCTCACGATGAACGCCTTCACGACGGGTAGCGAGATAATCCTCCCCGTCCAGTTAGGCTATTTAAGCCTTGAGGGGGTGAGCAACTTTTTCGATACGATCAATTTTGTAAACCGGGATATCAACTCTATCATCAATCACAAGGTTGGGATCGCGGGGGTGCTCGTTAACTTTTTCGATGTACGCACGAAATTGGCACGTGAAGTGTTTACTTCCATCAATGAGATCTTCGGAAACAAAGTCTTCACAACCAAGATCCCGCAAAATGTGAAGATCAACGAAGCTCAGTCTCAAGGAAAGTCGATCTTTGACTATGCACCGAAGTGTAGGGGGTCGACTGCCTATGGGAGTCTTGTGCAGGAAATTCTCAAAATGGATGGAAAGATATGACAGGCATCGCACGCGTCAAAGAGAAAATGAAACAAAAGGTCGTGCTGAGTGAGTTTGCTCCTCTTCAGGAACCAACACAAAAGCCTGGCAGAAAGATCTATTCTCTCACAAAAGAAGATAATGAGATGTTAAAAAAAATCTTCTCTGAGCGGCTTAATTTGCAGGATGAGACCTCGATCTCAGCTTTAATGTCAGAGGCAATCGAGCTCCTATACTACAGAGAATTCCCGACAGAAAAATAAGTGGGATTCCGTAGAGTGTCCAGTACCACGTATAGCCTCCCGCCTCGCCGTAGACCAAATAGGAGCCCACACCGACGATGCATCCCACAACTATGCTCACATAGACGCCAAGCGTGGTCGTCTTTTTCCAGTAAAATCCAGCAAGCAATCCAAATGATAGGGCTGCAACAGGAATGTTTGCCAAAATGAGTTTATCGAAAACTTTGTCGACCAGCGTATTGGCCAAAACATAGGCACTCAACGCAAAGCAAAGGGTTGCCAAAACACTCCCACGGCTATTTTTTGAATCTGATTTTGAAAAATCAGCGATCCACATAGCCGTCATCGCATTCCATACTCCGGTTAGGGTGGTGGCAGATGTTGCAAAAAGCAGCGCATAGGCACATCCACGTACACCAGAGGGTAAACAACTACGGATCAAAGTAGGGAGGGCTTGTTCCCAAGAAGGAGATTCAACTCCCCGAAAACGGAGGAGCGCTGTTGCAACAATTGCTGAGCCGTAGAGCAAGAAAATGAGAATAGCAGCGGTTATGACCGACCAAAAAGCAACTTTTGCTGATTTTGCTGCAAAAATCTTCTGCCCATACCAAGGAGCTAAAATATAGGTAAACATCGTCAAAATAATCAGAGAAAAGACAAATCGAAAAGGCAAAATTTCGTGAGAGGGGAGAGGAGTATAGATAAGTGTCGACGATTTCCACATATACAACGCCGTTAGCGGGAAAAATAGAAGGACAAGAATGAGACTTAAAACATCAGTGCGAATAATCGAGATCAGCCCACCCCGCAAACACATGATCAAAATGACCGATATAAGCAACCCACTCACAAGCCAGCTGTGTGTTGAGGTGAAGAGTAGGGCGAGCGATTTGATGTAGGCTGCACTAAAGCCGAGCATCGCCAATAAAAGGAGGGCGCTTGTCCATTTTCCAAGGTGTTTTCCATATCGCTCCGAAAAGAAACCCGCAACCGATGTTCCGTCAAACTCTTTCCACTTTTTTGCCACTGTGAGCGCATAGAAAAGAAGACCAATGAGGAAAACAAAAGGGAGGATCAGCGCCCAAAAACCGGCCGCATACCCAAGTGAGGAGAAGGAGATCAGCGTTGCGCTATTGAATTCGGTCATTACAAGGGTAGCTGTTAAGGCGAGCCAATTCGTTTGACGGTCGGCAAACAGATAAGCTGATTTGGTTTTGGTTCGAGTTGTGAGTCCAACTACAACAAACACAATGATTAACCCGAAAAAGAAGAGAGAATCGATTAAATTCATGGATAAAAGTTACCGCAATCGGTAAAAAAGAAAAAGAATACTAAGACAAAAGGAGACATTTATATGTGGTCAGAATTATGCCCATGGGGGACAGTTGGAGTGATCGTAGACATCGCATTTTTAATCATCGGAATTGTCGTAGTACTTGTGTTAACAAAGTGGGCAATGAACAAGGGGTGGGTTGGCGAAAAGTACTGCATCGTGCTTCTTTTGGCTGTTGTTTTTGCGACATACGCCTGCGCACATTATGATATTAAGAGGCTCAAGTGTCATTGTGAGAAACCTTTACAGGATGGTTCTCGTTAAACAGTATAATTTTGGCTAGAATTTTCCAAGATTAGCATGATTTAACATATACAATATCAGTGATTTACCCTATAATCTAGATTAAAGGGTAATAAGGGGATCATGGCAGCACCTATAGGTTTAGTGAGAATCGTACCACTTGGTTCAGGCAGCGATTCAGATACTGATCAGCAATGCTTTGGTAAAGCAGAGTGGAATAAGCATATTGGAGACGTCGGTGAGGAGCCCCGACGTACAGACGAACTTGAATCTTTTCTTCAAAGTCCATGCCCTTTTTCAAATGATCCCAGTATTCTAGTTAAGCACACACATTTTCTTGTTATGATCCCAGAAACTCTAACCGTTGATAACGTAACAGCCCTGGTAAAACAATTAACCGGGATTGGAATCCATTTCGAAATCTCTGATTTTGAGAAGGAAGGGATAAAACGGGGAAGGGCTACATCATCTTACTGGGCAGTAATGACAAGGGATGAGATCCTTGAAACTCGAGGACTTTCCTATGAAAAACAATGGCAATTCATAGAGAGGCATGAAGGATATCTGATCCCAAGCATTGTACATGCTATTTTTTGTATGTTAGCAAAGTCCCTTTCTTCAAAGGTTCGGCAAGTTTCAGATTTGCCAATAACATATATAAATTGCGATGAGACATCCGAAAAGGGACACCCATATGCTATTGGAAATTTTGGTTCCGAAGGCCTCCGTGTCATCAAGAACATCTTCGATAAAAATGATAAAATAGGCACCGCTGCTATTCGCTTATTTTAAACGTAGACTTCGCACTTGTGTTTAATTCACAAGGGTGTAAATCTACTTCTTGAATTAGAATCCACTTTCTTAATTTAGAAGTATGAGCGTTAATCCCATATCATTATCGTCTAATGGGTCTCTTTCTGGGCACAGTGATACTCCCATATACCAGCCTCGCGATATTTTATCTTCCGACTTCGAGTTGGCTCAGCAGGCCGCTGAATTTCTTGCTAGCCATACTCCTACTCAAGAATCTGTGGAAATGGTTAATGCCTTGAACGAGGCGGTAGCCCAAAAAAATGCGGATGCGATTAAGCTTGGATTCAATCATGCCCTTTTCCACCCACCCCTGCTTAGTATTTTGTGCAATTCAAATGAATGGGTGTTAGATCAAGTAACTTCTCTGCTTTGTAAGCTCCCTCAAGACCTGCCAGTTGCAATTTCCAAGATGGTGACAGCAACCAGTATTTGTTATGCTGTGCTCAACAAACAATCCGAAAGATTAAACAGTGAGCTTATCAAGAATTGGCTTATCCAGAGGTGGGTAACTCCTCATCAACTTAATATGCTTACGGGCCAGTCGAATCCAAATCCCATTTTTATTCAACTCTTTGAAGAAGCCTTAACAAGCGATAATCAACAATTTGCTCATATTTTCAATCAGACAAGTATTCCTAAAATGAGCTTTGAAAATGCACTTCAGACGGAAAGGTTTCACATCGTTTTTTCGCTTTTAAAATATTGTTTTATTCATGAAAGCGATTTGAAATCTCCCCTTGAAAATGAAGGCTTAAAATCTCATTTCACTGCTCAGACCCATTTTCTCCTTGAAGAAAGCATTCATGGCGTTATTCAGACGCTTATTTCCCTAGATGTCCCTCTGAGCGATGAAAGCGTTGCACTCATTTTTCACTGGATTGAAGAGGATAGGTCTTTTTGGCAAGTTAATACCCTTTTATGTCATGGATTGAGCCCTGATCTGACAAGTGCACTTGGCTGGACTCTTTTACAACAAGCAGTGTTGTTTGATCGACCTGGAATCGTTGATACCTTGATCAAGAAGGAGGCGAATTCTTTAACTCCTACTCCTGATGGACGAACAGTTTTTGAGCTTGCTAAGGGTAAAAATCCAAAAATCTTGGACCTTCTCTATTACCCAGAAAAATATCATTATTCTGGCAACTCTTGGGAAAGAAAATATAATCCTAGCATCACAATTCCCGAGGAAGAAGCACTTGGAAAAATACTTGAACAACGGTGTAGGGCAAATAAGGGAGTTGGATACTATTACTCTCTTTTTATCAAAGTGAATGAGGTTGTTCTAGTTCTATTAAAGCCATCTGGTTTTTCTGATCAATTTCCTCGCTTTTCTGAAGCGACTTTTCTTCAAAAGCGTAACCGTGTCCACTGCTGGTCACCTCACACTCTCTACTCCATTCCACAGGAGCATGTTCCAACAGTAAATTCGATGGAAACAATTTGCTTAAGGATTTTGCGCGTCCCTGAAAATCCCGATAAGTATCGCCATGTTCAAGTGGAAAGAGAGTGGTTTGACTGCACATTTTTACAGAGCGAATATAGGGCATTTGATTCTTCTTTGGAGAGGGGATTTAAGTACTCAGAGAGTGGAGTGCAGGTACGGGGGCATGAAGCAAATCCAAATGCCATCCGTTCGGCATTTAACACCCATAAGAAAGAAGCCGAGAGGTTGAAAGATATTTTCCGTATTCCAGAGATTAGCTCTGAATTAGGAAAATTGTCTAAAATACACCAGGTATTAGAAAATCAGTCTAAAATCGAAGAAAAAAATACTGCCGTACTTAAGACATTCTCAGAACAATTTACTTGTTTTTTTAAAGAAGCTGAATCGATCATTGATTGGCGCTCGTCTCGCATGTCAACAGACCCAGATGAAAAAGCAAGAATTCTTAAACGTCACACTGAAGTTCAAGAATCGATGGTTAAGCTATCTCAGCAAATTCTTACTGATGAGAGGCTTTCTCAGTGGAAAAACGCAATTGCAGCGAATATCGAACTTTTGCAAACTCTGGAAGCTAAATTAATTGAGGCACATCCGGTTGATCAAGGACATATTGCAAGTGAAATAGAGGCCATTTCAAATAGTGTGTGCGGAGTCGCTGAGATCATTACAAGTAGGACTATAACCTCAGCAATAGGGCCTACCTTCAGAGTCTACCAAAGCGAAAATCTTGTCGATGATGCTTTGTCACCTGATGGCTGTTGTGAAACTGTTCGCAAGCTGAGATATGCAACATGTGAGTTAATCACATCTAGCCTAATAGGGTTAGTCAATTATGAAGTAGTCAAACGAGAGAATTTTTTAGATGAAGCATTTAGAGAAAAAAGAATTACTCAACACATGGATGAGGCTACTTGGATTGGGCAATTTTGTGAATCCAAAGTAGAAATGCAAAAGCTAGCGAGTGCTCTTGCTCAATTTAAAGAAAATTCTAATGCTCTTGCAAAATTTAATCTTCCAAATCGTAAAACAAAAGAGTATTTGCGGGATGAATGTTTCGGGTTACACTTAAAGATTCGAGAGCATTTAGACGTATGTTGGAATGCGCTTTTTGAAAAGCGTGATTTTGTTGCAGCTAACTTTGAAAATCTATACCCCCTTCTTCTTCAGCGCATTTTATTAATGGATGAAGAAATTCAGTTAGTAAATAGAGACTCGATTGTCTATCCCGATATGGGAGTGCACAAGAAGTGGCATTTTTTAAACGAGCAGCTCTTTCTACTTCAGCACACAATGCTTATTGTCCAAGGGTTACAACCTTCAATACCTATTATTGACCTTTTACCTGAGGAAAAGACAGCAGAGTATGTCCAGCTTCACCTAAAACCTGCCGCTTATGGCTCAAGTAAAACACCGAAAAAATTATACAATTTTTTCGTTTGCAACCTTCTTGAACTGGTTGGAAAACTTCAAGAAATAGTCGCAACCGCTGAAACCCCACTTCTTTCAAACCAGCTAACTAAAAGACTCACTCAAACAAAACTTCCATCGAAGAAAATGTTAGAAGAAGTCATGAAAGAAACTTTTCGAGCCCTAACCCCCGGGGAGCTCAATCCAAAATTTTCAAAGGAGGTACTAGACCTCTTTGACCTTTTTCGCTTTTGTAACCAAGACGTTAACTCTCTTCCTGACGCCCTGATGGAAGACGAGGCAGAATTCCTTACTCCAATAAGGAGTTTATCAGAAAAGGTAGACTCAGTGCTTAAAAATTTTCAATTCAGCTCAGATGATGACGAAATAGATCCTTTAGTATTGCTTCAAAAAATAAAAAATGCTGCTGAAGTGACTCCAGAAGCTCTCGATAAAGCCCTCATTAGTGGGTTAGGCTCCAAAGTTGGCAAGCAACTCGAAAAATTAAAACAACAAGCTAAAAAAATCACATCTTTTGACCAATTTGAGATAGACCGAGCAAAGAGATTCCAAACTGAGTGTACTGAAACTGTGGATCGCATTGAAGAATTTGTCCGATTTAATCAAACAGATGTCACAATAAACCCCATAAATCGAGAGTTATGCGCAGATAAAATTCTAGCCTTAGACCAAATTTCTGAAGGAATGCTTAGCCAATCTATCAATATTATTGAACCATCGATCGAAATGTTGAATAAAGAGGGTGTGAACGAACTAACAATGACCCTTCAGCTAAGCAAACTTGTGAAACAAATGCGCGAGTCTCTTAACAGCAAAAGACAAAAAGAGCTCAAAATGAAGTGCGACGCGGCATTTGGTGAGCTCAATGAGATCGTTGAACACGCTTTAAACGCGCAGAAAATGGAAGCTTTGACCTCTCTTACCCCTGTAATTCAAAATGTTCGAGAAAGCCTGAAAAGTATTTTTCTAAAGAAAATCACTAAGATGGGAGATGAACTAACCGCAGGCATTCGTATGCAAACACATTACAAACAGGATGGGAGTGATGAGACCTTTTATTTATGGGAAGGGCTACCCTTTAATGGTCACCCTCGCCATACAGCAGATGAGTTACATATCCCATTTAACGGATAAAAACCCGATAGGGATTGACCTTGCCCCTAGATTAGCTCCACTAAGAACTGGAGGTTACGCGATTAATTTACACTTGTTTTGATCATTTATGCTATTCAAAGAGATTTGTACTGTGCCCATGTCGCATAAAGTTATGTTCTCATAAATGTTTGATCGTCGTAACGTAAATGTGAATTTTATAACCTTAAATATAGGAGTCCTTATGTCCAGTGAAGTTGGTTTCAAATTTGTGCCTGCAGGCGGTGGTAGAGCTCCGGATACAAGAATAAATATACCGAGTGAGACAAGTCCCTTGAGACCGCAAGCAACAGCGCGTGTTGCGGGGCGACAAGTAGCTGCTCTATCAAGCACAGATGAGACAAACAAAAAAATATGCGGGATATTTTCTAAAACAACCGTATCCCTTCTCTGCGTAGGTATGGGGTTGTGGTCTCTGTCATGTAACTGCAGTGATGATGACAGTGGTTCAAGCGACGCAAACACATGCCCAAGTGCCTGCCCAGCAAATAGTCAGGCTGTCGCATTAGTTTTCATGGGCTTTGGAGGTTTGGGTATTGCATATACTTGCTATAGTAGTAATAAGAAATCTCAGCAGTAACCCCAATCTCATCTGTTTTGGGATTACGGAATAGATGATCGTTTGTAATAGCCAATCCTAATATTAGCGAGATTGGTGCTACGAATATGAGAGGTGTTTGACCATTGTTACAGTAGTCAAGCTCCACAAAAGGCTAAGAGGTGTTTCTCGTGTGGTAAAAAAAAACTTAGCGAACACTGGTCACAATATCTCTTTCGCAAAATACTAGATTTTTATTCTCAGTTAAATCGGGTACTGTCAAGACATCCAGTAATATTTTTACGTCTCAAATTGTTCATAGTCGGGATTATGATGGTAGAATTACATATGTAATACGCACCTGAAATCGTCGGTCATAAAAAATTCTCTATTGATTTCATGTTGATTCATTAATTTTTTTAAATTATAAAGTTTTCCTAAAGCAATCTGCTGACGAACAATATAAGGAAACCCAATGGCAAATGCAACTACTCCAAGGCTATATGATAATGTACAATTATTTACTCAGGCAAAGCACGAGGATATGCTTAATAATAATTACGTTGTAGTTAAGTCTAGCGTTTGCGTTTATAGAGGGGATGTAGGGAAGCTTATAAAGTATCAATACCCCATTTCCGGTTGTGAACGTGCAGCAAGATTGGTTGCCTGTGTTGCAGTCACACCTTTTTCATGCATATTGACAACACTTACTTGTGGCCAATGTCAAGCAACATTCATTCCGTGCCTTGGACATTTGGTCGGAGTACCACTGGATGGGGGATATCTTGAAAATGCCTTTGTAAAAGACCAAGAACAGTCTGTAGAGTTGCGAAATCAAGATTTTCAAGCTTTAGGGTATGATTCTTCTGAAAACGAAAATATAGCTGAGCTCGTTAAGAGCGAAAAATTTCTAGTTTTTCAGTCGGAAAAGTCAAGAGAGCACTATTACATGCCTTTTTATGGGCCTGTAAGCAATTGGTCCTATATAGTGGTTATTCCAAATGGGAAATTAGAGGATCTTCAGTTTCACACTGTTTTTGGCAATGCGAATAAACCCTTAAGTAAAAGAGGAATAAAAATTAGAGGTGAAACATTGTGTAGAACATATAGACCGAAAGTTGGACAGGTTCAGGATGTTGCAGCGAATGTTGTCGCTCAATCTAGGAACACATATGGCTCTATTTCCGGGCAAGAGGAGCAAACATTACTGCAATGATGATAAGATATGGGATCTTGCGTGGAAAAATGCTCGAGCATACGATTTCTTTAGTCAGGTTTCAACGTCTGATAATTGTAATTATGTTGCATACATCCTAGATTCAAGCTTTGATGATATGCACTAAATTTTTAGCGCTTCCCGTTGAATCCGTTTCCAGTCGGGGTGACTTGTAATTGAGCGTATTGCCCTAAGTTGAATAGGTCTTTCGATATCGTCATCAAACCGATCAATCATTTCAATAAGAGATTCGAGTTTTGCAAGTTTTGAAGGAGAAGTACTTGTATGGTTTTTGAGTAAATTCCACCCCTTAAACATAAACATAAACATCAACTCATAATCTCTTGCGGAGTTGAAAGATATTTTTGGAAGAGGTTTAATGAATTCATTGATAAATCGTTGTAAATACCTATCAAACGCCCCAACATCACTATTAGCAATCATAATTTCTCTATTTAAGGTTCTTTTTAATAATCTCGTACTTTGCTCTCTGGAAACTTCCCCTGCGATTTCATCATTGAAGGTGCAAATTTTATCATAAAGTTCTTTCAGCATCATCTGAATTGTTGCATCCATATAATTTTTGTTGGTGAAATTAAAGACAAACCAGGCAATAATATTGAAATATTTTCTGGTTATATCGGCTTTGATAATGAAAAAGAATGTTTTAGAAATTCAGTGGGATTATAATTGGGGAAAAGAACAACGGATTCTCTATCATCTCCAAATTCAAGTGGCAAAGGTAAGAGTTTTTAAGGACTCTTTTCTCCGCTGGGCGCTCCCCATAATGCGCCCTGGGGTTGTAGTATGGGGTAAGATTCTCTCCTCTGATATCGATTTACAAGAAAATGAGATCGCTTTGTTCCTTGGTTCATCTAATAAACATTCAATAATAAAGGGTGATGTTCTAAATTTATCGATTTCGGAGAAGGGATGGTGCATCGAATTAAAAAAGGAAAAGCTTGATTAAGATTTTGCTGTTGGGCGTGATAGCCTATTTTCTATTCTGCACATTTTTTTTCTTTTTTAAGTGGAAATTGATTTTTTTCCCAAGAAAAGGAAATCCGTTCTACTCTCATCCCTGGAGGGAGAATCGAGTCTCAATCAAACGGGACAATGTTTCTATTGATGGGTGGTTCTTAAGAAAGGACGTCTCACCGGTTGTCCTTTACCTTGGGGGAAATGCTGAAGATGTTTCCCTCCACCTGGAGCAAGCTGATAAGTTCCCTGCTTCTCTGTATTTGGTGAACTATCCAGGATACAATGGACATGATGGAAAACCTTCAGAGAAGGCGATTTTCCGCAGCGCTCTTGCAACCTATGATTATCTGACTAATGAGCAGAATGTATCTCCAGATTCTATCTATCTAATGGGAAGAAGCATTGGCTCACCCGTCGCGGCCTATGTTGCGAAGAACCGTAAGGTAAAAGGACTTATATTAGTTACTCCCTTTGACAAACTCTCAAATGTGGCAAAGAGAGTTTTTTTCTCCTATCCCTTTCTGTGGGTGATCCGGCACCATCTCGATACAGTGCAATACCTTAAGGATGTAGATGCCAAAACATTAGTAATCGTCGCTGGACGTGATGAGGTAGTTCCTCCATCTTCGACAGAAAATCTCGTAAAATTCCTTGAAGGACGAGGTGCATTGATAATAACTTTTCCTAAAGCTGATCATCAAAATGTTTCTGATTTCGACTCCTATCAAACTTTGATCTCTGATTTCGTGGCAGACCCTACCGACAAAACTCTATAAGCTTTTTCTCAAGTTCTTCGGCATACTGTTGGATATCGTGCCAGTTAGGATCATCTAAAAGCTCATTTTCTTCGAGTAAGTCTGGATCGATTCGATCCCACACGGAATCATAATGTTCCAGGATTAGGTCATAAAGGTGTTTAATGAGGGTGAAATTTTCTTTTCCAAGATATTCTTCGCTGACCGAGTGGCGAAAAATCGATTCGCAGTTCCCGATAAAATGCTCGACTGACTCACTATAACTGCTTACCTCAGGACCTTCATCGCGAAACCAAATCCGCCTTTGAAAATCTTCATCACTCAGAGAGTCAAGCGAGTTTCTGAGCATATCTTCTACTTGACCTAAGATACGTTTCTGTGGTGTATGCATATGATCGTCTACTCTTCTGGAGAGAATGCGGGCTGGATTGCCCCTTGATACTTGTCTTGGATGTGCTGGTAGAGCTTCTCTGAGCTCAAAGCCTCTTTCAACTTTTGCAGATCTTCTCGGTTCATATCGCCAGAGCGGACAACCACAATATTGGCATAGGGTGAATCTGAAGATTCGAGCGCAAGAGCATCCTTTGTGGGATCGAGCTTGGCTTGCAGTGCAAAATTAGATGGGATTATAGCTAAATCAACGTCCACAAGAGCCCGCGGTAAGTAGGGCGCGTCTAGCTCCTCAAAACGCAAGCCTTTTGGGTTATCATCAATATCAAGCGTTGTAATCAGGTACTTGTTTTTAACTTCTTTGAGCTTAATGAGTCCAACGTCCTCTAGGAGCATCAAGGCGCGCGCTTCGTTGGTTGGATCCTGCGGAATCGCGACCACACTACTATCTTTGATGGCGTCTAGAGATTTATAATTCACTGAATAGATGCCGAGCGGCTCCAAATGGACGGCTGCAAGAGGGGTCAGATCATATCGATGGAGCTTGATTTGCTCTTCTAAAAAGGGTTTATGTTGGAAAAAATTAGCATCGACTTGCCGCTCTTGAAGCATTCTATTGGGGAGGTTGTAGTCGTCGATCTCAATGATCTTAAGCTCAATCCCCTCATTTTTTAGGTCTTCTTTCACAATTTCGAGTAAATCGGCATGGGGAACCGAGGTGGCAGCAATTTTAAGGGTTTTATTGGAGGTGTTGCAGGCGCAGCACAAAAACACTAAATTCAGTAAAATTAACCACTTTTTCATCATTTTCCTCGTTTTTTTAAGACGGCTCGTGAAATCCCATTTCCAACCCACTGCACCACCTCAACTAGCAAAAGGATCACAACCAAGGTTATGAGCATTAAAAAGCCATTGAAGCGCTGATACCCATACTGAATGGCAACTTTCCCGAGGCCTCCACCACCAACAAGACCTGCCATCGCGCTATACCCGATCAAGCAGACAACGGTAAGCGTAATCCCGTTAATAATCGAGGGAAGCGCTTCAGGAATCAACACTTTTTGCACGATCTGGCGGGTTGTCGATCCCATCACAACTGCGGCCTCAATAATCGGTCTCTCGATCTCCTTGAGAGCCGATTCAATGACGCGGGCTAAAAAGGGTGCGGCGGCAATTGTTAGCGGGACAATTGAGGCTGTCGTTCCAATACTTGTGCCGATAAGCCAGCGGGTAAAGGGAAAGATCGCAACGATCAAGATTGCAAACGGAACGGAACGGCCAATATTGACGAGGATGCCGAGGGTCTGATAAATCAACTTGTTTTCTTTGAGCCCACCTTTATCGGTGAGGCGTAAAACAACGCCTATTGGCAATCCGATCAAAAAGGCAAAGAATGCAGAAGCCCCTACCATATATAAGGTGTTTAGAAGTTCAACCGGAATCAGCCGCCAGGCAAGCCTAAGATTTTCAGACCAATTCATCGCAAAGCACTCCTTGTGACTCAAGGAAGCTCCACGCATCCGCGCGCTCTTTTGCCTCCCCTGTTAATTCGACAACAAGATTCCCGATCGTTTCGGTTCTGAGGACGTCAATTCCCCCAAGCAAGATGTTCACATCAACCGCATGCTGACGTAAGAGCCTCGAAATAATAGGCTGCTGGGCTGTCCCCTTTGTAAAAGAGAGGCGGAGCATGATGGAATTCTCTTTTTTTAACCCTTTGGGAAGTTCGTGGGTGATATTCTGTAAAAAGCGCTGCGTTGTGGGATGCTTGGGCTTTGCAAAGAGATCTTCAACGCCCCCTTGCTCAACAATCTCTCCATGCTCAAGTACCGCAACGTGGGTACAAATTTGCTTGATCACCTCCATTTCGTGGGTAATCAAGAGAATTGTAAGACCAAGTCTCTCGTTCAACTCAGAAAGAAGGGTTAAGATCGAATGGGTTGTGCGTGGATCTAGCGAAGAGGTTGCCTCATCACATAGCAAGACAGCTGGCTTATTAATCAAAGCTCTCGCAATAGCAACACGCTGCTTTTCCCCACCGCTTAGCTCTGCTGGATAATGGCGCTCTTTAGCTGTCAGCCCCACTAAATCCAAAAGCTCCCGCGCGCGAGCCTCACGCTTTTCACGTGAAGCACCTTCGATCTCAATAGGATAGACGATATTTTCTAAAACAGTTCGGGAAGAGAAAAGGTTGAAATGTTGAAAAATCATTCCAATTTTTTTGCGCGCACAACGTAGAGAGGCCCCCGATAACGTCGTGATTTCTTCATTACAAATGCGCACTTTACCATGGGTTGGACGCTCGAGAGCTGTAAGGCACCGCATCAACGTCGTCTTGCCGGCACCGCTCATTCCGATAATCCCGAAAACCTCCCCTTCTTGGATGTTGAGATTGATCTGTTTTAACGCCCGCTGGGTCTGATAACTTTTAGTCAAATTTTGAATAGAAACGACCGTTTTTGCCACCAGAAAACCCTCATATTTAAGGAGAGAAGCTTAGCATAATGAAAATTTTTAGGCCAAATAAGTCCGAATTAAACCCAAATTACCTTGGATAACAACCATGTACAAGAAAGCAATAGACTTTCATCTCAATCGGTGGAAAAAAGACCCATTTCGCAAACCTCTTCTCCTGCGTGGAGCTAGACAAGTAGGTAAAACCTATGCCGTCCACATTTTTATGAAGAGATGCCCAATCTTCATGTTTTAGAGTTTGCTATTGCAAAAGTTGGGGTTCCGGTTGGTCGAATTTCGATGTTCTACATGCATCCCTTTTCTTTTTTAGAGTATCTCGTAGCTATAAACAATTATTTCGACAAATCCCCCATCTTGTAGGTAAAGATTTTTCCTATCGACAAATTCGTGGAGAATATCGCAAAAGAGAACTCGCCCCAGCATTAGAGCTTTTGGAACGGGCAAGTATTATTCATTGCATACGCTATTGCTCTGGCCAAGGGATTCCAATCGGCTCTTCGAGGTCAAAAGCGGGCACGGTAACACCTTGCGAAGCCTGCATTAGATACACACCCCCAATCAAATACTGCTATTATGAATAAGTTGGATTCAAGACCTCTTTATGCAGCTGCATCCCTTGCACACCCAAACCAGAAGGAGGCATTAGCTTGGTTAGTTGCCACTGAGACCCTGATTGCTACCTAAACTTGTTGTTATAGTGCTTAGATGCATTCAGATGCGTAGGCTCGATGCGAAGGCAAGGGTTCCTCCCTTGTCGAGTGTCGAGACTTAGCAGATGGAGGCATCTAAGCACTATAACAACAAA
>JAJFLY010000009.1 GCA_021772455.1 Chlamydiota bacterium
AACGGATAAAAGGTACTCCGGGGATAACAGGCTTATCGCCACCAAGAGTTCATATCGACGTGGCGGTTTGGCACCTCGATGTCGGCTCATCGCATCCTGGGGCTGCAGAAGGTCCCAAGGGTTTGGCTGTTCGCCAATTAAAGCGGTACGCGAGCTGGGTTCAAAACGTCGTGAGACAGTTTGGTCCCTATCCTTTGTGGGCGCAGGATACTTGAAAGGAGCTGCTTCTAGTACGAGAGGACCGAAGTGGACAAACCAATGGTGTTCCGGTTGTTCTGCCAAGAGCATTGCCGGGTAGCTACGTTTGGACAGGATAAGCGTTGAAAGCATCTAAACGCCAAGCCCCCCTTAAGATAAGGTATCCCTTAGAGACTCCATGAAGACTACATGGTTGATAGGTTGGGTGTGTAAGCGCAGTAATGCGTTGAGCTAACCAATACTAATTAGTCCACCGGCTTGACCACTTTTCATACACTTAGCCGAGCAAGGCTAGGTAAGTGGTACAAGTTTTTTGATAGAGTCTAGCTGCTAATATAATGCTACTACAATTCGTATGTGAGATGTCTTCAAGCGTCTTTTATAGTAAGTGAATTCTTGAATTACTAAACTTTTTTCTTGGTGGTTATGGAGAAGGGGGTACACCTGATCCCATTCCGAACTCAGAAGTTAAGCCCTTCATCGCCGATGGTACTGCACACAAGAGTGTGGGAGAGTAGGTCGCCGCCAAGTTTTTTTTCATGGCCTATCCTTAATTGGATAGGCCCTTTTTTTTGCCACAATAGAAATTTCTAATCAGACTATTCAAAGAGTGGAGCAAGTAGTGGGACAAGTAGTGCAATGATCATGATTGCCACAAAAATCAAGATGCAAGCGATAATCACTGCCAGCAAGGATTTCCATGCTGAAAAGCGATGTGCTTCCCCAAGAGCATTTAAAAATATCACAATTCCCCAAACAGCGATCACCACATTTATTAGCCAAAAGGCTAATTGAAGCCAAGGATTTGGAATTACTGCGATACTGCATATCCCAGCAATATTTCCTAAAATAAATGGGTAGTAGCTCCATCCAACAACACACTTTGTATCTGTAAAGGTTCCTTTACCGCCAAGCCATGAACTTGTAAGTTTATAGAGCCATCCACCTAAGTAAAGGTGGATTATCCCGGCGAAGCCTCCGGCGATTATAATAGAAACTAACAGGTATATCTGACTTAGATTTTCACGATCTGGATTAGTCATCCATAGGTATCCAAATCCTGAAAATGCAGATATCGCTCCCCAGATAACTGCGAGCCAAAGAATGGCCCGGGATGAATCGGTATCTAGAATCGAACGCATTGTTTTTTTTGGGTGTATCCATAGCTGAAGCCATGGATTGATATTCTCTGATCGCATAAACTAACCTCATGTATCTCTGTAAGACAGGAAGCAAGGAACGTGCCAAATCGGCCATCATATTGGGACACACATCGTCTGGTATGGGAGAAAGGTCTCTTGCTTATAAAACGGAGAGACTTATTAAAGAGGCGGGTTTTAGTGTTGCTCCCACATTCGATGTGATCGAGTTGCTTGGGGACAATTACGAACGTTATGCTAAGCTCAACTATGATTTGGCTGATAGTGGCCACTCTTTACTTGAAGGCATTGAATCTCTTGCCCTCCCTTCCGCTGATATCCTTCTTATTTTAAGTTGGTCTTTTAGTCTTGCCGCCCTTTTTGCCACTGATGCCCACTATGCGCGTACAACCGTTGCGAAGCTCTATGCCCACCACACGAATGAGAGGATTGTGGCTAAGCTTTATGAGCCTGTTGATCTGCTCATTACGGAATCTCTTCTTGCTAATGAAAGAGGAGCTGCTTATGGCATTAATCCTGGCAAGATGCTCCACTTACCTCACTGCTTTCCTGATCTTGCAGTCGATAAGAAAAAACTGAGCTCTAAACGTGTGATTGGGACTGTTGCAAGGTTCGAATATGGAAAAAATTGTGAATTTGCAATCGAAGCTGTGCGTCATCTTGTTCAAGAGGGGCACGATGTCGTGCTTTATCTTAAAGGGGATTTCCCTGATGAAAGCCCATGCCCAGATTACAAGCCTCTCTTAACTGAGATGTTAGAGGCGTATCAGAACGAGGAGTGGCTCATCTGGGACCGTGAAGAGACTCCATTTCCCGATGTTCTCGAGCTCTATACGGGATTTGATCTTCTTCTCCACCCATCTGGGGCTGAGGGGGGATCTCATGTTGTTGTTGAAGCTCTTGGTCTTGGAATCCCGTGTGTTGTACTTGACTGCAGCACAAACCCTTTTTTATTTCAGGGACTTGCTACTTTTGTGAAAACAACTGGGGAGATGCGCCATGCTCAGCTTCCTTTTTATATTCCCGATTTAAGTGATCTAATTGATAACTTGAAAAAGGAACTGCCGCCTCCAGATAAGGCTCGTGTGCATGCGCGTTTTCATTCTGATGTCGCCCGGGCGCGGATCCCTTTGCTTTTTGAACCTGATCCGGAAAAAATCGCGATGCTCTACAAGGAGGATTGTAAACAGTATGGTCTCTAAAGGAATCGGCATTATCCCTGGCAATCGACCTTCTCATATCGATCATCTTGTCCCCCTTTGTGCCTGTTTAAACACACCCATTTTGGCAACAGACTCCTTTGTTAAGAGCCAAATTGAACTTTATTATCCAAAAATCGAAGTGATCCTCATCGACCCCGAAGATCATATTCTCGATAGTGCGTTAAATGGTTTCGACTTATTTATCTACGTGCATTTTTACCGGCAAGGGAATCACCACTTTTTCTTTGATGACTACCTCTGCCGTAAACAAGCGCGCTCGGTGATGTCTTTGCATGGGCAACCTGACAAATTCCATGAGATCCATTGGCTTGAAAGACTTGCAGATGAAGATGTTTTGTTGGGATACGGTCCACAACTTCTTGAGCTTCTTGAGAAAAAAGGGATCCCCAAAAAGCCTGTGATCTGTGGCAATTATCGACTGGAGTATTACAAAGCACACGAGGCATTTTTTGACGCGCAACTTCCCTATAAAAAAGAGAAGACGACGGTTTTATATGCCCCTACATGGGCTTCGACTAATCAAATACTTGAGCACCGGAGGTATTATACTTCCTTTTTAGATGTCTACCGGGAGCTGTTTGAAACAGTGCCAGATGATTTCCAATTGATCGTAAAGCCCCATCCCATGTTTCTTACCTCTTCTATGTATAATGAAATCCAGGAAATAAAGAGTGATTTTCCCCATATTCTGTTTCTTGATGACTACCCTTCAATCTACCCCCTCCTGAAACAGGTCGACATCTATTTGGGTGACTACTCCTCGATGGGGTATGATTTCTTATATTTCAATCGCCCTCTCTTTTTTCTCGGCTCCCTTCAGAATACACCTTTGCAATCTTGTGGCTTAACGATTCAAAATCAGCCGATCTTTGGAACCATCAAAAATACTCCTGATGCCCCTTATCGCGAAAAGAGACAAGCACTCTATAAACATGTCTATGGGGAAAGAAAATGCTTAAGCGAATTGAAAAAGGCGATTGAAAATGCGTATTGATCTTTTGCTAACTTCTCGAAGAGCTTATACGTATGAAAACTATGTAGCCGATCGTGTGACGCCTCTTTTTCAGAAGCACAACATCCCTTACAAAAAAATTGTGTTATGCGATGGGGTTTTCCAAGATTATATCCGTTACATCTTCGATAATCCTCCTCATCACATGGTAAGTTTCGATTCGATGCTCTCCTATCAAGCTCCTTTTTGTGATCTGGTCTCCCTTCCTCAATTTATGTGGGCATGCAATTCGCAATCAGAGGCGGTTCCCTTTGTGGGCTCAAAATTTGGAAAGGTGGGGTTGCCGAATCCAAGTGACCTTCCTAACACAGTCTATCTTCCTCATGGAGTGGAGTCCATAAAACCACAAAAAAACCAGTTCGATGTCGTTTTTTTCTCTCCCCTGGTTGATCTCGCCTGCCTTAAAGAGAGAGAGGTCGATTCCCTCGCCTACGAGGAGGAGTATCAGCGAGCAGATCGGGCTTTTGAGGTGATCTCTTCTGCTCAGGGGTATACACTTGATGTATTTGGCAGCCACATCGGGGCTAACTGGTATCGGCGCCTTCCCAAAGGGGCTTCTATTCATCTCCATGCGCCTCTTGCTTTTACCGGCCATTTCGATGTCCTATCAAAGAGCAAAGTCGTGATTTTGGATCCTCTCGATCGAGCGTGGGCACTCCACGCAGCTGCTGCGGGCTGCCTCCCTCTAAGAACAGACCAAAAAGATTTACATGCACAAATCGCCCTCTTTCTTGCTGATGAGAAAAAAAGGCAAAAAGCTCTTTTGGGCTATCAAGAACAAATAGAAGGGCAAACTTGGGAAAAACAGGCCCTTCATCTTATCGAGGAAATTTATCACAATGCGCATTGATTTTTTTGTTGCCGATAACACCTATAGCTCAACATTCCACTTTGCCAAAGCTTTTTCTGAAGCGCTTGAAAGGGCAGGCGCCCAAACACGTCTTCACTGGATAGGCGATGGCCATTTTTTTCACGCCCTACACGAAATTACGCAGGATCCACCCGATTTTACCTGCTCTTTTTCCGATGTTCACCTTGCAGGAGAGCCAATAGGCGATCTTTGGCAAATTCCTCACCTCTCATTGCTCCTCGACCCGGCGATCTATTTTCTTCACCAGCTAAAGGGAAGATATTCGTGGGTCTCTTGCGTCGATCAAGGAGATGTCGATTTTGTGCGCGCGCTCAACTTTAAGCATGTATTCTACCTACCCCACGGTGGGGATCGGAATTTGTTCACGCCACCTGCTGCAAGTCGCCCCTATGATGTCGTGTTTTTTGGCTCGTGCACCGAGCATGAGACACAAGATGAAAAAGTTTTAGCCGCCTCTAAGCAGGTGCTTTCCCCTGATAATATCTCAATTTTAGAAGCACTTCGTGCTCTGGATATTTTAGATGAAGATCTGCCCCGCTATCATGGCAAGGTCGATCTCTATACCCGTTTTCACGACCGGGTTAACCTGTTGCGCGCTCTCAAATCTCATAAGGTACACATTTGGGGTAATGGGCCGTGGAAAAAATATGTGCCAGATGCAGTTGTTCACGAGCCGATTCCCTTCGACAACACTTTTGAGATCATGCAACAATCTAAAGTTGTGGTGAATAGTTCGCCACGATTCAAAAGGGGGCTCCACGAACGGATCCTCTACGGATCGCTTTGTGGGGCGGCTGTGCTCAGTGCAAGTGAGGGGGGATATAGCTACCGTTACGGGGAGTGGGAGGATCAATCCTTTGACGATTGGGAGGAGGTCGCCTCTAAACATCAAGCGCACGTTTTGGCAGAGCACACGTGGGATCATCGCGCAAAGAGTTTGTTACGGTTTCTTGTTCAATGAGCTACATTGGGGGCACCTGCTGATCTGCGTCCCATTTTTCCCAAGGTATTGAAAGTGGCAATACTCGCACGTTGTGAGGAGGTAAAGAGGGGGAAGCGTCTCTTTGTTTCGGTTTTTCAGGTGTGAGATAGCCCACGCTCCTAAGTAAAGGAATAAAAAGAGTCCCATATAGAGCAGTAGGGCTGTGGTGGTATCGACCTCAATCATCTTCTTTTTCTTCTTCTAAATCATCCAGAAATTTATAGGCGATTTTCTCAATTTCAGTAAAATCGGGCTCATGAATCCTCACTTTTCGGGAAATAGGTGCTTCAACGATTAGTGTTGTTGGAGGAATTTCCAATAATGGGGGGGGCTTGATCTGTTCAATTGGTGAGAGAGTGATATGAGTAGGTGGGGGCAGCATAAGCGGCATGCTCAGATCGATCTCAACAGAGACAGGGGTAATGAGAGCACACGTCTCCAAATTTGGGGGAGAGGAAATTTTCAATCCAAATAGAATAAGAAGGTGAAAGCCAAGAGCGAGAATGAGCCCTTTAAAAAGATCGAGAGAGAAGCTCTTCTCGCGCTTCCATAGCAAAAGCTCTTTTTTGACTCCTATTCGTAGCATATATCTGAGGATCCATCATGATAGACTAAACGCAATTTTGCTCCGGTCTCTTGAGCTAGAGAAAACAGACGCAAAAAATCTCCATATTCCACACGGCGATCGATACTCAAAACAACTGTCGTGTCAGCTCCAGGGTGGGTCGAGAGTGTTTTATTAATCTCTTGGTGCAGGGACTCTTGAAAAGATTCGTGGTCGACGATCTCCTTTTTGCTTCCGATATAAATCACATTTTGGGCATCGACAACCACCAAAATTTGCGTTGTACGAGGTGGGGCGGGGCGCTCAAGAGTGGGATTTTCAATATTTAGCGACTTCAAAGGGAGAATGTCCGAGGTGATGATAAAGAAGACAAGCATCAAAAAGACGACGTCAACCAGAGGGGTTAGGTCGATCAGAGCGCCTGTAGGTTTAAGGGACGAGTTAAATTTCATATCGGTCTACTTGTCAGCAAATCTACAACTTCTGACGAGGTTGTTTGGATTTCTAAAACAAGCCCGCGCACGCGGCTTACGAGGTAGTTATAGGCCACAACAGTTGGAATCGCAACCACGAGCCCAGCAGCTGTTGTGACGAGGGCAAACTCCATTGCCTCGCCCACGCGCGTTGTGGAAATGTCCATCAAACCCGACACGCGCATTTCAGAAAAGGCCTGGATGAAGCCCAAAACCGTTCCAAGTAGACCGATTAAAGGGGAAATATGGGCGATAATCGAAAGAATTTTCGCATTTTTTTCGAGCCGCGCAATTTCACCTAAACCTGCAATCTCCATTCCCGATTCGATTTCGGATCTGGGCCTTTCGTGCTTCATGAGCCCAGCCTTCACAATATTGGCGACAGCTCCACCTGTCTCTTCGCAGATGCGGACACCTTCAATAATATTTTGTTCCTCAATAGCTTTGCGCAGACCAATGATTAATTTGTTTGTATTGACCTCTGACTTTTTTAATTGAAAGAGGCGCTCCAAAAAGATCGTCATCGCTAAAAGCGAGCAGCCCGCAATGATGATCAAAACCACATTCCCTTCTGCAAAGTAATGCAGCACATAATCGGTCAAAATAAATCCCAGTTTACATTCCATATTCTAGCCTCAATTTTTCTTGTGCTTCCAGGGCCCAATCCCCCCCTTTTCTTGACATCGCTTCTAACTGCCTGACGGCCAGCTCAGGGCGTCCCTGAAGTTCATAAATTTCAGCACGATAAAACATCGCTTTCAGGCGTAAAGGGGAGGGGATATCGGTATTGATTACTTTTGAAAGCAGACGCATCGCTTTATCATATTCTCGTTTACCTCTATAGGCGTGGCTCATCAGCAGCCAAAGGGAGAGTTTCTCCTCTTCGGAAAGATAACTCTGCCCACATTCGCCCGCTATTTCATAACACCGAATGGCCGTGGTGTGATCTTGGCACTGACCCGCCAGTTTACCTTGCTCAAACCAAACCTGTGAGAGATAATATCCCTCTTGAATGCCCGCTTCGTCAAAATGGGCAAGCATCTTAGACAACCGCTCTTGGGCACGTAATTTCTTTCCACATTTGATATAGGCTCTTGCAAGAGCGAATTCGCTTTTTTCAAAGATAGACGGGTAGGGCTCTTTTTGAGTTAACAATGATGTAAGAGAGTGGTTGCGGTCAGAAAAATCATTGACGATGGCTTGCAGAAGATGAAGAGCGAGTTCAGGTTCAGATGAGGGATTGTTTAAATGGAGCTCTGCCAGTTCAAGCATCGCTTGGTAGCGAAAATAGATGAGCGCGCTATCTGGGGTAAAACCAGTTGGAAAGGCTTTAATCGCCTCCTCAAACGCCCTTTTTGCTGTAACAAATTTCTCTTCATTCATCCCAATCAAATAATGGACGACCACCAAAATTTCAGAGTGAGGAAACCGGGTTGGAAATGTACGCAAATGGGCAAGTGCGCGTACATCGCCCTCCAAGTAGCTATCATAAGAGTATTGGCGAAAATAAGCTTCTGCAGCTTTGGGAGAATCGGGATAGTCGTTGTAAACATGCGCGCGCAATTTAATGTGGGTGATATCGCCGATTTTTTCAGCAGCTTCTGCAGCAAAAAACAAGGCATCACTTGTGAAGGGAGAGGTGGGCTCGGTAAAGGCTAGATTCGAAAAAATTTTTTTTGCTTTGGCGTACGCTTCATGTCGATAATAGAGGGTCCCCAATACATAGAGGGCATCGTTACGATATCGTCCCTGACCCTCCGCAACCGCTTGGAGCGACTCTTCCGCAACAGAAAAGTAGGAGCTATCAGGTAATCGGGAAGCAATAAGCCCGCGCAAATAGAGCGTTTCTTCTCTTTCTTCGACACTTTCAGTAAACTGAGTAAGGAGCTTTTCAAGAAGTGCCAGAGAGGAAATCGGAGAATTGCGATGGGCATTTGCTTTGGCTTCTAGCTTGAGAATTTGTGCCGCTTTGGGCGTCTCCTGCTGTTCGCAATACCTGAAGGAGTTGGCAAAAGCTATCGCTGCCAGTTCAAAACAGCGGCTTCCATTTTCAGGGGTTTTAAGCCCTTCCTGAAAGTGATTAAGTCCTCGTTCATACCAGGCATCAGCATAGGCTGGGTGGGAACAAAATCGCTCATCGGTTGCCCGAATTAAAAGGTTTTCCTTCCCAACATATCCTAGAGCCGCCTCTGCACGCATCAAAAAAGCTTCAATAGATTTATATGGAAGTAAAAGGGGGGCTACAAGGGTTAAAGAGCCCGGATCGTCAAAGTGATACCACCGGAGTAGATACACACGCCCTAGAGCCAATGCAGCAGCCTCCTTTTCCTTTGACTTTAGAAGCTCACCAAAGATCTTTTCTGCTTTACAAAACAATCCGCTGCGCACTTTTTGATCTTCTTGGGGAGCCTCGCCGAGATGAATGCAGCACCACCCTAGGTGGAAAAGGGCTTGTTTCGTCCATTCTCCGCTTAATGTGCTCCCCGGCAAGGATTGTTCGAAAAAATCTTTTGCTTTTTCATAGTCATTAAGGGCGTAGGCCGCTTCACCTCGTAGGTAGTAACATTCAAACCGCAGCGGGTCCTCATCTGATAAATTTTCTGAAATTGGGGCAATGTTCTCTTCGACCTTTTCAGGCTTTCCCTCCTGAAGATGAATTCGCGCCAAGTAAAGTGCTGCCACACGCTTAGGCTTTCCTGCGAAATCTTGTAGCCGTTCAAATTGGAGGCGCGCCTGCTCGTAGTTGCCCGCTTGATAATAGAAGAATCCAATTTCAAAAAGCGCGTGATCGAAATGGTCGAGCTCCTCTCCGTAATTTGTGTAATTTTGGAAACACTCAAGTGCTTTTACATACTCCTTTTTCTCTTGGTAGCAAAGAGCTGAGAGATAGATCATCTCTCGATCTATTCTATCTTCAACAACCTTTTCATTATAACATAGAGCGAGGGTCTGCTCGTAATTTGCCTGACTATAGTGGCTTTCTGCTAGGCGATAGTGGATGGTTTTTTCAATCAATGAGTCTTTCGCCTCAGCTTTAGGATAATGCCTCAATTTTATCGCCTCGAGGATCTCTTCATAAAGGGCAATAGCCTCTGCGTAATAGCCCGTTACAAGATAGCGCTTGGCTTTGCGCATTAATTGGTCGTATTGGCTATCTAGTGAATATTCAAGAGCGTGGTAAAAAGTGAGATCTTCTTTACGCCACTTGTTCACCTGCAGTTGTTTCACCACCTCCCCCATTTCTAGGAAAGCATCGCCCGGAGATTTTTGGTTAGCTGTAAGACGTGCACGCATGAGTTTAATGCGGGGAATTTGTTCTTCTGGGGGGTTCCTCTTTAGCAGATTGGAGAGAGCTCTTTCTCCCTCTAACATCTCTCCAGTAGCCTCGCAAGCCTCAGCAAAGCGCATCACAACATCAACGTATGTCGTCCAGTCGACACTATATTTTTGCGTCGTATTGACACCAATACGACGGATGAGTTGCTCGTAAGAATCCTTCGCTTCGCCGAAGTCCTCTTTCTTAATCGCCAATTCCGCAGACTGGTGAAGAGCGCGCAATTGTTTCTCTTCATCATCACTCCAAAAGAAAGAAGTGAGAACAAGCCAAGGGATAATTAGAAGAGCTATTTTTTTCATTATGCAAGAAGATACCAGAAAAATTAAGAAAAGTGTTGCAGAATTTCAAAGCAGCGACTTATTAATAGGTTAAAGTATTTTTTCATAATTGGAGGAAGAACGGGTATGTCGCTTAAGGATACATGTAAAAAGATGAGAACTCTTCTTGAGGCTATAAGTTCAGATATAGATAAAGCAGAAGAGGGAAATAAAGCTGCGGCTCAAAGAGTGCGCACTTGTACGATCAAGCTAGAGAAAGCAGCTAAGCTTTATCGCAAAGAATCTGTGAAAGCAGAAAAATCAGGGGGCGGCAAGAAGAAAGCTGCTGCTAAAAAGAAAACTGCTCCTAAGAAGAAAGCTGCTCCTAAGAAGAAAGCAGCTGCTAAAAAGCCTGCGGCTAAAAAGAAAGCTGCTCCAAAGAAGAAGGCAGCTGCTAAAAAGCCTGCGGCTAAAAAGCCTGCTCCTAAGAAAAAAGCAGCTCCTAAGAAAAAGCCTGCAGCTAAGAAGAAAGCAGCAACAAGCAGAAGAGCGACAGCCAAGCTTCCTAAGAAGCGTAAGAAATAGTCCACTTCTTTTTTGTTAGTCTATGAGGGGCTTTCAGGTTTTGCCTGAAAGCCTTTTATTTTTTTAGACTCTTTGTTACCTTACCCTCCTCATGAAACTCACTTTAACTAGCAAAGAGCCTATCGAGCCCGTGTGTGGACACTTTGGGCAATGTGGAGGGTGTAAATTCCAACACGTCCCCTATGATGAGCAGCTGCTGCAAAAACAAGCCTTTGTCGGTTCTCTTTTCAATCACAAAACCGATCCCATTCTTGCCTGTGACCCCCCATGGCGCTACCGCAATAAAATGGAATTCTCTTTTTCTCAAGCGAAAAGTGGAGAAAAATTCCTTGGGTTGATGCGTAAAAGAGGGAGGGTAGAAAATCTTCATGAGTGCTATTTGACCAATCCCTGGTTCATCGAGCTACTTGGGCGTGTTCGAGAGTGGTTTACAGAAAGTGAACTCAATGCCTACTACCCACCTCACGATCGCGGCTCTCTTAGAACCCTAACAGTTCGTGAGGGAATACATACTGGAGAAAAGATGGTGGTATTAACCATCTCTGGAAATCCAGAATATCCATTGAGCGCTCAGAACATCCAAGACTTTATCGATGCTGTCGGTGAGGTTGATTCTCTTTTGTTACGCACACAGTTTATTGCAAAAAAAACACCCACTAGATTTGAAGAGCGCCTCCTTTACGGAAAAGATTTTATCCACGAAAAGCTGAATGATTTTACATTCCGCATCCGTGCAGCCTCCTTTTTCCAACCCAACACCCTTCAAGCCGAGCAGCTCTACAGCCTTGCCCTCGAATGCGCTGATCTTCAGCCTGATGAAACGGTTTTTGACCTCTACTGCGGCACCGGTACTTTAGGGATTTTTGCCTCAAAACAGGTGAAAAAAGTCTATGGAATTGAGATTGTTCCAGAGGCGGTCGAAGATGCCCATGAGAACTTAAAGCTCAATCAAGTTGAGAATATGGAGATTGTTGTTGGAGATGTCGGCAAATCAGATTTTAAGGAGCGCCCCACAACTGTCATTGTTGATCCCCCTCGCCCAGGGCTTGGCCCCGATGCCTTACAATATTTGATTAGTCTTCAACCTGAAAAAATTGTCTACATCTCCTGCAATCCCGTGACTCAGGCAGAAAATTGCCAGGAGCTTGAATCTGCGGGCTACCAGATTGAGCGCTTGGCTCCTGTCGACCAGTTTCCCCACACTCCCCATGTCGAAAATATTGCGTTTCTAAAATACAATCACATGGCTTCCTGAACAGGAGGCACTTCCTCTATATACTGTAAGGCGTTCCATAAGTCGTGGTTGATTTGCAGATTGAGCCAAAATTGAGGAGTGGTCTCTAGAGCTTGGGCAAAATAATATGATAATCGATCACTTCAACTTCTTCTGCACTGCCTCTACGCCAGGCAAAAACAATGCGCCATTGGTTGTTAAAACGAATACTATGTTTGCTCTTTAAATCTCCCTTCAGCCGTTCCAAGCGGTTTCCAGGGGGTATTTTTAAATCATTTAACTCGTGAGCAGCATCAATTAGGTCAAGCTTTTCACCTGCAAGTGTATGTAAGTGGCGCGGCAACTGACGAGCACCTTTAGAATTCATGCCATGATACAGATCCTCGTGTTTTTTGAAGCATACACAGAGAGCTTGAATTTTCGCATGATCTCTGTTAAACTCATCCATTCTTCATACCCTACTTAAAGGAAACCACATGTTAAAGAAATTCCTATCATTCGTTTTTCTATTTTCAGCATCCCTTCCCCTTCTTGCAGAGGAAGAAGAGGCAGTACGTAGCTCAGGTTCTTTTTATCAAACCCTGATTATGATCGCGATTGCGATTGTCTTTTTCTACTTCATCCTATGGCGTCCTGAGCAAAAAAGACGCAAATCGATGGAGCAAAAGCGCGGCGCAATGAAGAAAGGTGACAAAGTCACTGCAATGGGAATCGTTGGAACAATTGACAAAATCCAAGATCAAACTGTCATTGTTAAAATGGTCGATGGCAGCAAGATCGAATTTGTGAAAGCTGCGATCACTGAAGTGAGAGCCGAAGAAGAAGGGAAGCCTCAAGAAGCTTCAAGCTAAATTTTCTCTTCTATTCATAAGAAGTCAAATGCCCCCCAAAAACTGCAATTGTAGTTATTGGGGGTATTTTTTTTAGCCTATTGCTTTGCAGGCGAGCTTCTCGAGCACCTCATTACTACGTGTAATAAAGGCGTTCAGTGACTTAGGGTCCATCTCTTTCTGAGAAAGACATGCCAAATCATACACTTCATGAGCCATCTGCTTGGAGAGCTCAGGATCAAATTTCTCCACAGCGTGAATCGCATTAATCAACTTACTATTCGTATTGATCACAAAGGTGGGCTTAACAAAGCCGCTCATATCTTTGCGGCTCTGCTGAGCAAAATGGTCGCGCATACGGCGCTCCTCTTCTTTGAGCATAATGAATGCAGGCATCGATTCAGAGGCGAGGCTTTTGGCTTCAACCTCGACATCGAGTTTGTTCTGGAAAAATTCGGCAAGCCTGGCAGCTTCACTACGTCCATCGGCGTCGAGGAGGCTTTTTTCCTTAGAAGGATCTAAGATTTTCTCGTCAAGTTCGGCATCGATTCGTTTGAAAGTGGAGTTAGTTTTTCTCTCTAAGAACTGAAGCATCGCCTGATCAATCATGGATGGCTTGATAACAAGGACCTCGATCCCTTTTTCACGGTACAAATCGAGAAAATGTCCCTCTTCTGAGGTGTAGTAGATGGTTTGATCGGGGTGGCGCTCACGGTACTCTTCGACAGTGATCCACTCTTGGTCACTATTTTTCCATACAAGAAACTCTTTGACGCGCTCATAGAATTTATCATCCTGCAGAGCACCAAATTTGATAATCAATTCGATATCATCCCAGTAGGAGAGAAATTTCTCTTTTTCACTGCGGTAAAGAGTAGCTAGGCGGTCGGAGATCTTTTTGGAGATATGTGTTCCAAGCTGGCGGACTGTGCGGTCCATTTGCAGGTAGCTTCTTGATACGTTAAGGGGAATATCGGGGCTGTCGAGAGCTCCACGCATGATAGTGAGGTATTCAGGAAGTAGATCGCGGCAGTTGTCTGAGACAAAGACACGGTTGCAAAAGAGTTTGATCGTCTCCTTTTTAATCTCGGCATCTTGAGAGATTTTTGGGAAGTAGAGGATCCCTTTTAAGTTAAATGGGTAATCGACGTTGAGGTGGACCCAGAATAGGGGATCGGGTTCCATCGGGAAGAGGTGGTGGTAAAAATCGAGGTACTCTTGCTCGGTACACTCAGATGCTGGCTTCATCCAGAGGGGA
The DNA here is from genome assembly GCA_021772455.1 of Chlamydiota bacterium. Taxonomy (GTDB): domain Bacteria; phylum Chlamydiota; class Chlamydiia; order Chlamydiales; family JAAKFR01; genus JAJACP01. Next base: position 13,986 of record JAJFLY010000009.1, read on the forward strand.
GGCTTTTCATTGATCTGTTTATCGTTAAGATAAATCGGGTAGGGGAGGAAGCTGCAATAGTGGTCTAAGATACGGCGTAACTGCGCATCTTCTAAAAATTCATCTTCATCTTTTGAAAGGGAGAGGATCACTTCGGTGCCGCGTGTCTTGCGTGTTCCTTTATCGAGGGTGTAATTTACCGAACCATCACAGTTCCAATGGGCTGGCTCGGCCCCTTCTTTGTAGGAAAGGGTCTGAATTTCAACGTTCTCAGCAACCATGTAGGATGAATAAAATCCAAGTCCGAAATGGCCGATAATTTGGTCTTCTTCTTTGTCAGATTGATACTTTTCGACAAATTCTTCGGCGCCGGAAAAGGCGATTTGGGCGATGTAGTTTTCGACCTCGTCAGCGTCCATGCCGATGCCGTTATCTGAGAAGGTGAGGGTACGCTTTTCTTTGTCGATTTTGATGTCGATTCGCCACTCATCTGAAGAGTCATCAGAAAGTGTGCGCAATTTTGAGATTGCATCGCAAGAGTTGGAAACAAGCTCGCGGACAAAGATATCTTTGTCGGAGTAAAGCCATTTTTTGATGATCGGTAAAATGTTTTCGCTATGAATCTTTAATGTGCCCATTTGAACCCTTTGAGTATTGAATCGACATCGATTATACCACCTTGCTGGAGCATAATCAAGACAACTCCTGCGGGGACAACCCATCGCACTAAAAAGAGCCAGGGGGGAAAGACCCACTGTAGGGTTGAGCCGTCTAAAAAGTCGCCCCGTTTAGCCGTCTTGTCGATTATCCAGCCAGCAAAAATCGCAGTTAAAATAGCGTTTATGGGCAGCAGCCAGGTGAAGGAGAAATAGTCGATCGAATCGAAAAAATTCTTTCCATACATCGCCACCCAATTTTTGAACATCCCTTGTGAACCTGAGAGGGCACTTGGGATCGCCAAGATAAAGGTTGCAGCACCGACAGTTATTGCCCCTTTCTTGCGCGACCACCCAAAATTTTCGGTTACGCTGGCAACCATCACTTCCATTATGGAAATGGTGGAGGTAAGGGCTGCGAAGACGACGAGCATAAAAAATGTTGTGGAAATGATAAGTGAGCCGGGAAGCTTGGCGAAAAGGACTGGCAATGTTTTAAACAATAGGCCCGGTCCTTCTTCAGGGGAAAATCCAAACGTAAAGATGATCGGAAAGATCATCATCGAGGCTAATAGCGAGACGATGATGTCCATAGAGGCGACAGTGAATGCTGTTTTAGGAATATCATCATCCTTATGCATGTAACTGCCATACGTGATTAAAATCCCCATTCCAACGCTTAGGGTAAAACATGCAAGTCCAAGAGCTTGCAAAAGGCCGGAGGGTTTTAATTTGGTGGCATCAGGGCTGAAAATAAAGAAAAATGCTTCGGAAAATCCGCTAAGCGTTGTGCTGTAAAGAAAAAGAAGGACCAGGATAACCAAAAGGGCTGGCGTTAAGATCTTTGCCCAAAATTCAATTCCTTTGCGAACTCCTCTATAAACAATTGCGGTTGTTATCCCGATGAATAAAAAGGTCCATAGTAGGTTGATATCGCCTGCTTTATAGAGAATATCGAACACATTGCTGATCTCTTCGGGAGTTTTGCCCGCGGAAAAATGGAGGAGGGACATGAGCGTGTAATTGAGCGACCACCCTGCGACAACCGAGTAATAAGAGGTGATTAAAAAGGTGACAAAGACGCACGACCAACCGACAAAGCGCCAGTATTTTCGGATTCCGCCGAGTTCAGTAAACGCACCGACAGGTGCTTTTTTGGCCGATCTTCCGATCATCAATTCGGCCATAAAGATCGGAACACCAATGAGAAATGTAAATACCAGATAGGCTAAGACAAAGAAGCCTCCACCATTCTCTCCGGTCACATACGGAAACTTCCACAGACTACCCAGCCCAATTGCTGAACCAGCTGTTGCCATCAGGAAGCCTAAGCGACTTCCCCAACTTTCTCTAGGTTTCATATTGAAAAGGGATACCAGAAAAGGTATTATAAAAGAATATGATTCTTGCTCAATTTGTAGAAGGTTTTACGCTCGCGTTTGTTGCTATTATCGCTTTTATAGTGATCGGTTTGGCGCTTACTATTATGATTTTGTTCACCAAGAAGAAATTGGTGCGCACGGCTCCTTGTCAAATCCGAATCAATGAAGAAGACACTCTAACTAAAACAGTTCCGGGTGGTCAAACACTCCTTTCTGCCCTAACATCTGAAGGGATTCCCGTTCCTTCACCGTGTGGAGGAAAAGCGACCTGCAAACAGTGTCGACTGCAAATCCTCGAGGGGAAAGAGGAGCCACTAGAGACAGACAAAGGGACATTTAATAAGAAAGAGCTTGGCGAAGGGTGGCGTCTATCGTGTCAGCTAAAAGTAAAGCACGATATGCATGTCCATATTGAAGAGCGCTACCTTGAGGTTAAAGAGTGGGAAGCAAAAGTCATTAGCAATGAAAATGTTGCAACCTTTATTAAAGAGCTTATTGTAGAACTTCCTGAGGGTGAAGAGGTTCCTTACCGTTCAGGAGGCTATCTTCAGTTTCATGTCCCGCCGTTTAAGACCGAGACCACCGATTGGAAAAAAACGATGGATCCCAAGTACCACACCGATTGGGAAAAGTTTGGATTACTAGGAAAGTCGATAGATTTCAGCCATTTAGCAACAGGTGAGGTGATCCGTGCCTATTCGATGGCCTCCTACCCCGCCGAGGGGAGGACGCTCAAGTTCAATATCCGTATTGCCACACCACCCTTTATTAAGGGTGAGCTTGTCGATAAAATTCCATGGGGGATTTGTTCGAGCTACACCTTTGGTTTAAAGCCTGGCGACAAGGTCAACCTTTCTGGCCCCTATGGCGAATCTTTTATGATCTATGATAAGCGCCCTCTTATTTTCCTGATTGGAGGAGCGGGCTCTTCGTTTGGACGGAGCCATGTTTTGCAAATATTTAACACCGAAAACACCGATCGTCAGGTCGATTTTTGGTATGGGGCGCGCTCCTTGAAAGAAAATATCTATCAAGAAGAGTACGAGGAGCTTGATAAGAAGCACGATAATTTCCGCTACCATCTTGTCCTCTCTGAACCCCTACCGGAAGATTCTTGGCCACAAGATGATCCTCTTAAAACAAACTATCTCTTTAAAGCATTTGAAATGGGTCAATTAAAGAAGATGGAAGAGCCAGAAGAGTGTCTCTACTATGTCTGTGGCCCTCCTTTGCACAACTCAAGCGTCCTGAAGCTACTGGATGATTACGGCGTTCCAAGAGAAAACGTTGTCCTTGATGACTTTGGAAGTTAAATGAAGATCGCCCTCGCTCAGATCAACCCCGTTATCGGCTCTCTGAGTGAAAATCGAAAGAAAATTATCACCTATATTCAACAAGCGCGGAAGAGTGGAGCCGAGCTTGTCGTTTTTCCTGAGATGGCGCTCTTGGGCTACCCTCCAGAGGATCTACTTTTATTACCCAGCTTCATTGATGCCCTTAATTCTGAGCTCAAACTGCTGATTGAGGCTACAGAAAATATCATTCTCATTGTCGGAACGGTGCGTGAGAATCCATCGGGTGGGGAAAAAGGGCTCTATAACACGGCTGCGATCATTGAAAATAAGGTGCTTGTAGGTTTTCAGGACAAGGCGCTTCTCCCCGATTATGATGTGTTTAATGAGCGGCGCTATTTTGAGCCAGCTGCGCGCACAGATGTATGGAGCCTCTCTTCAAAACGGGTGGGGATCACGATTTGTGAGGATATTTGGCAACATGCAGGAGCTGTTGAATACAGCACCTATGCGCGCGACCCTATAGTCGAGCTTGCAACTCAAAACCCCGATTTTGTGGTAAATCTCTCCGCATCTCCATTCTATGTGCAAAAACATGAAACCCGCTTAAAAGTCTGCGCTAAGGCCTCCAAAACGTTGAAGTGCCCGATCCTTTTTTGCAACCAGGTGGGTGGAAATGACAGTTTGATCTTTGATGGCTATAGTATGCACCTGAATGAATCTGGAGAACTTGTCCAGAATGCAAAGGGATTTGAAGAGGACCTTCTTCTTATCGATTTGGAAAAAAAATATCAACCGTACCAGCTTAAACCCGATCCTGTAGAAGATTTGTACAAAGCCCTTGTGATTGGTTTGCGTGATTATTTTCAAAAACAAGGCTTTTCTCGCGCTTGCTTTGGCCTATCTGGAGGGATCGATTCCGCAGTTGTTGCGTGTATCGCTAAGGAAGCTTTAGGTGCTGAGAATATTTTGGCCCTCACCCTTCCCTCCCGCTTCTCTTCAACAGGAAGTGTGATCGATTCAGAAGTTTTAGCTCAAAAATTGGGCATTGAGCTCCAAGAGATCTCCATTGAACCCCCCTTTGAGAGTTATCTCGAGCTTCTGAATGCAAGTTTTAAAGAAAAACCTTCCGGTGTGACCACAGAAAATTTGCAAGCGCGGATTCGTGGGATGCTCCTGATGGCCTTCTCGAACCACTTTGGCTACCTTATTTTGAGCACTGGGAACAAAAGTGAGATGGCGATGGGGTACGCCACCCTTTACGGGGATATGTGTGGGGGACTTGGCGTTCTAAACGATGTATATAAAAAGCACATCTATGAGCTTGCCAGGTGGGTCAAAGTGATTCCACAAGCGATTCTCGACAAGCCTCCCTCTGCCGAATTGAGTCCTGACCAAAAAGATAGCGACACCCTTCCTGACTATGCGATCATTGACCTTGTACTTCAGGAATATATCGAGCATCACCACTCACCGGTGGAGATCGCAAAAGAACAAAATCTTGAATTGCCGCTCGTTAAAGACCTCATTCGTAGGATTCATCGAAACGAATATAAGCGGCGTCAAGCCCCTCCGGGACTGCGTGTGACCAAACGCTCCTTTACAGTTGGAAGACGTTTTCCAATCGTCCAAAAGTGGAATGTAGATGAAGAATAAATGGTGGACATTGCTCGTCACAACGTGCGGAACGTCTGTCGTTTTTCTCGACGCAACAGCGCTGCCCGTCGCCCTTCCCACCATCCAAAAAGAGCTCCTTTTCACCCCACTTTCTTTGATTTGGGTCGTCAACGCCTATCTCTTGAGCCTCACATCGCTTCTTTTGATCGGCGGAAGGCTCTCCGATCTATTTGGGAAGCGGGTCCTATTTGTTTGGGGGCTGATCCTTTTTGGATTGGGATCAATTCTCTGTGGGATGAGCACGGCCCAATGGTGGTTGCTTATGGGACGGGTGATCCAAGGGGCAGGTGGCGCTCTGATCGTCCCTACAACAAGCGCCCTTTTGACCACCACATTTCCCCTTGGAGAGCGGGCCAAAGCGTTTGGGATCAATGCCGGGATCAGCTCGATTTTTTTAATTCTTGGGCCCGCTGTCGGCGGCTTTTTTACCGAATATCTCAGCTGGCGCGGCATTTTTTACCTCAACATCCCCATCGTGATCTTTGGGTCAGCGATGGCATTCCTAATCTTAAAAGCTGGTAAACGAAAAAAAGAGCGATTTCACTTTATGGGGGCTTTGATGATGCTCGGTGCTGCTGTGACCCTCGTCGTTGGGTTAATGCAAGGCAATGAGTGGGGGTGGAGCCATCCAAAAACCCTTTCCCTCCTATCTGCCAGCCCTGTTTTCTTTTTTCTCTTTTGGTGGATTTCGACGCACAATACCCATCCACTTATCGACTTCCACTTCTTTAAAAATATTCTCTTCACCGCCTCGAACATCTTCATCTTTTTGACACAGAGCGTGATTATGGTGACCGTCCTATGGGCGATCTACTTTCAAAAGCAGCTCGACTACACCGCTGGCCAAACAGGGCTGATCATCTTTATTTCGGTCTTGCCTGTCCTCTTTATGGCACCCTTAGGAGGGTATTTGAGCGACCGTTTTGGAGCGCGCCTCCCTATTCTCATGGGGTTTGGCTTGCTTAGTTTTGCGATGTTTTGGTTGCTTGGGACGGCAAACAGCGAAAAGCTCCCCCTCTTTTTACCAGGCTTGCTCTGCTTTGGAGCGGGGATTCCGCTGATTTTTTCCCCTACAATCGCCCTTGCCCTCTCTCAGGTCCCTCCAGCTAAAGTGGGCTCGGCTGCCGGGATTACGACCGAGACGCGCCAACTTGCAAGTACGATTGGCATTGCGGTTTTGACGACGATCTATTACACAACGCTCCATAAGACAGGGTCGGATGCGGCGGCGTTTTCAGCGATTTCTCTTGTTGGGGGGGTGCTTGCTGTGACTGGATTTGTCGTTGCGTATTTCACGGTTAAAAGATGAGGCGTCCCAGCAGACTTGCTGCCGGGACCAAAGATCAAAAAACTACTTTTTAGGAGGCTTGCTGCTTCCAGGTTTGCTTTTTGCCATATTGACCTCTTAAGGTGATGTTAGTGAGTATCTTCGAGACGATCTCTAGGACGTACTCACTTCATCCATAATTCTCCTCAAAAGTCGATTTTTTTGGATAGAAAAAAATGTCAACAATGATTTTTTCCCCTACAATCGCCCTTGCCTTATCTCAGGTCCCCTCGAGCAAGGTGGGATCTGCGGCGGGAATTATGACCGAGACGCGCCAACTTGCGAGCAAAATAGGGATCGCGGTTTTGACGATGATTTGCTGCGAGTTCTGGATTATAAAGAGGTCTTGAGCAAGATAAAGCTGCATTCCGTAAACGCAAAGTTAAACCGAATTGCCGGCAATCCATCCCGTTGTCCACGCATTTTGGAAGTTAAAGCCTCCCGTAACTCCATCGATGTTAAGAATTTCCCCTGCAAAAAATAACCCTGGTCGAATCCGACTTTCCATTGTCTTAAAGTTCACTTCCTTTAACTCGATCCCCCCACACGTCACAAATTCCTTCTTGTAGGTCGTTTTCCCCTCGATCTGGAATCGGCTTTCCGGCTTGGCACGTCGAAGGCGTTTGGGAAGTTCCTCACCCCATTCGATCAAACAGGTGGCACGGTACTCTTTTTCCTGTAAAAAGCGCGCTTCCCACGCCGAGAGCTTGAGGATCGGCGGTCCACTAAATCCCCAATGTGTAATCAAAACAGGACCCCGCTCTTTACGCGAGCCTCCCTCGAGCCAAACCGTTGCGTCTGGTGCGGCAACGCCGCTCAAATGTAAGAGGGGAGAGCTTGGAACATTAAAACTAAAAAGGGAGGGGACGGGCGTGACAATCGTATGGCCTGCTTCCTTAGCGAGTTCGTACCCTTGGCGGCTACTTCCCGTTGCTAAAATCACCGCATCGGCATCCGGAATGCAATCGATTTTTTCGCCAAGCTTTAGCTCGATCCCTCTTTTTTTGATCTCATCCAAAAAGCAGTTGATAATCGTCTCTGAGCGGTCAGTTATCGGAAACATCCGCCCATCACGCTCCATTTTAAGCTCCACGCCACGCTTTTTAAACCACTCGATCGTGTCGGTTGGTCCAAAGCGATGAAATGGGCCGAGCAACTCCTTATTCCCGCGTGGGTAGTGGTTACAAAGCGCTTCGGGGTCAAAACAAGCGTGCGTGACGTTGCAGCGCCCTCCCCCAGAGATGCGTACCTTGGCAAGAGGTTGCTGTGTTTTTTCCAAAATCTCGATTTTAGCGTTCGGATATTTTTCAGCGCATGCGAGAGCTGCAAAACAGCCGGCAGCTCCGGCGCCTATGATGATGCACTTTTCCATGCGGCCTCTATACAATCGTTTATTCCAACACCCGTGTAGTTATTTCCAATGAGCTCGCAATCAAACTGCTTTTTAAAGTAGTCGAGCCGCTTATGGTGGCCGAAAAGGTACTGGGGGATGGCCTCAGTTGCGTGAGTGATGACATGGGCGTCAGGCGCTCTGTCAATGCCGACATACTTTTTTACAGCTCTCAGTGCTTCCTCAAGCGTCGCTTCTCCTTTAATCATCACGCAAACACGTGTTTGCTCCCCATTATTTTGCTCAGGAAAAATGTCTGAATCCCACGTCATACCCAAGATATTTTCTTTTTCTGCTGAGGGGATAAGAAATCCATAACCCTTTTTCGGTAAAAGGTTTCCATTCCACCCTAAACTCACAGCTGTCATTGAAGCATATATAAATGGATGCCTATCGGTAAGCGCATAGGCTGGAACGGCAGCGATCACCCGGTCGGCTTCAAGGTTATCTAGATCAGTGATCGGGGTTTCATACTGGATATTCTCTTCTAAGAGCTCAGCAAGCCGTTTGGGAAGCGTTTCCATTCCTTCACGAAAAGAATAGAGGCTTGCTGGAGGTTTTTCTTTTCCTTTTGAGAGGTTGCGTGTGACAGACCCTTTTTTATCGGCTTCCCAAACGCGTGGAAAGCAGCTTCGCATCGAAAGTTCCTCAGCCTCGCCGCAGAAAATTCCCTTTACGAGAGGGTCGACTAGCCACGTTGTCAGTTTGCGGTTAAAACGGCGCGCGCAAAAATCGGCAATGGTCTCGTCATCGGCAGTCGTCGGAGGGGTGCAGCGATCACGCACAAATGCTCTAAGCGCCCCGAGTCTTAAGAGAAGGGGGGGCGAAAAGGGGCGCAAACGTCCCTTCATCGCGACATACCGCTTACGAGCGGCACGGTCGGCGGCGACAAGCTCTTTTTCCAAGCCTAGCTCTTTGACAAGCTCAAGGGTTCTTTTTCCTTTGCCAGCCGGTCGAAAGCCACGGGGCCCCTGCTCAAAGAGGAAGCCCTCTTCACAGCTAGAGCGGATCCAGCCGCCAGGTCTTGCGCTTTTCTCTAAAATGGTGACATCGTGCCCTTTTTGCTTGTGGAACCATCCAGCTGCCAGCCCCGAAATCCCTGCTCCAATAATAATAATCTTCATATGCCTTAGAAGAATAGCTCTCTTCACTTGAAAAGAACCAGTTTTTTTTGCCTTGGAATTTAGCCAAAAAAGTGATGAATTTGGGTTGTATTACAACCGTAATATTAATATTTTACCCTGGAAAACAACCATGTATAAGAGGCTTATAGACTTTCATCTCTCAATGTACTGCAACAAATAGCGGCAGCCTATCGAGAGGATTTTGCAAAATATGCAAGAAAGGCACAGGTGAAATATCTCGAACAGTTATTTAGACAAATTCCTCTTGGCTCGGAGGTTGACTTTGATACTTTTAAGGTGCTTTATCTCGACATAGACCCTGATTGCTACCTAAACCTCGTCTGATTTCACGCTCTGCTTGTCTAGAACGTAGACGTTTTTTCCCTGAGACGCCACGTTTAGCTAACAACTTAATACCTTCATCCTGAAGCACATCTTCTAGATCAAAAGAATTATACGCTCCATCTGCATAAAGAAGAGCGTCTTTAGGTAT
>JAJFLY010000010.1 GCA_021772455.1 Chlamydiota bacterium
GCTCTTCTTTATGCAGATGGAGCGTATAATTCTTTTGATCTAGAAGATGTGCTTCAGGATGAAGGTATTAAGTTGTTAGCTAAACGTGGCGTCTCAGGGAAAAAACGTCTACGTTCTAGACAAGCAGAGCGTGAAATCAGCAGTAGGCGACAGATTGTAGAAACAGCTTTTAGTTCATTAGCGAATTTATTACCTAGGTACCTGAAAGTAAGGACGGAACAAGGATTTTTACTCAAAGTGATCTGTACAATTTTAGCCTACAGCTTCTCGTTTCTTTGCAACCCTTCACTTGTCTAGGAACCGTTTGAGCACGCCATCTACTGCCTGCGTCGCCTCGGCAAGGGAGGAACCCTTGCCTTCAGCTCCGCAGTTGTATCTGTCGCACTCAAACGATTCCTAGACGAGGTTTAGGTAGCAATCAGGGTCTTTAGAGTGGCATAGCCGTTATCCAAAGTCGGAATGCAACCCCAACAACAATCGTCGTTACTAGCGTTTTCTTTTTTCGGGATGATCCTTGAGATATTTTTCGTAGGTACGAAAAGCTGTGTCGATCGTACTGGGACGTACATCGGAGAGCTCAATCACACGTCCGTCACTTAAGGCGAGCGCAAGCTTCCCATTATTAAGACGTAATGTCTTTACATCCTTCCAGGAGACGCTCTCAGAACTGCTAATTTCAAATCTGTCAGAGGTTATCTTCATACCTATAATTATATAACTAATTTGTTTAATTTAATAAACTTTAATTATGCCTTCTTGCTTTAACGATACAAAACCTAAATAACTTATGATTATATGGTCGTTTATGGGAATGCCAAGAATTTGGCTGGCTTGAAGGAGAGTGCGGGTCAGGGCGATGTCCTGTAGTGAAGGAGTGGGGTCTCCGCTTGGGTGGTTATGGGCTAAAATGAGGCTGGCTGCCTGATGCTCGATTGCGGGAGCGAATACCTCCCGGGGGTGGACAAGAGTTTGGGTGAGGGTTCCGACAGAGATTTCCTCCCAGCGGAGAGCATTTCCCCGCACATCTTGGAGGATCACCCCGAAAACTTCTTTTCTTTGATGGACAATCCGATCACGGATCCAATAATAAGCTTGCTCGGGGGTGGTGATGGGCTCTTTAGGTGTGCCTCCCTCGCGAGCGAGGCGTTGACCCAATCCAAGCGCCGCCTTAAGCTGAATGGCCTTTGCCTTCCCCAATCCCTTGTGTGCACAAAGATCGTTCAAGCTGGCTCGCGCAAGAGCTGATAGCGATCCAAATTGTGCCAAGAGTTCTTGGGATAGGGCGATAACCGATTTCCCCTTTGTGCCGCTCCCAAGGATCACAGCGAGTAGCTCTGTATTAGAGAGTGTGTGCTCCCCGTGCTCTTCTAACCGCTCTCGAGGGCGCTCTTCGATTGGAAGGCTTTTAATCTTCATCTAGGTAGACATCAAATCTGTGTAACAAATTAATCGGAACCTCAGCACGTAAAATCACATCATTCCCTTCATATTCTTCATATAAGATCTTCCCCTCATTCCGTAAGGTAGCAACCAGAGCATATTCACTTTGAGGGACTTTTAATTTTACAATTTTCCGCCTCTCCAGAAGCTCACGCATCATCATCTGGGCAAGTTCATCGAACCCCGTTCTTTCTGTTGCAGAAATCGCCACAGTGTTTGGATAATGCATACGCAAGCGACTAATCATCTGCTGATCGGGACATTGATCGACTTTGTTTAAAATTGTCAAAATCGATTCATCTTGAGCATTCAATTCTTTCAACAAGGTGCGCGTTGTTTCGGCGTGTTCTTCGGCTAGGGGATGGGAAACGTCGATTAAATGCAAAAGCACATCGTCGTGCAAAGCGGCTTCTAAAGTACTTCGAAAGGCTGCCACAAGTGAGTGGGGAAGCTTACGAATAAAACCGACCGTATCGGTTAGGAGCACCTCTTCGTTGTTAGGAAGCTGAAATTTTCGTGTGGTTGGATCGAGCGTTGCAAAAAGCTTATCTTCAACAAGAACATCAGATTGGGTAAGGGCATTTAAAAGGGTCGACTTCCCAGCATTTGTGTAGCCAACAATCGCAAATGTTGGAACCCCGGAGCGACGTCTTGCAGCGCTTTGGGTTTGACGGTAACGTTTGATCTCCTTCAACTCTTGTTCAAGGCGTGTAAGGCGCCGATTAAGCAGGCGGCGGTCGATCTCGATTTGCTTCTCCCCTTCTCCTTTTAGATATCCACCACTCGCTCTTTGGCGAGAAAAGTGGCTCCACAGCCTTTTGAGCCTAGGAAATTCATAGCGTGTGCGAGCAAGTTCGATTTGCAGTTGAGCCTCTTTTGTTTGGGCACGCTGGGCAAAAATCTCTAAAATTAATTCAGTGCGATCCATCACAGCAACCTTCAAGAGTTTTTCGAGGTTGCGTTGTTGTGCTGGCGAGATTTCTTCATCAATAATCACAAGGTTTGCCTTGGTATCAACAACCTTTTCAGCAATCTCTTCAAGCTTTCCCTTTGACAGGTAGGTCGCCGCTTCGATTTTCCGAAGGTGAACAGGAATTTTCTCAAGAACCGGCACACCAAATGTTTCTGCAAGGTTCTCTAATTCTTCGAGATGCTCTTGGCATATTGAGAGATTTGTGTTTCCTTGATAAGCCCCGACTAATAGAGCTGACGATTCGACGCCCTCTTTTAGATCTATCCCTAATTCTTCTTCATTCGTCATCGTTTAGCTCCAGCAATAGCCCATCGTGCGCCAACAAAAATCCAGAAGGAAGTGCGGCATTTGTTTTTTCGTGTTCAAGTTCGTGGCCAATATGAGTAAAGTAGGTCTCTTTTGCCCCAATTTTTTTAGAAAAAGCGATCGCCTCTTCAATATTAAAATGCATGACAGATGGCTCATGGCGAAGCGCACCAAGCACAAGGACTTTAACTCCTTCGAGATCTTCAAAGAGAGATTCTGGATAGTCTCGGATATCCGAGACATACGCAAAAGATCCAAAACGGAAGCCATTCACCTCCATTCCACCCTGTTCATAGGTCATGTAGCAAAGAGGAATTCCACAAAAAGTTGTCTCACCACGGCTCTTTTCTAAAACATCGAAATCGAGTTGGGCTGCCAAACTCATTCCAGAGCTTTTTTCCTTAAAAAGATAGTCGTAGCGCCGCTTCAAGTCGTGTAAGGAGACCTCCGAAGCAAGGACGGAAAGACGTTCTCTATGGAGAAGATAATAAGCTCTAAGCTCATCGAGTCCAGCGACATGATCAAAATGCGTATGGGTCAAGAGAACGCCATCAAGGTGGTCGATATGATATTTTAGCGCCTGCTCACGGAAATCGGGACCCGAATCGATTAAGAGAGTTTTGCCTTTGACTCTTATCAAACCCGATGGTCGAAGGCGACTATTGCATGGATCTTGTGATGTGCAGACTGGGCAGCCGCACCCGATCATCGGGACACCTGAAGAACCACCTGTGCCTAAAAATAGAAATTCCATTAGCTTAATGTAGGAGCAAAGAGTTCGACAACTTTATTATAAATTCCGGGATAACTGAAATAGATCCAGGTCTCACCGGAATCGCGCATTTGTACCCGGAAGAGGTCCTCATTATCCAAAAACTCAACCTGTTGGAAAAAGGAGCCACTCCCTCGCGCCCCTTCATTATCACGCGCTTGCACCATGATTGTCAATACGGAAGGAACGATGATAGCGAATTGTTGAATCATCTCATCTGAAATGCGCGGCAAGCTCCGCTCATGTGCGACCAGTTTATAAAACGCCTCATAGCTCTGCTTGCTGACAGCAAAGCGCCCCCATTCTCGCCCGTGACTATCGGCGCGGACAAATTCGATCTTATTAAACACAAAAGAGGAATCCTCCTCAGTAAAAGAAATGCGCTTGAGTGCATCGGGTGAAATCAAGATATCGCGCAAAAGATAGGTCCCAGACGAACCAAAATAGTAAACTAGGCAGACGACCACAACAAACGCGACAAAAACTGCGCTTGAGAGCATGAAAATCAGGCTCTGAACTTCCTTTTTAGGCTTACTCATTGACTTGCTACCGTTTTTTGTACAATGATAATGAATTTAAGATGTCATTGAAAGAAAAACGATGCGTGTTGCGATTTTAGGAGCGGGGTTTGCCGGCTTATCTGTAGCTTACTTCCTTATCCATTATAAAAAGGGAGCTGTTTCGATCGATTTATACGATCCCGAGCCGATCGGTGGAGGTGTCTCAGGTCTCTCATCAGGTCTCCTCCATACATATCCCGGAAGAGAGGCACGTTCAAGCTGGCGCGCAGAATATTGCTTAAAAGATACCCACCGACTTATCACCGTTGCAAGCCAGGGCGTTGATCAATCCGTGATTATTTCGAAAGGGATTTTGCGTCCAGCCCTTACTGAGCTACAGCAAACTGCGTTTAAAGCGTGTTCAGAAAAACACTCTGATACCGAATGGTGGGACCAAAAGCGCTGTGTAGACGAAGTTCCAGGCCTCTACCTCCCTGAACAAAGCGGAGGGCTCTATATCAAGGATGGACTCACGATCGATGTGCAGACCTATTTACAAGGGCTTTGGCAATCGCTTGCGAAATTTGGCGTCCAGCACCATCAAAGCGCCATGATCAAGAAAAGCGATCTTGAGCGCTACGATCAAGTCTTAGTTGCAATGGGGCCAACATCCAAAAACATCCCCTCACTTGAAAATCTACCCCTCACTCCCATTAAGGGACAGATTCTCGAACTCGAATGGCCAGAGGGAGCTGTCCCGCCCAAGATGAGCTTGATTTCAAACAAACACCTCGTGATGAGCCGAGACCAAAAAAGATGTATTGTCGGGGCGACGTTCGAGCGCGACTTTGATTCGACTCAAGCAGACCAGGAAAAAGCAGCGAGCGAAATCCTTCCCAATATAACCTCATTTTTTCCAGCTCTGGAGAAAGCAAAAATCTTGGATTGTCGCGCTGGTTTTCGTGCAGGAACCCAAAGTCACCTTCCCCTTGTTGGGCAAGCTTCCGAAAAGCTCTATTTTTTCACAGGATTGGGATCAAAGGGACTTTTGTACCATGCATGGGTAGGTAAGCGCATGGCACGGGCGATGATCTCCAAAAGTATCGCTCACCTCCCAAGCGACATTCGCTACACCCTCTCTTTTTGATCCTTTGCGAGAGACAGGTAAGCTTCATAGGAGAAGTTGAAGAAGAACGTCACAGCTGGTGTGAGAATGGCAACTAGTGGGAACAAGATAAAGAAACCTTGCAATAGCATTTCAACCTGAGAGTCTCCAGACGAATAGAGCTGTAAAGTCATCAGAAGAGCGTATTTCACAAATTTCCACACAATCCATACAGGCAGGTAGGCAATGCCGAGCAATAGAAGATTCGAGAAAAGATCGGCGCGTAAACGGTGATAAATCGCTTTAGGCTCAAAACGATTTGTACCTGCCAGTGAGGGCGCCAGAAAAAAGAAGGCCAGTAGTGCAATCAAAAAGAGCAGAATAATCGCAAAATTGAGCACAAATGGGACAAATGCCAAAAGGATGCCCAAAATATGCCCTAGAAAGGGAATCGATTTAAGAAGCATCAAAATTCCGATCAAAACCCAACAGATAAAAAATGCAAAAAGTAGGGGTAGCGCTAAATAGGCCGCTTTTAAGAGAACATCCCATGATTGACCAATTGTTTGCCAAACGGCAGATTTTTCACCTACCAACTCTTTCTCATAGAGGCGGATTAAAAAAATTCCCGCCGCCATAACCAACCCGATTATCAAAAATAGAGGGATGAATTGAAGCGGAAGTTTCATCCATGAAACGGAATAGCTCGAGAGCCCTCCGAAAAAAAGAATGAACACTCCCGATACTACGAGGGTCGCAAAAAGGCAGAAAAACTTTTTCATGCTAAATGCATGGAGGAGGGATCGGTTAAACATTGCTGCGATATCTTTAAGTGTCATCGGAGTGCCTGTGTTTAAATAAATATTTCGGGCGAACAATCGGTGTTCCCTTCCCGCCGCGCGCCTCGCACCGTTCATAAACGATTTGGATGGCAATCCCAACCGCTCTGGATAAACCAAACAGAACGGTATAATACTCGGGAAAGGGAAATCCTGCAGCTGTTAATAATGAACCTGAAATCGCATCGACGTTCGGATAGGGGCAGGCGACCTTCGGATTTTCCTTGAGAACTTTTGTTCCGGCTTTTCGAATCAGAAAGGCGATGCGCACAAGTGGATCGTTGCTAAACTGCTTTTGCGACTCTTCGTAAAAGACTGTTGCACGAGGATCTTCGACGCGGAGCACAGCGTGGCCAAACCCATAGACGAGTTCTTTGCGGGAGAGTTTACCTCGGATTGCCTCCTCAACTTGGGACTCGGTAGCCCCTGCGCCTACTTCTGAGAGCATTTCTTGAACAAATGCCAAACACTCTTGATTTGCCCGCCCATGTCTGGGCCCAGCAAGTGCGTTCATAGCAGCCGAAATCGAGCCGTAGAGATCCTCTAGACCCGAGGCGACCGCTTTACCCACAAATGTCGAGAGATTTCCCCCTCCATGATCATAGTGCAAAATGTTAAATAGGCTGAAAATGCCCGTTAGAGTTGGGCTCTTGTTTGGGGCGCGCACCATCTGCGCAAAATTCTCCATATATCCCAATTCGGGGCGCGAATCTGGGGTTTTCCCCCAACCGGCATGATGATTGATCACTGCCGCTGTTAACTGAGGAAGCTTGGCGATTAAATTGAGACAATCTTCTCGGTAATCATCCGTTAAAGCCTCCATCCCTAGAATCAAAATTGCAGCCGAGAAAAGAGCCATCGGATGCCCTTCACGTGGAAGCTTGGTTACGGCATCGAGAGTTTTTTCTGAGCATAATGCACGCTTCTGAAGGTCGCGTTTAAACGCTCCTAACTCCTCTTGACTCGGATCGCTCCCATGGTAAAGCAAATAGATCACACGCTCGGGCTCCCAAGAGGCAATCTCTGCAAGCGGACGATCTGTATAAAAAAGTCCCTTTTGCGGGTCGACACTCGAAGTGACGCAGTAGCCGACTGGAAAACCGCGTAAACCTGTTTCTAAGTGTTCTTTGGTAATCTCAAATAGGCTCATAATAATTCCTTTTCAACACACACACGTTCAGAGATCAATTCTTTTTGGGTCACCGCAATCTTCTCTTTCAGGAAAAAATCCCATTCAAGATCGGGAACGATCTCATAATTTCCATCCCCTTTTGAGCGGCACGGGAACCCGAATACCAAGTTTTCTTCAATTCCGTAAGGATTTCCATCTGAGCAGACAGCCGATGAAAACCACTCACCAGCAGGCGTTGGTGTATAGAGAGAGCGGACCGATTCAACCGCAGCGTTTGCCGCCGAAGCTGCCGAGGATTTGCCACGCGCCGCGATAATCGCAGCTCCTCGCTTTTGAATTGTTTCGATAAAGTCTCCCTGAAACCATGAAGGATCTTTGATAACATCTAGCGCTTTTTTTTCTTTAATGGTCGCATTCACAAAATCGGGAACTTGAGTCGCAGAATGATTCCCCCAAATCGTCAACCGCTTCACCTCTTCAACCTCAGCGCTCCCCTTTCTAGCCAAAAGAGCCTGGGCGCGATTTTGATCGAGGCGCATCATCGCATGAAAATTTTGCCGCGGCAATGTACTTGCATGACTCATTGCAATAAGGCAGTTGGTGTTGCACGGATTGCCCACGACGACCACTTTGACATCTTTGTTTGCAGCGGAGCCAAGAGCACGCCCCTGATCGACAAAAATTCTGCCGTTATCCATCAAAAGATCGGCCCGTTCCATGCCCGGCCCGCGCGGTTTTGCGCCGACAAGCAGTGCGATATCGACCTGATCGAATTGTTTTTCTAAATCGGAGCCAAAATGGATCTCTTTGAGTAGAGGAAAGGCGCAATCTTCTAGTTCCATCGCCACCCCCTCCATCATTGCCTCCGTTCCTAGAAGGTCAGAAAGGTGAAGAGCGATCGGTTCTGAGTGAGGAAAGAGATCTCCGTGTGCGATACGGAACAAAAGACTGTAGGCAATCTGTCCAGTTGCCCCTGTTACGACGATACGTTTCATGCTAAACCCCAGATTGTTTTCCAAAATCTAGACCAAAAAAATATTTATCTCAAGAGACATTGTGCTCAATCTTAATTATTTAAATAATTATTCAAATTTAAAACAAAAAATACTATAATACGAAAAGTTATTCATATAGTAGTTATGCAAGAATTATTAGAAGAAATATCTCAGATATCAATTTATCTTAAAGAAGAAGATGAGCGAATTAATGAAATCGCCCTCTTTCACCCCCTCGCGCCAAAAACTGGTTTTAACGAATCTAGTAAAGCAATTCACCAACGCAAGTGGAGCTACACCCAAAATCTCCCTCTCTTACGTCGACTCACTCTAAAGGTTCAATCCTTCTTATTCAAAAAAGTGCCCATGCTTGTTCCAACCGATCGCTTAACCAGCGAGGCAAAATTTAAAACCGTACTAGCACTTCTTTTGGCACAAGAGCCTCTTCGCGAATTTTTCTTCTCCAATGAAAAGCAGCGGGATAATTTTTACAAGGCAGCTCAGGAAGCGGCCGCGGCACTTGGATATCGCGATTTTACCATCCCTACTGGAAAAAGCCCTTTTAAAATTTGTCAAAAGATGACCACGATTACGGGAAAAAATGAGAGCTTGATCGATGATTTAACCGAACTAAATTTGCAAATGGCAGCTCTTGGCTATCAAGAGCGCAATGAGATCTTGTTTAGCATCTTGAACTTTGTCGAACGCCCCCCAATCACATCGATTTTGGAGGTGATGCAAGGCAGCGAAATCGAAAAAATTGCCCTCACGACAAAATATGCGAAATACAAGGTAGAGGGAATTGAATCTGGGAAAGTCGACTACCACTTTCTTGCTGACCAGGCGACCTCAAGCATTCGAACACGGGATAACTCACTTCCTGGCGTAAAGGGAGTTTTAAATCAGCGGTGTGCCATTGACTCTGAAACTAGGGAGTGGATTGGGAGTTACTCAGGTGAGTTAAGCATAGAAAATCACCTTCTTGAGCAAGTGCTCTTTATTCTGAACATAAAGGGAGAAGAGGTCTCAATTTTAGAGACAGCCCCAGAAGTTGAAGAGACCACCATCCTGTTCACCTCTCTCTTTTCATGGCAAGAAATGAGCTTGATCACCGATCAGCACGCCGCTATTCGCAGTTTAAACAAGAAAGTGCTTAAGATTGGCGCTGACCGCTATGTCCGTATCAACCTCCTCCATTCGAACCTCTCATTTAACGCCTTCAACAAGTATCCCATTCCTGCCGAGATGGGCGCCACGATATGCGATATCAACGATGAAGCGCTGATCACGATTCTATGTGATCTGTGGCAAAACCAAGGCCTAAAATCAGAATCCCTCGCCCAGCTTAAAGAGAAGTATGACAAAAGTGCCTATGAGAGAGATTTTCTCGCTCACCAAAAGCTTGTGCTTGAACTTGTAGATGCATTTCGAGCGGTCAAACAAGAGCTTATTGCTCAACTGGAAGAGCTGCCAAAGAATACCCAAACCCATGCTGGCTTGGCACTCTTAAAAGGGAAGAAACCCGACGGAAAAGCTCTACGGGGAATAGATTTACTCCTCTATCTCAACACACTTACCCACGACCTTGGTTACTTACATAACAAAAACTGCCACAACTCTACCGATCGCTCTGCAGGCGCTATTTCGGCCGATAAGGCGCAACACGCCTATCGAAAAATCCATGGGCGTCATTTTCTTCCAGGATATTCATCAGATAAAGAGATCTCGCTCTTTAAAGTTCTCTATAGCATGTATTTAGTTTGGGAAGAGCCTGAAATCAACGCAGCGTTGAGTACAGGGTTTGTTGGAGAGAAATTTTACCACAATTTCTTGCAGAAGAATCCCGAGACGACACGTTACCTCATTCATTGGCTAAAAAAACACCCCGAGATGTATCTAGGCCTCTCCGATCAGAGAAGTTAGAATAGATTGAAGCGGATGGGAACACCAATCAAACAAGTCGTAAAACCAATAAGAAGATTCTTGCGACGCTGTGTTTTCAAGCGGCTTTCTAAATCAAAATAACTAACGGTAGATCTATATACAGTAGTCAACATTGTCATAACCCCCTAATTTCTAAAGAATTATTATATCACAATCCTGTTAATTTTTGATTAATACCCCCATTTCCTTGACAGAGAATATATATTCTTATATACGTATATACATATAAACACATAAATATAGGAGTGCCCAAACCATGGATTACTATTACCAAGCCCCAAAAGTCGAACATGTCCAGTATATAGCCGCCAAGAGCAAGCACGTTGAAGAGGTCAAAAAGGAGGTTAGAGATGCCTACGGCCGCGTGGTTGAATCGAGCAACCAAAACGAAAAATGTGGAAATTCTCGCAGTTGCTGCGGTGTTTCAGCTAAGCCCGATGCCGAATACTCTCAAGAGCTCGGATATTCACAAGAAGAATTCGAGAGCGTCCCAGAAGGTGCCAATATGGGCCTTGGATGTGGTAATCCACAAGCGATTGCAAACCTAAAAAAGGGTGAAGTTGTCCTTGATTTGGGAGCTGGCGGTGGGTTTGATGTATTTTTAGCGAGTCGTCAAGTTGGTCCCAAAGGGAAGGTGTATGGGGTTGATATGACGCCTGCGATGCTCGCTTCGGCAAGAGCTAATGCTGAAGCAGGAGGGTATAAAAATGTCGAGTTCTTGCTTGGAGAGATCGAGCACCTGCCCCTGCCAGATAAAACTGTCGATGTGATTATTTCCAATTGTGTCATCAATCTTTCTACTCACAAAGAGGAAGTGTTTAAGGAATCGTTTCGCGTTCTAAAAGATGGCGGAAGACTCGCCATTTCGGATATGGTTGCCTTAAAGCCCCTGCCCAAAGAGATGGTGGAAAATGAAGAGTTGTATTGCAACTGCATCTCTGGCTCAAGCTCTATCAAAGAACTCAAGCAGATGCTGTCCAAGGCAGGGTTTACAGATATTGTAATTGAAACACAGGAAGAGAGCCGTATGTTTATCAAAGATTGGGTTCCAGGTTCTGATTCAGAAAATTATGTTATTTCTGCTAAAATAAAAGCGGTAAAATCTAGGACGAAAAAATGACGCTTGCTCCACAAGAGCTGTTTACACTTTTATCCGATGAAACGCGCCTGCGCTGCCTCTCGCTGCTCCATAAAAAAAGCGAGCTTTGCGTGTGTGAGTTTAGTCAGATCCTAGAGAGTATTCAGCCAAAAGTGTCGCGCCATCTCTCAGCGCTTCGCAGGTCGGGGCTTGTGTTGGATGAACGGAGAGGTCAGTGGGTCTACTACCGTCTTAATGATCGGTTAGATGTTTGGGTAAAGAATGTTATGGGCACTATTTTCACCAATCTAGAAGCTCAAGAACCCTATCTATCCGATGTTAAAAAGATGACAGGCAATCAAAAACCTTGCTGCTGAAAAAAGGGGGCATTTTTTGCCCCCTTTTTAGTAAAGGGGAATAACCGGTTGGACTTTGCTGTAATCGCAGACAATATAAGAAAGTAATTGAATGACCCTGTTTCCCACCACCGAGAAGCCAGCTCGACTGAATTCAAGCCCATTAAGTTGCATATAGGTTAGGACTGCAAATCCTACAAGCAAAAGAGCTGCCACGGCGACTGTTGTGCATAAGGCGCCCATTACCGTGCATAGATGGGTATTTGTCCATCCTGAGGCGGCTGGCCGATCCCTTCCAACTCCTGATGTTCCCATAATTTGCCCCGCAGCTTGTTTTTAGCAGCCACCATAAGCCAAGATGGAAAATTTTAATAACTAAAAAATCTAAGACCCTGATTGCTTCCTAAACCTCGTCTAGAAACCGTTTGGGTGCGACAGATACAACTGCAAAAGTCATCACTTCCGCATTTTCCATTTTCGCTTGAGTGTCGTCTTGTACGCCAAGGATTTTCAGCAGTTCAGAACTAACCACGTAAACTACAAGTTTAGGTAGCAATCAGGGTCTAAGGAGAGCCGCTGCAGCGCCGACCTTGAGCAGATCCCCTACTAGGAAGGGATAGACCCCCATCGCAAGAGCGTTGTGCCCTCCGACGTAGAAGCTAAGCCAAAGAGCCCCTGAGGCGAGGATTACAAGGGTACCGACAGAGAGCGCCGCTAAGGTCCTTAGATAGCCTTTCTTTCCTTCGAGCAGGAAGCCTACTAAGAAGGCAGAGAGGATAAATCCAAGTAGATAGCCCCCTTTAGGGCCTAGGAGCGTCGCAAGTCCAGCAGCGCCCCCCGCAAAGAAGGGAAGGCCAAGAGAAGCTTCTGTGAGATAGGCTATGACAGCTAAGCTTCCACGCTTGGGCCCCAGAACAGCTCCGAGCATCAAGACAGCAAGGGTCTGCATAGAGAGGGGCACGGGGGTGAACCATAGGTAGAGAGAGAGTTGCGACATGAGGGCTAAAAAGAGCGATCCAGCAACCACACTCAGAAAAGTGGTACGACTAGAAGAACGAATATTTGCAACACAAGCTGTCATAAAAACCTCTTAATTATTGAGGGCAGATTATAAAAATCGCTTCATTTATTTGCGAGGATGAAATTGTGAAAAAGCTTCTTGCAGTCGGCTTTGGCTCACGTGGGTGTACCGATCGGTGGTGGAGATGTGGGCGTGTCCAAGCATTTCTTGAATGATGCGTAAATCGGCGCCATGGTCAAGCAAATGGGTAGCAAAACTGTGGCGCAGGGTGTGGGGAGAAATTGTTTTTTGAATTTCAGCTTTTATGGCGTACCGCTTAATCATCTTCCAAACGCCTACTCGCTCAATCCCCTTCCCTCGACTTGTAACAAAAAGGGCGTCACCACTAAACCGATCTCGATAGTTTAACAGATAGTGGTCAACGGCTTTAAGGGCAGCACGCCCGACCGGAACGACGCGCTCTTTCCCCCCTTTTCCGGTAACTTTTACACTCGTCTCATCGATGGAGTAGAGTGTGAGGGCGCACACTTCAGAAACACGCAAGCCACTTCCGTAGAACATCTCTAAGATGGCGCTGTCACGGGCTCCAAGAAAAATTTGTGGATCGGGCGCTGCAAGTAGGCGTGTCACTTCCTCCTGCGTCAATACTTCGGGAACGAGCTGCCAGATTTTCGGTGTTTCAAGCAGCAGGCTTATATTTTCTGTCAAAATGTGTTCGCGAAATAGGAAGCGGAAAAAGACTTTGAGAGCAATTAAACAACGGGCGATGGATGAGGAGGCGTATCCCCATGCTTTTAGGTCGCCGAGGTGTTGAATCACACCTTCGATGCCGATCGGATATTTTTCTAAAAACGTCCGAATATCGCGCTCATAAGCTTCCACAGTATTATGTGAGAGCCCTTTTTCACTTTGTAGATAGGCTACAAAGTCACTAAGATGATTCATCGAGCAATCGGACAAGCTCTTCTCCCACCCTCTTCCCCTCTTCGGGCGAGAGATTCATTTTTGGAACGACAATTACCTCGCCTGTCTCGGGAATTTCATAATAGGTTTCGCATCTACGCACGGCCTGATCCCGCCTTACTAGGTAGAGAGCCAAAACAGAGAGAAGTTTTTGGTCCTCTGTTTTTCGAAACAGCTCGAGGGCTTTTTCGTCCGGAGAGAGTTTCTTCACTTTCTTTTCGGGGATCTTTCCGCGCCAAAACTGTCCCGGCTTTTTATTTTTTTCCCAACATTCGAGACAATAATCGGCCCGTTCCCATCCCTCATCTGTCGAGGTGAGGAGGGAGATATATTCAGATCCAGGGGTGAATGGCTCATTCCCTGCGATACAATGACTCAAACGTTTTTTTATTTTCTCTTTCATTTGTTACCTGAAATTTAGTATAACGCCGTGTGCGAGTTTATTGCCACAGAGGAGCAAACGAGACAAAGCCAGATCAAAGCGAAGTGGTCCGAACGAGGAGGACATAGCCTTGTGCTATGTCTGACGAGGGAGGATTGGTATGGCAAAGTCGCAGCCGTTCCTCTGTAGTAAAAAACTCGCACATGGCGTTAGTATAGGTTTTTAGGTAAATAATACAAATGGAGAGAGTCATGGGTCATTCACCGACACGCACAGGTCAAGAATCTTCTTTTCGACATCATAAAGCGTCACATGTGCTTAAGGGCCTAGCTTCTAACCCTCACGACTTGACCATCGAGGGGAACCTCTCTCCAACGAGAATTGAAAGATTTTCTGCACAAGCAGGTGAGTTCAAACTTCTTTATGGGACAGAAAGGGTGAATGACGACGTGATGCACACGTTAAAAGAGCTCTCTCACGAGGCCCATCTTATCGACAAAATGGAGGCGATGCAGCGGGGGGATGTCCTAAATAAGATCGATGGCTTTCCGAGCGAAAACCGCGAGGTCCTCCATACGGCGATGCGCGATTTCTTTATGCATCCCAATCAGGGAAAAGGGGCTATGAAAGCAACAGCTGCGGCTAAAGCTGAGTGTAACAAGCTCAAAGCCTTCATGTCTAAGGTCGATCAAGAAGGTAAGTTTACCGATATCATCCAAATTGGAATTGGCGGCTCGGATTTAGGTCCACGCGCGCTCTATGTAGCCTTACAAGCGTACAAAAAACATGGAAGAGTTGCCCACTTCATTTCAAACGTCGATCCAGATGACACAGCAGCGGTATTACGTTCAATTGATCCAAAAAAGACACTTGTCGTTGTTGTCTCCAAATCGGGCGGCACCCTTGAGACGCTGACAAATGAATCACTCGTACGAGCATTTTTCGAAAAATCTGGGTGTAAGCCCGAAGAGCATTTTCTCGCCGTAACCGGAGAGGGAAGCCCCATGGACAATCCAGAGCGCTATCTCGCTTCCTTTTATATCTGGGACTTCATCGGTGGGCGCTACTCCGTCACATCGATGGTCGGCGGTGTGATGCTCGCGTTTTCTCTCGGATTCGACCAATACATGAATATCTTGAAGGGCGCCCACGAGATGGATCGGATCGCTCTTAACCACGACTTCGACCAAAACTTACCCTTAATCGGGGCGATGCTCGGAATTTGGAATCGCAACTTCCTCCACTATCCAACCGTCGCGGTCCTCCCCTATTCGCAAGCACTCCTTAGATTCCCCGCCCATCTACAACAATGCAACATGGAATCGAATGGTAAGCGGATCGACAAACAAGGAAATCCTGTCGATTTTGATACCGGAGCGATCATTTGGGGAGAGCCTGGAACAAATGGACAACACTCGTTCTACCAACTTATCCACCAGGGAACAAATGTCGTGCCGTGCGAGTTTATTGGATTCCGCGAATCGCAATACCAAGAAGACCTCAACGTTCAAGGATCGCTTTCACAAGAAAAACTCCTTTCTAACCTCTTTGCGCAGTCGATTGCGCTTGCTAAAGGGCAAAAGAGCGACAATCCTAATAAGGTCTTCCCCGGAAACCGCCCCAATAGTATCTTGCTCGGCAAAAGGCTCGATCCCTTCACTCTCGGCTCGCTTCTCTCTTACTATGAAAACAAGATCGCTTTTCAAGGATTTTGCTGGAATATAAACTCGTTTGACCAAGAAGGTGTGCAGCTTGGGAAAAAATTAGCGAATAAGATCATCGACCAATTCAGTGCAAAGCGTCAAGGGAAGAAGGCTGAGAAGTTTCCTGAAGCTGAGGCGCTATTACGTCATCTAGAGAGCTTATAACTATACCGCCAGCAGCTTCGAAGCCACACAATTTGCGGCGGCAACGGTCACTAATACTTGCAGGATCGACAAGTAAGTAATCAACTCCATCCCATTCGTGGGTGAGAATCTGCTCGGGGATCATCCGCGCCGGTTGATCTGGAATCGGGAAAGTCCCCTCCTCGGGAATTAACACGGCAAGGTTAAGCGGCTTT
This sequence comes from Chlamydiota bacterium, assembly GCA_021772455.1. Taxonomy (GTDB): domain Bacteria; phylum Chlamydiota; class Chlamydiia; order Chlamydiales; family JAAKFR01; genus JAJACP01. Next base: position 15,869 of record JAJFLY010000010.1, read on the forward strand.
TCAGGGAGCTCAGGATAGAATGCTGGAAAAGCGTATGGATATTTCTCAGCCCACTTTCCCTTTAATATAGGTGTGAGGGATCCAAGAGTGAATGGATTGACAGCGCGAAAATAAGACGTTGCATCGGGAAATCTATCTACATCTAAAAAGACAAAAGGGCGCACAGTTTCTGGTAAGTGAGAAGCAAGGAGCATGAGAGGGTGGAGCAGAGATTCTAAAAAGGGACCGCGATAGAGAGCAACACCACGGGTTTGACCCTCGTACTTAGGCCACACCGTTTTAGTGAAATGGTCGACAGCAAGCTCAAGGGCTAAATAGCGCGCTTCATCATCTAAAATCCCCTCATCAAGAGCAAAGTCGAGCTCCCACAAAATCGAAGCCTCCCCAACCTCAAACGTCCACTTCAAAGAAGAGTGCTCGGAGGCATCCAATGTGACGAGTTGCGCATCCATTACTGCGCCACAAATTGTAGATAGTGAATTTTCTTTCCCTTTTCACGCCACAAATCCTCAAACCACGAGGTGCCATAACCAGGACACTCTTTCATTAATGAGTAAGAATGAAAATGGGGATGGGAGTGAAACACCTGGGTGGTCTGCTCAACGTAAGTGGCATCATCTGAGACAAAGGTAACTTTTTTCCCTTCTTTCAATACCCGCGCCAGTTCATCGAGAAAGCGTGGCTTCATTAAGCGGTGTTTTTCGTGCTTTTCCTTTGGCCACGGATCGGGAAAGTTAATGTAGGCCTCTTCGATCGAGTCCTCTTTGAGGTAGTGGTGGGTAAAATTCCACGCTTCGCCGCAAACAACGATTAAGTTGGGGATCGTTTCATTTTGGATTTTTGACCAGATCTTTCGCACACGATCATAGCGCATCTCGACAGCCACCCAATTCAAATGAGGAGAGCTTTTGGCCCGCTCAAGAATCCAGGCGCCATTTCCTGCGCAATATTCGACACAGATGGGATTGGAGTTGCCGAACAACGATGCATCATCCCAGCCTGGAAATGCAAACGCATCGTGGTGCTCGTAATGATTGGGAACATGGAAGATTCGATCGGCGATCAACGGACGTCGCTCCTTCCACGAATAAACAGCTTTTAGGTCTTTTGGCTTCATAACAGCGCAAAACTATAACATGTTTCCATATTTTACGCTTGAAGATTACTCGCGATCCCGAGTAACCTCCACTCTTAATTGGAGAAATTATTATGGAAACAGCTCATTTAGACCTCTTACAAGTCTTTCGCGCCGCCCCCCTAATCTACATTATTTTATTTACACTCTCCCTCTTTGCTTTTGTTCTGTGGCTCTACAGCATCTTAACGGTTCGGGAATCGCTGATTATCCCTCCTGGATTTCTCAAGCAGATACGCGGACTTCTTTTAGAAAAAAGATACGATGCCGCTCTCGATCTCTGTCAACACGTGAACCACTTTTCTGGTAGCATCCTCGCCTGTGGAATCAAAGCGCGAGCCCACGGCCACCAAGTAATGGTCGAAGCGATGCAAACCGAGGGAAAGCGGTGCGGCGTGACCCTTTGGCAGCGTATCTCTTTAATCAATGAGGTCGCTATCATCGCTCCCATGCTCGGGCTACTCGGAACAGTGCTCGGCCTCTTTTATGCTTTTTACGACGTCAACCGCTCCCCCGACACCCTCGCCTCTATTTTCGACGGACTTGGGATCGCCGTGGGCACAACCGTTGCCGGGCTGATTGTAGCGATTTTAGCCATGGCCTTCTACGCCACCCTAAAATTCCGCGTCATCCGCCTGCTAAACATGCTTGAAAACGAAACACTTGTACTTGGAAATTTGATTGAGACATGAGTTTTATCCCTGACGAAGAGCTAAAAGAGCGTACTGGGCTCTCGATGGCACCCATGATCGACTTTCTCTTCTTGATGCTGGCAGTTTTTGCTGCATTGGCCGTCTCACGCATTGTAATGCGCGATACAGATATTGAACTTGTCCGCTCCAAAATCGAGTCCCCCTCCCCTCTTATCGACCCTCGAGATTACAAACTCATTCAGATCACCATTTCCGAGGAAGGGACGTATAAATGGGTAACCGAAGTGCGCGACTACTCCTTGGAGACCCCACAAGCGATTGCACAAGAGCTTGCCCATCAGTATGCACGCGGCCTACTTCCCGAGGAGAAGCTTAAAACGCAAGTTCTGCTGAAGATCGACCGAGAAGCGCGCTGGGAGCCCATCCTACAAGCCATACTCGCAATCCGCGAAGCGGGCTTTGAAGTGCGTCCCGTCTACGAACCCTCCTGACCCTTTTCCGGTAGCTTCTCGCTATAGTGGTGCTCATGATAATTATAGATAGCATGATCGTGGTAGCGATAGGGAGCGTACCATCTGTGAGCCGACCAATGGTACTTATAAGGGTAATATCTCGATTGATCGAAATCCTTTTGCGTGTAGGGATGAGGATGATAATACCGGTAATTTGCGTACGGGTGATAACGAAAGTGCTCGTAGGTGTGCGAAAACGCAGGCACCACCACAAAAGTAGCAAGTACACAACAAATTAAAAACTTCGCCATAATCCCTCCATTTTAAAAAACGGCTGATCCCAAAGGACCAGCCGATACGAACAAATCTATAAAAACCTCTTACACAGCTAAACCCTACTTACAGCTGTACACATACGTCCCATTCGTATAGAGCCAGTAGCACGATTGGCTACTGCGGTGATACTCAGGACGAGGGTAGTAATACCTGTAGTTGTATGGGTAGTAGAAGCTATATGGTCTTGTGCGCCCATATTGGATAGCCGCATTTTGGATGGTAGGCGTATTTGCGTCCAAACCACCCAACGGAGCGATCGCGAACAATCCAACGAGCATACTAAACATTAGCCACTTCATACGCATCACCATCTATAATATGGTCTGTTATAGTAGTAGCGATTGTAGTGTGGTCGATATGGATAGTAGTAGTAGTATGGTCTGTAGTAGTAAGGTCTACCGTAGTAAACCCCGAAGTTGAATCTGCCTCGTGCTTTTTCGACTTTAGGAAGTTGTTGGTCATCTGCTTTTTCTTCTGTCTTTGGTGTAACCACAGGGCTATCACCATGATGCTCCCCACCCATAGCAAATACTGATACAGGCATAATAGCTAAACTAGACATAAGCAAGCTGTATAAGAGAGTACGTTTTATCTTAGACATAAATTCCCCCTAAAAAATTTTAGTCACTAACCGCCTCTCTCTCCTAACCTCCTTTGTTACAATTTCATACACCTTTATTATACACATTCTTTTATTTAAAAGTCCATCGAGAGCACTCAGTAGAAAGTTTGTAAGTCGTTTATAATCAACGTTATTAAATTTCAATATATGCACTAATATTGACAAATTCCAAGCTCTAATGGAAGGTGGGGATATGAAACACTTTTTTTTTACTCTTTTTCTTCGTGATTCCCCTCTTTGCCTTTGGGGAGTCCCCAGCCCTCTCGACAGCCACGATTATCGAGGTCTATGACAAGGAGGGTGACCTAGAAGGGATTGTCTTGATCGAGCGAGACAAAGAGCCTCTCGGCAAAGCCCTTCCACGTGGGCACACCGTAGAGATCACCCACCTCGCCAAGGCCTATAATCACCCTAAAGGTGAAGGCAAGCCCGAGATTCTTATGGTTAAGCCATAAGAATCTCTATGTTATTTTTCGGGTTTGATGAATGTTTTGTAAGAATCATATGGACCGGTACTCATTTCAACGATAAGCCCTTTTTCTTTCATCTTCTTTAGACGTGTACTTGTCGTTCTTGCAGTCACATCCCAAATTTTTTGCGCTTGCTTTGCTGTGATTTTGTTATTTTGGCCTAGGTATGTAACCAATACCTCTTCCCATTTTTCTGATATTTGCGGTGACTGGTTACCATGAAACAGTGTTACTTTAAAATAATTGTCTACCTCCTCAAATAAGGGCTCTGACATTCCTTGTTCTTGACAGATTTCAATCATTCTTCCTAATCCAGTTCCCCAGTGCTCTATAAGACCAAGCTCCCTAAAAACGCGCCCTATCACTTTATTTCTAAGCTGTGAAAAACCCGAAAGGGCCGTTTCCATACTTAGACCGAAAGGCAAGGCACCCGGATTGGTAATCTCCATACGATCATCAAATATAGCTATTTGAATCGTAGATCCTTTAATAGAATAGTCCGCATGAACCACGGCATTAATTACCGCCTCCCGCACAACCTGTGGAGGATATTGAAAGACTTCTTTCCTTCGCACAGCCCCAATCTCATAAGCCACCATGGAATGTTTCCTCACAAATTCAAGGGCAACATCAACTGCCAAAGCAAGAGGTTCGCAAATATCAACTTGATCAATAAATTTAACCTTTGTTTTACCTTTAAATCTTGCGCATCGGACCATAGTATTTGGAAATAATTCCAATCGTTTATCAAGCATACCAAATAACAAGACCCCACCTATTGAGGGTAATTCGTGGTCTTGATGATTAATCAATATTTCTAGCGACCTTGCATTTTGGGACGTAAATTTTTTAGACACTCTAGAAAATAATTTCTCCCCTAAATCAAAATCTATGTCCCTAATCGAAGTTTGATGACAGGGCAATTCATCATAAAATTGGCGTTGTTTTGATCGAGTTATAGCCTCAATCGTCATTCGATCAGCTAAGCGATTCGTTGAGCCAAAGCGGATAAAAGTACCACTTTCCCTTCCCTTAGCTTTCAAGTAATATGGACCTATCGAATAGGGTACATGGATCACTAAAAGATCGCGCTGTCTCCAGGAACTAAGTTGAAAGCTTGGTGTTATCATCGGCTCAATAGAGTCTGCAATAGTACTTGCTAGTCGCTCTTCTTCTTTTAAAATATCTTGGATGCCAACGATTTCTTTATTATGATCCCTCACACCAATAACAATCATCCCCCCTGCGACCCTGATTGCTACCTAAACTTGTTGTTATAGTGCCCTACCAAATCCAAATGGAGGATAGTATGGAGCTTTATGCAACTGTAGTTTACGTGGTTAGTTCAGAACTGCTGAAAATCCTTGGCGTACAAGACGACCCTCAAGCAAAGATGGAAAAT